>JBALVY010000006.1:0-230575 GCA_036960375.1 Pseudomonadales bacterium
GAGCATCTGCCTTACAAGCAGAGGGTCGGCGGTTCGATCCCGTCATCACCCACCAAATTCTCGCAAGAGGATACAGCGGACCGGTAGTTCAGTTGGTTAGAATGCCGGCCTGTCACGCCGGAGGTCGCGGGTTCGAGTCCCGTCCGGTCCGCCAATACAACAAAAGGCTACCCCTCTGGGGTGGCCTTTTTTTGTTTGTTGTTTCTAAACTTCCCTCTCAATTTGCCCGCGGGGTGTTATGTAGATTACGATCAATTAGATTGCGCGCAATACATAAACAGACTATCATCCTTCCTTGCACTGGTAGAACCATTAATCATTCACAGGAAAGGAGGCGGTATGCCGTTAAGTTTATTGGGAATCTTTCATACGATCGTTGGCGGCGGGGCTGTACTTGGCGTTATATACCTGCTCTGGCGAGACAAGCAGATCACACTTGAAAACAGGCTGGGTCAAATCTACCTTGTTGCCACCGTTGTGACCGCGGCAACCGCTTTGGGTATCTACAAACACGGGGAACCCAATGCAGCACATTTTTTGGCCGCCCTCACCATTGCCGCTGTTGTAGTCGGAGTGATTGCCAGTACTACTACGTTTTTGGGAGGCTACAAGAAGTATATTGTAGCCCTGTGTTTCTCGGCAACAGTACTTTTTCATGCTCTTCCTACAGCCACCGAAATACTGACACGCTTTCCGGCTGAAGCTCCAATGGTTGGCTCGCTCGAAGATCCGCTTTTGCAAAAAACCTTCCTGGTGATTCTGGTAATATTTACTCTGTCGCTGCTGGCACAAATGAACTGGTTGCGTAAGCAGCCGTAAACATGTGTTTGAAAACCGGGAAAGCCAAGAATAATACACACGAATGTACCAGTAGTACCGGTTTACAATCTAAAGGGTTGCCGAGAACGCGCGGTGTTTGCTGATGAACCGGATGCTGTGGCAGCTGGTATCAGGACACCAGCGGCAGCAATGGGCTCGCTGTTCAGCGCTGTACCCTAATAAGCTTATATGTGTTGAATTTCTGCCAGTCTAATATTGATTGGGTGAGGCGCACTACCATGCCTTGCGATGCTGTTCTATAATCACTTAAGTGGCATCACAAAGAGAGGACATTAAACAATGAAATACATAATCGCATTAGCCCTCAGTTCTCTGCTGAGCATCACTGGGGCACAGGCACAGGCGGATGAAAATGTCAGCGAAGCAGTGGCAGCGGCAAAAGCTGACGGCGAGCTGGTTAAGGGGAAATCCAGTTTCAAGGAAATATGGGTTAACCCTTCTGTGGACTTTGCCAAATATAACAAAATTTTTCTTGGCGAGTCGACTTTCGAGTTTCGCGATGTAGGCCCGGCGAAGAAATACCGCACTTCCTCCTATAATCACAGTAGTAAAAATGAATACGGTATATTATCTGAGGATCAGGAAAAATTTAAAACTGTAGTTGGCGAGGCTTTTGTTAAGGAACTGTCGAAGAGTAAAAAGTACGATGTTGTTACTGAAGCGGGTCCGAATACGCTGCTACTCGAGGGATCAGTGCTAGATATAGTGTCACACGTACCCCCTGAAACCGTGGGTAGAAGTGATATCTATCTGAGTTCTGTGGCTACCGTCACCCTGGTTATTGAAATTTTGGATTCACAGACGGGTCAGGTTATTGCTTACGTTGAGGAGAGACGTAAAATTGAACCGCCTGGCGGAGGCACTATTGACCGTTTTAGCATGCCCTCCAACTCAGTCACTGTCTGGTCTGATGTGAGACGTTGGGCCAGTCGTTCTGCATCGCGTCTGCGTTCCGCCATGGAAAAAGCACAGAAAGCTAAGTAGTGTGCATAGGTTTTAATAGGCCTCGCAAAACTCTGGCTGTTTTGACATGCTGGCGGGCTTTGCGAGTTGCATAAGGTTTTGCTTTTATGAATGCTAAAGCGCAAGAGACACTTTCGTTGCCTCCCTTGGATCAGATAGGTTTTGTCGTAAAAGACCTCGACGCGGCAATCCGTCTTTATGAACCTCTGTTTGGTCCTTTTTCGATTATGGAGCCGGGCTCAATGAGCTGGAGCTACCGCGGAAAAGAAGAGGAGAGTGAGTTAAAACTGGCCTTTGGAAAAAGCGGTAATGTGGAAATTGAACTTATCGAGTGGCTGTCAGGTGAATGCCCCCATAAAGAGTTTATCGATGAGGGCCTCGAAGGTATGCATCATTTGCGCTATATCGTAGAGGACCTTGAGTCCAGCGTTGGGGAAGCTGAGGCATTAGGATATATCTCGATCTGGCAAAAGCGCTTGGCCAAGGGGCTTGCCGCAGCATATCTTCAGCGAGACGGCGATCCATTAATTATCGAATTTTATGAAAATCACCGTATGAGCCAAAAGAGATAGTTAGGTCTGTCTGATGATGGGATGACGGGGTACTACAATGTTTGTCACACTAGTCAGCAGTAATGTCTTTCAGATATTGTATTAAAAACGCATTTACTTGGTCCGGACATTCTAGTTGTACCATGTGTCCAGCTCCAGGAATCATATTGACCTCGCGTAAAAGGGGGAACTGGTTTCGCATTAGGCTTATCGGGTCATCGCCATGAAAGCCCTCAAGGTCGACGTCGTTCTCGCTGCCTATAAAGTAAGCAGGCACCTGACTTTGAATACCCTCGAACGGTTTACGCTGTGTCCACTTCAGATCCATTGAACGGTACCAGTTAAGCCCACCGGTAAATCCGTTTCGGCTGTACTCGTTAACAAATACCTCCAGTTCCAATTCGTTTAACCAGGGCCAGGGAAGCGGTGGCGGTTCTTCCATCGCGTCGATATAACTGGCTTCGGGCGGATGCTGCCAAGTGGCAAAATAATCACCTTCACCGCTCAGTGTCCAGTAGACCTTGCGTAAAAATTTCCTCGGCTCAGCATTCAATTCTTTATCGGCTCGGCCGGGCAGGCGAAAATATTCAATATGAAGAAAGTGCTCTTTTGCCATCTCGGCGTATTCGGTCAATGGCGGAACATCTGGGTTATGTGGGGCTGCGGGGTTTTCCAGACCAATGACGGCTTTAACCCGCTCAGGGTGTTGCATGGCGAGGTCATAAATGGCAAATGCGCCAAAATCGAGCCCGGCAAAAACAGCCGAATCGATCTGTAAATGATCCAGTAATCCGACTAGATCCGCTGTGATACTGTCGACCCCGTAGGCCGTAGCATCAGCGGGTGCCTCGGTACGCCCCATACCACGCATATCTACAGCGATGACACGGTAGCCAGCTGCTGCAAGCGCCGGTATCTGTCTGTGCCAGCTAAACCAGCAATGAGGAAAACCGTGACAGAGGACGATAGGGATTCCCTGTCCTTGTTCGACATAATGGGTTTCTATGCCATTGATGGTGGCGTAGTGATGTGCCCAGTTAGCATTAAGCGACATGTTCACGCGACCGGCATGGCATAGGCTATATTATTTGTATCCATTTCGGCTTCTCCTGAGGCTACAGGCCTAAGCTTATCCATTTATAAGTACGGAAAAGTTAACATCAGGTAAGTTTTAATCCAATAATGGTTCACATAACTGGATGTTAACCACTTTTTCGTGCCGCTTGTTGCATTATATCGGGCGATTGTAATAAGTAGACTAACCTTGAATAAGCGGACGTGACGAACTATGAGTGACCCAATTTATCATCAACCTTTAATGCCCCATTTATTAATCGACGGACTTAACCGTTACGATGATAGACCCTGTCTGTATTTGGGTGACAGTGTCGCCACTTACGCGGATGTACGTAAATCGACCAGCCAAATGGTGCAGGCACTACAGTCAAAGGGCCTCGGTATCGGCTCACGTGTGGCGGTTATTTCTGCTAATAGGCCTGAAGTGTTATCCAATATCGCGGCTATGCAAATAACGGGCTGTTGTGGCACACCACTGCATCCAATGGGATCCCTGGATGATCATGCCTATGTGCTCGAAGACGCTGGCATAGACACACTGGTGTTTGACCCTAGCGTTTTTGAACAGCGGGCCACCGAGTTGATGGAAAAAGTCCCATGTCTAAAAAATCTGTTAGCCTTTGGCGAGACGCAGGTAGGCGAAGATTATCTGGCTTTGGCTGCGACCTTCGAGCCGCAGGAATTAGTCGCTCCAGATGTTAAACCCTCGGATATCAGTTCTCTGGGTTATACCGGCGGCACTACGGGTAAACCCAAGGGCGTATTACAGAGTTACGCGTCCACGGCCTATATGAGCATGATCCAAATGGCCGAATGGGAGTTTCCTGAAGAGCTGCGAATGTTAATTCCCACGCCATTGTCTCATGCCGCTGCGGCGTTCTTTATCCCCGTATTGCAGAAGGGCGGTGCTTTTTATGTGATGCAGGGCTTTGGTCCTGATGAGTTTTTTGACGCAGTCGAAGAGCACAAAATTACTGCCACCATGTTAGTGCCTGTCATGCTCTACTGGTTGATGGATTCGCCAAGAGCTGCAACCGCTGATATGTCGAGCATGCAGACAATATTCTATGGCGCCTCACCAATGAGCCCTTCACGTTTGAAGCAGGGGCTTGAAAAATGGGGACAGATTTTCTATCAGTTCTACGGCCAGAACGAAGCGCCGATGGTATTGGCGAATATGAAAAAGGCCGATCATGACCTGGCTCACCCCGAGCGGTTTATGTCTTGTGGCAGGCCAGCCCCTTGGGTAAATCTGCAGCTACTGGATGATGATGATCAGCCAGTTGCCAAAGGTGAACCCGGTGAAATCTGCGTACGTGCGCCGCTGGTAATGCAAGGCTACAATAATTTGCCAGAGCAAACTGCCGAAGTTATGTCGGGTGGTTGGTTGCATACTGGAGATATAGGTCGCTTTGACGATGACGGTTTCCTGTTTATCGTAGATCGCAAGAAGGACATGATCGTTACCGGTGGTTTTAATGTATTTCCTAGAGAAATTGAAGATGTTATCGCCAGTCATCAAGATGTGGCACAAGTCGCTGTGGTCGGCGTACCTGATGAGCGCTGGGGAGAATCCGTCAAGGCGGTAGTGGTATTAAAACCCGGTTCAGAAGACAGCGGAGCTCTTCGAGAGCAAATCGTCGATATGGTGAAAGAAGCCAAAGGTTCGGTACAGGCTCCCAAGTCTATTGACATTGTTGAAGGTATACCGATGACGGCAGTTGGCAAACCCGATAAAAAGACGCTTAAGGCGACGTATTGGGAAGGACATGAAAGGTCTGTTTAGACTTTAAGGTGTTTTAAATGACTCGAGTGATATAGCCCTGATGAACTTGTTTCCTCAGGGCTGTTTTAATTGTGTTCTACTGATCCAGATGTTCTTTCAAATAAGATAGTTCGGCTTCGGCACCTTCGATAGATTGCCCTTGAATAAACTTCTCCAGTTTTCCGCCAATTAAAGGTATTTTTGCTTTTGCTTTGTGGCTTACCGTATAAATACAACCATTGGCTGCGGGTTTGAGTGAAAAGTCTGCATTAATGCTGACTGGCTGGCCCTCTATAATAACTGTCCAATGTCCCGACCAGCCATCGCCATCTGGTGACCAGGTCTCTTTCATCGACATGGTTTGAACCGGGTCAAATATTCGCGCCAGGAATGAAGGTAAATCACGGGTCACTTCTCGGGTAAGTTCTACCAGTATGTGATCACCATCTTCGAATATTTCACATTCGGCACTCAGCTCCCCCAGAGCGAGACAACGGTCTACCAGAAACTGCGGGTCGGTTAGTAGTTCGAATACGGTATCAATATTCTGACCAAATTCTCGGCTAACGGGCATATATTTCCCCTTTGCATGTTATTGCATACAGACTAGGTGACTACGCAGTTTTTGGCAATCAGGTTACTGCATTGTATAAGTACTGCTGCCAGACAGGTGTAATATATTAGCTGTATCTTCACACATTCAGAGAGGCCTCCATGTCAGGATCAATCGGTGCATTACTGCCCGCAGATGAAGAATTCAATCACCAGGTAGTAGAGACTTTTGCCAGTGTGGGCCAGAGCGACCCCGCCTGGGCGGAAAAGGTATGTGGTATGGCAGCGGCCAAAGATGGCTCGCTACAGATAGCTTTCGGTTTTGGTAAATATACCAATCGCAATGTGGTTGATGCTTACGCCGGTATTTGCCGTGGCAAAGAGCAATGGGTGGTGAGAGCCAGTCGCTCATTAAATGCGGACCCCAATACGGTAAACACGGGGCCGATTCGCTACCAGATACTCGAACCACTGCATCGTATCCGTATCAGTTTGGATGCCAACGATGAACAGCCGATTGCGTTTGATATTGTATTCTCTTCAGTAGTGCCTTGTGTCATGGAGGAGCGAGAGGATCGCCGTGATATGCATGGTTATCGCAAGGCAACCGATCAATTGCGTTACCACCAGACTGGCGTGGTCAGCGGATGGTTAGAGATAGATGGCGAGAGAACCGTTATTGATGAAGATAATTGGGTTTCAACGCGGGACAAATCCTGGGGAGTACGTCCGCAGGTGGGTATACCACTGGTTGATATGGAACCTGACTATCAGCAACTCATACCCCAGGCGTTGGCGATCTGGAATCCGATGTTGTTTCAGCGTGAAGACGGCTCGCGTTACGCATTTCACCATTATTTTCTGCAGTTTTCTGGCCCAGGCTTTATGCACAAAAAAATTCAGGGTGGTCTGGAGAACGAGGCCGGAAAAACTCAAACTGTCATTGAACTTGAACCCAGGCTTGAGTTCGACCCATTAACAAAACGCCTGCAGGGAGGTGAATTTGTCTTCACCATGGACGATGGTAGTCAGAGACTGATGCCCTTCACTAAGTTATCGGAGACTGGTTTTTATCTTGGGGCGGGGCATTATCACGGTGGCGATGGTAAATACCATGGCAGCTGGCGCGGACAGGAGTTTGTTGATGGTGACTATGTTGCCGACGCCTCTGAACCGCCAGTGATTGAACGCTATTCTCAATTTCGCGATTGCATGATTCGCATTGAAGACCCGCTAGGTGGAGGCATAGGTTATGGAAATTGCCAAACCTATGTGCACGGCAGTTGGCCCGCGTTTGGCCTGGAGGAATAAGACATGGGTAAGCTTGAAGGCAAAGTAGCCATAGTGACCGGTGCCGGGGCGGGTATCGGCAAGGGTATTGCAAAAGTTTTCGCCCGTGAAGGTGCACGCGTTACCGTAGCAGAATATAACGCCGAGTCCGGTCAACAAACGGCATCCGAGATAGAGCAAGAGGGTGGTCAGGCACTATTTGTGCAGGTAGATGTAGGAAACAAGGATCAGGTATTGTCGATGGTGAGCCAAACCATAGAGACTTGGGGCAGGGTAGATATCCTTATCAACAATGCCTGGTCGAGTAGAGCACCATTAGCGCGAGTTGAATGGTTCGATGATACCACGCTACAAAGCGCTTTCGAGGTTGGCACCATGGGTGCCTTCTGGGCAATGCAGGCCTGTTACCCTTATATGAAAGAGCAGGCCTACGGCCGTGTGGTCAACATGTGTTCGCTCAATGGCGTGAATGCGCATATGTATAGCATGCACTACAACATGGCAAAAGAAGCCTTGCGCGCTATTACGCGAACGGCTGCGGTGGAGTGGGCCAGCAAAGGGATTAACTGTAACGTGATTTGCCCTGCGGCCAAAACAGAGGCGCTGAGTAAATTTGAAGCAGCAGCACCGGACAACGTTAAAGCATTAAAAAATGCCATACCGATGAAGTATTTTGGTGATCCCGAACTGGATATCGCACCGGTGGCTTTGTTTCTGAGTACTGAAGAATCGCGCTATGTCACCGGTAATACGCTCTTTGTTGACGGCGGAAGTCACGTTAACGGTTCGCCCTGGGCGCCTGAATTGCCAGAGGAGCTGTAGCGTAAATTTGCGAAAAAAAGGGGAGGCACAATGCCTCCCCTTTTTTGTTGCGCTAGATGCTATTCAAACAAACCGTCTTCCAGCTCTTTAGTGCTTTCATCGGGCGTTGCGAAATCAGTAATGTGATGCAAGCCATTCAGTTCGGAATAATAGTTGGCGGCATTTGCGCGCAAGTCATAAAACTGGCCGTACCACTTGCGAACCTTGTTGAATGGGCCGTCCTTGGGTAATTGCAAAACACGCAGAGCCGGCTTTTTAGATCGCCAAATATCAAAATCTGCGGCAAAAGCGGCCAGCGCGCCTGCCTGAACTTCTTTTGCAATCGCTTTATCTTCATCATTGGCCACTTCGTTGCCTGATTTGTAAATAGTGGCATGCCAGACTTTGATGCGGCCATCGTCGACTGGAGTGTTGGCGATAAGTTCGTAAACCAGTGTTTCGCCGAACAATTGCTTCGACAATAGGATACCGGGCCCTGTATACCAAGTGATGGTGGTTAACATGGCGGCGTACACCTTGTGAAAGCCGCCCTGGCGCTGGATTACAATGTGGTCCTTGAACTCGTTCTCGAAATACTCACAGGGCGCGCCATGGGTCGGTCCGAGGTGCTGCGCATCGGCCATGTTGTCAAGCACCTCTTGCGGGTGCATATCCAGCTCACCTAAATGATCGAGTTCCCAGCGCACCCATGAAGGGTCGTCCCACTCGGCCAGAAATGGCGCGTCATAATCGGGTTCTCCGCCTTCGGGGTCGTGCCATGTCATAACACAGCCCATAACTTCCTTTAGCGGATATGCGTTCATCTTGGCCGAACGGGGTGCCGGCCCCTCATGATAGGGAATATCATCGCAACTGCCATCAGGTGCAAAACGCCAGCCGTGATAAGGGCAGCGAATGGAGTCGCCTTCAATTTGTTCGCCGTTTTGTACAATCATGGCGCTCCCACCGGCAGTGAGGTGGGTTCCCATATGAGGACAATAGGCATCAAGCATAATGGCTGTGCCGCTTTCTCCGCGATAAAGTGCGTAATCCTGGCCGAAAAATCGGACCGCCATTGGGCCTTTATCCAGTTCTGAACTTTCAGCAACAATAAACCAACCGCGTGGAAAGGTGGATGGTCCCAGAGAATAATCAGCCGCTTTAGCCATAGTGGTGCTCCTTGTTAAAATACTTTGTTTTGCTCAAGCTATCAGTGACAGCTTGATCTTGTTGTCTTTTTTAATAATGAAGCCGGATATTGTCAAATTTATCGGCTTATTTGTATAGTCTACCCCGTGTTTACGGGGCCAAACCTCACAATTCTGTCACTTTGGCAAGAAACTGCAGCTTTCTCATCCGTTTGCATGAGATGAATGTGTAAACTGGCGACGTTTCTGTGTTTATATGCGTTTTTTTGATCAATCGAAGTCTTTCTATGGATATGAGCATTGCCCTTCAATCTCTTGAAACCGATGCCAGTCGGCAGGCCGGTGTGTCCCTGTTTGTATTGCGACTGGACCTGATAGACACGTATATCTCAGGTAATAAGTGGTTCAAATTGCAACACAATTTAGCTGAAGCGGCGCACCTGGAATGCAAGGGGATAGCCAGTTTTGGCGGTATGTGGTCAAACCATCTACACGCACTAGCAGCGATAGGGAAACAGCGAAACGTTCCTACGATGGGCATCGTTCGGGGACATGATCATGGTGAGTTAACGGCAACACTGCAAGATTGCCGAAATTGGGGTATGCAACTTCATTTTGTTGGGCCAACGGAGTATAGGGAACTTAAAAGAGATCACTCAGGAGTGTTGCAGTCCCGCTTCGGTGGCTGGCATGTGGTTCCTGAAGGGGGAGCCAACAGTCTTGGCGTCAAGGGCTGCGAGGATATTGGTAAGTTACTGGCCGATGCCGATGAGGGGCCGTTTGATGAAGTGCTATTGCCGGTCGGTACTGGTGCCACACTGGCGGGGCTCGCTGTTGGGCTTGGTCAGTCGGCGCGGATTAGCGGTATCTCTGTGCTTAAGGGCGCGGTATCTCTGGCAGCTGAAATACAAGATTTTATCGCTGGAAGGGACGTAGCCAACTGGCAGTTGCTGCATGACTACCACCATGGAGGATATGGCCGCTTGAGCCGTGAATTGGCGTTTTTTATTACGGATTTTGTCTCAAAGACGGGGATTCCACTAGAACCTGTATACAGTGGGAAATTGTTTTTCGCCGCGATGTCGTTAATAGAACAGGGTTATTTCGCCAGAGGTAGTCGTATCGTTTTGTTGCATACCGGAGGATTACAGGGATTAAGAGGTATGCAAGCAAGAATGGATAGTATGCTGCGCTTGGATTAATGCCTTAGCTTTATGTGTATTCGAGCTCGCCAATAGCTATAATGCGGGCTGCTTAAACTATTGATAGATCAGCCTATGAGCGCGTTTAAACATATTGGAATTCTTGGCCGTCTGGGTAACGTTCAGGTGGTTGAGTCTGTTGTGGCCCTGCTTGAGCTCGCCAGGGCGCGTGATATTCCTGTCTTAGTAGAAGATGTGGTCGCAACGGCCTTGGCTTCTGTGAAGTGCAATATTGCCACTCGCAGTCAAATTGGTGAACAGTGCGATTTAGTGGTTGTCGTCGGTGGCGATGGAAGTCTATTAGGTGCTGCCCGCTCATTAGCGGAATACGATGTTCAGGTGCTGGGCGTTAACCGGGGCCGGTTGGGCTTTCTTACTGACATCCGGCCCGATGATATGGAGGTTAAAGTCTCCGAGGTGCTCGATGGTGAGTATTCTCTTGCTGAACGCTTTTTACTGGATGTGATAGTTGAGCGTGATGGCGTAGCGGTTGCGCATTCACATGCGTTGAATGACGCGGTAGTCAATTCAGGCGGCTCTGCCCGAATGATTTCGTTTGATCTATATATGAATGACCTATTTGTCTACAGTCAGGATTCTGATGGCTTGATTGTATCGACACCGACCGGATCAACGGCGTATTCATTGTCCGGGGGAGGTCCCATTATGCACCCCGATCTTGATGCCATTGTACTGGTGCCGATGTTTCCGCATACCCTCAGTGCAAGACCTATAGTGGTGGGTGGCAATACGGAGATTAAAATCATCATAGGTGACTGTTACCCCTATGTCAGTTGCGATGGACAGATCCATTTGAATGCGGCCCCGGGTGATGTGGTGACTATCCGTAAAAACACACACAGTCTGAAGTTGATTCATCCCATAGGACATAATTTTTATGCCGCATGTCGCGATAAACTGGGCTGGAGTGGCCGTCTCACAGAGCCTACAGGGTAAAGGTTAATGTCTTCTGTTATCGCCATGGATGTTCCCTTGGAGCTAGATCTTTCTGCTTTGAGCCGTTATCTCTATCAGTCGGGCTTGCCGCATCGTATCGTTGAAAGCGCAGGGCGCCAGCTTGTCTACGTGGCAAGCGAGGCAGACGCTCGGCATGTCTGTGATGTCTATGATGGTCTGCAGGAAGGTGTGCTAGAGGCCTCTCCTGTAAAGACACGTTCCAAATCCATTTCTAGTAGGCCCACGTTTTTACAATTGATGAGCAAGGTGCCAGTAACGCTGGTGGTGATTGTCCTGTGTTTTTCCGTCACCGCGGCGATGTGGTTTTCCGAAGATTCGGTTATCGCACTGTTTGCGTTTCAAGAATGGGTATTATCGGGTAGGGAGTGGGTTCCTCTTAGCCTGCAGGAGACCTTGGCATCGGGACAACTGTGGCGGCTGTTAAGTCCGATTTTTTTACATTTCAGTATTTTACATCTAGTCTTTAATACTTTGTGGATGTGGGAATTAGGCAAACGGATTGAGATTTCCCTGGGTGGATTTAGCCTACTCAGTATCGTGATAATCACAGGGGTTTGTTCTAATCTTGGGCAGTACTTTTATGGCGGTGCGGGTTTGTTTGGTGGTTTGTCAGGCGTGGTATATGGTTTGGTCGGGTTTATCTGGCTGAGCCAAAAACTGTTGCCCGCTCGTGGCATGCATATGCCAGATAGTCTGTTTTATGCGCTGGTAGGCTTTATGTTTATCGCGATGACCGGCGTATTAGAGTTGCTGGGAATGGGTTCTATCGCCAATGCAGCGCATGTTGCCGGTTTAGTTGCAGGCCTGGTATTGGCTCTGCTGGAATTCATTTATTCTATTAGCTTTAATAAGGAAGCTCGTCACTGATGGACTATGAACAGTTATTACAATCGATTACTCCGGAAATTCATGCAAATCTAAAACGCGCTG
The DNA here is from genome assembly GCA_036960375.1 of Pseudomonadales bacterium. Classification (GTDB taxonomy): domain Bacteria; phylum Pseudomonadota; class Gammaproteobacteria; order Pseudomonadales; family CAWVSB01; genus CAWVSB01. The sequence continues at coordinate 12,098 of JBALVY010000006.1, forward strand.
TGGAACTGGGGAAATGGCCTGACGGCCGTGCACTGGACACAGAACAAAAAGCCTTATGTATTGATGCGGTTATCGCCTACGAAGCCGAACACCTCGCACCGCAGGACAGGGTGGGGTATATCGATAAAGGCCGTAAGGCGAAGGACGAACAATGTGACGAGCCTCAACCTTTAATTTTACCAGACAACTAAGCCGGAGTTTATACCTTGCCCCTAATAGCCAGCGGTCTTCTCAGTAAGATGGTCACCACTCATGACACGCCTATTTCTTATCAACTGCCTCTGGGCGATGAGCTTGTCTCTTTAAACCAATATATCGGCAAGCCTGTCAGCCTGGAGTATTTGGGCAACATCTCCTGTACGCATTGTGGGCGGGACACCAAAAAAAGCTTTAATCAGGGATATTGTTACCCATGTTTCAGGCGTCTGGCACAATGTGATACTTGCATAATGTCTCCTGAAAAATGTCACTACCATTTAGGCACATGCAGAGAGCCCGAGTGGGGAGAGACCTGGTGTATGCAAGACCATTACGTTTACCTGGCCAATTCTTCTGGTATTAAAGTGGGCATTACACGCGGCACGCAAATTCCTACCCGCTGGATGGATCAGGGTGCGATTCAGGCTCTGCCCATAGCACGTGTTAAAACACGTTATCAGTCGGGTCTACTGGAAGTAGTGCTTAAGAAGCATGTGACGGATAGAACGAATTGGCGAGCAATGCTGAAAGGCGGCAATGAACGACAGGATCTTGTGGCCAAATGGTCTGAGCTGCGGGGCGAGATTGCCCTTGAACTAGCCCAGTTAAGGGGGCAGCAGGGCGAAGAGTGTTTTGAGTTGCTAGACCAACAAGCTCTCAGTTTTGACTATCCCGTGAACAATTATCCGCTTAAGGTCAGTACGCATAATTTAGATAAAAATCCGCTTGCCGAGGGCATACTGGAAGGTATCAAAGGTCAGTATTTGATCCTCGATACTGGCGTAATCAATATACGTAAATACACTGCTTACCATGTAGCATTTTCCGCCTGATTAGAGAGCCTTTTTAATGAAAGACGCGCAACCAAAAGCAATTTACCTGAAAGATTACCAGCCACCTGAATACCTGATCGATACGGTTGATTTACATTTTATGTTGGCCGATGAGGCAACGCTTGTTAAATCTCGATTGCAGATAAGACGCAACCCATTGGCGCCAGAGTCCAATTCTTTAGTCCTCGATGGCGAGCAGCTGAAATTACTTTCGCTGGCTATAGACGGACAAGATCTTGCAGCAGAAGACTATATAGTTGATTCCAGTGCGCTGACTATCATGTCTGTGCCCGAGAAATTTCTGCTGGAAATCACTACCGAAATCAAACCTCAGGATAATACGTCTTTAGAGGGTTTGTATCGATCCCATACCATGTACTGCACTCAGTGTGAGGCGGAGGGGTTTCGGAAGATTACTTATTATCTGGATCGTCCCGATGTAATGGCTCGTTTTACCACCACAGTTGAGGCGCAAGCGGACAAATACCCGGTACTGTTATCCAACGGCAACCCCATTGATAGCGGCGTATTGGAAGGTGGTCGGCACTGGGTTAAATGGGAAGATCCGTTTCCTAAACCTGCGTATTTATTTGCGCTTGTAGCCGGTGATCTGGAGAAGGTTGAAGGTACTTTTACCACCATGTCGGGCCGTGAGGTACGAATAGAAGTATTTGTCGAAGATAAAGATGTCGAAAAATGCGGCCATGCCATCGAATCCTTACAGCGCTCAATGGCCTGGGACGAACAGGTCTACGGTCGTGAATACGATCTGGATATCTATATGATTGTCGCGGTTGATGATTTCAATATGGGCGCGATGGAGAACAAGGGGCTAAATATATTTAATACCTCTTGTGTATTGGCTAGCCCTGAGACCACTACCGACGCCAGTTTTCAACGTGTTGAAGGCGTTGTGGCACATGAATATTTTCACAACTGGTCGGGTAATCGTGTCACTTGTCGTGACTGGTTTCAGCTTAGTCTGAAAGAAGGTTTTACCGTGTTTCGCGATGAGGAATTTTCAGCCGATGTTGGCTCCCGCACGGTCAAACGGGTAGAGGGGGTATCAATGCTGCGTACCGCGCAGTTCGCGGAAGATGCTGGACCTATGGCCCATCCGGTTCAACCGGCATCCTATATGGAGATCTCTAATTTCTATACACTCACCATTTATGAGAAAGGCGCTGAAGTTGTGCGTATGCTGCAGCAACTTTTAGGTGCAGAACAGTTTCGTCAGGCCACCGATTTATACTTTGAACGATTTGATGGCCAGGCTGTAACCTGTGACGATTTTGTTGCCTGTATGGAAGATATAAGTGGCAGAGACTTAACACAATTCAAATATTGGTATACCCAGGCGGGCACACCTGTAGTGAATGTTGTTGGCGAATATAGCGAAACTGATAATACTTATCGCCTTCGCTTCGAGCAATATTGTCCGCCATCGCCCGGTCAGGCAGAAAAAGAAGCTTACATGATTCCGATAAAAGTCTCTTTGTTTGGTGAGGCAGGTGCCATGCGCTTGCAGTGTCAGGGCATGACGGCCGATACAGAGACAGACGATAATACAGAAATGGTATTGGAAATCACCGCGCGTCAGCAAGAGTTTGTATTTGAGCAGGTTATGGAGCTTCCTGTGCCATCGCTATTGCGCGGTTTTTCCGCTCCAGTAAAACTACATTATCCGTATACGGCAGAACAGAGATTGTTCCTGATGAGCAGGGATAACGACGGTTTTAATCGGTGGGATGCCTGTCAGCAACTCTGTGTTGAAATTCTACAGTCACAAGTGCTTGCAGTGCAGACCGCACAGTCGCCTGAGTTAGACCAAAGATTGGTACACGCATTCGATGGTTTATTGATGGACGAGTCTCTTGACCCGGCTATGGTTGCCTTAATGTTGCAGTTGCCATCGCAAGCCTATCTGTCAGAATTGAGTGAACAGATTGATGTGTTCGCCATCGATACTGCCCGCAGGTTTACGCAAACGTCAGTTGCGAGACAATTGAAGGAGCGCTTATTAGCGGTATATGAACGACTCAGCAGTGACGAAAGTTACCTGCCAAACGCAGAGCAAATTGGCCAACGTAGTTTGCGTAATATGTGTCTGTCCTATTTAGTATCGTTGGAAGAAGAACAGGCTATCAGTCTGGCTGAGGGCCAATTATCCTGCGCCAATAATATGACTGATGAATTTGCCGCGTTATTGGCTATGGCTCATAGCCAGGACGATAAATTTCGTTCAAGGAAAACACAGGCCTTGAACTCATTTTATGAGAAGTGGTCACACGAACCCCTGGTAGTTAACCTTTGGCTGCAGGCGCAGGCCACGGATCCTTCCGCTGAGTGTTTTGAGAATATATCGAGGCTGATGGAGTCTGCGGTGTTTGATATAAATAATCCGAATAAGGTGCGTGCTCTAATTGGCGCGTTTGCCAATCAGAATGCAATGAACTTTCATAAGACCGATGGCAGCGGTCACCAGTTTCTTGGAAATATAGTCACTCAGCTCGACGGAAGCAACCCTATGATTGCTGCGAGATTAGTGACCCCACTTACACGATGGGAAAAATATACTGAAGATACTGCGACGTCCATGCGTGGTGTCCTGCAGGGCATACAAAAACAGCCTGGTTTATCTAAAGACCTTTACGAAATTGTTTTTAAGAGTCTTAAAATGGATTAACTGTCTCTGTGTGGAATTCGCTGGCACAGTAAAGTACCAGCGCCTCAGTCAGGATACAGCTCCTTGAGCGCGCTGTTTTTTGCCCCGACGTCCATGTTCTCTATATGCATAAGCGCATCGTGTAGTGTTTTTCCAGTCCACGGTGCCAGTTTGGCATTGGGAGAATAGAGTGCATCCTCGAGTTCATCTAGCGCCTGCTGCCAAACATCTTCAGAACAGAGCGGTGCCAGGTCAACCAGGTTATTAATTCGCTCTTGCGGCCACTGTAATTTGCTCCAATCGATCAATGCGGTATAACACTCCGCAGGCTCATTGCCTCCCGTACGTTTCTTCAATACTTTGAGCGCGGCCGCAGTGGATTGTTTTGATGTATTGAATTGCTCCGGGTCGATTCCGACAGCCTTGTCTGCACGTCTTTTGGCGAACCACCAACTAGCCAGAGTTAATAACCAAAGTAGAGTCATGCCTAAGGCAATCCACTGCCATTTTGGGTCTGCCGCTTGGCTTGATACAGCTGTTGTGTCGACACTCCCGTCCTTTGCACTACCAACAGCGGATGTATTGGAGGTGCTAGCTGCAGCGACAACTCTCAGAGTCACAGGTGGCAATATTTCCTGTCGTAGTTGGCCATTGGTGGTATCGAACCAGTTGACAGTCACTTCGGGTATTTCAATTTCCCCGGGTGCTGTGGCAACCAGAGCGATACTTTCTATTCGTTCAGCACTGAGCCCGTAACTGCTATCGTGTTCCTCTAACTGAGGTTGGTCGCGATACAGCTTGACCCCTTTTGTTTCGGCCATAAATAATGGGGGCAATTGTGCAACGGTAGAGCCTTCCGCAGTGATGATAATTGTGCGAGTGAGCGATTCTCCGACCTCCAGAGTTCGTCCGGGTTTGCTCCATTTGTCGCTAAGACTAAGCTTTTCGGTTGCCACTGCGTCTGCCGCAACGGCCTGTTGCGGGAGTGGTTTAACATCGATCAAAATTGAATCCGAACGACGAACGACTCGGCGGGTTCGGCCAAACATTGATCGATTCGAATCAACAACAACCTGCGCATTAAGTAGCGCGGCCGGAATCTCTAGTTGACCTGGTTGGCTTGGAAATATTGCGTAAGTATATTCAACAACACGATAGGATAAGCCGTTGATCTTACGCATATACTCCGTTTCGAATACTTTATGTATGCTGGCGTTATCAGGAGCCGGCTCGCTTAAAGAGGAACCACTGGCAAGATTGCCGCGATGAAAAATTCGCAGTTTGTAAAGAATCTGGCTGCCTGTATAAGCACTATCCCGGTCGACATCCGCTTCCATGAAGACAACATCTTCGGGGTCGTGGTTACTGGATTTACGTGCTTCATTAACACGGATGTTTATTGGGGCGGTTGTTTCGCTACCAACTTCGATAGCGGGTATTTGCAGATTGCCGGTTCTCTTGGGCGAAAGTATGATTTCCCAACGAGTTAATGATGAGGATTTACCGTTTACCAAGCTGTATTGACTGCTTTTACTGTTATTGAGGATAGAAAAATCTTTCTCTAATACATCAAGCTCGGGGCTGGTAAAAAGTTGGCTGTCATCGTTGACCAATAACAGTGTAATGGTCTCGCCAAGTCCAATGTCGTTACGGTCTACTTTAGCCGCTAATTTGGCCCAGGCCATCGTTGGCATAAGCCCAATTAGTAAGACAAAAATCAGTAAGTTCTTCATGTCTACCAGCGTCCCTCATCTTGTGGCGACGAATGATTGTCGTCTCTTTGTTCGTATTGATAGCGAAACTTCCGTTTTAATAACTCACCGGGAGTATCTGGAATTTTACGTAGCTGTTGTTCTATTTCCTGCTGTTCTCGATCCGACAATTTGGCCATGGCACTTTGAGTTTCCGGCTCTGTTTGCGCAGCTTCATCCTGCTGGTCTTGCACTGAGGCGTCAGCTGCTTCAGACTCCTCCTCGTTGTCAGTTTCGCTATCCTGATCTTCAGGCTGCGTATCATTTTCACCGTCTTGCGGTTTTTGTTGGTCAGAATTTTGTTCTCCGTCAGGATTTGATTCTGATTCTGATTCTGATTCTGATTCTGATTCTGAGTCGGCTGGTGGATCATCCTCTGAGTTTTGATCCGATGGTGGTTGGCCCGATTCTCCATCCTCGGAAGATGGGTCCTGATTGTCATCGTTGTTTTGTTTTTGGTCCTGATCGTTTTGTTGGTTTTTTTCGTCAGATTGCTGGTTTTTATCTTGCTGCTGCTCTTCAAGCAAAGATTTGTTGAAGCTTGCATCCTCCATATCTGGATTCAGATCAAGTGCCTCTTGGTAGGCTTCAATCGCCTCTTTAATCTCACCCTGATGGGCCAGAGCGTTACCGCGGTTATAGTGGCCTTGTGCCGTCTTATCCTGCTGCCAAAGCTCTGCTGCCTTGTCGTATTGTTCGCCTTTGTAGAGCGCGCTGGCTTTCCAGTCCGGATCTTCAAAAAGACTGGCAGCTTGTTCCAATTCACCGTTTTCATAAGCGTTTGCCGCCTGCTGGTCAGGACTTTGCCATAAATCTTGCCAGATGCCTGCTTCCGCGGGCGAGGGCATTAACATCGGCACAATACATAGGCTCAATAACCACCCTCGGCGAAATCCTGCCAGCGCCAGTGGCAGCAGTAGCAATACCAACCAGGGGGCTTCGTCTTGCCATTGATCAAATTGACCTGAGCCCGGTACCACTTCGTCTTCTAGTAGCTCGGGCAGGGCAGTGGAAAGAAACATGTCCAGATCACGATCATCGACACTGGATTCGATAAAATGACCGCCGACGTCGGCTGCCAGTTGCTTCATCGTTTGATAGTTATAACGAGGTATAACCATGGCGCCTTTATCGTCTTTTACAAAGCCACCTTTAGCCAAAGGAATGGGCGCACCGCTTGCAGTACCGATGCCCATTATAGACACGGTGAAAGGGTAGGCTGTTAGCTGTTCACGCAATTGTTCTAGATCATCGGTCGGAATTTCGTCGGTTATCCACAGTAGTCTGCCGCGAGCCTGCTGAGCCCCCGTAAGTAGGGTGTGGGCCAACTCAATTGCGGCGGTGGGGTTGTTGCCCAGCACCGGTAGTGTGCCCGGTGATATGGCGTTTACCAGCAATGCAATTGTATCGGTATCGGTTGTCAGAGGGCTTACGATAAAAGCGTCACCCGAATAAATGACTAATGCCGTGGTGCCTTCGGTTCGCTGTTTGAGTATATCGTATATCTCCCTGCGGGCCCTGACCACACGCGATGGCTTAACATCCTGTGCTAGCATGGAAGGTGACATATCCAGAACGATAACCAGAGCATCCTGTCTTTCATATAAGGGTACGGGTAATTCTTCTAGCGCCGGGCCTGCCAGTGCCAGACACGCTATAAGCCAGGCGAGAAGAAGACCATAGATTGGCCAGCGAGGCGTTTGTTGTGGTTGTGAGGCTAACAGGTAGGGTAGCAATTCGGCACTGATGATTTCTGACCAGGCGCCACTGGCAGGTTTTTTGCGCCATAATAACAGAGCAAACAATAGGGCAGGCAGCAAGGCCAGTAACCATTCAGGTCTAATCCAATGGATACCGAGCAAGTTCATAGCGTTTGGTCCCGGCCGGGCTGGATCAATTTGACTGTGGCCAGAAGGAAACTTAGTGCCAAGGCAATAGCAAGAGGCCAGTGTGCCAATGAGACCTTAGGCCGAAAAGTAACGGCTTCTTCGCTGCCAGGTTCCAGTTGATCGAGTAATCCGTAAATTTCTTCCAGTGTGCGCGTGTCCTGCGCCCTAAAGTATTGGCCACCGGTAATTTTGGCGATTTTTTCCAATTCAGTTTCATTGAAATCCGCGCCACTGGCTCGGCTTGACCTACCAAAAGAACCAAATGCGCCGGACATCGTCCGTTCTTTTGCACCTACTCCAATGGTGTAAATCTTCAAATCAATCTTGGCGGCAAGCTGGGCCGCTTGAATCGGGTTTAGTTGCCCGGCGGTGTTTGTACCATCGGTTAAAAGAATCAGTACACGACTATCACTGGGCTCATCTTTTAGATGTTTAACGGCCATGCCAATGGCGTCGCCAATCGCCGTGCGTTTGCCGGCAAAACCGATTTGTGTTTCCTCAATCAAGGTACGTAGCGTTGGCAAATCGAAGGTCAGTGGTACGTGTAAATGAGTTTCGCTGCCAAATAGAATGAGGCCTAACCGGTCGCCGTTGCGACGCTCAACGAATTCCCCGACCACGGCCTTTACAGCGCTAAGCCGGTCTACGGCTCGGCCTCGAAGAATCATATCGCTTTGACTCATAGAATGGGATATATCAACCGCGATCATTAAGTCCCGCCCGCTGGTCTGCTGGCTAACGGGCGCCCCCTGCCACAGGGGTCTGGCGGCGGCAATCAGTAAACACAGCCAGATGAGTGTTAAAGCAATTGCACTGAGCCAGCGTAAGCTGGCATGAGAACCTTGGCTTTCTCCCGCGTCCATCCACTGTTCTATCGCCGGCACACGCAGAGCCGCATCCTGTTGTGCTGCCTTGGGGAGTAAAAATATAACGGCCAGTGGCAGAGGCAGCAAAGCAAAAATCCATGGTATTTCAAGGCTAAACATTAGGCCTCCTGGATAGTTGTTGCTGGGCAATCCAGTATTCAGCAAAGGTTTTTACGCCATTGGCATCACCGCTTCCGCGAATACGGTAAATTTCTTCGCTAAAAGCGAGAATAGACTGATGATAAGTTTCGTCAGGACAGGTTTCACGTAAATATTCACACCAGGCTGCACCACTTAAAGTAGCCAAATTGCTACCACCATGACAATGCAGGCTCACTTGTTTTAGCAGAATAGAAATTTCTCGCAGATACTGTTGGTAATAACCGTGTTCCTTATATTCATTGAATATGATGTGTAGTTTCTCAAGCGCGTCCCGCCGATAGGCAAGGCGAAGATAGTTACGCCTGCGAATATACCAACCGGCGCTAATAGCTAACATAATGAGCGCTAAGAGAATCCACCAGCCAGGAGCGGGCGGCCACCAGGAAATTGTCGCTGGCAGGTGTATATCCCGTAATTGGCTTAGCGGGTCGTTCATGCTCTGGCCTTTGATCTTATACGGCGACCAAATTGCAGTAAACGTGGATCATCGTTGGTTGCCACCATTTGTAAGCTGATACCCAGTCCGCTCAGCAGTTGTTCGACCTGTTGCTGATGTTGCTCAAACCAGTTTTTGTAGCGATCGCGAGAAGTCGTATTTGCGGCATTGACTTGCGCACGGCGTGAGCCTTGGGCAACCTGAAAGCGACCCTTGGCGGGGAGCGCTTTTTCAAGAGGGTCGTAAATACACAGTGCATTAACTTCACAATGACGGCTTACCTGAAATAGGGGTGCCACACAGTCTTCATCAAAGTCTGCAAAATCACTGATCAGGTAGACCGCGCAGCCGGGGCGCGCAATTCGGCGTAGCTCATGTAACATCATCAACAGACTCACGGGGTTGTCGGATGAGCTGCTTAACTTGCTATTGGCCTGCTGTATATCACTGATCAAACGTAATACCTGTTTACTACTGGCCTTGGGTCTGCACTCGGTGTGACCATCATTACTGAGTACCAGGCCGCCGACCCTATCGCCGTGATGTAATGCAGACCACGCAAGCAGGCTGGCAATGTTTGCAGCTTGTACTGATTTAAACCGTATTTGACTACCGAAGAACATGGATGCTCGCTGATCACACAGTACCAGTACCGGGCGTTCTTTTTCTTCAGTATAAAGTCGGGTATGGGGTTTGCTGGAACGAGCGGTTACCCGCCAGTCAATGGATCTTATGTCGTCGCCAGCCTGATATGGCCGAACCTCAGCAAAGTCCAGTCCACGCCCGCGCTGTCGTGTACGGTAGTTGCCGGCCAATTGACTGCCTGCCGTTGGCGGCGATTTGCGCACCAGGCTGGCGGCACTATGTCGTAGAGCCAGCAGATCTTCCAGTTTAGTGAAGGCTCCGCCGGGTATATCCAGTTTGCTTTTACCCGTTGCTCGCATTAGGCGACTGGCACCTTGCGCAATAACTGATCAATGACATCATCACTGGTGACACCGCTGGCTTCAGCCTCAAAACTGAGTATTAAGCGATGACGTAATACATCGTGGGCCACGGCTTTGACGTCTTCAGGAGTAACAAAGTCTTTGCCTCGCAGCCAGGCGTGCGCCCGGGCGCAGCGCTCCAGTGCAATGGTGCCACGTGGGCTAGCACCGTATTCCAGCCAGCTACTTAATTTAGGATCGTACTTATCTGGTTCGCGGGTGGCGATTATCAGTTGTACCAGGTAATTTTCTACCGGTTCAGCAAGGTGCACCTCTAATACAGCTTTACGAGCAGCAAAAACTACCTCTTGGGTTGTATGTACGCTGCTTGTGCTGTCTAGCCCCAAATCTTCTTCACGAGAAAGCTTGAGAATAGCGTGTTCAGCGGCTGTATCCGGATAGCCAACGTTGACATGAATGAGAAAGCGATCAAGTTGCGCTTCTGGCAGAGGGTAGGTGCCTTCCTGTTCTATAGGGTTCTGGGTGGCCATAACTAAAAATAGCTCCGGCAATGGGTAAGTATGCCGACCCACGCTGACTTGCTGTTCTGCCATGGCTTCCAGCAAGGCTGATTGTACTTTAGCCGGCGCCCGGTTGATCTCATCTGCTAGCACCAAATTATGGAATACGGGGCCATGCTGGAATATGAAGCTGCCGTCCTCCGGGCGGAAGATATCGGTACCTGTTACATCACCAGGGAGTAAATCAGGGGTGAATTGGACTCTGTGAAAACTGCCTTCAATAACCTCAGCCAAGGATTTTATAGCGCGTGTTTTGGCCAGCCCTGGTGCACCCTCAACGAGAAGGTGACCATTTGCCAGTAGCGCGATTAGCAGGCAATCAGTCAGGTGGCGTTGACCTATAATTTGTTGGTTCAGGTGATTACGTAACCGGGAAAATTCATGATGTAGGTTCATTTGCTGCTTTTGGCACCCTGTTTATTGATTTAAATTGTAAGACAATGAAATATGTTTTTAACGTATCGTTAAACGAGGCGTATTTATAACCACTCCGATTGTATAATGCTAGTTACCAGCAGTAAAAATTACTCGATTGTGGGGGATTTATGATTTGGGCCGGCGACAGAGTCAAGTTATTGACGCACATACGCGAGCAGGTAGCGAGTCGATTGAGTGGGCCCGCGCAAGTTTCGGTGGGTGAATTTGTTGATCAATACCTCGAATCCTTCCCGACAGAGGAGCTCGAAGGTCGAAGATTGGAGGATATATTCGGCCTCGTTATGCATTTATGGCAGTTTATTCGCCATTTTGACGGCAACAGCCCGATTATCAGCGTAGCCAACCCGAGCCTTGAAGGAGACGGCTGGCAGTCAAATCGCACAGTGATCATGGTGTTGGCGGCCAATATGCCATTTCTGATGAACTCTGTGCGCCTAGAACTCAATCGCCGTAACCTGGTCATCCACTCGATTCACAGCACTGTGTTAAGTGTGTGCAGAGATGAGCGGCACGATTTGCTCGGCATGGCGGATGAACACGCGACTGTCTGCAGTCAAGAAGCGCTGCTTTATCTGGAGATTACACGCACCAGGGATAAAAACGAACTAGCGGCCATTCGAGCGGCCATTTTTGGCGTACTTCGCGATGTGACTCTGGTAGTCGAGGATTGGCTGGCAATGCAGCAACGCTTGCAAGACGCGCTGGGCTTTACTCGCAACAGTTCCGGAGGCCCCTGTACCGAGGATCGAGAAGAAGCCGCTACTTTTCTAAGCTGGTTGCTGGAAAACAACTTCACTTTTATGGGTTTTGAAAGGCTAACTGTCGAATATAGCGGCAATTCTCCCAAAATCAGTTCTATTGATGAAGACAAACACGGGCTTTGGCGCAGCTTTCAGAGTACAGGTATAAAAGAACTGAAACGTGCCCTAAAAGAGCCCGCATTAACAGAGCACTGCAGTGGCATTCTGGTTTTTAGCCGCAGTGGCAACCGCAGTCGTGTTAATCGTGACGTCTATCCGGAGATTATTTCTATCCGTGAATTTGATGATAAGGGGCGGATTGTCAGCGAATATAGATTTATGGGCTTGTATTCCTCCTATGTCTATACCACATCAGTGAGGAATATCCCCGTTATACGCCGCAAGGTGAGTGGCATTGTGACCAAGTCTGACCTGTCCCCAGGCAGCCACGACGCACGCCACTTAATGCGGGTGCTTGAAACCTATCCCCGAGAAGAGCTGTTTCATACTTCAGAACAAGATTTATTCAGTATCTGTACCGGCATTAATCGTATACAGGAGCGTCGACAAGTCCGTGTATTCTGGAGTCTCGACGCCTACGACAAGTTTTTGTCTTGTCTGGTGTATTTGCCCCGAGATTTATATAACACAGAGTTACGACTTAAGATTCAGGACTTTCTGAGTGGCGTTTTGCAATCTTCCGAATCGCAATTCAATACCTGGTTTTCCGATTCAGCCTTAACACGTACCTATTATCTGTTTCATTTGGGTGATAGAGAGAGCCTCGGCATAGATCTTGGTTCGATAGCCGAGCAGATCCAACAATTGGTTACTCCCTGGAAAGAACAGTTTCGCAGTGCATTGTTAGATGAATTCGGAGAAGAGCGTGGAACTGAGTCTGCATCACGTTATCTGGAGGCTTTCCCTCGTGGATACCAAGATGATTTTTCAGCGACAACTGCCGTGCGTGATGTCAGCTATATGCAAAGGCTTCACCAATCTTCGCCGATAGCGCTGCGCTTTTATCGCCTGCCCGAGGATAAGAGGGATGTTCTACGACTGGATCTTTATCATCTGAGCGAGCCTTTAGTTCTGTCCGAAGTGATCCCGTTACTGGAACAGTTGGGCCTCAAGGTGATGACGGAGAGGCCTTATCAAATAAGAGATAAAAGACAACAGTGTGTCTGGATACATAACTTCGCCTTGTCTCATTTAGCGATAGAACCCTTATCGCTGGAAACCGTTCAGGAAACCTTTGAAGAAACATTTTTGCGGATCTGGCACGGAGATATGGAAAGTGACAGCTTTAACCGCTTACTACTTTCTGCGAAGCTGAATTGGCGAGAAATATCACTCTTACGTGGCTATGCGCGTTATATGAAACAGCTGGCTTTTGGCTTTAGTGAGGTCTTTATTGCAGAGACTCTGGGTAGTCATACCTCGATTACCGTCAATCTATTACGACTATTTGATTTGCGTCTTAATCCCGAATCTATGAGCCAGACTGATACGCAAGAGGTGGAGGGCCAGCTATCTCAGGACATTATCTCTCAGTTAGACTTGGTCAGCAGCTTGAACGAAGATCAGGTGATTCGCCACTATCTTGAATTAATAAACTGCACTTTACGCACAAATTACTATCAGTTGAATTCCGAGTCCAGGGCACACAACTATATATCTCTTAAATTTGACGTTGGGTCAATAAAGGAAGCGCCACTGCCGCGACCGAAGTATGAAATATTCGTATGCTCTCCGCGCGTTGAAGGCGTGCATTTACGGGGCGGCAAGGTGGCTCGAGGAGGGTTGCGCTGGTCGGATCGTCCGGAAGACTATCGCACTGAAGTGTTGGGTTTAATGAAAGCCCAACAAGTGAAAAATTCGATTATTGTCCCAGTGGGAGCAAAGGGTGGCTTTGTTGCCAAGCGCTTGCCAGACACAGACAATGGTGACTTGATTCGAGCAGAAGTAGTTTCCTGTTATAAGGATTTTATCCGCGGTCTTTTGGATGTCACTGATAACTTGCTCGATGGTGAAATTGTTCACCCTCAGCAGGTTCGTATTAGAGATGATGCTGATCCGTATCTGGTTGTAGCCGCTGATAAAGGCACCGCTACCTTTTCTGACATTGCCAATCAATTAGCGGCAGAATATGGTTTTTGGCTTGATGACGCCTTTGCTTCCGGTGGTAGTGTTGGTTACGATCACAAAAAGATCGGGATCACTGCCAGAGGCGCATGGGTCTCTGTGCAAGGTCATTTCCGTGAAATGGGGATTGATATCCAGAAACAGCCTTTTACCGTTGTGGGCATCGGTGGCATGGGGGGCGACGTGTTTGGTAACGGCATGTTGCTTTCAGAGCAAATTCGTTTAGTGGCGGTTTTTGATCATGCTCATATCTTTATCGATCCCAATCCTGATGCTGCTGCGAGTTTCACAGAACGCTCGCGACTTTTTGCCTTACCTCAGGCTGGCTGGGATCACTATGACTCCAGTCTTTTATCGGCAGGTGGCGGAGTCTTTTCGAGAGCGGCAAAATCCATCATCATATCGCCAGAGCTTAAAGCTTGTCTCAATATAGAGGCGGATCAACTTACTCCTAATCAATTGATTTCCGCCATTCTAAAATCACCTGTAGATTTGCTTTGGAATGGCGGTATCGGCACCTATGTTAAGTCGAGTAAAGAATCCAATGAGGATGTAGGCGACCGAGCGAATGACCATGTCAGGATTAACGGCAATGAACTTGGAGCCAAGGTTGTCGGGGAGGGCGGAAACCTTGGAATGACGCAGTTGGGGCGTGTGGAGTTTGCCCTGTGTGAGGGTCGAGTTCATACCGACTTTATAGATAATGCCGGTGGGGTTAATTGTTCAGATTTTGAGGTGAATATAAAAATTCTGCTAAATACCATCGTCGCGAATGGTGATCTCACCCGTAAACAGCGATTACAACTACTCGAAAAAATGACCGATGAAGTTGCTGCAAAGGTATTGCAGGGTAGCTACCGTCAAGCGGCGGCGCTTAGCCTCGCTCACAAACAATCGTTAGTCCGTGCGGGAGAATATCAGCGCTATATTCATGCACTTGAGAGTCAGGGGCTGCTGGTGCGGTCGCTGGAGTTCATTCCTGACGAGGAGGCCCTGGCCGAAAGGCAGGTGGATGGCAAAGGTTTAACCAGACCGGAGCTTGCGGTCATAATGGCTTATACCAAGTCTGATATTAAGAATAATCTGATTGATACCCAACTGGTCAAAGACGATTACACTTTTCGCGATTTACAAACGTCTTTTCCTGAAGTGCTTTGTCAGCGTTTCGCAAAAGAAATGTCCGTGCACAGTTTGCGGCGCCAAATAACTGCAACACAGTTGGCAAATGATCTTGTTGATCATGTAGGCATTACCTTCATTTACCGCCTACAGGAAAGTACGGGTGCGTCAGTGGAAAGAATTGTTAAAGCCTATATCGCAGTCAGGGATATTTATGGTATCCACCAGCTGACGGGGCAGATTCAATCACTGGACTATCAGGTTGAGAGCGAGGTGCAAGCAGACCTGCATGTAGCGTTGATTCGCTTGGCTCACGGTACTGTGCGGTGGATGTTAAGAAATACTGCCGCCGGTGATGACATCGCAGATTTGGTCTACCGTTTCTCGAAGCCGGTCGAAGAGGTCGCTGGTAACATCAGCGATCTGTTTCATAGGGATTTGGAGGAATTCTGGAGAGCCAGGTATAATCGCTTTGTTAGCCGCGGCGCCCCAGAGGACCTGTCTTCCTTGTTGGCTTCTATACCTCAATTATTTGCAGCGCTGGAAATAAGTGTTATTGCCTCTGAATTAGATGTTGAAACGCTAGATGCTGCTCAGGTATTTTTTCGCGTAGGTGAGGTCTTGCATCTCACTGCGTTATCTTCCAAAGTCTTTGCCGTGAGAGTGCACAATTCCTGGCAGGCGATTGCTCGAGAGGGTTTGTTGGATGAGATAGTCTCATGTCAATGCGCTATTGCAGCGGCAGTAATCAGGTGCAGGCACGATGGTGAATCAGAGGCGGGTTTGTGTTTAGAAGCCTGGATAGAAGAGCGCCCAGAGCAGGTCAGTCGATGGCAACATATTTTTACTGGTTTGGGTTCCGACGGCGAAGATCCCTTCGCGATGTTTATGGTTGCTGTACGTGAGCTTGCTGCGCTGGCAAAGAATGGTATATAGGGCGCCTCTGAACAATGGCAATGTACTCAGAGGTGCCCGGGACTGTTTCTGGCAGGCTGAATTCGCTACACTAGCCGCTTTTTGTGGAGTAACACATGTATTCCTTGGTTAAGTCTGGGCTCTTTCTTTTGCCCGCGGAAGCGGCTCATGACGTATCGTTCCATGCGCTAACTGCCTTGGCGAAAGTAGGTATCTATCCGTTTGCCGATAAGCCCGAAGCCGACCCGGTTGAACTGATGGGGATACAGCTAGCCAATCCGGTTGGTCTGGCAGCGGGGCTAGATAAAAACGGTGCCTATTTACCCGCATTGTCGGGTTTGGGTTTTGGTTTTATCGAAGTTGGTACAGTGACCCCAAAGCCGCAGCCGGGTAACCCCAAACCACGTATATTTCGTTTGCCTCAAGCCCAAGCCATTATTAATCGTATGGGTTTTAATAATGACGGTATTGATAAGCTGTTAAGCAACGTAAATAAAAGCCAATTTGAGGGTGTGCTTGGTATCAATATTGGCAAAAACAAGGACACCCCGGCCGATGAGGCCGTGAACGATTACCTTATCTGTCTGCGTAAAGCGTATCCGCATGCATCCTATATTACAGTGAATCTCTCATCGCCCAATACCCCGGGCCTCAGGGATTTACAGTTTGGTGAGCCTCTCAAGCGTTTGTTAGGGGAATTAAAAGAAGCACAGCAGCAATTAGCCGGACAGTATGGTCGCTTAGTGCCTATAGCCGTAAAAATTGCCCCGGATCTGGCCCTGGCTGATGTTGAGTCAGTGGCTAAAACGCTGGTCGATTCGGGCATGGATGGTGTTATAGCTACTAATACAACGATTGCCAAAGAGGCTGTGTCATATTTGCCGGACGGTGATGAAGCCGGTGGCTTGAGCGGCGCTCCGTTGACTACTGCCTCGACGCGTATCATCTCTGAGTTGACCGATGTGCTCGAAGGAAAATTACCTATCATTGGAGTAGGAGGCATTATGTGTGCAGAGGATGCGCTGGCTAAACGGCAGGCGGGTGCTAAAGCGGTTCAACTTTATACCGGTTTTATTTACCAGGGGCCCCGTTTAATAGGCGATTGCGCCAGGATACTCAGGAAAACACCGGTTTAAGCAGCGGTTTTATTAAGGACAAAAAAAACCCGCCGTGGCGGGTTTTAGTGGAATCGAGTGGTTTAAGCACTTTCCACTCTGGATAGTTCAGATAGACCCGATATACCGGTCATTGCAGACCACTGGGCATCACGCCCTTCTAGCCATCCGCCTAACCATTGTTCCCTTTGCGCCATGTTCTCGTGCGGGCAAGCTTCGCGGTCCTTGCCACATAGCCCTGCGTGATAACCACGCTGATATGCACGTTGGTTCATGTCTCTCTTATGTCTTTTCATAGGCTCATCTCTTTGCTGGGGGAGTATCTTACGTTCTATATAACCCTTCACGATGCTTGATTTTTAATGTACGCCTTTGATTTATAGTAGACCCCAAATTCGTTAGGAATATGGGCCGCATCACAACCAGTACACCATAGCAGGCAGCAGGTCGTCAAAAATCTATTTGCTATAAAGAAACAGGCTGCTTAACTCATTATGATATAAGCAGAATACATGCGGTCTGGCTTACTGGAGTTAAAGTAATTTCTAGAGAGGGAACAAAAAAGGCGCCTTTGAAGGGCGCCCTGGACAATTGTTTACGGGTAAATATGCGTTAAATTTGACCTTGCAGGTCGGGCATAGATTCTATCGCTAGATCCTGATCCACTTCGTTATAGCTGACCTTGAACTTATTTGAACGCTTGACCAGCTGACTATTTACGTAGGTTGTTTCTCCCGAGCGCACTGATACAGTGATATTCTCTTTGGTAGGCAGGCTAGAACCAACGATATAGTCTCCTACAGGTAATTCAACGGATATGTATTCATTGATGTCTAATCGGCCAATGGAACTGTTCTGTAGGAACACTTTGTAGCTGGCTCGTTGACGACTCTTTTCTCGGAACACAACGACAGTACCTGTTTGTGTATCTGCCTCTGCTGCCTGGGCAGTAGTTGTTGAAAAAGTAAAGCTCATGCTGGTTACAGCGAGTAGTGCAATTAGTAGGCGGCGCATAATGTTCTCCAGTGTGTTTTGTTTCTATCGGTGGCTTATACGTCGATAATTTCTCTGCGGTTCACATGTTAATGAAATTAATTGTAGGCTACAGTGTCTAAAGCGTAAGCAGCGAGGTTAGGCTCATGCGTGTTTGCTGGTTATTATTACTCATATTGTTGTTATCGTCCTGTGCCCAGCACCACAGGCAAAATCTGGCCGCGCTTCCTGCATTACATCTGGAGCAGACCGACCTATCCGTCGACAAGGCTCTAGCCATAACGCCTCTAATTGACCCACTTTATCTCACCCCTGAAATGAAGGCGTTTCTTGATTATTATGTATTATCGGTTCCCAATTCCAAGCAGCGTCTACGAGCACTGAATACGGCTATCCATCGTAATGGCACGCTGGGTTTGCGTTATGATGGCGGTTTTAGCGGTACTGCAGAAGAAGTATTCCGTTCAGGACGAGCCAATTGCCTGGCTTATTCTCATTTATATATCGCCATGGGACGTTATGCTGACCTGGATATGCATTATCAGCAGGTAGAGGTTAAACCTCAGTGGGAGAAGCAGGGAGAACTCATCAAAATAGCCCGCCATGTCAATGTGGGCGGGAAAATAGGTAAAACTCAGGTATTTACCGCGGATATTAACCCACAGGACTATTATCGTGCTGATCTGGTGTATACCATTAGCGATGAGCAGGCTCTGGCGCAGCATTATAACAATATCGCTATTGAGTATCTGGAAGCGAATAAGCCGACAGAGGCATTTGGCCATCTACTTACGGCATTAAAGCTTGACCCTGAATCTGAATCCTTGTGGACCAATCTGGGTTATCTGTATCGTACCAATAATCAGTTAGACGCGGCGGAGTTCAGCTATTTGAAAGCGCTGGAACTTAGTCCTGCCTATCGTAGTGCCTTACAAAATCTGGTGACGCTCTATCAGATGACTGAGCGACCAGAGATGGCGAGCCGGTATCATCGAAAACTTAATAGCTACCACGAGAAAAATCCATTTTTTTACGCTGGAAAAGCACATAACGCAGAGTTGGACGGCGACCTGGCTACAGCATTGAGCAATATTGATGTTGCGATAACTCTCAAACCTGAAGAGTTCGAGTTTTATTTGGCAAAGCTGAGCTATCTGTTGGAAATCGGTCGCATAGATCAGATAGCTTCGGTAGAAGGACTAGCACGTAAGTATGCAAAAAGATCACAAGATCTTGTGCGACTAGACGCTGCGTTAGCCAGTAATATTTAATGTCTGAGCGGTAACTTTTCTACTGACTTTGGGCTGGCATAATGTGCTCAAATTATTCAGGGATTAATTTGATGCGCTGTAATAGCTGCGAAGAAGGGCAGATGAGGTTGGTAGGCTATCGTTATGGCCTGGATATCTGGGCGTGCCGACAATGCGACAATGAATCCCCTGTTTTGGATTGTGAGCTATGTGAACGCCGTTTGGTGCGCTGTTTGGGGCATGATGCTACAGGCCGTGAGCAGTGGGCCTGCTATCATTGTTGTACGGCTAAAATAAAATGCCCCTCTTGCGAGAAAAACTGGTTAGCCGGCCCCGAGGCGGCTGAGTGTGAAATCTGCGCCTGATTAGCGACGTGTGGCGGGTTTCCGTCCACGGCGTATATTTTCGCCCTTTCTTTTGTTACTTCCGTCATCTCTGGGTGGTAGTCCAGTATGCTGAGTGAGCATGGGTTTACCCGCTTTTTGTGTGGCCCAGCTTCGTGGCTGTGTTCTTGGAATAAGTTGATGTTTTCCGTTACCAATCAGGTCAGTTCTGCCCATTCGTCGTAAAGCATCGCGTAAAATTTCCCAGTTATCCGGGTCGTGATAGCGTAAAAATGCTTTGTGTAGCCTTCTGGCCCGCAAGCCTTTCGCCGTTGTTATGCGATTGCCGCGTCGGCGTGAAATGCGCTTAAGCGGATTTTGTTCGCTGTGGTACATGGCTGTTGCCAATGCCATAGGTGAGGGATAGAAAGTTTGCACCTGATCAGCTTTGAAACCATTGGCCTTTAACCATAAAGCCAGGTTCATCATGTCTTCGTCTGTGGTACCAGGGTGAGCTGCAATGAAGTAGGGAATAAGGTATTGTTTTTTCCCAGCTTCTTTGGAGTATTTCTCGAACATGGTTTTGAATTTATCGTAGGTGCCCATGCCCGGTTTCATCATTTGGTTAAGTGGGCCGTCTTCCGTATGTTCAGGGGCGATTTTTAGATACCCACCAACATGGTGAGTGACCAGTTCTTTAACGTATTCAGGTGTCTCGACAGCCAGGTCGTAGCGTAAGCCAGAGGCGATTAGAACTTTTTTGATGCCTGGTAAGTTGCGAGCGCGGCGATAAAGGTGAACTAGTGGGGTTTGGTCTGTATTCAGGTTTTTACAGATACCTGGGAATATACACGATAAGCGACGGCAGCTTTCTTCGATTTTTTGACTTTTACAAGCTAAGCGCCACATATTCGCCGTGGGTCCGCCAAGATCTGATATGACACCGGTGAAACCTTCAGTTTTATCGCGGATGGCTTCAACTTCACGAATTATGGAATCTTCGGAGCGGCTTTGAATTATTCGTCCTTCGTGTTCAGTGATAGAGCAGAAGGTGCAACCGCCAAAACAGCCACGCATAATATTGACCGAATAACGGATCATATCCCATGCTGGAATTTTGGCATCGCCATAGCTTGGGTGTGGAGCTCTGGCGTAGGTGAGGTCAAATACGCCGTCAATTTCCTCGGTTGTGAGAGGGATAGGTGGCGGATTTAACCAGACATCTCGATTGCCGTGGCGTTGTACCAGCGGCTTGGCATTGCCCGGGTTGGTTTCCAGATGCAGAACCCTGGACGTATGGGCATAGAGAATAGGATCAATTTTGACTTGATCATAGTGAGGTAGACGGACATAACGTGGTGCTTTGTCCTCAAGGTCTAGAACGGTGACTGTCTGTACTGCTTGCGTTGCCGGAGCATTTTGTTCTCCGCTGGCGCAAGCCTTATCCGCACTGTCTTTTTCCCAATCGTAGGGATTTATCAAGGTCTCAATTTTACCCGGTCGATCAACTTCAGTAGAGTCAACTTCTATCCAACCGGCAGGCATCGTTTTACGAACAAAGGCCGTGCCGCGAATATCTTGTATTGCACTGATTTCTTCGCCGTTTGCCAAGCGGTGCGCCAATTCAACGATAGCTCTTTCGGCATTACCGAATAGCAAAATATCGGCTTTGGAATCGAGTAAAACCGAGCGTCGTACCTTGTTGCTCCAATAATCGTAGTGCGCAATTCGACGCAAGCTAGCCTCGATACTACCGATGATAATAGGTACGCCTTTGAATGCTTCCCTTGCTCTTTGCGCATATACGGTGACAGCTCGATCAGGGCGTTTGCCACCTTCATTATTGGGCGTATAGGCGTCATCGCGGCGTATCTTCATGTCCGCCGTATAGCGATTGATCATGGAATCCATGTTGCCAGCAGTAACGCCAAAAAATAAATTGGGTTTGCCTAATTGTTGAAAGTCTCTTTTATTGGTCCAGTCGGGTTGAGCGATAATGCCCACCCTGAAACCCTGTGCTTCCAATGTGCGACCTATAACGGCCATGCCAAAGGAGGGGTGATCAACATAAGCATCACCGGTAACAATAATAATGTCGCAACTATCCCAGCCAAGAGCATCCATCTCCTGACGGCAGGTAGGTAAAAATTCCGCAACGCCAAAGCATTCAGCCCAGTATTTACGGTAGGAAAAAAGTTCGGCTGGTTTGTTCATTGGAGCTCAAGCACATTAGGGGCGGCGATTATAACTGACCTTGGCGCCAAAAACTTGGAATTGACTGTTTTTTGTACTAAACCCTACACTCAGTGTGCCTATTCTTCTCTTACATAGCTAAAGGATCCGTCGTATTGTCGAGAGCCTGTCATATAATTCGCCAAGCTTGTAACATTAGTGTCATATAAAATTGTAACAGTAGCTCGATAGATGGTTATACAGCTGTTGGAGGTTGAATGAGCGGTGCAACGATTCTCATTGTTGATGATGAAGCTCCGATAAGGGATATGATACGCATGGGGTTAGAGATGCAGGGCTTCAATTGTCTGGAGGCTGCGGATGGACTTGAAGCTCACGCCGTAATCGTAGATCACCAGCCGGACCTGATTCTACTGGATTGGATGATGCCTAATGTTAGTGGTTTAGAACTGATTAGGCGCTTAAAAAAGGATGAAGTCACTGCGAGTATCCCGGTTATTATGCTTACCGCCAAGGCTGAAGAAGACAATATGCTGCAAGGTTTGCAATCCGGTGCTGACGATTACGTCAGAAAACCTTTTTCTACTAAAGAGCTGGTGGCAAGAGTTCGAGCCTTATTGCGCCGTTCCAGCCCGGCGCTCAGCGGTGAAAAGCTGGTGTTTGGCCCGTTAGTAATGGATCAGGCCAGTCATAGAGTCAAGCTGCAGCAGCAACAAATTGACATGGGCCCTACCGAGTATCGTCTGTTGCATTTTTTTATGACTCATCCAGAGCGTGCATACAGTCGTGGGCAATTACTGGATCATGTCTGGGGAGGCAATGTCTACGTGGAGGAGCGCACCGTGGATGTTCATATTCGGCGTTTGCGCAAGGCGCTCGAAGCGCCCGTTGACGTAAGTGGTTTTGTTCAGACTGTCAGAGGCACAGGCTATCGCTTTTCCCCCGAAGCAGAGACACAATATTCGTGAAAACAATTTCAGCTGAAATTCAGATTGCAGTGGGTATCTGCCTGCTGGCCACAAGTCTTGGTTGGTTTTTTTCTCACACTGTTATCGGCTTAGTTATTGGATTATTGATATTTGTTTTCTACGAGTTACGCAAGCTTAAGCAGATGGCTCGTTGGTTGGCTAGAGAAGAAACCCAGTATCCTCCACATAGTCGGGCCGTATGGTCGACGATGATGGATCGCGTCTATCATCAGCGTCGGCGCGCGGACCAGCAATTCGCGTCGTTGCAGTCAGAATCGGAATATATGCGAGAGGCCCTGGCATCATTATCTGATGCGGTGGTGATGATTGATAGCGATGGATCGATTGAATGGTGTAATAACGCAGCAGGGCAGCTGCTGGGGCTACAATATCCTCGAGATAAAAGGCAGTTGCTGGTTAATTTGCTTCGCGACCTGGAGTTTGTTCGGTATTTTAACAAGGGTAAATATCGCAAGGGTCTGGAGATAGCTACACCCCACAAACGGAATCAGCGTTTGCGTATAGAGATCACGATTTTTGGCAATAATAATCGCTTGCTGTTTGCCCGGGATGTCACTGCGATAAAACGCATGGAGCAAATGCGAGTTGACTTCGTAGCCAATGTTTCGCATGAGTTGCGTACACCTCTGACCGTTATTGGCGGCTATCTGGAGGCAATACAAAGCATGCCGTTTAGTGAGGATGCTTTAGTATCAAAGGCGCTGCACCAAATGACTGGTCAGTGCACCCGAATGGAACATCTGGTCGATGATTTGATGTTATTGACTCGGTTAGAGTCTGAGGGCGAAGCAGATCACTCTCGTAATCCAATTAATGTCGCTGGCATGTCAGCCTTGCTGGCGGAGGATGCACGGATAAAACTTGCCGCCGACAAACAAGTCACCATTGATGCTGATGTTGGTTTATGTCTAATCGGCAATGAAAGAGAAATACACAGCGCGTTTAGTAACCTGGTTAACAATGCGTGTAAATATACGCCAGCAGGAGGTGAAATCAAGGTGTCCTGGCAGGAGAAGGGTGAGTGGGCTGTGTTTAGCGTAAGAGATACGGGTATCGGTATTGATCGCTCTCAGATCCCGCGCTTGACTGAACGATTTTATCGAGTTGAGAGTAGCCGCTCTACCGCTCATGGCGGTACCGGACTGGGCCTGGCAATAGTCAAACATGTGCTAATTAGGCACAAAGGTCGGCTAAAAATTGATAGTAAAGTGGGCGAGGGAAGTACATTTAGTTGTTTTTTTCGCCTAAGTCAGACGGCACGATCAAAACAAGACTGAGTTATATACCCCTATCGGCTCTCATTTAGAGCCTTGGCGTCTGCACTAGAATCCACGGCTTTACCACGACCGTCCATAAGGTCAGCGCTTTGTTATGCCATTCCAGAGCCTGCTCGTTGCTTACTTGCCCCACTTTCCCCTCTGCCATCCAGAGCTTAATGAGTTCCGCATCGTCATCTTTCACTGCCAGCGCCACTGTGATGAGATCCAGCTCGGCAGCAACATAAATAGTCGTGCCATTGGCGAAAAAATGCTCCAGCTCGGACCAGGGGATTTTAGCTGTTTCCCGCAGTAATTCTTGCTGAGCAAGGCTAAGCTCAGCAGGAGCAGGAGCGGGAGTATCATTAGATGTCGTCATAATAGAGAAATACTTGCTAATTTTGGCTAATGATACACGTTCAGCACCAAAAAACCCGCCTGTAATACAACTGTCATATAAAAGTCACATTATTGTCACCCTTACTACCTAAGATCATAGCTGGATCAAATATGAGTCCATTAACCTTAGATAGGCAAATGAGAGAATACTTATGAAAAAGAAAGCTTTGATAGTTGCTGCGGCTGTATTAGCCGGAGGCCTGGCAAATACTGTGCTAGCTCAGTCTCGTGATTACGTTAGTGTTGTGGGTTCTTCTACCGTTTACCCATTCGCAACTGTGGTTGCAGAACGTTTTGGTCGGTCCAGCGGTATGAAGACACCAAAAATCGAGTCTACAGGCTCCGGTGGCGGAATGAAGTTGTTTTGTACCGGTGTTGGTGCAAAGACAGCTGATATTACAAACTCTTCCCGTCGTATAAAGAAATCCGAATTTGAGTCTTGTCAGGCCAATGGGGTTAAAGATGTAGTTGAAGTATTGATTGGTTACGACGGCATCGCTCTGGCCAACTCCAACAAGGCCCCTGTTCTGTCACTGACGCGAAAAGATATCTTTTTGGCATTGGCAGCTGAAGTTCCTAACCCCGATGGAACTGAGACGTTGGTAGCCAACCCTCATAAGACCTGGAAACAGGTGAACTCTTCGTTACCAGAGCAGAGAATTGAAGTGCTGGGTCCTCCGCCAACATCGGGTACACGTGACGCTTTTGCAGAGTTGGCGATGGAAGGTGGCTGTAAAAAATACTCCTGGATTGCAGCGATTAAGAAAAAGGACAAAAACCAATATAAAGCGACATGCCATACTATCCGAGAGGATGGCGCTTATATAGAGGCTGGTGAGAATGATAATTTGATCGTGCAAAAGCTTGATTCAAATCCTAATGCATTAGGTGTTTTTGGATTTAGTTTTCTTGACCAGAATAGCGATAAGGTACAAGGTTCTATTGTAGAAGGCAGTGCACCAACCTTTGAGACTATTTCTGACAAATCTTACCCAATTAGTCGTCCACTTTATGTCTACGTAAAAAAGGCACACGTCGGTGTAATACCGGGTATTGCTGAATACATGGCAGAATTTACCAGCGAAAAAGCTTGGGGAGAGGAAGGATATCTGGCGGATAAGGGTATGATCCCTCTATCAGATGATGCCCGAGCGACGATTGGCGCTGACGTCAAGAATTTGTCAGCGATGAGCGGGACTGATTTATAGATTGGTACTTATACTGGCAAGTTAGCGTGACCCGCAGAAATTGCGGGTCACGCTGTTTAAAATGGTACAACCCGTTAAGCGAGTTGTAATTTCACACTTAAAAGATTAGCAATAGACAGATATGAGCCTTTCGACCTTATTTTTACTGCTGATTAGCTTGATCGCGCTATCGTATTATTACGGTTATCGGCGATCTGTCGCCTTAGTTAAACCTCTTGGTGGAATTCGTCATTTACATTCTCTGCCGTTTTATTATGGGGCGAGGGCCGCGATCTGGTGTGGTATGCCCGCCTTGCTTCTGCTTGCTGGCTGGGCCCTGTTTAGCGAACCACTAATAACCCGATTGTTATTTTCCAGCTTACCGCAAGATATTCAGCCCCAATCTCTGGCTGACGCGAACCTACTAATAAACAAGATCGAAAATATTGCGGCAGGTAATTTACAGGCAGGAAAGGATAGCGGTGCCATTGTTGCAGCGGGTGAGCAATTGGCAAAACTACGCAATAGCTCGCGTTGGTATGTGTCGGCCTTATTGCTTTCCCTAGCCGTGATAGGGGGAACTTTCGCCTGGTTTAAAATAACGCCTCAGCTTAGAGCTCGTCAGGAAGTTGAGAAGGTCTTTCGCGGATTTTTATTGGGCTGCTCTTGTATAGCTATCTTTACTACGTTGGGAATTCTTCTATCAGTACTTTTTGAATCGTTGATGTTCTTTCGTAGTGTGCCAGTTACTGATTTCTTGTTCGGTTTGAGCTGGAGCCCGCAAATGTCTATTCGAGCGGATCAGGTTGGCTCATCCGGCGCTTTTGGGGCCATTCCGCTATTTGCAGGCACTATGTTGATCACGGTCATTGCGATGACTGTGGCAGTTCCCGTTGGCCTGCTATCTGCCATATACCTGTCCGAATATGCCAGCTCTCGTCTACGGTCGATAGCCAAGCCTGCTCTTGAAGTATTGGCGGGTATTCCTACGGTTGTTTACGGTTTTTTTGCCGCACTGACGGTAGCGCCATTTATTCGTGATACCGGCACTGCGATGGGTCTTACGGTTTCTTCGGAGAGCGCTTTGGCCGCCGGCCTTGTAATGGGGGTAATGATTATTCCTTTTGTATCATCGCTGGCTGATGACGTGATATCGGCTGTGCCACAATCGATGCGAGATGGCTCATTGGCGCTTGGTGCAACCCAGTCTGAAACGGTGCGCAAAGTGATATTCCCCGCAGCTTTACCGGGCATAGTCGGCGGTGTCATGTTGGCTGTATCACGGGCTATCGGTGAAACTATGATAGTGGTGATGGCTGCGGGCATGGCGGCTAATTTGACAGCTAATCCTTTGGATTCAGTCACCACTGTGACTGTTCAAATAGTGACTCTGTTGGTGGGAGACCAAGAGTTTGACAGCCCCAAAACGCTGGCAGCTTTTGCTCTCGGTCTTATGTTGTTTGTGGTTACCTTAAGTTTGAACTTTATTGCGTTGCATGTCGTGCGGAAATATCGAGAAGAATATGAGTAACGAAGCCGAAGTGAAGACGATCGATTTGGTTCGTAAAACGCTGGTACGGCGTAATCGTGCGGAGCGTCGTTTTCGGCTCTATGGTCTGGCTTCCATTTTTTTTGGCCTTGCTTGTGTGGTGGTTCTTTTTACCGACATTATTAGTAAGGGTCACGGTGCCTTTTTTCAGTCTTATATCGAATTGGACATACACTACGATGCGCAAGTGCTCGGACTTGATGCTGGTTATACTTCGGCGGATCTTCGAGCAGCAAATTTTGAGGCTTTAGTTAAGCAATCTTTGCGCAATAAATTTCCTGATGTATCGGGGCGTAAAGAAAAGCGTGATATGTATAGACTGATTAGCCCAGGTGGGGCCTATCATCTACAAGACCGTATCGCAGAAAATCCCGGTTTATTAGGCAGCAATGAAACGCTTTGGTTATTAGCCAGTGACGATGTAGATACTTATTTTAAGAGTATCGACTCCAGTGAAGGCGCTTTTACCGGAAAGGTGAGTGAAAAGCAGCAGCTCTATGTAGCTCAATTAATTGCTGAGGGAGTCATTGAGAAACAATTTAATCGCGCGTTTTTTTCCAGTGGTGATTCCAGAGAGCCCGAATTGGCCGGTATTGGCGGAGCCGCCATGGGTTCGTTGTATACGCTAATAATTACGATTCTGCTGAGTTTTCCTATTGGCGTCTCAGCTGCAATTTATCTAGAGGAATTTGCGCCAAGAAATCGCTGGACCGACCTGATAGAGGTCAATGTGAATAATTTGGCCGCCGTGCCTTCTATTATATTCGGCTTGTTGGGTCTGGCTATTTTTATTAACTTTTTTGGCGTTCCACGCTCTGTACCGATTGTCGGTGGTTTAGTTCTTACTCTCATGACCTTGCCTACCATTATTATCTCCAGTCGTGCCGCCATAAAGTCTGTGCCGCCGTCAATTCGGGAAGCGGCGATGGGTATGGGTGCTTCAAAAGTTCAAGTTGTTATGCAACACGTTCTACCGCTGGCTATGCCAGGCATGCTAACCGGCGGTATCATCGGGATGGCGCAGGCTTTGGGTGAAACGGCGCCTTTGCTGATGATTGGTATGGTGGCTTTTATCGTTGACATTCCTGGTGGTATTTCCGATCCTGCAACGGTGTTGCCAGTACAAATATTCCTTTGGTCCGATAGCCCCGAAAGGGCTTTTGTTGAGAAGACGTCAGCTGCCATTATGGTTTTGTTGGCTTTTTTGATAATTATGAACACAGCGGCGGTTTTATTGCGTAAGCGGCTGGAAACACGCTGGTAGGGCGTAGATATGGTGAGTATGGCAGTGACAAATGATACAGAGACTTTAGTAAGCAAGGTGGACGTTGGTACAGCACTGATGGATGATCACCGGCTTGATGATATTGTGACCATAGGTAAACCGCTAGTAGACAATGCCTGTCTGAGCATGCGTAACGTGAATGTATTTTATGGTGATAAACAGGCTATATTTGACGTGAATATAGACGTAGGCGCCAATGAAGTCATCGCGATGATAGGTCCTTCTGGTTGTGGTAAATCAACCTTCCTGCGTTCAATTAACCGGATGAACGACACAGTAGAAAGCTGTCGTGTATCTGGCGAGCTACTACTTGAAGGGGCAGATATTTACGATCCGGCGATGGATGTCGTTGAGCTGCGGGCAAGAATAGGGATGGTGTTTCAAAAGCCCAACCCTTTCCCTAAATCAATTTACGACAATGTGGCTTATGGGCCGCGCTTGCACGGTCTTGCATCAAAGCGTGCAGAGCTGGATGAGATCGTGGAGACAAGTCTGGTAAAGGCAGGTCTTTGGGCAGAAGTGAAAGATCGTTTGCTGCAGCCGGGTACTGGCTTGTCTGGTGGGCAGCAACAACGTCTGTGTATTGCACGCACCATTGCGATCAGTCCGGAAGTCATCTTGATGGATGAACCCTGTTCTGCTCTCGACCCCATTGCGACTGCAAGAATTGAAGAGCTGATCGCTGAGCTATCACAGAATTATACGATTGCTATCGTTACACACTCAATGCAGCAAGCTGCCAGGGTCTCGTCGCGAACTGCCTATTTTCACTTGGGCAGGTTGGTGGAAGTTAATGATACTGAAAAAGTTTTTACTATGCCGGATCATGCCTTAACCGAGGCGTATATTACCGGACGTTTTGGTTAAAAAGGATACAATCATGAATCTAAATCTGGACCAACATATATCCCAAAAATTTAACGAAGATCTTGAAAGTATCAAGACTGAAATGCTGGAGATGGGTGGGCTGGTTGAAACTCAGTTGACCGATGCTATAGCTGCGCTCGAATACGCAGATAGTGAGCTGGCAGAAAAAGTACTCAAGCGGGAAGATAGAGTTGACACAATGGAAGTGGATATCGATGAAGCCTGCACTTCTATTATCGCCTTGAGGCAGCCGGCAGCAAGCGATTTACGTATGGTTTTATCAGTGCTTAAATCTATTCGAGACCTGGAACGAATTGGTGACGAGGCGGCAAAGATAGCTGAAATGGCTCTGGTCTTATGTGAACAAGGCGATGCGCCACGCGGTTATACAGAAATTCGTCACATTAGTAGCAGCGTACGTGAAATGCTTACCGATACGCTTGATGCTTTTGCTCGATATGACTCGCAGGCAGCTATTAAGACAATGCGCGCAGACAAGAAAGTGGATCTGGACTATAAAAGTGCAATAAGGGAAATGATTACCTATATGATGGAGGACCCGCGCAGTATTAGCCGGGTGATGAAAATACTGTGGATTTTGCGTTCACTGGAGCGCATAGGTGATCATTCGAAAAATATCTGTGAACACATTGTCTTTTTTGTCAGCGGTGAAGATTTGCGGCACAAGTCAGAAAGTGAATATTAGCCCAATTCAGGTATTAAAAAGGCGACTACAGAGTCGCCTTTTTAATTAGAGCGGGTTATTGCGTTCGGGCTTTGTATTCACCTACCTGTTCTTTCCAATCGGCGGCAATGGCCGTTTGCTGATCTACCTCAGCGTTGTATTGCTCGTTTCGGACGGCCATAGTTTCTTCGGTTTCGGTTCCGCTTTCAATGGCAGCGCTTTGTTGCTTTTCCAAACACTCGAGGAAGACGTTGGATGCAGCCATGTAGGCCTTCACTTCAGCCTGGGTGGCACCTAATTCTTCTATAGTAGCGGTAGCTCCATCGGCTAATTCAGCTGGTGGCTCTGTATCGACACAATCTTGTGCATAGGCTCCAGCAGATAAAACGATACTGGCGGCGGCAACAATTAAGTTTATCTTTTTCATAATGTTAATTTCCTGCGGTTACTAATGTATGTCTGTTTTTAGCGAACAATAACAGTCTGGCGCTAATTTGCAATGGTCTACATTAACAGCGGCTTAAAACAAGCTACCGGACGGGAATTTCCCCCAACATTCGCTTGATGGCAGCGGGCCGTTTTGAAAGTGAACCCGGGGCGATGGGAATACCGTTTGGTAATAGTTCAGTCCATTGCAGGCTATATCTCGTATGATATGGCTATTGGCTGTTTGGGGCCATATCGAACGGGAACCGCTATTTTCATGACCAAGACGGATAAGCAGAATGATATCGCGACGAAGCGACTGCCTATACTGCTGTTTGCGGTGATGAGTATGGGGATGGGGCAAACGGTTGTATTTGCGATTATTCCCATGTTGGGTAGAGAATTGTTTGCAGGTTCAGACCTTGTTTTTGAGTTTGCAGGTTTTGCCCTGCGGCCTACCACAGAGCTATTGATCAATCTTTTAATAGCGGCCGCTTCGTTCACCTATTTCTTGATGACCCCGTTCTGGGGGCGCCGCTCTGATGTATGGGGACGGCGCAAGGTTATTATTATAGGATTGTTAGGCTACAGTGCGGGCACGGTGCTTTTTAATATCCTTGCTCAGCTCGGTCTTGATGGCGTGATTGGTGGCTGGATTTTGCTAATCGCGCTGATTATTAGTCGGGTGGCTCTGGCCTTGGTAATGTCTGCCAGTTATCCCGCGTCTATGGCCTATATCGTTGATGTGACCTCTATAGATAACCGTACCAAGGGCATTAGCAAGCTGGCCGCGGCCAATGGTATCGGCAGTATGTGTGGTCCTATTCTGGCATCGCTAGCTGGCATCAGCTTTCTCGCCCCCTTATACCTGCAGGGCTTTTTGACGGCGTTGGCCGCTGTTGCCGTTTATCTTTGGATGCCTGCCACCAGTATTGCGCGGGTGCGCGGCTCGGTGCCGCGTAAACTCCGGTTTTTCGACGCGCGCTACCGCTATTATCTTTTTGTTTCGCTAGTTATGTTCACCATGATGGGTATGGTGCAGCAAACCCTGGGTTTCTATTTTCAAGATCGCCTGGGTTTGTCTGGTGTTGATGCTGCGCGTTATTTCTCTTTTGCCATGATGGCCTCTTCAGGCGCGATGTTGGCAGCTCAACTGGTGGTGGTTCAGCGACTTGGCTTATCGCCTTCAACACTGCTGAAACTGGGGCTCCCGATTGCGGCAGTCGGTTATCTTTTGGTCGGACAGGCAGATAGCTTTACCCTGCTGGCGGTGGCCATGTCAGCCTTTGGTTTCGGCATGGGCCTAGCAGGTCCAGGCACAAGTACTATGGCAACGCTTCAGGTGAGTGCCGATGAGCAAGGGTCTTTGGCCGGCTTACTGTCAGCTGCACCGGGGCTTGGCTATGTACTCGGGCCGTTGCTGGGAGGATGGTTATATGGGTTGGAATTGACATACCCCTATCATTTGGCTGGCCTGATTATGTTAATGTTGGCATTGTTTAACGTGTTTTATCTCAGACAGTCGGCTGAAAAAGGCCATAAATAGGTAAAATAGGCTGCCTGTTTATTCTGTCTGTAAGAAAATGTGATTTTCTACCCATTTTGCGGTGTTTTTTTAATTGACTTAGCGTTATAGTTTTTAGCTGTGAAGTGGGTCGCTATTTAAGGTATAGTCGGCGCAGTAAGAAGAACCTAATAAAAATTGAAGTCTTTAAGATACTTCTATAACTAACAATAATTAATACGGTACCTGCATGCGTAGAATTCTCATTTCGCTTATAGCTTCCTTAGTATGGATCCCCTTTGCGCTGGCCGTAGATGGACCCGACGGGACGACTCTCAATGGATTGGCGAGCTTTACCGAGTTGAAAAGGCCTATGTATATTGGTGCCTATTATAGTGATGTACCCTCTGGAGATGCCGAAGAGATCCTGCAAACTACAGGGCGTCGCAGAATGGATATGCGGGTTAATGCGCGCCGTTGGACTCCGCGACGTTTTTCCAGTCAATGGACTCAGGCATTGTTAATTAACTCTACACCTGAACAACTAAGCCGCTTTGATGATGCTTTTGTTCAATTTAACAATTTACCCAGAGAGACTTTTGTCTACGGTGACCAGATAGTTGTTGATGGCTACCCGGATGGCAAGACGGTAGTTCGCGTTAATGGGGTAGAGATGCTCAATGTCAAACGCTCAGGGTTTTTTGAGCTGTTGATGAGTAAATGGATCGGCGCCAGACCTCCTTCAAGTGAATTTAAGGCTTCAATTCTCAGCCAAAACCCGGATTTGGATCTTTATGCCGAGTTTGAGAACATAGTGCCGAGTGAGGAGCGTAAGGCGACTATAGCTGGCTGGATGGGCGGTACTGCGGCGGTTGCGAAGGCTAAGCCCAAACCCAAACCCAAACCCAAACCCGAACCAGCTCCAGAGCCGGTGGTTGCCGTTGTTGAGCCTGCTGCAGAAGATCCAGCGACCACGTCTGCTGCAGTCGCCCCTACAATAGACCCTACAATAGACCCTACAATAGACCCTACAATAGACCCTACAATAGACCCTGCAGAGACGCTAGCGACAGCGCCTGCTGCTGAGTCCGTGCCAGACGAACCTGCTACTGCACCCACTACCGAAGTCGCTGCAGCTACCGGGCCAGAAGCGGAAGAAGAATACTACGACGAAGAAGAAGAGCCGGAGATGGATCCGGCAATGTATAAGATGCAACAGGAGACGCTGCTTCGGGTTTATCGCAGTGCGATAGTTAAACGGACCCTTAAGCAGGTTAAATACCCTCGTCGTGCAGTCAAACGCAATCAGCAGGGCTTGGTTGTGCTTTCAGTGACGGTCGACCGGCAAGGCCTGGTTAAGACGATTGTTGCTAAAGAAGAGGCCAAGTATCAGCTACTGAACGATGCGGCATTACAAGCTCTCAGCGATGCAGGGCAGTTTCCTGCCGTACCTGCCGGTCTTGATGGTGAGACTATAACGGTAGAAATTCCGGTTCGTTTTATTCTGCAGTAAGCTTTTGTCATCTCAGTATCCAAACCCGTATCAATATCATTGATGCGGGTTTTTCTTATGCTTGTTTAAAAACTCGTTATACTTGTCGCTACATTCCATACCTGGTAAATACTTCACCTTATGGCTATAAAAGACACAGCTAAGAACTTTCTCCACAGAGGCAAGGTCTATACCGCACCGTGGGAAAATGCTCTCGATAAAATTCTTACACCTTTTGAGGAGTTTATTCATCGACAGTCAACCAGCGGAATTTTGCTGCTGCTTTGCGGTGTTATTGCCTTAGTTATTGCCAATACGGATCTTTACTCCTTATACCAATCAGTCATTGGTGGCTATTTTTCCGTTGGAACCGAAGATTTTAGACTTTCCATGTCGGTACATCATTGGGTCAACGATGGCTTAATGGCATTCTTTTTTCTGCTAGTTGGCTTGGAGCTAAAGCGCGAATTTTTGGTCGGGGAGCTCGCCGAGCGACGCAAGGCGGTGGTGCCTATTATGGCCGCAATAGGCGGTATGGTAGTGCCAGCACTATGTTATTACGCGATTAATCCAGAAGGTGTGGCTGCTAATGGTTGGGGTATTCCGATGGCGACCGATATTGCTTTCGCAGTCGGTATCCTGGCCATTCTGGGCGATAGAGTACCCAAGAGCTTGTTGATGTTTCTTGTCGCGCTGGCGATCGTCGATGATTTGGGCGCGATACTGGTGATTGCCGTGTTTTACACTCACGATTTACAAGTTGACGGCTTGTTCTATAGCGCAATATGGGTAGCGATGCTGGCTGTCCTTAACTTGGCTGGAGTGCGTAAAACCTTGCCTTACCTGTTGGTCGGTTTATTGCTATGGCTGGCTCTCCACTACTCTGGTGTCCATGCAACCCTGGCTGGTGTACTGACGGCCTTTGCTATTCCAGCTCGGCCAAAATACGATCCATTGGCGTTCTCCAGCAGGGTAGAGCGGCTAATGGATAGATTCAGGGCGAGTATTAAGCCGGGTGAAGATATCATGCGTAATGAAGAGTTACGCGCTGTAGTCCAGAGTTTGTCCGCGGGTGTGAGTCTTGTGCAGGCGCCGCTGCAGAAACTCGAGCACAATTTACATATACCCGTTACCTATATGGTTATCCCCATTTTTGCCTTGGTCAACGCCGGTATCCCCCTGGCCGGTGTGACTGGAGAAAATGGCGTTACCAGCCCTATCAGTATTGGCATCATGTTTGGTCTGTTGGTTGGTAAACCTGCAGGAATTGTTTTAGCGACATTTCTGGCCGTAAAGCTGGGCTGGGGTAACCTGCCAGCCGGTTGTCGCTTTAGCCACATTCTAGGGGTAGGTTTCTTAGGTGGTATTGGCTTTACTATGTCGATATTTATCGCAGATTTAGGCTTTTTGGGGCAGCCAGATGCGCTGCTTATGGCTAAAACAGGGGTGCTAGTTGGATCTTTTGTGGCAGGCGTTTTGGGTTATTTGATATTGAGATTAAGTAGCACAGGAACCGTTTCGAAACCCGGCTCTCTAAATGATAGCTAAATTGGAGGAGTTCTTCTATGTGTCGTTATTTTGTCTTGTTCGGAATCTTGTTTTCGCTTGCCTCGGGACCTGCCTTGACTGCTGATGCTTCGGTAGACTCAGCTGACGTGCCGACTAAGCGCTGCCTGAGTAAATTCACACTTTATGACGTGGAAGCAGAAAAAGCGGCCAAAGCCGAAAATTAAAAGTATGGAACAATAAAAATGCCGCTAATAGCGGCATTTTTATTGTTCGGTCGTGAATGTCGTTATTCGGCGTCAGGATAGTCTCTTGGGCCATGACCAGTATAAAGCTGGCGTGGACGTCCAATGCGGTAAGGGTTGCTGATCATTTCGTGCCAATGAGCAATCCATCCCACGGTACGGCCTACGGCAAATATCACAGTAAACATACTAGTGGGGATGCCAATCGCTTTGAGAATGATACCAGAGTAGAAATCTACGTTGGGGTACAGTTTCTTCTCAATAAAGTAAGGGTCTTTAAGGGCGATTTGCTCCAGACGCATGGCAATTTTTAGTAGCGGATCATTGTCCATACCCAGATCTTTAAGCACCTCATCGGCGGTTTCCTTCATAACCTTGGCTCTGGGATCAAAGTTTTTGTATACACGATGACCAAAGCCCATTAGGCGGAACGGGTCGTTTTTATCTTTAGCGCGAGCCACAAATTCTTCAATATTTGATTCGTCGCCAATCTCTTCCAGCATCTCTAGCACTGCTTCGTTGGCTCCTCCATGAGATGGACCCCACAGGGCCGCAATACCGGAAGCTATACATGCGAAGGGGTTGGCACCTGTGGAGCCTGCCAGTCGAACTGTTGAGGTAGAGGCGTTTTGCTCGTGATCTGCGTGTAGTAGGAAAATACGATCCATTGCTTTGGCTAAAACAGGACTTACCTTGTAGTCATCGCAAGGCGTGCCAAACATCATGTAGAGGAAGTTTTCAGCATAGTCGAGTTCATTGCGTGGATACATAAAGGGCTGACCGACTGAGTACTTATAGCTCATCGCAGCCAAGGTAGGTATTTTTGCAATCAGGCGATGGGCTGAAATTCTACGATGCTCGGCATTGGAGATATCTACGGAGTCATGATAGAAGGCCGAAAGTGCTCCCACCACGCCAATCATGATGGCCATAGGGTGGGCATCGCGGCGAAAGCCGTGAAAGAAATTACTGAGTTGATCATGCACCATTGTGTGGTGAGTGATCGTATTGGTGAAATCGGCTTTTTCTTCAGCCGTGGGCAACTCACCGTAGAGCAGCAAGTAGCACGTTTCCAGGTAATCCGACTTGGCGGCCAGTTGTTCTATAGGGTAGCCGCGGTGCAGAAGCACACCTTTATCTCCGTCTATGTAAGTTATTTTTGACTCACAGGCCGCAGTTGCTACAAAGCCGGGGTCATAGGTGAACAGTCCTTTGGAGGTGAGTTGGGAAACATCGACAACATCAGGCCCTATCGTACCGTGTAATACTGGTAGATCCAGTGCTTCATCCAAGCCATCGATTGTTAAAGTTGCTTTGCGCTCACTCATTTTTTGCTCCTGTGTGGTGATATTACGTCTCTGTCGGACAGGAGATAGCGATCTGCCATTCCTATCACAGGGGAGGACAACTATAGAGTCTCGAACGTAATTGTCAATTCGCCAAGGGTATAATGGTTATTCATTTGACTTAGGGCATCATGTTTTGCGGTTTAGTAGGCCGCTCATTAGCATATATAGACAGGCTCCCAGACAGTTATGATATGCTTGCTGCCCTGGAAACTGGGGGCAAATGCCGCCTGGGCTCGGTTTCTTTC
This sequence comes from Pseudomonadales bacterium, assembly GCA_036960375.1. Taxonomy (GTDB): domain Bacteria; phylum Pseudomonadota; class Gammaproteobacteria; order Pseudomonadales; family CAWVSB01; genus CAWVSB01. The sequence continues at coordinate 48,620 of JBALVY010000006.1, forward strand.
TGGACATTGCGATAGGTGGGCAATACCGAGCTACTGAGGCTAGGATGAGGGCCCGCTAATCTGATTTTTTAAAAATCGAGATCTGATACCTTAAGGAACAATATAAGCTCTATCAATTACTGGTAACACATTGTAATTAGGCTAGGCAATGCCTATAATTCGCCGCGATTTTCCGGCATTGTGACTGTTTAGTCTAGATTCCTGTCATCCACAGCCCAAAGGGCTATAAAGGTGTGTAAAAAGTGACCGATAAACGACCTGTTAACATGGATTTGGGGGCGTTCAGCTTCCCAATTACCGCTATTGCATCCATCCTGCATCGAGCCTCAGGGGTATTTATATTCGCCGGCGTTGCAGTTCTTCTTTGCTTACTGGAATCGTCTCTGAGCTCAGCCGAAGGCTTCGCTGATGTTGTCGCCTGCCTGAGTGGCCCATTGGCCAAACTGGTAGTTTGGGCGATTATGGCCGGTCTTATCTACCACATCTGTGCTGGTGTTAGGCACCTGATCATGGATATGGGTATCGGCGAGACCTTGGAAGGCGGCGTATTGGGTGCCAGACTGGTATTTGCAGTATCGGTGGTTCTTATCTTAGTGGCGGGGTTATGGATATGGTAAAGGCAGTTACCAATTTTGGTCGTAGTGGTTTGTCGGATTGGTTGGTACAGCGAGTTACTGCAGTCGTTCTTCTTGCTTATGCTCTCTGTATAGGCAGTGTTTTGATCTGCACGCCGGATCTTGGCTATGAAGCGTGGAAGGCAACATTCGAAAGTACCAGTATGAAGGTATTCAGTCTGGCCGCCATTTTTTCTTTGGCCGCACACGCGTGGATCGGAATGTGGGCGGTATCGACCGACTACTTGATCGAACGTGTTTTGCGTATCAAAACCAACGATTTTTTAGCTTCAAAAGCGAATCTATTGCGTTGGATATTTCAGGCAGTCTGCGCAGTGGTGATTTTTTACTACGTGGTCTGGGCCGTTCAGATTCTTTGGGGATAAGTAATAATGTCAGCTATTCGAACAATATCATATGATGCAATAGTCATTGGTGGTGGCGGTGCGGGAATGCGTGCGGCACTGCAAATGGCGCAGTCTGGATTTAACACTGCGGTCATTTCCAAAGTCTTTCCTACGCGTTCTCATACCGTGTCTGCACAAGGTGGTATCACTTGCGCAATAGCCAGCGATGATCCCAATGATGATTGGCGCTGGCATATGTACGATACCGTCAAAGGTTCCGATTATATCGGTGACCAGGACGCTATCGAATATATGTGTAGTGTAGGTCCACAGGCCGTTTATGAGCTGGATCACATGGGAATGCCATTTTCCCGTACAGAAGAAGGGCGTATATATCAGCGTCCTTTTGGCGGTCAATCCAAAGGGCCTGATAATCCGACCCAAGCGGCCCGTACATGTGCCGCAGCTGATAGAACCGGACATGCGTTATTACACACCCTATACCAGGGCAATCTCAAGGTTAATACCACATTCCTGAATGAATGGTATGCCGTCGATTTAGTAAAAAATTCCTCAGGCGCTGTAGTTGGAGTCATCGCAATTTGCATGGAAACCGGTGAAACGGTTTATATCAAATCAAAGGCGACCGTTCTTGCTACCGGCGGTGCAGGTCGAATTTATGCGTCTACGACTAACGCGCATATTAATACTGGTGATGGCATAGGCATGGCACTGCGTGCTGGTGTCCCGGTTCAGGATATCGAAATGTGGCAGTTCCACCCAACCGGAATTGCTGGTGCAGGGGTGCTGGTTACAGAGGGTTGTCGCGGAGAAGGCGGTTACCTGGTGAACAAAGATGGCGAGCGCTTTATGGAACGTTATGCTCCAAATGCCAAAGATCTGGCCGGACGTGATGTAGTTGCTCGCTCAATGACTTTGGAAATTATCGAAGGCCGTGGTTGTGGCCCTGATGGCGATCATGTTTTCTTGAAGCTCGATCACTTGGGTAAAGACGTGCTGCACAGCCGCTTGCCCGGTATCTGTGAGTTGTCAGAAACCTTTGCTCACGTAGACCCGGTAACTGACCTGGTGCCCGTTGTGCCAACTTGTCATTATATGATGGGTGGTATTCCTACCAACGTTAATGGTCAAGCACTAACGGTTGATGACGAAGGCAATGACGTCGTCATTGAGGGATTATACGCATGTGGTGAGGTGGCCTGTGTGTCGGTTCACGGTGCAAATCGTTTGGGCGGTAACTCACTGCTTGATCTGGTGGTATTTGGCCGTGCATCAGGCCTGTTTATTGAAAATGCTTTACGTGATGGCATTGAGTTGGATGATGCAACCGAAAGTGATATTGAACAGGCGCTTTCCCGCTTGACTCGTCTTAATGGCAGCACCGACGGTGAAAACGTCTCAGATTTGCGTAAAGAACTGCAAACTATCATGCAAAATCACTTTGGCGTATTCCGTCGCGGCGATTACATGCAGGAAGGTATTAACAAACTGGCCGAACTGCGTCCACGCATCGAAAATGCTCGTCTGCAAGATAAATCAGACGCATTTAACACGGCTCGTATCGAGGCGCTTGAGCTACATAACCTGTTCGAAGTAGCGGAAGCCACAGCCATTGCTGCTGAAGAGCGCAAGGAAAGCCGAGGTGCTCATGCCCGCGAAGACTTTGACTCTCGCGATGACGAAAACTGGTTATGTCACTCAATCTATTTTCCGGGTGATAAAAGCGTTGGCAAGCGCAGCGTAAACTTTACGCCTAAGACAGTGCCAACATTTGAACCTAAAGAACGTACTTACTAAGGGAGGCTCGGATTATGTTACAAGTTTCTATATATCGTTATAACCCGGCCACTGATAGTGAGCCGTATATGCAAGACTACCAGCTAGATACTGACGGCAAGGACATTATGGTTCTTGATGCGCTTGAAATGCTTAAGTCGGATGACGAGTCTTTGGCATATCGACGTTCATGCCGCGAGGGGGTCTGTGGTTCTGACGGCCTCAACATGAATGGCAAAAATGGTCTGGCGTGTATCACGCCTTTGTCTGAAACAGTCAAAGGCAATAAGTTGGTTATTCGTCCTCTGCCTGGTTTGCCAGTTGTGCGAGACCTTGTAGTCGACATGACTATGTTCTACAAGCAGTACGAGAAAATTAAGCCTTACCTGATTAACGATACGCCGGCGCCGGCAATTGAACGCTTGCAGTCTCCTGAAGAGCGTGAAAAGCTAGATGGGCTTTATGAGTGCATCTTATGCGCTTGTTGTTCGACCGCCTGTCCTTCATTCTGGTGGAATCCTGAGCGTTTCATCGGGCCTTCCGGTTTGCTTCAGGCTTGGCGTTTTCTGGCTGATAGTCGTGATACCGCACAGGCTGAACGACTTGCGGACCTGGATGACCCGTTTAGTGTGTTCCGCTGTCACGGCATCCAAAACTGTGTAAATGTATGTCCCAAAGGCTTGAATCCGACTCGGGCTATTGGACATATCCGCAATATGTTACTGCAAAACGCTACTTAGGTTTTTGCTTGCGGATAGCTGACTTTTGAGTTGGCAGTTGAACACGGTACACGGGATGGCTGTTGTAATGGCTGTCCCGTTTGTAATTAAGCTTTGCTCAAATTGATCAAGGTAAAACACACGGGATTTATTAACCCACTTTTTTAGGTAGATACGGGCAGTGTCAATGCAAAAAGACAATATGGAATCGCTGTGGAGCAATTCGCATATTTTTGGCGGTAACGCAGCATACGTAGAAGAATTGTATGAGGCTTATCTGCTGGACCCTAATTCAGTAGATGAACAATGGCGTAGCTATTTCGACAAGTTGCCCCGGGTCAATGGTAAGTCCGATAGAGATGTTCCACATTCTCAAATAATTGAACAATTCGCCGCTTTAGGCAAACGACGGATTAAAATTCAAACCGTAGAGCATAGCGGTGTCAGCACTGAATATGAACGAAAGCAGGTTCGTGTCATTGAGCTGATCGAGGCCTATCGCCAACGGGGGCATCAGAAGGCCAATTTGGACCCGCTGGGTTTATGGCAACGAGAGCCTGTGGCCGATCTTGAGTTACAGTTCCAGGGACTTTCAGGCGCTGATCTGGATACTACATTTCAAGCCGCATCGTTAAACATATCTACAGACGAAGCAACTTTGGGCGAAATTGTTGAGGCTCTTGAAAAAACTTACTGTTCTACAGTAGGTTCTGAGTTTATGCACATCGTCAATACTCAGGAAAGAGTCTGGATACAGAATCGAATGGAGTCGGTGCGCTCGGCACCGGATTATAGCGACAGCGTTAAAATGCATTTGCTTGAACGTCTAACGGCCGCCGAGGGTCTGGAGAAATTTCTGGGCTCGCGATATCCGGGCACCAAACGCTTCGGCCTTGAAGGGGCAGAGAGTCTTATCCCGATGATGGATGAGTTGATCCAAAGGGCAGGGTCTTATGACGCAAAAGAAATTGTCATTGGCATGGCGCATCGCGGCCGTCTGAATGTTCTGGTAAATACACTGGGTAAAAACCCCGGCGAACTGTTTGACGAGTTTGAGGGAAAGGCGACATACGTTGGTTCCGCTGATGTTAAGTATCACCAAGGCTTTTCTTCCAATGTAATGACCGCCGGTGGAGAGGTTCATCTGGCTTTGGCATTTAATCCTTCACACCTGGAAATTGTCTCCCCTGTGGTTGAGGGCTCAGTCCGCGCGCGGCAAGATCGCCGCCAGGATGTATTACGTGAAAAAGTGATCCCTGTTGTTCTTCACGGTGACTCGTCTTTCGCCGGTCAGGGTGTGGTGATGGAAACCTTCCAGATGTCACAGACTCGTGCCTATGGCACGGGCGGTACCGTTCATATTGTTATAAATAATCAGGTCGGTTTCACCACCAGTCTGCGTGAAGACAACCGTTCAACGGAATATTGCACCGATATTGCAAAGATGGTGCAGGCGCCAATTTTTCACGTCAATGGTGATGACCCGGAAGCCGTTCAATTTGTTACACAAATGGCACTGGACTATCGTCAGGAGTTTAAGCGGGATGTCGTTATAGACTTGATCTGCTATCGACGGCGCGGACATAACGAAGCAGATGAGCCTTCTGGTACTCAGCCGTTAATGTACCACCAAATTAAAATTCAACCGACTACCCGTGAAGTATACTCCCGCAAATTACTGATCGAAGGCGTTTTAACTGAAACAGAAGACCAGGCGCTGAAAGACGATTATCGGGCGGCACTGGAGACAGGCTCACATGTAGTTAAGAGCCTGGTTAAACAGCCTAACTCGGGTTTGTTCGTTGATTGGAATCCCTATCTGGGCCATGACTGGACCACGCCGGCCAATACCTCAGTTGAGCTGAAGAAACTGCAGGCTTTAGCCGCCAAGACTACGGCGGTACCAGAAGGTTTTGCACTGCAGGCGCAGGTGAATAAAATTCTGGCAGACCGTCGTAAAATGAGCGCCGGTGGTTTGGCCTGTAACTGGGGCTTTGCTGAAGTACTGGCGTATGCCACGCTGGTTGACGAGGGTTATCCGGTTCGGTTAATCGGACAGGACAGCGGCCGCGGTACATTCTCGCACCGTCACGCAGTTCTACACCATCAGAAAGATGCCAGTACCTACGTGCCGCTGCAGCATATAGAGGATGATCAGCCAGATTTTACTATCCATGATTCTATTCTGTCAGAGGAGGCAGCGCTGGCATTTGAATACGGCTATGCTACTACGACGCCTGATGGATTGGTTATATGGGAAGCTCAGTTTGGTGATTTTGCCAATGGCGCCCAGGTGGTTATAGACCAGTTCATCACCAGTGGTGAGCACAAATGGCAACGCTTATGTGGCTTAACGATGTTGCTTCCACATGGCTACGAAGGGCAGGGGCCAGAGCATTCTTCCGCCCGGCTAGAGCGTTTTATGCAAATGTGTGCAGAACACAATATTGAAGTGTGTGTACCCAGTACCCCGGCACAGGTTTTTCATATGTTACGCCGTCAGGCAATTCGACCGCTGCGTAGACCCTTGATTGTCATGTCACCGAAGAGCTTGTTGCGGCATAAAGAAGCAATATCTTCGCTGGAAGAAATCGCTGAGGGCTGTTTCCAGCCAGTTATTCCAGAGACTGATGAGCTGGATAGCAGTAAGGTGACTCGATTAGTGATGTGTAGTGGAAAGGTTTATTACGAACTTCGCGCTGCCCGTAGAGAGAAAGAATTGGATAACGTGGTTGTTGTACGAATTGAGCAGTTATATCCATTCCCCGATCAACATTTACTCGACGCGATTAGTGAATATCCTAATATAAAGGAAGTCGTCTGGTGTCAGGAAGAGCCAGAAAATCAGGGCGCGTGGTTTTGTAGTCAGCACCGTATACATCGAGCTTTACGCGAGCGAGGCAAATCATATCATTTGATTTATGCAGGCAGGGCACCTTCTGCGGCGCCGGCAGCGGGTTACATGGCACTTCATATAGAACAGCAACACCAACTAATTAATGATGCGCTGGGTATTCAGTAACATCAATTAAAATTAACCTGGAATGAAAGAGTACAAATAAGCATGGAAATTAAAGCCCCCTCCTTTCCTGAATCAGTAGCCGATGGCCTGGTAGCGACATGGCATAAGCAGCCTGGCGAAGCCGTAAAACGCGATGATCTACTGGTAGATATTGAAACAGATAAAGTCGTGCTGGAAATAGTGGCGCCGGCTGATGGTGTTATCACCGAGATCGTGAAGGCGGAAGGTGAGACCGTTCTAAGTGAAGAACTTATTGCGTATTTTGAGGCAGGCGCCGTTGCGAGCGCACCGACACCTGCGGAGTCTGTCCAAACTGCTGCTTTGAGCGTGGTCGCCGAGGGCGCTGAGAGACGTCTAAGCCCAGCCGCACGCAAGCTAATTGAAGAGCAGGGTCTGGATGCCGCCAGTATAATTGGGACGGGCAAGGGCGGTTTGGTAACCAAGGAAGACGTATTAAATTTCCAGCCAACGTCTGCTCCGATTGCACCTAAACTGGCTTCTGTTGCGCCAGTTTCGAAACCAGCGATTGCAATTGACACGGCAAACAGCGAACGCCCGGAAAAGCGCGTTACCATGACCCGTATGCGATCTCGTATTGCTGAAAGACTGCTCGATGCGAAACAGAACACAGCAATGCTAACGACTTTTAATGAGGTTAATATGCAGCCAATTATGGAGCTGCGTAAGCAATATCGCGATGTTTTTGAGAAGAAACACGGTGTTCGTCTCGGCTTTATGGGTTTCTTTGTTAAAGCCGCGACAGAAGCGTTAAAGCGTTTCCCAATCGTTAACGCATCTATAGATGGTTCGGAGGTCGTCTATCACGGTTTTCAGGACGTTGGGATCGCCGTTTCCACCGAAAAAGGTCTAGTAGTACCTATCCTTCGTGATACCGACTTTATGGGAATTGCAGAAATCGATGCAACTATAGCGGATTTCGGTGCGCGAGCCCGACAAGGAAAGCTGGGTATGGACGAAATGCAAGGCGGTACATTTACCATCACTAACGGTGGCGTATTTGGCTCGTTAATGTCTACGCCTATTCTAAACCCGCCTCAGTCAGCTATTCTGGGTATGCACAAGATTCAGGAGCGCGCGGTAGTAGTGAATGGAGAAATCGTTATTCGTCCGATGATGTATTTAGCACTGTCTTATGATCACCGTTTGATCGATGGCAAAGATTCGGTGCAATTTCTGGTCACAATTAAAGAATTACTGGAAGAACCAGCACGTATGCTGTTGGATATATAAAACTTAAGCAGGAACTGAAACATGGCTGATAAATATGATGTAGTGGTAATCGGGTCGGGTCCCGGTGGTTATGTGGCTGCAATTCGTGCCGCACAGCTGGGTTTAAAGACCGCCTGTGTTGAAAAGTGGCACAACGAAGAGAAAACCGTATTAGGCGGTACCTGTCTAAACGTCGGGTGTATTCCATCCAAGGCTTTGCTCGATAGTTCGCATAAGTTTGTAGAAGCTCGCGATGAGCTGGCTATCCATGGGATTTCCGTTAGTAATGCAACAATCGACATCGGCGCAATGATCGCTCGTAAGCAGAAGATCGTTAATCAGCTAACCGGTGGCATCGCAGGTCTATTCAAGGCTAATGGCGTCACAGTTATTCAGGGCGAAGGAAAGCTACTGGCGAACAAGAAGGTCGCCGTTACTGCTCACGATGGTTCGGTATCTGAGTTGGAACCTGAAAATGTCATCCTGGCAACGGGTTCAATCCCTGTCGAAATACCGCCTGCACCTACGGATGGTGATTTGATCATTGACTCCACTGGTGCACTAGAGATGACCGAAGCTCCCCAGCGTCTTGGCGTCATTGGTGCCGGAGTTATTGGTCTGGAACTTGGCAGCGTATGGGCGCGTCTTGGCTCAAAGGTAGTAGTGCTCGAAGCACTCGAATCGTTTTTGGCAATGGCCGATGGTGCTATCTCGAAAGAAGCGTTTAAAACTTTTACCAAGAAACAGGGTATGGATATCAGGCTGGGAGCACGAGTCACTGGTACTGAGGTTGACACAGCTGCACGCACAGTAACCGTAAAATATAGTGACAAGGACGGTGAGCACAGTGAGGTGTTCGATAAGCTGATTGTTGCAGTCGGTCGTCGTCCGGGCACCGAAAATATTCTCTCAGATGGCTGTGGTGTTGAGTTAGACGAACGCGGCTTTATATCAGTCAATGATATATGTGCTACTGATGTGCCGGGGGTATACGCCATTGGGGATATTGTCCGTGGTCCAATGCTCGCGCATAAAGCCTCCGAAGAAGGCGTTATGGTTGCAGAGCGTATTGTTGGCAAAAAACCTCAGCTTAACTACGACTGCATTCCCTCGGTTATTTATACCTTGCCCGAAGTGGCCTGGGTGGGTAAAACCGAGGAGCAGCTTAAATCTGATGGTGAACCCTATAAAGTGGGTGTATTTCCATTTGCCGCCAGTGGCCGCGCCATGGCAGCTAACGAGACGGGCGGTATGGTCAAAATGATCGCTCACGCTGAGACAGATCGTATCCTCGGCTGTCATATTATCGGCCCCAGTGCGGCCGATTTAGTACAGCAAGTCGTTATAGCGATGGAATTTGGTTCCAGCGCTGAAGACCTCGGATTGATGGTATTTGGTCATCCAACCTTGTCGGAAGCCGTGCATGAAGCGGCCCTGGCGGTCAATGGACATGCTATTCATATTGCCAATCGCAAGCCACGAGGCAAGAAGTAGCCAATCCGTAATGAATTTAATTTGCAATGTCGCTGGTTTCTTGGACAATGGCGGCACTTTTTGGGACGAGTATCTGTTTTCACGATATTAGTGGATGACATGCTCTAAAAGGCCATTTTCGTCTTTGGCCTCGCGGGTTCAGCTACTCTTTACCGTAAACTGTTCAAATAGGACAAAACTATGAATCTACACGAGTATCAAGGAAAACAGTTGTTTGCCGAATATGGCTTACCTGTTTCCAAGGGCTACGCGTGCGACACGCCTGATGAGGCAGCACAAGCTGCAGATCGTATTGGTGGTGACAAATGGGTGGTTAAAGCCCAGGTGCATGCAGGCGGCCGCGGTAAGGCTGGCGGCGTCAAGCTGGTGACCAGCAAAGCGGAAATTCGCGAATTTGCTCAAAACTGGCTGGGTAAAAACCTGATTACCTACCAAACCGATGCCGGTGGTCAGCCGGTGAGCAAGATACTGGTTGAAACTTGTACTGATATTGATCAGGAACTGTATCTTGGTGCTGTTGTTGATCGTGGTTCACGACGTGTTGTATTCATGGCTTCCACCGAAGGTGGTGTTGAAATCGAGAAAGTAGCCGAGGAAACGCCAGAGAAAATCCTCAAGGCTGAAATTGACCCTCTCGTAGGTGCTCAGCCTTATCAAGGCCGCGAGTTGGCGTTTAAGCTAGGCCTAAAGGGTGTTCAGGTTAAGCAGTTTGTACATATCTTTTTGCAATTATCCAAGCTATTCCACGATCTGGATCTGGCGTTGCTAGAGGTTAATCCTCTGGTTATAACCACAGACGGCGACCTGCACTGCCTGGATGCCAAACTGGTAATCGACAGCAATGCGTTGTTCCGTCATAACAAACTGCGTGAAATGCATGATCCCAGTCAGGACGATGCCCGAGAAGCACACGCTGCTCAGTGGGAGCTTAACTATGTCGCTCTTGATGGCACGATTGGTTGCATGGTTAATGGCGCTGGCCTGGCCATGGGCACCATGGATATTATTCAGATTCATGGCGGTTCGCCTGCAAACTTCCTTGACGTAGGGGGCGGCGCGACTAAAGAACGTGTAACTGAAGCATTCAAGATCATTTTGTCTGACGATAAAGTGAAGGCTGTTCTGGTCAATATATTCGGCGGTATCGTTCGCTGTGACCTGATTGCTGAAGGGATTATCGGCGCCGTTGAAGAAGTTGGCGTTAAGGTTCCTGTTGTTGTACGGCTGGAAGGCAATAACGCAGAACTTGGTAGCAAGGTATTGGCTGAAAGTGGATTGAATATTATTGCTGCAAACAGTCTGTCCGACGCAGCACAGCAAGTTGTTAACGCGGCGGAGGGAGCATAATGAGTATTCTTATCGACAAGAACACCAAGGTTATTTGTCAGGGTTTTACTGGTAGCCAGGGTACGATGCACTCTGAACAGGCGATTGAATACGGTACACAGATGGTTGGTGGTGTGACACCCGGTAAAGGTGGACAAACTCATCTAAACTTGCCGGTGTTTAATACGGTTGCCGAAGCCGTCGAAGCAACGGGTGCTGATGCCTCTGTTATTTATGTTCCAGCAGCGTTTTGCAAAGATTCCATATTGGAAGCCGCAGACGCCGGTGTGAAATTGATTGTCTGTATTACTGAAGGTATTCCTACCCTGGATATGCTTGAGTGCAAGATTAAATGTGACAATTTAGGCGTTGTTTTGGTTGGTCCTAACTGCCCGGGTGTTATCACTCCGGGAGAGTGTAAGATTGGCATCATGCCTGGTCATATTCACTTGCCAGGTAAAGTGGGTATTGTTTCGCGTTCAGGGACTTTGACCTACGAAGCAGTAAAACAAACTACTGATGCCGGCTTTGGTCAATCCACCTGTGTCGGTATAGGTGGCGACCCGATCCCGGGTTCAAGCTTTATCGATATTTTGGGCCGTTTTGAGAACGACCCTGCGACTGAAGCAATCGTAATGATTGGTGAAATCGGTGGTACTGCAGAAGAAGAGGCCGCTGCCTTTATCAAGACTAACGTAACCAAACCGGTAGTATCGTATATTGCTGGTGTTACGGCGCCTGCGGGCAAGCGTATGGGTCATGCCGGTGCAATTATTGCCGGTGGCAAGGGTACCGCTGATGAGAAGTTTGCGGCGCTGGAAGACGCAGGTGTAAAAACCGTCCGCTCCTTGGCTGATATTGGTAAAGCTCTGGCAGAAGTTACTGGTTGGTAGTTTTCTACCTATTTGTAATACATCGAAAAAGGTCCGCTATTGCGGACCTTTTTTTATGCTTACATTCTGGCAATCTGAAGCCAGTCGGTTTTGTAGTATTCTGATGTGTAGAGTTAATAGGTGATAATGCAATACAGATTGATAGTATTTGGATCTACCCCTGGATTCTTTACTTGACTAAATACCATACAAACCAACAACCGGCGGAATAAACATGGCCTACACATTGCAGGAACTATCAGACAAACAAGAGATTCAGGAGCTGATATATGATTACGCCGAAGCGATTGATCAGCAGGATTTCGATCGTCTTGATGGATTATTTACCTCTGATGCTTTTATCGATTACACCGCGATGGGCGGAATTTCCGGAGACTTTGCAGAAATAAAGGATTTTCTGAAAAAGGCTTTGCCTTCGTTCTCCAATTATTATCATCTCAATGCCAATATGCGTATTCACCTTGATGGGGATAATGCCAGCGGCAGGGTAATGTGTTTTAACCCCATGACCATCTCCATTGCAGAAGATAAAAGCCAGACAATGTTTCTGGGTTTGTTTTATCTGGACGAATATCGAAGGACTGAAACCGGCTGGCGTTTTTCACGTCGAGTAGAAGAAAGCTCATGGAATCATAACTTGCCTGATTTTATGTCGCTGGGCTGAACCGGCGGAGATACTATGGCTTTATTTGACTGAGTTTATTCAGGTCATCGATTAGATCGTTTAGTCGATTATGTGCTTTAGTTTTTTGCTTTTCGTTCATGCTGTGTAGTAGTTGCAGCATGACCTCTGTCGTCAGGCTACGATTACTTTCTATGATCTCCCGGTAATGGGGTGGCCACAGTTCTTCAGGATAGACAAACAAAGGGGTTAATAAGCTTAAAAAGATGGCCTTGTCTTTTCGTTGTTCCAGAGCCTGCGCAAAATGCTTGTTCCAAACAATACTTTGCTGCAGGTAAGCTTCGTTACTGGGTATCAATGCCACACTCCAGTCCTTGATAATTTGCTCTTGTTCGGGGCTGAGTTTACCCATCAGTTTGACGGCCTGTTTAGTTAGCATCTTTAGACGCTTGGCCTGTGTTTTTTCCGGCGATGTCTCATCTAATTCTTCTCGCTCCTCTATAATGTCGTCGGCGAGGTTTTCTCTTAATTCGGTTATTTGATCATCGCTAAGTGAACTCAAGATATCAACTGATTGCGGTAGCGCCCTGTTCATAAACCGCCTCCAGCTTGCCTGGATTTGATTACTGAATCCCTCTAGTTCGGTGAGTGTTACGGCATCTCCTCTGTCAATAAATTGTGATAGAGTTTGAAGCAGTTCTACATAGCGCGGCAATTCCTGATATCTGTGCCATTCAATCAATTCCGATAGGGCGCCTTTAGTTGCGATGCGCTGCTCTTTTTCAAAATCGATGTAGTCTTCCAGTGACCACATGGCGATGGTGGGCAGTAATCGGTAGGTAATTCCCAGGGTACAGCCGGATAGAACCGCAGTCATGAGCAATGCGATAAGCAGGCGATAAGTTGTTGTGGAGAATAATTTCATGATTTTCTTACGCAACTGAGAACTAAATGGATGAACAAACAGAATGATAGATTTTGCCGGTCTAACTATTCTATAGCTTTAGGAACCTAAAACACCCTATTAATTGAAAGTCGCCGCATTGCACTGTACTTTTTACGACATAAATCATTCAGGGAGCACTGTTGTGGATATCGAAATAATTTTAGAACCAGACTGTACGCCCGGGCAAGTGGCAGAAATAGCCGTAGAAGCTGAGAAACACGGAGTACGGTCTTTATGGGCTTCGAATTATCATAACAAGTGGGATTGTTTTATGTCGCTTATTCCCGCGGCACAAGCCACCAGTAAAATACAGCTGGGCGCATTGGCAGTCAGCCCCTTTGAAATGCATCCGCTTAAAATAGCCAACTCTCTGCTGACTTTAAATGAGCTGAGCAATGGCAGGGCTATGGTTGCGATTGGTGGGGGCGGGGCGGTGGCGGGTGCCTTGCAAACAGGTTGGGACCCAAAGAAATGGCGTATCGTCAGAGCGGTGCGCGAGGCGGTTGAAATCGTCCAAACGGCTATCGACGGTGATTTTCACATGAAATACGAAGGGGAGATTTTCAATATAGTCAGACCCTATCAAATGGACTATGCCACCGCCCCGCGCCCTAAGGTATATACCTGCTCCAGTGGTGGGCAAATGTTACGTATGGGCGCAAGAGTAGCCGATGGCGTGCACATGAGTGATGTAACCCCAGAACTCATTATTGAACATATGGTGCATATTCAGGATGGGCTGGCAAAACGTGAATCTGCACATGATAGTTTTCGGGCGAGTAATTTTTGGGCCTGGCATATAAAGAAGGATCGTGAGAAGTCGATGATGGAAGCCCGCCGGGAGCTGGTCTGGCGGGGCGCTATGGTACCGCCATTTCATAATTTGGAGCGTTATTTGTCGGCCGAAGAAGCCGCGCTGATAAAAGACAACTGGGACTATTTTCTAGTGGCATTTTTGGAGCGCGATGGCGATATTGATGAAGATGAAGTTCCCCCCGAGCTGGTAGAGCGTTGTATCGGCCATTTCGCCTCGGCGGGCGATGAAAGTGATATTGATCGCGAGATTGAACGTTTCAAAGTCTTTAAAGATGCAGGTTTAACAGATTTGGCGATTCGTCTATTTGACGACCCAATGGATTCACTGAAAATGATTACCGATAGAGTCATACCCGCGCTGAAGTAGCCACGGGCGTTACTCTAAATCGTTTTAAGGCTATGCAAACAAAGCCTTACTAATCATCGGCATTGGCAAGATAGCTGCGAATGGCTTCAACATCGCTGACATTAAGCCGGTCCCCGAAGCCTATCATGCCTTTGTCGTGGTACAGACCGCCCATCACTATGGGTACAAAAATCTCTTGTACCTCACCACTCATTTTACGCAGATCAGGCAGTGTGCCACCTGCTACTGCGTCGCTGCCGTGGCAGAACTGGCAGTGTAGGTGGTAAAGGTCACGCCCTTTGTTAATCACCTCTGGCTCATTGCTGTTAACCAGTGTATCGCCTTCGGCTGTGGGTTGGGTTACGGGCAACTGCCCGGTCGCGCCTAATTTGAAGGTTAATACGCGGCTTTTGCTATAGACACCGGCCATTTTTGCAAGCCTTCCGCCTATCAGAGAATAAGCGCCTCCCCAGCCCGCCATCACTGTGACATATTGCTGTCCATATACTTCAAAAGTTACCGGTGGCGCCATCACACCGGTTTGCGCGTGGAACTGCCAGAGTGTTTCGCCTGTATCAGCGCTATAAGCTACCAGCCGTCCATCAGAGGTACCCTGAAAAACAAGATTACCCGCAGTGCTTAATACACCGCCATTCCACGGCACAGCATGCTCGACCCGCCAGGCTTCTTGCTGTTTTACCGGGTCCCAAGCTAATAGACGTGCTTTCACCATTGGGCCCAGGGCCTCGACATCCGCAGGCGTAATAGGCGGGAAAAGTGTGCCTGTATTATATCTCGCATCGTCTTTGCCAAAGTCCGGGTTCTGAGCGTAGGTCCAGGGTATTTCCTGAGCAGGTATATAGACCAGGCCGGTGTCAGGGCTGTAGGACATGGGGTGCCAATTATGGCCTCCAAAGGGAGAAGGAAAGGTAAGCTTGGCTTCGTGTTCGTAGTTGGCGATGTCTGGATTTAAGACAGGTCTACCAGTTTCCATATCGACATGGCTTGCCCAGTTAACAGGCACATAAGCTTCAGCAGAAATCAGCTTGCCGTCACGTCGATCAAGCACATAGAAAAAGCCGTTCTTGGGGGCCTGCATAAGAACAGGGACTAGTTCTCCGTTGATTTCCTGTTCAGCCAGAATAATGTGCTGGGTGGCGGTGTAATCCCAGCGTTCGCCAGGCGTGGTTTGATAGTGCCATACATAGGATCCGTCATCGGGGTTGATAGCCACAATGGATGATAAAAACAGGTTGTCACCGCCACCGGGACTGCGAATATACTGGTTCCAGGGTGACCCGTTACCGACACCGATATACAGCAGGTTTAGCTCGGGGTCGTAGGCCATTGAATCCCATACGGTACCTCCGCCACCATATTTCCACCAGTCGCCGCCTTTCCATGTTTTAGCAATTTCAGCCACGGTCTCAGTTTCATAACCCTCATCAGGATTGCCTGGAACGGTATAGAAGCGCCACAATTGCTCACCCGTATTGATATCGAAAGCACTGATATAGCCGCGTACACCCAATTCACCGCCACCATTGCCAATGAAGACCTTACCGCCAATGACTCTGGGCGCGCCGGTAATAGAGTAGGGCTTGCTGGTATCAGTGGTTTGCACTTCCCATAACAAAGATCCATCTTTGGCGCTGATCGCGATTAAACGGCCGTCAACGGCACCAAAAACAATAGTGTCCTGCCACAAGGCCACGCCGCGGTTAACCGCGTCGCAACAGAGGTTTATGCCCCAGCTCTTGTCTACCTTGGGGTCGTATTTCCACAGCTCCTTGCCGGTAACGGCGTCCAGCGCGTAAACAATACTCCATACGCCCGTGGTATACATAATGCCGTCGCGCACGATAGGCGAGGCCTCAAGGCCACGGTCGATGTCGGTATCATATGACCAGGCTAGACCCAGCGAGGAGACAGTGTCTGTATTAATCTGTTTGAGGGGGCTATAACGTTGTTCATCGTAAGTTCGACCGTGCAATAGCCAGTCAGTGGAGTTGCTGGTATCAACAATGTTCTGCTGTAATCTGACCGCTGTTTCAATCGCGTTGTCTGGAGCCTGTTTTTCCGGTACGGCTGTAGGCACAGTTTTGTCGGAGCATGCGATAAGTAATGTAAGAGAGAAAAGAAGAAGGAGCTTGGCTGTTTTCATAGCAACATCCTGTTCTACGTGATGAAGGATGCTAAGGGCAAGCTCCCTCTTTATTGTCAATAGACTAGCAGGCCGAGGGCCGACCTGCTAGTCAGTTGCTTCTATTTAGAAGCGGTAGGTTGCCTGTAAGGCGATGTTACGAGGACGACTGGTGAAGGCGTAGTATGAATTACCGGTGCCCCCGGTCAAAGTGCCCGCTAAAGGCGTATTGCCACCGAAGTTCAACACAGTTTCATCGGTCAGGTTGCGTCCTATTAAAGCCACTTCCCATGTGCCTTGCTGGTTACCCAGAGAGATTCTAGCACCAACCAGTGTGTGAGCGTCCTGCTGGGTTCTTTCATCCAGAGTCGCCGCATACAAGTACTTGCTGACATAGTTCAGGTCAAGGCCAGCGCGGATTTCCAAAGACTCGCCTATAGGTTGATTCCAATCAGCTGAAATCAGTGCACGGGTTTCAGGGGTATATTCCTTCCGTTTTCCTGTCGCATCACACAGGCCTGCATACTCTTCGCCTGGAGCATAGTCACTCGCTTGGTCGAAGGCACATTGTGAGTTAGGGAAGGAGTCATACTCAAAATCCAGATAAGCCACTGATCCTGCAAGCGTTAGGTTATCTGTAGCCGCCCATCGGCCATCCAATTCAATGCCTTGTATTGTAGCTTCACCGGCGTTGGTTACGTTAAAGCCCAATACACCGTCAAACTGTGATACTTGCAGGTCGGTATATTCGGTGCGATACAAAGCAACATTTAGCTCCGCAGCAGGCCCTATACTCATTTTTGCGCCTAACTCGAAGCTATTAGCTTCTTCGGGCTCGAACTGCCAGCTACCGACAAGGTCCTGGCCGGATTGGACATTGAAAGCATTCTTAACATCCACATCGGGGTGCGCATTGGAGCGCGTATCAAAACCGCCAGATTTAAAACCTTTGGTCCAGGTGGCATAAACCATCATGTCGTCGGTGGCATCCCACTGACCTGTAATCACAGGGGTAAATGCCGTTTCGCTGTCGTCACCTACCAGTCCGTCATAAGATTCAATATTGAACAAGCCGAAGAGTAAATTGTACGAGTTTGCCATACCTTCTTCAGGATCTTGAGCTACCCCGTCGACGCTGTAATTAATTTGCGATCGAGTAGCATCCTTTTTCTCACTGGTATAACGGCCGCCTGCAGTCAGCCGTAAAGTATCAGAAATATTCCAGGTGAACTGCGCAAAAGCGGCCCACAGGTCGCCATCCTGAGTAAAGTCGCGCCGGGTTGAAGAGCCGAGCGTTAATGAAGCCAAGCCAGCGCCCAGCGAAGGGGTTAATGCCGCATTGAGGATTGATTGGGGTGAGTCGGGCAGCTGAATGATGTCGCTATAGCTCAGCTCGTTAGTCTGGAAGAACAAACCGCCGATGTAGTCAACAGTCTCACCGCCAGGCGAGGTAAAGCGCAGTTCCTGACTGAATTGTTTGTAGTCTTCCGCTTGGTCTGCTGTGAAAATATTGGCACCGGAAAAATCACAATCACAAACACCGGCCCAGTCATATTCTACCAAGCCAGTTATAGACGTGATAGTAAACGCATCCAAATCCCATTCGAAAGTTAGTGTGGCATTGTCTACTGATGAACTGTTCGATTCCGGCTGTGCACCTCTAACATGATTTAAGTCGCCTTCAACTCTGTAGCCGCCGTATATCGTGTCTCCAGAAACAGAGTCAAGATAAGCCATAATGCCATTCAGAGACGTCAGATGATCGACGCCACCAGGCGCTGCCCTCTTGACGCTCTGGTAGACTTCGATATTCCGACCAACAGTGTCAAACTCGGCATGAGATAGCTTGAGGTTGGCTTGAACGCTATCTGTAATATCCCACTTTAAGGAAGCTCGGATAAAACTTTCTTCTTCTTGCTGAGCTGGAGTATTTGACACATCGTTGGTCATATAACCGTCTTGCTCACGTACTAATATGGCTAATCGACCGGCTACATTGTCAGAAAACGGACCAGACACGACCAGACGCAGATCTTTTTCCTCTGCATCAGGTTCGTATAAACCGGTAATTGAACCTTCAAATTCCTCAGTAGGTTTAGCGCTAATCTGGCTAACCGCACCGGCGATACTATTTTTACCAAATAGAATGCCCTGAGGGCCACGCAGTACTTCGACGCGCTCTAAATCCATCATGGGTGTGCGAGCTAGTTGATCGCGGCCGTAGAATATACCGTCGTTATAAATGCCAACCGATTGCTCAAAACCCGGGTTAATACCGGAACTGATACCACGAATGGTCACAGTCGTAGATATACCTGTTTCGTTAACAGTGAAGTTCGGTACATAAGCAGACAGACTTTCAAGATCGACAATACCGGCGTCCGACATCTTTTTGGCTGAAACGGCCGCCACGGAAATCGGCACGTCTTGCATCGATTCAACCCGTTTGGTTGCCGTAACAATGACTTCTTCGAGCATGGCGGCTGATAATGAGCCGGTGAGTGTGGCTGCGATAATGCCAGCGGCTATCTTGGAACGTGAAAAAGTTGGTTGTTTCATGGTCATCTACCCCTATAAACAAGTTATATGATCTATGCCGTTAAGCTTCTGCCGTATAGCGGGCATGAAGTACATTGCAGGCATAGAACTCTTCTGGTGTTTTACACACGGCGCAAGTGTAATTTCATCGAGGGCGTTTCTTTGTATCAAAGTGCGCCAATAACTTATCAGAAAGGAATTATATGAGAGGGTGCTCGGCTGCCCGGTGATTTTGGGTGCCGATAGGTAGAACGAAGGAAAAAGAATAGCAGGCCGAGGGCCGGCCTGCTATTCAGGTGCGTCTAACAGTTAGAAACGGTAAGTTGCCTGTAAGGCAATGTTACGAGGACGGTTAACAAAGGCATAGTAGGAATTGCCCGCCCCACCGGTCAATGTACTGGCAAGAGGTGTATTACCACCAAAGTTCAATACAGTTTCATCGGTCAGGTTGCGACCAATCAGAGCAACTTCCCAGGTACCCATCTGGCTGGCCAAGGCAATCCGTGCACCAACCAGAGTATGAGAGTCCATTTGCGTACGTGGGTCCAGATTAGCGGCGTAGAGGTAGTCGTCGACATAGTTCAGGTCTAGACCTGCGCGAATTTCCAAAGAATCTCCGATTGGCTGGTTCCAGTCAGCTGAAACTACCATCCTAATCTCAGGGGTATATTCCTTACGTTTACCGGTAGCATCACAAAGGCCTGCATACTCATCGCCTGGTTCATAGTCACTGTCTTGGCCGAATGCACACTGTGAATTAGGGAAAGAGTCATACTCAAAATCCAGATAAGCAAATGATCCGGCGAGAGTCAGGTTATCGGTAGCAGCCCAGCGGCCATCAAGTTCAATGCCCTGTATTGTGGCTTCACCAGCGTTGGTAACATTAAAACCGAGGGTGCCATCGAACTGTGATGTTTGCAGGTCGGTATATTCAGTACGATACAAGGCCATATTAAGTTCTGCCGAGGGGCCAATACTCATTTTTGCGCCCAGTTCAAAACTGTTGGCTTCTTCAGGCTCGAATTCCCAGCTACCGACTAGATCACCATTTACTGGAGCTGGTGAAGGCGCTAGGGGATTGAAAGCATTCTTAACTGACTCGTCGGGGTGAGCATTAGAGCGAACGTCAAAGCCACCGGACTTAAAACCTTGGGTCCAGGTAGCGTAAACCATCATCTCGTCAGTTGCGTCCCACTGCGCGGTGATCACCGGTGTAAAGGCTGTCTCTTTGTCGCTACCGTCGATGGTATTATAAGGTTCAATCCCAAAAAGCGCGTAGAGTTGAGTGTAGGGGTTAGCCATACCCTGATCCGGATCCTGAGCTACACCTGCAGCGCTGTGATGAATCTGCGAGCGAGTCGCATCTTTATCCTCGCTGGTATAGCGGCCACCGAGGGTCAGGCGGAAGGTATCGGAGATGTTCCAGGTAGCCTGAGCAAAGGCTGCCCAAACCTCAGCATCCTGACTATAGTCACGCCGTGTGTACGACCCTAATGCAAAGGGAGCGAGGCCCGCGGCGCCCAGTAATTGGAGTGCAACGGGAACAAGGGCCTGGTCACTCGCTGGAAGATCGATAGTATCGTGGTAATTCATTTCATTTTTCTGGAAAAACAAACCACCTATGTAGTCAACGGTTTCACCGCCGGTAGAGGTGAAACGCAGTTCCTGGCTAAACTGATCATATTCTTCGAATTGATCGGCGCTGAATACTTGTGCCCCCGTGAAGTCACAATCACAGGTTCCTTCATATTCATAGCTTATCAGGCCCGTAATTGACGTGAAAGTACCGGCTTCGATGTCCCAGTCAAATTTCAGAGTAGCGTTGTCAATTGTTGTAGTGGCGTCTTCCGGGTTTGAGCCTCTGACATTATTCAACTCACCTTCAACACGATAGCCTTCGTAGCCAGTTTCAGGATCATCAGGATCAACCATAGGCAAATAGAGCCCATTAAGGGCTTCAAGGTGTCCAATGCTCTGGTAAACCTCAATATTCCGGCCTATTGTGTCGGACTTTGCCTGCGATACTTTCAAATTTGCCTGAACGCTATCGCTAATATCCCACTTTAATGAACCACGGATGAAGCTTTCTTCTTCCTGCTGGTTGGGAATATCCAAACGATCGTTAGTCATATAGCCGTCTTGCTCGCGGACTAATATGGCTAATCGACCGGCAACCGTGTCTGAAAATGGGCCAGATACCATTAGACGCAGATCTTTTTCCTCAGCGTCAGGTTCGTATAAACCGGTAATTGAGCCTTCAAATTCTTCTGTGGGTTTGGCTGTGATCTGGCTGACTGCACCGGCGATACTGTTTTTACCAAATAGAATACCCTGCGGGCCACGCAGCACTTCGACCCGCTCTAAATCCATCATTGGGGTTCGTGCTAATACGTCACGGCCATAGAAAATACCGTCGTTGTAGATACCGACCGATTGCTCAAAACCGGGGTTAATACCGGAACTGATGCCACGGATTGTGATAGTAGTTGATATACCTGTTTCGTTAACGGTGAAGTTCGGTACATAAGCAGACAGGCTTTCAAGATCTACGATACCGGCATCCGACATCTTTTGTGCCGAAACAGCTGATACTGAAATAGGTACATCTTGTAGTGATTCAACCCGTTTGGTTGCGGTAACAATAACTTCTTCTAGCATGGCGGCTGATAATGAGCCGGTGAGTGTAGCTGCGACAATACCAGCAGCAATTTTAGAACGCGAAAAGGTCGTAAGTTTCATGGTCATCTACCCCTATAAATGAGTGATACGAGCCATGCCTGGTATCCATGCGCCACATGGCGGTCTGAAGTACAGTATAAGCATAGCTCTTTTCTGGTGTTTTACACACTTTATAAGTGTAATTCCTTACGCGCTATTTAGTTGATTCAAACTGCGACAATACGTTATCGTGTGACGACAAAGAGACGATCAAAGGAACGATCGCGGTAATGAGGGGTGTAAATGGCGGAACAGCCAGAGAAATCTGATAAGAATCAGTACCATACCGTGGGTAACTATGCCCTCATGATTGCCCGTGTGTTAGAAGAATATGGCCATAATCCTGAGCCTTTCTTTAGAGAAGAGGGAATCGAGCTCTCTAAGCTGGATGACGTGAATTTTCGGCTGAGCGAGATCCAGCTGACACGCTTATGGAAAATGGCAGTTAGAGTCACTGGTAACGTGACTATTGGTATCGAGGCCGGCACCAAGGTAACGCCAACCAGTTTTCACGCCCTCAGTATGTCGCTGTATTTATGCAGCGATATAAAATCGGGTCTGGAACGCTTTCTTCGCTATACGATAATTTTTACAACCAGCGCTTCTGGAACGTTAACTAAGCGGGCCAAGGATTATATATTTGAGATTGATAACCCTCTGTCCCTGAATGGCGAACAGGTGGTATGTAATGAGTCTATAGATGCATTTTTAGCGGCCTTTATCACTATCTGTCGTAGTCGCTGTGGGCAGTCTTATCGTCTGGAAAAAGCTGAGTTTACCCGCGAGAAACCTGACGATTGCGAAATATACCAGAGGTTTCTTGATTGTCCTTTAGTTTTTGGCTCAGATAAGTGTAGATTCTACTTTTCTCATGATAGTCTTGAGACGCCTATAACTACAGGTAACACGGAATTGTTTGAGCTGACCGAGCAGGCTATACGGACCAGTATGAATCAGCTTAACGAAGATCAGATACTGGCCAAAATTCGCCGTTCCCTCAAAGACCTACTTCCTTCTGGCGAATATAAAATTGATGATGTTGCTCTGTGCTTGAATATGAGTAGTCGCGCCCTGCAGCGTAAGTTACAGGACATTGGACTGAGTTATCGCGAATTAGTGGATGACTACCGTCGCGAATTGGCTATTACCTATATCCGCCAGCCTGACATGAGTCAGGGAGAAATCAGTTTTCAATTGGGCTTTTCTGCTACCAGCAATTTTTCACGCGCATTTAAAAACTGGACAGGTGTTGCACCTGGTCAATATCAGGAGAGTGTCTCTTGATAACGAAAGTTAGGGCTGAAACCTGATGAATACTGAACTCTCCCAGTATCATACTGTAGGTAGCTATGCTCTGATGATAGCGCATGCGCTGGAAGATAATGGTCACGATGCGGCAAAGTGCTTCGCTGCGGAAGGTGTAGAACTGGCCCAACTGGACGATGTGAACTTCCGCCTGAGTTCTGCTCAGATTGCAGACTTATGGCGGATGGCAGTTAGAGTTACCGGTAATTCTGCTATAGCGCTTCAAGCGGGCACTCGTGTCTCACCTAGCAGTTTCAATACCTTGAGTATGTCACTATGGCTATGTAGCGATATGATATCTGGCCTGCAACGTTTTTTGCGTTATAACATCATTTTTACCACCAGCGCGTTCGGCAAGCTGTCCGAGACCGACAAGGAATATGTTTTCGAAATTAATATACGCGAATTGCCCAACGGCAAAAAAGCGGCATGTAATGAATCAATAGAAGCTTTTCTGGCGGCTTTTCTGACTATATGTCGCAATCGTAGCGGGCCAAAGTTTTCTCCGACCCGGGTCGAGCTGGTTCGAGACGAAGGTGATGCTGGTACGGCGTACCGCGAGTTTTTCAACTGTCCGATGAGATTTTCTACTGAAAAACATCGCATTCACTTATCGCGAGAAAGTTTGGACGCACCACTAACGGCAGGTAACAAAGAGCTATTTGACCTAACTGAGCAAGCTATTCTGGTGGGAATGGCAAGGTTAAATGACGACCAGATTTTGACCCGTATTCGACGGGTTGTTAAGACGATGCTGCCCGGAGGCGAAGGTAAAATTGAAGATGTCGCGTCTTCATTGAATATGAGTCCGCGTGCCCTGCAGCGTAGACTCAAAGAGATAGGCCTGTCTTATCGTGAACTGGTTGACGACTATCGTCGGGAACTGGCGATTGTGTATATACGCCAGCCAGATATTAGCCAGGGCGAGATCAGTTATCAGCTGGGATTTTCATCTTCGAGTAACTTCTCACGCGCATTTAAATCCTGGACCGGTGTGACTCCCGGTCAATACCGCGAGGGGAACCTAGCCTAGACAACCGTTAGTCTGGGTCTGCCAGTTTGAGTAGTTGTTTACCCTGGTTGCTGCCGTCGAATAAACGAAGGAAGACTGAGTTTTGTCGATTATAGGCGGCTTGATCTGAGCCTTCGGGTGACAATGTGTTTAGTCTGTTTGCTGTCAGTGCAACATCTGTGAATAATGTGCTCCGAATTCTATGTAAATAAGGATACACCGAATGGCTGGACCTCTCAGCGGTTACAAGATTATTGAATTGGTAGGATTGGGTCCTGCACCCTTTGGATGCATGATGTTGGCAGATCTCGGCGCTGAAGTGATTAGAATTGATCGACCCGGTGGTTCGGCGATCTCGTTTGCTTCAAGTCCGAAACTGGATCTACTTAATCGCGGCAAACGTTCTGTATGTTTAAATCTGAAAGACCCGGCTGCGATTGAAATTCTATTGCAAATGGTAGAAAAGGCCGATGCCATCGTCGAGGGCAATCGCCCTGGTGTGTTGGAGAAACTGGGTTTGGGTCCGGACGTACTTTTGGCACGAAACCCTAAAATTGTGATTGGACGTATGACGGGTTGGGGTCAAGATGGACCGTTGGCCCATGCTGCGGGTCATGATTTGAACTATATTGCGCTAGCCGGGGCTCTGCACCCCATGGGATATAAGGGCCAAAAGCCCGCTATTCCGCTTAATCTAGTTGGTGATTTTGGTGGCGGTGGCTTGCTGTTGGCCTACGGAATACTGGCCGCGCTACTCGAGGCACAAAAGTCGGGCATCGGCCAGGTCGTTGATGCCAATATGATGGACGGAGTGACCTCACTAATGGCTATTGTGTTTGGCGCCTACCAGAGTGGTTTTTGGAGTGACGAGCGTGGTACCAATATGCTGGATGGTGGCTCGTTCTACTATAATGTCTATGAAACCCTGGATGGAAAATACGTCACTATCGGCTCAATTGAACCCCAGTTTTACGCAGAGCTTTTACGTATTTTGGGCGAAGATGGCAAGGCGTTACCAGAGCAGTACGATATGGAAAAATGGCCGGAGGCAGTAGAGCACCTCACTGGCGTATTTAAAAAGAAAACTCGTGAGCAATGGTGTGAATTAATGGAAGGTACTGACGTATGTTTTGCGCCGGTATTGTCGATGTCTGAATTAAAAGATCATCCGCACCATAAGGCGCGAGGTCTATTTAACGAGGAAGATGGTGTGTGGCAACCAACACCTGCGCCACGATTTAGTCGTACCGAAGCAAAATTGACCACATCACCGGTTGCTCCGGGCGCCAATAGTGATGAGATACTGGCCGAGTTTGGCTTTGACGATAAACAGGTCGCTGAGTTAAAGGAAAAAGGATCAGTGGCCTAGTTAGCTTGTCGTAGTTTTAATGAAAGGCGCCCCAATGGCGTCTTTTTTATGCCTGCCAGTTTCTCGCTCATGCCTCCTTAGGGTGAGTGTGTGTTTTAGGTCAGACGGTGTATGCTGAAACCCTGCTTTGGATAAAACTCACAACAACAATCGGGTATCAGGGTATATGGTAAGTCAGCCGCAACATGTGCGTTCGATGGGCGTACGGGATATGACCTTATTTACGGTCTCCGCACTTTTACTTTTAGATACACTCGCCGCTAGTGCCTCCATTGGCGTTCCCAGTCTATTCTGGTGGGTGTTCTTGGGTATTATCTTCATGGTGCCTTATGCTCTTATCACCGCTGAACTTGGTACCGCATACCCTGAACAAGGGGGAATCTACGCATGGGTTCGGGATTCCTTTGGTACCCGTTGGGGTTCTCGTATTACCTGGTTATATTGGTTTAATGCGGTTATTTGGAATGCTTCAATCTGTATTCTATTTTCCGGCGTTTTCTCCCAGATGTTTTTTCCTGATTTGTCTTTTACTATACAGCTAGCCATCGCTATTTCGTTGAATTGGCTGGTCACTTTACTGACCTGTGTCTCGCTCAGTGTCGGCAAGTGGGTGCCTAATACTGGTGCCATTCTGAAATTAATTGTTTTTGTGGCTGTTATTGGCGGCGGTATCGCATTCGTCCTCAACGGCGAGGTAGAGCTGGCAAATGAATTTTCATGGTCGGCACTGACACCGGAGTGGGGCAGCAGTACTCAATACCTGTCAACTATCGTCTACGGTATGTTGGGCTTCGAGCTGATGTCCAGTGCCAGTGAGGAAATGGAAAATCCGACCCGCGATATTCCACGAGCAATTTTTTGGTCTGGACTGATAGTTTTCTCGATGTATTTTCTGGGTACTTTTGCCATTTTGGTTGCTATTCCTGCTGGCGAAATTAACCTTGTCGAAGGTTTGGTTGATACTTTGCGTATGTTATTCGGCAACTCAACTTTGGGGGTAGCCACAGCTACGCTGCTCGGTACATTTGCGCTGGTGACATTTTTCACCAACGCGACTACATGGTCTCTGGGGTGTAACAGGGCTGTAGCGGAGGCTGCAATTGATGGTGAGATGCCCAATATTTTTGGCAAGGAGCACGCGGCTTACGGTACGCCGGTGGGCGCGGCCATTATGATGGGTATCGGTGCCACCTTGTTATTGCTGATTTACGCGGCAGTGGTCGGTTCCAATGAAGATTTATTCTGGTCGCTATTTGCCGCCAGTGGCGTGTTATTTCTCATTCCTTATGTGGGAGCTATCGCGGCCTTTTACTACATGCGTATTCACGATGGCGAACGTGAGAGACCCTTTAAAGTTCGCGGCGGAAACAGCATGGCGCTGTTTCTGTCGATTGTTTGTATTGCCATTCTGCTGATGACAATATTTCTATTTATGTATGTGCCTGGTAGTGGTTTTGATTGGCCTGTTGTTATTGGCTCGTTCGCCTCCATTGTATTAGGTGAGTTACTTATTCGGTTTGCGGAATATGAGAATAAACAAGCGCTAGCCGAATGAGCAACAAGGCAGTCTAGCTGCCTTGTTGTTCCATTAGACTCTCAGCCAGAGTCTTGAGTTTGCGATAGTCCGGTTTGGATATAGGTGTGCGAGGAATATTGTCGACTAAAAAAAGCACCTTGGGACATTTGTATCCTGCTATTCGAGTCCGACAGTAAGCGACAACGTCTTCGAGGCGGGGTTGCTCACCGTCTCTGGGTTTTACCATGGCAACTACCTGCTGCCCGAAGCGTGGGTCGGGCAAACCAATGACGCCAGCATCAAAAACAGCCGGGTGTCCCTTAAGCGCCGCTTCAACCTCTTCAGGAAATATCTTTTCGCCACCCGAATTAATGCTCACCGATCCTCGCCCTAGCAGTTCCACCGTACCGTCTTCCAGTACGCGGCCGTGGTCGCCCGGGATGACCCAGCGTGTTCCGTCCGCGTCAGTTGGAAAGGTTTCAGCCGTTTTCTTTTCATCTTTATAATAGCCAAGCGGTATATGTCCGCATCGTGCCAGACGACCTACAGTCTCACTTCCCGGCGCAATGGGTCTAAGCTGCTCATCGACTATGGCTAAATTTGGCGACAAGGTGAAACGCGGCCCCTGTGCCTCCCCGTCAAAGTCCATGACCGCACCACCGGAGCCTGTTTCTGACGCGCCAAAACTGTCGTAAATAATGGCGCTGGGTAATAAAGACTTCAGCTCGTCTTTTACCGTTTTGGATAAAATAGCGCCACCGGAACCTATGACAAATAAGCTACTGGTATCGTGCTCACCAGTCGCAATGGCTTCAGCCAGCGGTCTCGCCATAGCGTCACCCACGATAATAATCGACACAATGTGTTCTTGTTCAATAATCTGCAGGGCCTTGCCCGCGTCGAAGTGCGGGTCGGTATATAATACGAAGGTATTGCCCGATAGTTGATAGATCATGCAATACCATTGTCCGCCTCCGTGCATCATGGGCACAGGACAAAGAGTGGAGAAAGGGGTGTTAGAGGCTGTAACCTCTGCCAGCTGCTCAGGAGAGCTGACCGCATCACCCGCTGGATTACCGCCCTGGAGAGCGGCAAAAAATAAATCTTCATGCCGCCACATGGCACCTTTTGGCATACCGGTCGTTCCGCCGGTGTATAGCATATAGATATCATCGCCGGTTCTAGGGCCGAAATCTCGCAGCGCAGAACCCGCTGCCATGGCGTTTTCATAGCTGGTTGCTGATAGATCGGAACCGTCTATACCCGAGCCATCATCGATAAGGATAAAATGTTGTAGCAAAGGTAGGTCTTTAGTGATGCCGCTTATCAATGGTGAGAATCTTCGTTCAAAGACCAGTGCCTTTAGATCAGCATTGTCAAATATATAGCCAAGTTCTTCCTCTACATATCGGTAATTGATATTGACAGGAATGGCGCGAATTTTGAAACAGGCCCACATGGTCTCAATCCATTCAGCGCGATTGTAAGCGTATATGCCAACATGATCGCCAACGCCGAGACCGAGACTCAACAAGTGGTTGGCCAGTCGATTGGCCCGCACTTCTAGCTCGGCGTAACTTAAGCGCACGTCACCGGCGATCAGAGCGAGGCGCTCGGGAATGACATCAACAACTGACTCGAATAGGTCAGCTAGATTGTAAGTGGTCATCAGTGTTCCTGTTATATTGTTTTCTCATATGCCAGTGTATGTGTCAGGCTTGTTCAGGTCACTTAACATTCGGTAAGCCCACAGAGCAGAGATTTCGGGCGCCTTCTACTATGCTCTAGTCAATTCATTGGTTATGCTCACGGTCAGCTCTTTAATGACAATGGACTTTGGAAGATAAATGAAAAAGCTTGTCATGGTTTATCACTCTCAGTCGGGTTCGACAGAACGACTGGCGAGCGCTATTGCCGAGGGAGTCAGTACGGAAGGCGGTGTAAAGCTAGTGGTATTGCGTGCATGCGATGCCTGTAGCCGCGACTTAGAGGACTGTGACCTACTGCTAGTCGGTTGTGCAGAAAATTCTGGCCATATGTCGGGTGGTATTAAGGGGTTTCTGGATAGAGTATTTTATCCGCTGTTAAAGGCTGAAAGATTGATGCCCTACGGGCTATTTGTGAGTGCGGGCAACGATGGCCGTAATGCAGTTCGTGAAATTGACCGCATTGCAGGGGGGCTTGGTTTCAAGTCGGCTGTTGAACCGCTGATAGTGCGCGGCGAAGTCACTCAAGCAGACATTGAAACTGCCAGAGAATTGGGAGCGGCGGTCGCCGCTGGAACCCAAATGGGTATATTCTAATTTGTTTGATCCAGCAGGCTGATAAAGGCTTTGGCAGCCGGCGATAATTGGTGGTCTCTATGCACGATATAGCCCAACAGTCGTTCAAGCTGGACTCCGGTAATTTTCAATTCCTTCAGGCTGCTGTCCAGCATGGTTTTCGGTAGTACGGTCCATCCCATACCGACGGACGTCAACATTTTAACGGTCTCCAGATAGTTTGTTGCCATTGACGCGTCAAGACTCAGTTTCTGTTCGGTGAATAGTTGGTTAACTATTTGTCCGGTATAGGTATCCAGGCCCGGCAAGATACAGCTATGGGCACTTAATTCGCTTAATTCAATTTCTTTATCGGCGGCCAGAGGGTGGTTATTAGACACCATAAAACTTAAGGGATCCCTGCGCATGAGCGATGCCACTATATGTGGGTCTTCCTGCAAGGCCATGGTAATCACAGCGACTTCAAGATTGCCATGTAGCACTTCATCATGGGCTTTCTCTGAATCAGTAAACTCAATCTGTAGCCTGACGCCGGGATATCTATCGGCAAAAGCCTTTAGTATCGGAGGTAAGTGGTGAAGGCCGATATGATGACTGGTAGCAATGCGCAATTGCCCCGATACTTCAGTCGATACTGCTCGTACCGCGCGCTCAGCCTGGGTAATGTCGGTAAATATCCGATGTGCGTGTGTCAATAAAGCCCGTCCGGCCTCAGTCATTTGAATCTGGCGTCCTATCCGGTCAAACAGCAGTGTATCCAGGTCATTTTCAAGCTTTGCTATGCGCTTGCTTATGGCGGGTTGGGTCAGAAATAGCGCGTCGGCGGCCTTAGAGAAAGACCGAGCTTCGGCAACAGCTACGAAGGCTTTAAGTGATTCAACGTCAATCGACACTAGGTATTCCTTAAAGTAATCCAAAATATAAAAAATATGAATTTGTTTTATTCTAACCGACTCACTAGAATACGCAAATGATTCAACGATATACGCCTGGAGATAGACATGTCAGCCAAGACCTTATATGACAAATTGTGGGACGCTCATTTGGTGAAACAACGTGAAGACGGAACCGCGTTGATTTACATAGATCGTCATATTATTCACGAAGTGACATCTGCGCAGGCTTTTGAAGGGCTGCGTATAGCCGGTCGGAAGCCATGGCGCATCGATATGAATATTGCCACTCCGGATCACAACGTACCATCTGACGTGGGTGAACGTGAAGCGGGCGTAGAGGGTATTCTCGACAAGGTCTCACGCTTGCAGGTTAAGACGCTAGACGATAACTGTGATGAGTACGGCATCACTGAATTTAAAATTAATGATGTGCGCCAGGGTATTGTGCATGTTATTGGGCCTGAATCCGGTGCTACCTTGCCTGGCATGACCGTGGTATGCGGTGATTCCCATACCGCGACCCACGGTGCGTTGGGCTCTATTGCGCACGGTATTGGTACGTCTGAGGTTGAGCATGTACTGGCAACACAATGTCTAATTCAGCAGAAAATGAAAAATATGTTGGTTACCATCGATGGACAGCTGGGTATAGGTATTGAAGCGAAAGATATGGTGTTGGCTGTGATTGGGAAGATCGGCACGGCCGGCGGCAATGGCTGCGCCATTGAATTTGGTGGTGAAGTGATACGCAATATGTCTATGGAAGGCCGCATGACGGTCTGCAATATGGCTATAGAGGCTGGGGCGAGAGTCGGCATGGTCGCTGTAGATGACACCACGCTGGATTATGTCAAGGGCCGTACATACGCGCCAGTTGGTGAGGTGTGGGATGGGGCTGAGGCGTACTGGCGTACTTTGCGCAGCGATGACGGTGCTGAGTTTGATGTGGTTGTTGAATTAAACGGTAGTGATATCAAGCCACAGGTTAGCTGGGGCACTTCACCCGAGATGGTATTGCCAGTAGACGGCATAGTGCCTTCACCAGACGATTTCACCGATGCTAATAAGGTTTCAGCTACCGTACGCGCGCTGGAGTATATGGGTCTAACAGCCGGTCAGGCAATTACCGATATTCAGTTAGACAGAGTATTCATTGGGTCGTGCACTAATTCCCGTATTGAAGACATGCGCGCTGCGGCTCAGATAGTTAAAGGCCGTAAGGTGGCTCCAACTATCAAGCAGGCACTTGTGGTGCCAGGCTCTGGTCAGGTCAAGCTGCAAGCTGAGGCAGAAGGCCTGGATAAAATATTTGTCGAAGCGGGTCTTGAGTGGCGTAAACCCAGCTGCTCCATGTGTCTGGCGATGAATTCAGACAAGCTGGGTGAGGGTGAGCACTGTGCTTCTACCTCAAACCGAAATTTTGAAGGACGACAAGGCCACGGTGGGCGTACTCATCTGGTCAGCCCGGCAATGGCGGCCGCTGCTGCTATCGCAGGTCATTTTGTTGATGTGCGTGATTTGCTGGACGCTCAAGGAGATTTACGATGAAAGCATTTACACAATTGTCAGGTGTCGTGGCACCGATGGATAGAGCCAATGTCGATACCGACTTGATTATCCCCAAGCAGTTTTTGAAATCGATACGACGTACCGGTTTTGGCCCCAATCTATTTGATAGTTTGCGTTACCTGGATGAAGGCCAGCCAGATTCTGACAATAGTGGTAGACCTCTGAACCCTGATTTTGTGCTTAACGAGGCTCGCTATCAAGGCGCAAAAATACTGTTGGCTCGAGATAACTTTGGTTGCGGCTCGAGTCGTGAGCATGCGCCATGGGCCTTGGAAGACTATGGTTTTGATGCAGTGATAGCGCCCAGCTATGCAGATATATTTTATAATAACTGCTTTAAAAATGGCCTGTTGCCGATCATTTTAGACGCTGACATCGTGGATTCGCTGTTCAGTGCAGTAGCCGCTACTGAATCTTATGCACTGGCGATTGATTTGGAAACGCAAGAAATCAGTTTGCCCGATGGCAGCAAGATCGGTTTTGAGGTCGACTCATTTCGCAAGTACTGCCTGCTGAACGGCTTGGATGATATTGGTCTCACATTGAAAGACGAAGATGATATTCGAGTATATGAACAGCAGCGTCAGAAAACCGCTCCCTGGCTTTTTAACGCGATTAAATAAGGTTTAATTTATGTCTAGAAAGATTTTGCAAATTGGTGGCGACGGTATTGGCCCCGAGGTGATTGCCCAGACCCGTAAAGTGCTTGATGTACTAAACGAGTCTCTAGAGCTTGGCATGGAGTTTGATGAAGCCTTACTTGGCGGTGCAGCTTATGATGCGACTGGACTGCCAATGCCTGCCGAAACTCTGGCCAAGGCTAAAGCCTCAGATGCGATCTTGTTTGGCGCACTGGGCGGTCCTCAATATGACAATCTTGAGCGAGACCTGCGGCCGGAGAAGGGCCTGCTCAATTTTCGTTCATCGCTTGAGCTGTTTTGTAATCTACGCCCGGCGATCCTGTATCCACAGCTAGCTTCCGCTTCTTCGCTAAAGCCGGAGGTTGTTTCTGGTCTGGACATCTTGATCGTCAGGGAATTAACCGGAGGTATCTACTTTGGTGAACCACGGGGTATGCGGACTCTCGAAAATGGAGACAGAGAAGGTTTTAATACTTACAAATATAACGAGAGCGAAGTGCGCCGCATAGCACACCTGGCTTTTCAGTTTGCCACTAAGCGGGACAAACGTGTGTGCTCAGTCGATAAAGCCAATGTACTAGAGGCAACTGTTTTGTGGCGCGAAGTCATGGACGAAGTGGCTATAGAGTATCCCGATATCGAACTGAGTCACATGTATGTAGACAATGCCACTATGCAGCTTATTCGAGCACCCAAGCAGTTTGATGTGGTTGTGACAGGTAATTTGTTTGGCGATATCTTATCTGATGGTGCCGCTATGCTGACCGGTTCAATCGGTATGTTGCCATCGGCGGCGCTGGATAAAGACGGTCGTGGTATGTACGAACCCTGTCATGGTTCGGCTCCCGATATAGCCGGCCAGGATAAAGCCAACCCATTGGCAACTATTTTGTCGGCGGCGATGATGTTGCGTTATTCGCTTGATGCACCCAATGCGGCCGATTTAATAGAAGCTGCGGTAGGAGATGTACTGGATCTGGGCTTGCGTACTGGAGACATCGTTACCGAAGGCTGTGAAGTTGTCGGTACCCGGGCAATGGGCGATGCGGTTGTCGCAGCAGTTCAAGCGCGGCTGTAGTTAAAAGCTAGCACGGGCCTTAAAGCCCGCTAGTGTGATGCAATAGAGGAAAGATGATGCGAACTGGATTTGTAGGCTGGCGGGGCATGGTAGGCTCCGTTCTAATGGAGCGGATGCTGGCAGAGGGCGATTTTTCCCATCTTGAACCGGTATTTTTTACCACTTCAAACGTTGGCGGTCAGGGACCCGATGTCGGAAAAAGCATACCGCCACTGGCCGATGCATATGATCTTGAGCAGTTGAGACAATTGGAAGTGATTGTGTCATGTCAGGGCGGAGATTATACCCAAGCGGTCTATGGCGATCTTCGACGCTCTGGATGGCAGGGTTACTGGATAGATGCAGCGTCCAGTTTAAGGATGATGGATGATTCCGTCATCGTCCTGGATCCGGTTAATCGATCGGTGATTGACCAAGCGCTGGCTAATGGTGTGAAAGACTTTGTTGGCGGCAACTGTACCGTCAGTTTGATGTTAATGGCCATAGGCGGCCTGTTTAATGCCGGTCTGGTGGAGTGGGTTTCGGCCATGACTTATCAGGCGGCTAGCGGTGCTGGTGCGCAAAATATGCGCGAGTTACTCTCACAGATGGGCGCGCTAGCTGATTGTGTCGCGCCAGAATTGGCTAATGCCTCAGCTCCGATATTGGGTATTGATAGTAAAGTAGCGGCAGCTATGCGTTCAGCGGAGTTTCCCGCGGCTAATTTTGGTGCACCCTTGGCGGGCAGCTTATTACCGTGGATCGATACAGAGCTGGATAATGGTCAAAGTCGAGAGGAATGGAAGGCTCAGGCAGAAACCAACAAGATTCTAGGCCTTGATCAGGTACTACCGGTTGATGGTCTTTGTGTACGTATTGGTGCAATGCGTTGTCACAGCCAGGCTTTAACGATCAAGCTGAACAAAGATGTGCCGATGGACGAGCTAGAACAGATCATTGGCAGCGCTAATGATTGGGTTAATGTAGTGCCAAATCACCGTGAAGACACTCTGGCGCGATTAACACCCACCGCAGTCACCGGCTCATTGGATATTCCAGTCGGCCGCTTACGTAAAATGAACCTGGGTTCAGGTTTTCTATCGGCGTTTACAGTGGGCGATCAATTATTATGGGGGGCCGCGGAGCCTCTACGTAGGATGTTGAATATACTCCAGCAATAGAGGCTTTTTCGCCTTTGGGCGCACTGTCAGCCCTGGCTACTGTGCGCCAGTTCCATATTTTAGTCCCCAAAACCCTCTGTATTGAAATCCTGATTGATAAATCTGGTGTAATAATCAATACTTAGCGCACAAATGGAATAAATTCCTCTAGATGGAGGTGTTGTTTTATTCTGTACGGCAATAACTATAAACGAGCGGTATGGGGATGTAAGCGATGAAGATTGGCAAGCTGGCTATGGCAGTCATGGTAGGCCACCTGATAGGGACAAACACTGCTCTAGCTCTTGGGCTAGGCGACATTAAACTGGAATCGGCTTTAAATGAGCCATTGAGCGCGGATATAACCTTGCTTAACGCACGTGGCGTGAGTCAGGAAGATATCCGTGTCAAACTGGCCTCGCCGGAAGACTTTGACCGGGCCAAGGTTGAAAAACTCCTGTTTATGTCCGGTTTTAAGTTTCGAGTCAAGATAGATGAGAATGGTGTTGCCAGGGTTATCATCACCTCAAAGAATATAGTTCGAGAGCCCTACCTAAATTTCTTGATTGAGGCGCAATGGCCTTCTGGTCGTGTTCTGCGTGAATATACGGTATTACTTGATCTGCCTGTTTTTTCTGAGGTAAAACAAGCGCCTGTGCCGGTCTCCAGTAAGCAGCAAACCTCTCCTGCGCCGCAAAAGGTTCAAACTAGCGCTCAAACTGCCCAGTATAACAACGCGGGTGGCAGTTGGCGTACTCAAACAAACGAGACCTTATGGGGCATAGCGCGCAAGAATCGTCCTTCCGCTGATACCACGGTTAACCAAACCATGCTGGCCATTCAGGATTTGAACCCTGATGCTTTCGTTCGCGGCAATATTAACTCGTTAAAAGCAGGCTCTATTTTACGTTTGCCAACGCAAGAACAAGCGCAGGCGTTTTCACGTAGTCAGGCAACCGATCAGGTACGACAGCAAAATCGTGCCTGGAGCTCAGGCGAGGCAAGTGCAGTTCCGCGGCAATCTGTCAGTGGTGCCAGTCAAGATGATGCCTCTACTGAACAGTCTGGCGGACGCTTGACCCTGGCTGGAGCACAGGCCGAGACTGAGTCCAGTTCAATGGACTCCTCATCTGGCGCAGCTGTGGGGAATCGTGACGAGACGACGACAGGCTCTCGTCTATTGGCCGCCAAAGCTGAACAGTTAGACCAGTCCCGATTAGAAAATAAAGAAATGCGTGATCAAATGGCTCAGATGGAAGAGCAGTTGAGTACTCTTCAGCAATTATTGGAAGTCCGCGAGCAACAGCTGTCTACGCTGGAGCAACAGGCCGTACTGGCGAATCAGGCGAATGATGTTGCAGGCAGTTCAGCGACTCAAGATATGACCAAAATGGCGTCAGTCGATCTCGCAGATGATACCGCGGCTAGCTCAGATACCCGCGCTGAATCGACTGTTGATGTTGATGCAGCCGCTAAAGCAGATGCCCTGAAAAAGAAAAAAGCGACTGAGGCTAAAAAGAAGGCAAGAGCTCTAGCGCAGGCGCAGGCCAAAGAAAACGAAGGCTTTATGGCTTGGGTCAGTAACAACCTCAGTCTGGTCGGTGGCGGTTTATTGGCTCTGCTGGTTCTTATTTTTGGCGTATTGTGGACGCGCAGAAATAAAGAAGAGGATGATGAAGAACTTGAGGCCATCGCTCCGGCGGTTGCCGTAAAAGCAACAAAGGATGTAGAGAGCAAGTTGGATCGTGATGCTGCATTGCTGACAGAAGCTGATGCGAGTATCCATAACGGCCATTTCCAAGAGGCTATTATTCCATTGGAGGACGCACTTGAAGAATCGCCACATCGTGGTGATATCCGTCTCAAATTACTCGAAGCGCATGCAGGTGCAGACGGCCGTGAATCATTTAGGCATCAATATATGATGCTGCGCGCTATTGGTAGTCCGGCAGAACTTGCTGCTGCTGAACAACTTCTCACTGGGGCTCCCAGTGGTGGTGCGGGCTGGTTAGATGATCTCGATGCCGAACAGGTTGATCACGCAGAAGGTATGCCATTCGAGCAAGATGATGATTTCTTCGATGATGATATGTCCGAGCTCGATGCTGCCCTGGATGATACTAACGAAGATGATACCGATGACGAGCTTGAAGCGGAAGACGACATCAGCCTGGATTGGGATGCTGACGAAGAGCTTTCAGATGACGACCTTAGTCTTGATTTAGACGATAGCAACGAATTGGACACCGATTTCGACGATATCGAAATGGGCGAAGATGAGCTAGGTGACATTTTCGGTGACGACAATGGTGACGATGAAGACACTGATTTAGATGACGGTGAAGAACTTGATGGCGTAGCGACTAAAATTGAACTAGCGCAGGCCTATATTGACATGGGTGACGGCGACGGCGCAAAAGATGTCTTACAAGAAGTTCTTGATGAAGGCAACGAAGAGCAAAAAGCTCAAGCTCAGGATATCCTTAGCTCTCTCTAAAGTACAAATAGATAATCTATGAGTAATACCGATGACGGTTTGCGCCGTATTGCCCTGGGAGTAGAGTACCAGGGCAGTCACTATCATGGTTGGCAGCTGCAATCCAAACCTGAAATGGTCACCGTACAGGGCGAACTTGAAAAAGCCTTGGCCTGTGTGGCGAACCAACATATTCGTGTTTCATGTGCTGGTCGCACCGACGCTGGAGTACATGCTACCGCACAGGTTGTGCACTTTGATACCAGTGTGGTGAGGCCTAACAAGGCCTGGATATATGGAAGCAATAATCTCCTGCCTGATGATATCGCCGTGCGCTGGGCTCAATCAGTAGACACGGATTTTCACGCAAGATTCAGTGCTACAGGTCGTCGCTATAGATACATCATATATAATTCGCCGGTACGCACTGGCATTCTAAGGCAGGGGCTAACCTGGCAACCACTGCCACTGGATGCTGACTTGATGCATACCGAGGCCCAGTCGCTTGCGGGTAGACACGATTTCTCTTCCTTCCGCGCTTCCCGCTGTCAGGCAAATAGCCCTGTGAGGGAGGTATATTCTATTAGTGTGGTTCGCCATAGAGATCTGGTGATCATCGATATTCACGCCAATGCATTTTTACACCATATGGTGAGGAATATTGCCGGTGTTCTAATGGGTATTGGCAGCGGACGCCGGGAGCCCGGTTGGACCCAAGAGGTTTTACTGGCGAAAGACCGAAAATTGGCAGATGTCACAGCTCAACCTAATGGCTTGTATTTGATCGGTGTGGATTATCCGGATAAGTGGAATTTACCCCCTGTACCACTGGGGCCGGTGTTTCTCCAGGCAGTCGATTAATTGCTTCAGAAGCTCGGTATTTAGCTGAATTTAAAAGCACTAGACAGTGATTTCTGCTAATATTCCGTACGTTTTTTTAATTCATTGTGATCTGTAGTGACCCGTACTCGCGTAAAAATATGTGGTATTACCCAGCCTGAAGACGCACTGGCAGCAGTGTCTGCAGGTGTCGATGCTATTGGCCTTGTTTTTTATGCAAATAGCCCCAGATATATCCAACTAGACATGGCTCTGGAAATATGTCGGATAATACCGCCGCTGGTGACTACAGTGGGTTTGTTTGTAGACCATAGCAAGGATGAAGTTGAGCGAGTAATAGAGCGAATTCCATTAGATCTATTACAGTTTCACGGAAACGAAGACGACGCTTTCTGCGCAAGTTTTAATCGCCCCTATATCAAGGCCTTACGGGTCAGAGACAAAGACAGCCTGGAGCGCGATTTAGCACTTTATCCGGCTGCACAGGGTTTTCTTCTCGATACCTATGTGAAAGGTATTGCCGGAGGTACGGGTGAGCGTTTTGACTGGCAGTTAATTCCCGAGTCAGTGCGCAGTACAATAATTTTGGCCGGAGGATTGGGCCCCGATAACGTATCGGACGCTATTTCGGCAGTCACCCCATATGCTGTAGATGTGAGTGGTGGTGTAGAAGCGAGCCCTGGCATAAAAAGCCATCGGTTAATTGAAGAATTTATGGCGGCAGTAGGCCGCCGGTGAAGAGAGTATGAGTGAAAACATGACGCAGCAACTACCGGATCAAAATGGTCATTTTGGAATGTACGGCGGACAATTCGTTTCCGAGACGCTAATGCATGCGCTCGAGGAGCTTACGTCTAATTATGACATGCTTAAAAATGATGCGGATTTCCAGAAAGAATTCGACAAGGATCTTGCTCACTATGTGGGACGCCCGTCTCCATTATATCTGGCAGAAAGGCTGACAGCAGAGCTCGGTGGCGCGCAGGTATATTTAAAACGCGAGGATCTTAATCATACCGGCGCGCATAAAATAAACAACTGCATTGGTCAGGCTTTACTTGCCAAGTATTCCGGTAAAAAACGTATTATTGCCGAAACGGGAGCGGGGCAACATGGGGTAGCGACAGCAACAATTGCTGCGCGAATGGGTCTGGAGTGTCAGGTGTTTATGGGTGCCGAAGATGTCGAGCGGCAGGCTCTCAACGTTTACCGTATGAAATTGCTTGGCGCAGAAGTGATACCGGTAAGCTCTGGTACACGCACCTTAAAAGATGCTATGAATGAAGCTATGCGCGATTGGGTTACCAACGTCGATGATACATTTTATATCATTGGCACTGTCGCTGGTCCTCACCCATACCCCATGCTTGTGCGAGACTTTCAGTCGGTGATCGGTCGCGAGGCCAGGCAGCAATGTCTCGATCAGGCTGGTCGTCTTCCCGATGCACTGGTTGCCTGCGTTGGTGGCGGTTCAAACGCTATTGGCCTTTTCCATCCGTTTATTGAAGACACCGCTGTAAAGATGGTTGGTGTAGAAGCCGGTGGTGATGGTATCTCTACAGGACGTCACGCGGCGCCCCTATGTGTTGGGCGGCCGGGCATACTGCACGGCACACGTAGTTATCTAATGAATGACGAAAACGGGCAGATAAGTCACACACATTCCGTATCTGCAGGCCTCGATTACCCCGGTGTTGGGCCCGAACATTCCTGGCTGAAAGACACCGGACGAGCGCAGTATGTGTCTGTGACTGATACCGAAGCACTGGCGGCTTTTCGCCGACTTAATTTGGTAGAAGGCATAATGCCAGCGCTTGAATCCAGTCACGCAGTCGCTCATGCGATCAAAATGGCACCTGAAATGGATAACGATCAAATATTGATTGTTA
Organism: Pseudomonadales bacterium; assembly: GCA_036960375.1. Classification (GTDB taxonomy): domain Bacteria; phylum Pseudomonadota; class Gammaproteobacteria; order Pseudomonadales; family CAWVSB01; genus CAWVSB01. The sequence goes on from JBALVY010000006.1 coordinate 88,203, forward strand.
ATCTGTCCGGCCGTGGCGATAAAGATATTAATACCATAGCCAAAATTGATGGCATTTCAATCAGCTAGTTTGAACAAATAAACATTGTAGAGAGGGAAGGGCCTTGAGCCGAATTAAAGCTTGTTTTAGTACACTATCAGAGCAAGGCCGAACGGCCCTTGTGCCTTATATCGTCGCTGGTGATCCTGAGCCTGGCCTAACAGTGGCGATGATGCATGCGTTGGTTGATGCCGGTGCAGATATGATCGAACTGGGTGTGCCGTTCTCAGACCCCATGGCTGACGGTCCGGTTATCACCTTGGCTCATGAACGTGCTCTTGAACATAAGGTAAGTCTTAGGCAAGTTATGGCTATGGTGGCTGACTTCCGTCAATCCAACTCGAATACCCCTGTGGTTTTAATGGGCTATGCAAACCCGATCGAAGTTATGGGTTATGCCACGCTAGCGCAGATCGCGTCCGAGGCTGGAGTCGATGGTTTTCTGACTGTAGATTTTCCGCCGGAGGAATCGGCAGAACTGAAGGCTGAATTACAGGCAGTGGGCATTGACGCCATATTCTTGTTAGCACCGACAACAACAAAGGAACGCATGGCAAAAATAGCTTCCTCTGCTAGCGGATGGTTGTATTATGTTTCCCTTAAGGGCGTGACCGGTGCGGGCTTGGTGAATACTGATGAAGTACAGGAAAAAGTCGATCAATTAAAGACCATGACTAATTTGCCCGTGTGTATCGGTTTTGGTATCAAAGACGCTGAGTCTGCTCGCACTATGGCAAAAATTGGTGATGGCATTGTAGTTGGTAGCGCATTAGTCAATAGAATGGCAGAACTGTCTGCTCAAGGTATTAGCGATCGCGCCGATTTTTGTCATCAGGCAGCAGATATAATTGCGCCAATACGGACCGCAATAGATAACCTGTAGAGCCTATAGAACAGGAAAATACAGCATGAGTTGGCTTGATAAAATAGTTTCCGGTACCAAGCGCGGTGTTGGTAAGCAGGACGGCCGTTCCTCTGTACCTGAGGGTTTATGGAAAAAGTGCGTTAAATGTGACGCCGTATTGTACAAGCCAGAACTCGACAAAAATGCTGACGTTTGCCTTAAATGCGATCATCACATGCGCATCGGAGCGCGTAGACGACTCGATATATTTCTCGATCCCCAAGGGCGTGAAGAACTGGCAGCAGAGGTAGGGCCGGTAGATCGACTCAAATTCAAGGATTTAAAAAAATACAAAGATCGACTAAGTGCCGCGCAGAAATCGACAGGCGAGAAAGATGCACTGGTAGCCATGAAGGGCACGCTTGAATCTTTACCTATCGTTGCAGTAGCTTTTGAGTTCAATTTTCACGGTGGCTCAATGGGTTATGCCGTTGGAGAGCGCTTTACCCGGGCTGCGCAATACGCGCTAGAAAACCGCATACCGCTGGTGTGTTTTTCAGCGACCGGTGGTGCACGGATGCAGGAAGCGCTGATATCACTGATGCAAATGGCCAAAACCAGTGCAGTAATAGAACGTCTAAAGATGGCCGGCGTGCCGTATATTTCGGTTATTACAGATCCAACATATGGCGGCGTATCAGCCAGTCTGGCTATGTTAGGCGATCTTAATGTGGCCGAGCCGGGGGTCAGAGCGGGTTTTGCCGGCCCCAATATAATTGAACAAACCATACGACAAAAATTGCCCAAGGGTTTTCAACGGGCCGAGTTCTTACTCGAGCATGGCGCCATCGATATGATTATTTCACGTAAAGATATGCGTTCACGTCTTGGCAATATTCTCCGTATTTTGAGTAAGGCGGAGGCTGCCTGACATTGGACAGTGCCGCATCTCTGGCAGACTGGTTAAGTTACCTTGAAAGACAGCATCCAGCCGAAATCGAACTTGGCCTGGATCGTGTTCGCACGGTCGCAGAAAGATTACTTTCACCGCTAAACAGTAAAGTCATTACTGTCGCCGGAACAAATGGTAAAGGTTCAACCGTTCGTCTGTTGCAGGCCTTGCTCAATGCGCATGGCTATCGTGTGGCAACGTTTACTTCGCCGCATTTAATACAATACAACGAAAGAGTCTGTATAGATGGTCAAGCTTTGGATGACCAAACGCTGTGTAGCGGATTTGCCGCTGTGGAAGCTGTACGAAACGAGGTGCCTCTCACTTATTTTGAATTCTCGACACTGGGTGCTCTGTGGTGTTTTGCGCAGCAAACACTGGATTATTTGATATTAGAAATTGGCCTGGGTGGACGGCTGGATTCGGTCAATGTTATTGACTCGGATATCGCCGTGATTACCTCGGTTCAACTTGATCATCAAGACTGGCTTGGCGATGATCTTGAATCGATTGGATTTGAGAAAGCCGGCATCATGCGTAGAAACTCCGTCGTCGTGTGCGGGCCAGACATGCCAAAGTCGGTCCTTGCCCATGCCGAGAGTCTCCACTGTCCTATTTTGTTATCGGGAGCTGATTTCTCCCTGATAAAAGAATCCGATGAGAGTTGGAGCTGGCAAAATCAGGATCTATCTATAGCCGATCTACCGGAACCTCATTTGCCGATTAATAGTCTGGCAATAGCCATCCAGGTTCTGTTACTGCTATTACCTGAGCCGGAGCTAACCACTGTTCGAGATGTAGTGGCAGAATGCACGTTGGCTGGTCGAAATCAGCATCTAACCGTGGAAGATAAATCTCTTCTGCTAGATGTTGCCCATAATCCTGCAGCGGCAATATTGCTGGCCGATCGTTTACAGCGGCAGCCGGTCAATGGTCGAACCCACGTACTGCTTGCTATGCTGAAGGATAAGGACTGGGAAGGTGTGGTCGTTGCACTTAAAGAGGTAGTCGATGGCGGTTGGTTTCTGGCCGAACTCAAAAACGAACGGGCACTTCCTGCTGCGCAATTGGCTGACACTCTGTATGATCATGATGTATCTATGGTGAGTTTAAACAAAAACATACGTCAAGCCCTGCGTAGAGCTCTTTCAGTGATGGGGACCGAGGACCGACTATTGGTCTGTGGTTCTTTCTATACTGTGGCAGGGGTTTTGGAGTTGATTAATGCGAGGTGACGCTTGAACGACGGTTTAAGGCAGCGGCTAGTCGGTGCAGCAGTATTCATTCTACTGGGTTTTATATTTTGGCCCATTATTATGGGGCCGGAAGAAGAGAGAGATGTCGTCCTCGAATCTCGCTTGCCCGAACTTGCCGAACTGGAGCGCTTCACTGTTGAAGAGCCCGTCAGACCTGCAGATGTAGAGGGGGTTGGCAGCTACAGACAGGCCTTAGTAGCAGAACAGGAGTCTTTGGCGCTTGAGGCCGATCAAGCCACTCGAGAGAAAGCCGAAGCTGTGGTTATTGCACAAGAAGATAGCACACCCGGTGAAGAGGTCGCTGATGAACCGTCCAAAACGTCCAGCACGGTAGAGCCGCTAAGCTTAAGCGTTGAAGACGCCGGCTCAGATGGGGCAGGTATTATCAAGGGCTGGGTGGTTCAGGTAGGTGGCTTTAGCTCGGATGAAAATGCAGCGAAGTTGCAACTCAAGCTGCAAACGAAACAATATCACAGCTATGTTCAACCACGTAGCAACGATAAAGATCTCTTGAGGGTAATGGTCGGTCCGGTGGTTGACCCGGAAGAAGCGGAGCGTCTCAAAGTTAGGCTAAAAAAAGAGCTGAAGCTGGAAGGTCGAATTATTCGATATATTCCCTATACTCCCTGATTTACCATTTGGGCTGGCATCGCTATTTTGCTAGAATTACGTTTGTTATTAACCCTGTCTGTAGGAATGCCACTTTATGAATTGGGCCGATTGGTCAATAGTTGGAATCGTCGCACTGTCGGCGCTGATCAGTCTGTCTCGGGGTTTTGTCAAAGAGGCCTTGTCGCTGGTTATTTGGGTGGGAGCCATCGTTGTCGCGTTTTTGTTTAATGACAGTTTGCAAACCCTTCTGGTCTCCCATATTGATGTACCATCTGTGCGCCAGGTTGTGGCTTTCAGCCTGTTGTTTATTGTGACGCTGATCCTGGGCGGCTTGATAAATCACTTAATCGGCGAGCTGGTGAAAATGACCGGCTTAAGTGGAACCGACCGCCTGTTAGGCATGGTATTTGGCGTCATGCGGGGAATAATTCTCGTACTTGCGCTATTAATAATGGTGCCGGCAATTATCCCCATAGATCAGGACCCTTGGTATCTGCAGTCCAGGCTGATCCCTGAACTACTGAAACTGGAAGGCTGGGCCACAGATATGGCTAAGCAAACGATGGCTTTGATAGAACAACTCATTAATCAGTGAATTAGGTTTCATAACCTAGCGGAGTTTTTATGTGTGGAATCATAGGTGTTGCGGGCAAGTCCGACGTCAACGTACTTCTTTATGACGCTCTGACCGTACTGCAGCATCGAGGCCAGGATTCGGCGGGTATCGTGACCTACGGTGACGGTAATCAGTCGCAGAAAAAGGGCAACGGCCTGGTACGGGATGTTTTCAATACACGTGACATGAAGAACCTGCGTGGGCATTTTGGCATTGGCCATGTGCGTTATCCTACGGCCGGCAGCTCTAGCCCCGCCTTGGCCCAGCCTTTCTATGTCAACTCTCCCTACGGTATTAGTTTGGCCCACAACGGCAATTTAACTAACACCGAGCAATTGACTAAAGAATTGTTTACCTCTGACCTAAGGCATCTGAATACAGATTCAGATTCAGAGGTTTTGCTTAATGTGTTTGCCCATGAGCTGCAAAATAGAGGTAAATTGAAACCTCGGCCGGAAGACTTTTTTGCCGCAGTAGAAGGTATTCATCAGCGTTGTGAGGGCGGTTACGCTGCTTGTGTCCTGATAGTCAATTATGGACTGTTAGCATTTCGCGATCCCAATGGTATTCGACCGCTAGTCTACGGCTCAAGAGAAACAGAGGCGGGTACCGAATACATGATTGCTTCCGAGAGCGTGGCACTTTCTGTGCTGGGCTTTCAGTTGATACGTGATGTTGCTCCGGGCGAGGCAATATTTGTCGATCTGGAAGGTCAACTTTATACACGCCAATGTGCTGAGAATCCGACTCTTAACCCCTGCATCTTCGAACATGTGTATTTTGCCCGCCCCGACTCCATTATGGACGGTATTTCAGTCTATAAATCGCGTTTGCGTCAGGGTGAACGGCTAGCGCAAAAGATAAAACGTTTGTGGCCTGAGCATGACATCGATGTAGTTATTCCTATACCCGATACCAGTCGCGTGGCGGCACAGGCAATGGCCTATGAGCTTGGCGTCAAGTTTCGTGAAGGGCTGATGAAAAATCGTTACATCGGTAGAACCTTTATTATGCCTGGACAAGAGCTGCGTAAAAAATCGGTTCGGCGCAAATTGAATGCCATAGATCTGGAATTTAGAGGAAAAAATGTACTGTTGGTTGACGACTCAATTGTTCGTGGTACGACTAGCAGTCAAATTATTGAAATGGCCAGAGATGCCGGCGCGGCTAAAGTCTATTTGGCTTCTGCTGCACCGCCCGTCACTCACCCCAACGTATACGGCATCGATATGCCCTCAGCTGACGAGCTAATTGCACATGGCAGAACCGTAGAGGAAATTACTGAGGAAATAGGAGCTGATTGGCTTATATACCAGGACCTTGATGATTTAATTGAAAGTTGTGCCGAGGGCAATCCTGCTATCGAAACATTTGAATGCTCCGTTTTTGATGGTAAATATGTGACCGGGGGCATCAATCAACACTACCTCGACCGTATAGAAGCTTTACGTAATGACGATAGTAAAAAAGAACTCGATGGCGACAGCGACAACGCTGAACAAGCCGTCATTTAAGAGGTAGCTATGAGCAAAGAGCGCGACGCATACCGGGCAGCTTTAATAGACACCGGTTTTGATACCCGTGCGGTTCGTCTGGGTCAGGAACGAAGTCACGAAGGCGAGCATGGTGAAGCCATCTTCATGACCTCTAGTTACATTTTTCCCGATGCAGCCTCAGCCGCTGCTCGTTTTGGTGGCGAAGAGAGCGGTAATGTCTATTCACGCTATACCAATCCTACCGTACGTGTTTTTGAAGAACGTATTGCAAGTCTGGAGGGCGCCGAGGCGGCAGTAGCTACAGCGTCTGGCATGGCCGCAATTCTGAGTGTATTTATGGCTCTGCTATCCAGCGGAGATCACGTCGTATGCTCACGCAGTGTGTTTGGCACCACGACAAGTCTATTCAATAGATACTTCTGCAAATTCGGGGTGGAAGTCAGTTTTGTATGTCCGACTGACCCGCAGGCCTGGCGGGATGCGATTAGACCGCAAACCAAAGCCTTGTTTCTGGAAACGCCCTCTAATCCTCAGGCTGAAATAGCCGACATTAGCTCGTTGGCGGAGTTGGCTCATAGTCATGACGCGCTGCTGATTGTCGATAACTGTTTCTGCACGCCAGCGCTGCAAAGACCGCTGGAGCTTGGTGCCGACGTCGTCGTTCACTCAGCGACAAAATATCTAGACGGTCAGGGCAGGGCAGTCGGTGGCGTTGTTGTCGGGTCTGAAGAATTTATGGGTGAAGTGCTTATTTTTCTTCGTACTGCGGGCCCAACAATGAGTGCCTTTAACGCATGGGTGTTTCTGAAAGGCCTTGAAACACTAAACCTGCGCATGAAGTCTCACTGCGCCAATGCGATGGAAGTCGCTAGCTGGCTGGAAGCGCAAGCAGGTGTTGAGCGAGTTTATTATGCCGGGTTAACGAGTCACCCGGGTCATGAGTTAGCTAAACGCCAGCAGAGCGGCTATGGCGGCGTAGTGTCTTTTGATGTCATCGGTGGCCAGGCTGAGGCTTGGCGGGTTATTGATGCAACTAAATTTCTATCATTAACGGCTAATTTGGGCGATTCAAAATCTACTATTGTTCATCCGGCCACTACTACTCATGGTCGACTCAGTGATGCTGAAAGAGCAGAAGCGGGAATCGGGCAAAACCTGATACGGGTTTCGGTAGGTCTTGAAAACGTTGAAGACATCAAAGCTGATCTGGCCCGCGGGCTGGCGGCGTTGCAAATATAGGCTAAAAGGCCGGGTTGAATTCGGCTTTGTTGTACTGGTTCGCAGAAATAACTCCGCTGGATGCTAGCCTGAGCGTGGCTTTGCCAAAGTGGAGTTTTTATAAAAAAACAACGAGCAAATAATGAACAAACATATATTGCCAGTAATCGATAGTGTATCGAAAGTATTAGTCGGTAAGCGCAATGAGGTACAACTCGCGCTGGCTTGTTTGTTAGCCCGCGGGCATTTGCTCATTGAGGATATTCCGGGCATGGGCAAAACCACCCTGGCACAGGCTTTAGCCAAGGTACTGGGGCTCGAATACAACCGGGTGCAATTTACCAGTGACTTACTTCCCGGCGATGTTATAGGTAGCTCCATTTTTAATCGCAAAGACTCGTGTTTCGAATTTCATCCAGGACCGATATTTACACAAATTCTATTGGCCGATGAGGTCAACAGAGCGACTCCCAAAACCCAAAGCGCATTGCTGGAAGCGATGGCTGAAGGGCAGGTAAGTGTCGACGGCACTACCCATGTATTACAGCAACCCTTCTTTGTCATTGCGACGCAAAATCCAGAGAGACATGGCGGTACGTTTCCGCTGCCGGAATCTCAACTCGATCGCTTTACTATGCGTTTGTCCTTGGGTTATCCGGATAAAGACGCTGAGAGGAAAATACTATTGGGGGAGGCAGGCGAATCTCAATTGGTGAACATGAGTTCTTTATTGGCAAAAGGAGAGCTGGCTATAATGCAGCGCCAGGTTCAGGGTGTTCGTCTTAGCGATTCGGTACTTGATTATATCCAGCGCTTACTTGGTGCGAGTCGCCGTAGTCCGGATATAAGCACTGGCCTTTCCCCGCGAGCAGCACAGGCATTGGTGAGTTCCGCTAAAGCCTGGGCCTATATTAGTGGGCGCGATTATCTTATTCCAGAAGACGTTCAGACCGTATTTTCGTCGATCAGCGATCACAGGCTTAGAGACGCGGCATATCTGCTTTCTGCTACCGGCGCTTTATCTAATGCAGTCCTTAATAGTGTAGATGTTTTAGATGGTTAAAGCCCGGGTGGCTAAACGCTGGCAGCGTTGGCTGGATAAGCGTATTCCACCGCGACATGAAGTCGTACTCGATCAAAAGAAAATCTTTGTTTTTCCCTCCAAAGCCGGGTTCCTCTACGGAGCCATGTTGGTCGTCATGCTGATGACGGCAATCAACTATCAGAATAACAGTATCTACCTGCTGACCTTCTTCCTTGCCGGGCTGTTTGTGGTCGCCATTCAAGGAGCCTATTCCAATATGGCCGGTTTGAAGATACAGCGTATGGCGGCAGAGGCCTCTTTTGCCGGCGAAGATGTCAGTTTTCGGTTTTCGCTAGCTGCGAAAGATAATGCCAGGCATCAGTCTATCGAAGTCGGTTGGCCTGGTGGTCCGGAGGTTGTCGGCAGCTTGGGAGAATTAAGCGAGCAGATATTGGATCTACACGTTAGAGCTAAAAAACGAGGAACAATCCGAGCCGCCAGATTGCGAGTGCAGTCATATTATCCGCTTGGACTAATTCGGGCCTGGAGTTGGGTTGATCTGGATTTGACCTGTCCGGTATACCCAAAACCCATTGCGCTAGATTTTACCTCTTCTGGCGGTAACGACGCCGACAATACCCGTAGCAGCCCAGTAGCCAATGATGAATTGGCAAATATCCGTAGTTGGCGGCAGGGTGACTCCAAGCGCAGACTATTATGGAAGGCTTATGCAAAAACCGGTGCATTATTAAGCCTGGATTTCGAAGAACCCGGAGAAGACGCAGTGTGGTTAAGTTGGGATCAGTTTGAAGGGCTGGAAAGAGAGTGGCGCTTAAGTGGGTTGTGCCAAGCTGCACTCGATCTAACGGAAACCGGAAGAGAATTTGGATTGAGGATTCCAGGTACGGAAATAGAACCCTCTAGTGGTCAGGCTCATCTTCACCAGATATTGCTATCGCTGGCGCAATTTGACGGCCTGGAGTACTCGATGTGAGTATGACAACAATCAGCCGGGCGAGCTTGTTTTGGGTGCTGGGCACTCAACTTGCTTTGGTTTTACCTCATATTGATGGCTTGCCTCTTTGGCTGTTTGTTATCGGTGCAATTTGCGGTTGTTGGCGCATTCTTATTTATCGGGAAATGATCAGTTTTCCCGGCAAGCTAATTAAGTTCATTTTGTTTATCAGCGGTTTTACGCTGGTTGGTCTGAGTTATGGAGGGCACTTTAATCTTGATATGGCGGTATCGTTATTAGTGCTGGCATTCTTTTTCAAATTACTTGAGACACGGCAAAGGCGTGATATGTATATCACAATTTTCCTCGGGTTTTTTATTGCCGCCACCCGCCTTCTTTACTCCCAGAGTATCTACGCTACGTTCTACGCGATACTGTGCTGCCTGGGGCTAATTACGGCCCTGCTGGCAATGCATCAGTCTGAACCCAGTGACATACGCGGCGCCCTAAAGCGGGGTGGCAGTTTAATGTTACAAGCGACACCGATGTTATTGGTATTGTTTTTTCTGTTTCCGCGCGTACCACCTCTTTGGTCTGTTCCGTTGCCTGAAGGGCGAGGAGTGACGGGTATCAGTGATCGTCTTAGCCCCGGCAGTATTTCTGAACTGGCTCGATCGAGTGCTACGGCATTTCGCGCCAGTTTTACAGGCTTACAGCCGGCACCTTCCGAGCGCTATTGGCGCGGTTTGGTTTATGATCGATTCGAGGGTGATGAATGGCGGTCGTCTCGCCCCACACCGGTTAATTTACCTAGAGTTCGGGGCAAGGCAGATTACAACTACAGCGTCACAATGGAGCCCTCGGGCGAGCACTGGTTGTTTGCCTTAACCGATTCATATGCTGTAGATAGCGGCTACGCCCGACTCAGAAGTAATACCGTTGGAAGCTACCTGCCGCTGTTACAACGTCGACAGATCGAATTTAAGACAGATAAAGCTCTGCGTATTGACTCGCTTTATGCTGATGAGCGAGAACGGTTGGTTTCATTACCTGAGGGAGTCAATGAAAAGACACAACAACTGGGAAAAAGTTGGTCAAAGGAGAGTGACGACGTATCGGTATTGACTGATCGCGCTCTAAACTATTTTGTCGATAACGGGTTCTTCTACACACTGAAACCGGGTCAGTTAGGTCGCGATGCTATGGACCAATTTTTGTTTGATAGCAGACGGGGATATTGCGAGCATTATGCCAGCGCTTTTGTTTATCTTATGAGAGCCGCAGGTGTGCCTTCACGAGTAGTGGCCGGCTACCAGGGTGGAGAGCTCAACCCCTACGAGGACTACCTGCTAGTAAGGCAATATGATGCACATGCATGGGCAGAGGTGTGGCATGAGGGCCGAGGATGGGTTCGCGTTGACCCCACCGAGGTCGTAGCGCCGGATCGGATATCTGATGGTGCCAATAGTAGCCTTACTCGACGTAATGAATATAACCCCGATGGCATTATGGGTTTGATCAGTGCTAATAATTTACAGTGGTTAAATCTTGGCTTGTTATGGCTCGATTCAGTGAACCATTTGTGGAATTCGTGGTTTTTGGCCTATGACAATCGTATGCAAGCTGATTGGCTACAACGATTGTGGGGTAAAACTGGTATAGAAGAGTTACTCCGCCTAATGTGCATTGGTGTTGTAGTAGTATTTATTGCCTATTTTATATGGGGTAATCGTAATCGGATCGGTCAGCGCTCAGGTATTACCGGTATGGCGGCCCAGTATTTTAGACGAGTAGCCTATGGTCAATCTATTAGTTATCAGGCGACTGATACAGTATCAGGTCTCGCTAAGCAGCTAGCCTTACGACACCCCGCGATAGCTCCTTTGGTAAGGGACTTTAGCCAAGCATATGAGAGCAGTGTTTATGACCAAAGCGCTGACTGTTCGGTATCAGGTTTGTATCTCTTACTGTTGGCGCTAAAAATAAGGCTTAAGCTAGTTCTTATGCCCTAGTTCTATCGAGATGTAATGATGTTACCTGTTAATTGTGTAGTATCATCAGCTACATTCCAGTCGTCTTATATTGTTTATCTCTATACATTATGAATAAAGCGGAGGGCTCTAACTTAGTTAGGGCAACCATGAAACAGATTATTTTTGTTACCTGCTTTTTGACCAGTTTCGCTGCAGCCCAGGATTTTGAAGCTCAACGAGACTTATTGGCAAAAAACCTCGCCAAACGCTCCGATTGTCAGGCAACTCTAGGTGATATGCAGTTACCAGTACCTTTGCTTCCGAGTATTCTCGACTCATCATTTTTACTTTCAGAGGGAGACACCCCGGATATAGATACTTATGTTATGGGCCTTATACCTACCGACGCTGAGAAACAAAAGGGCTACTTTATAAGCTGCGGTGCGGGCACAGATTCGGTGCCGATGGCGGAATGGTTGTTAGCTCAAGCAAAATAGAGGTATAGCGTTGCGCTTGCGCTTCCAGCAGTGAATAAAAAACCCGGCTAGCAGCCGGGTTTTTTTATAGCCCGCAGTTTGAGGACTAAACTTCTACTATATTTACCGCAGAAATTCTTTTGCCCTCGTCGGCACCTCGCTGGAAGGACTCGATCTCGTCAAAGTTCATATAGCGATAGATCTCATCAGACATGGTATCCAGCTTCTGCGCATATTCCATGTACTCCGCCGGACTTGGCAGTTTACCCAGAATTGCACCAACCGATGCCAGTTCGGCACTGGTCAGATACACATTGGCGCCATCACCGAGACGGTTAGGAAAATTACGCGTTGAGGTTGATAGAACCGTACTACCCGCAGCGACTCGTGCCTGGTTGCCCATGCATAAAGAACAGCCAGGCATTTCAGTGCGTGCACCCGCTTTACCAAAAATGTTGTAGTAACCCTCTTCAAGTAGGGTGTGCTCATCCATCTTGGTAGGCGGTGCTATCCACATACGGGTGGCAATAGATCCTGAATGTTCTTCAAGGAGTTTACCCGCTGCGCGGAAATGACCGATATTCGTCATACAAGAGCCGATAAAAACTTCGTCTACCTTAGCGCCAGCAACAGAAGATAATAGTCGAGCATCATCAGGATCGTTGGGGCAGCAGACTATAGGCTCATTAATTTCAGCCAAATCAATTTCAATAACAGCAGAGTATTCAGCGTCAGCATCAGCGCTCATTAGCTTCGGATCTGCAAGCCAGGCTTCCATGGATTTTGCACGTCGCTCAAGAGTTCGCGCATCACCGTAACCTTCACCAATCATCCAGCGTAGTAAGGTAATATTGGAACTTAAATATTCCGCCAGATCTTTCTCGTCCATTTTAATGGTACAGCCAGCTGCAGAACGTTCTGCCGAGGCATCAGACAGTTCGAATGCTTGTTCAACAGAGAGGTCTTTGAGACCTTCTATCTCCAGAATACGACCTGAGAAAATATTTTTCTTGCCCTTTTTCTCAACGGTTAGCAGGCCAGCCTGTATCGCGTAGTAAGGGATGGCATGCACCAGGTCACGTAGGGTGATTCCCGGCTGCATTTCGCCTTTAAAACGTACTAGTACTGATTCGGGCATATCCAGTGGCATAACGCCGGTAGCCGCAGCAAATGCCACCAGTCCAGAACCGGCAGGAAAACTGATACCCATTGGGAAACGGGTATGTGAGTCGCCGCCAGTACCCACGGTATCCGGCAGCAGCATACGGTTAAGCCAGGAATGGATAACACCGTCGCCAGGACGTAGTGAGACGCCGCCGCGGTTCCTGATAAAGTCGGGCAATGTGTGTTGAGTATCAATGTCGATGGGCTTGGGGTAAGCCGCAGTATGACAAAAGGACTGCATCACCAAATCGGTTGAAAAACCGAGACAGGCGAGGTCTTTCAATTCGTCGCGAGTCATTGGCCCGGTGGTATCCTGAGAGCCAACAGTTGTCATCTTGGGTTCACAGTATGTGCCAGGGCGAATACCCTCAACGCCACATGCCCGGCCCACCATTTTTTGGGCAAGAGTAAAGCCTGCTTTAGTGCTGGCGGGTACTTCAGGCGTGCGGAACAGTGTCGATGTCTCGAGACCCAAAGACTCACGGGCACGACCTGTCAGGCCACGGCCTATAATAAGGTTGATGCGGCCGCCAGCCTGGACTTCGTCAAGTAATACATCAGACTTCAGTTCGAATTCGGAAAGAGTTTGTCCGGCTTCGTTGAGTATTTTGCCGTCATAAGGGCGAATTTCGATCACATCACCCATACCAAGATCATCAACTGTCGCCTCAAATACCAAGGCGCCAGCATCTTCCATCGTGTTATAGAATATAGGCGCTACCTTGTTACCAATACAGACACCGCCACCTCTTTTATTGGGCACGCCTTCCATATCATCACCAAAAAACCACAGTACTGAGTTGGTGGCCGATTTACGCGATGAGCCTGTTCCGACTACATCACCAACAAAGGCAATAGGGTGACCCTTGGCCTGTAGTTCTTCAATTTGTTTCATTGGCCCAATGGCACCTTGCTCGTCAGGCACTATGCCATCACGCTCCATTTTAAACATGGCCAGTGCGTGCAGGGGAATATCAGGACGTGACCAGGCATCTGGAGCAGGGGACAGGTCATCTGTATTGGTTTCGCCAGTAACCTTGAAAACAGTCATCTTAAGACTGTCTGCTACCTTATCGCGGTTGGTAAACCACTCTGCATCGGCCCAGGATTGAACGACAGCCTTGGCGTAGTCATTACCGGCCTTAGCTTTTTCATCTACATCATGGAATGAATCAAACATCAGTAGAGTGTGCTTCAGCTCTGTTGCAGCCAAAGCAGCCAGATTTTCATCGTCCAGCAACTCGACCAGCGTTTCAATGTTGTAGCCGCCATGCATATTGCCTAGAAGTTTAACTGCCAATGGGGCATCTATTAGACTACAAGTCGTTTCACTCTTGGCCAAAGCTGAAAGAAAGCCAGCTTTGACGTAAGCGGCTTCATCTACACCCGGTGGTACCCGCGTGCTGATTAGATCTACCAGGAACTCTTCTTCCCCTGTTGGAGGGTTTTTCAGCAATTCAACCAGCCCGGCTACTTGGTCCGGGTTGAGGGGTTGGGGGGCAATACCTTGTTCTGCACGGTCGGCAACATGTTTGCGGTAGGCTTCGAGCACTTTAATCTCCTTCAATGAGGGCGCAATTCAGGATCGCTGAACGGCATAAACTGGTTTCTGACTTGTGTGTCGGGGGCGGATTATACTGGAAAACGGCAGCAATCGTAAGCGGCGTGATTATGGAGACGGTGATACCTTAGTCTATAAAATATCCCTGATATGCGGCCAATATCGCCTAATTACCGCGAAAATATGGTCTTTCTCCCAACGTATAATGTTGCGGTATTCAGGCAGAAAATGGTAAGTATTTCCCGTATAATGCGCGCGCCTACGCCCCTCTGGAGAACTACATGACTGTACTGGCTGAAATCGAAGACTTTCTCGGCTGCCCTACGCCAGATCTTTGGCTGCAAAACGCACTGGCCAATCCCGAGATACTACTGATCGATCATGCCAACTGTGAAAAGAAAGCCGCGAGTACGGCGATGAATTTGATGTATCGCTACGTCAGTGATTTCGACTTATTGCATAAGATGTCTCGCCTGGCCCGAGAGGAATTACGTCATTTTGAGCAGGTCTTGGCCTTAATGCAGTCCAGGGATATTGATTATATCCATTTAACGGCTTCTCGCTACGCCGGAGGTATGCGCAAAGGGGTACGAAGTCACGATCCAGTTAAACTGGTTGATACCCTCATTGTAGGTGCGTTTATAGAGGCGCGCTCCTGTGAGCGCTTCGCGAAATTGGCTCCGCTACTGGATGATGAATTAAAAGCCTTTTATATGTCCTTACTAAAGTCCGAAGGACGCCATTACCGGGATTATTTGGCTTTAGCCAAAAGTGCGGCAGATAATGCGGATATCGAAGACCGAATTAGCTTTTTCAGGCAAGCTGAAATGGAGTTAGTTGAGGAGCCAGACACGGAGTTTCGCTTTCATTCTGGCCCAATGTCAGCTTGAGACCGATAGATCAAAACTGCTTAATTGTACTTCATCGCCACAAAATTCAATCTGCCAGGCCAGTTTATCCCAGTCGCCGAGAACAATTCGTTCTCCGTTTTTGTGCTGATGACGGCCGGGACGATGAGTATGGCCGTGTATCATTAAATCGACCTTGTTATTGAGCAGCTGTTTTTCAACTTCTTGCGCGGTGACATCCATTATATTATCGGCTTTATTGGCATTGGCAGATTTACTGCCAGCACGCCATTTGGCAGCAATATCCTGGCGTTTTTTCAGCGGTAAATGCGCCATCAACCAACCGATAAATGGGTTTCGAACGCGTTTGCGAAATTTTTGGTAGTCCAGGTCTTTGGTACACAAGGTATCGCCGTGTAACAGTAGAACGCGAGACCCCTCAATGGTGGCGACATAGTGCTCAGGTAGCAGACTTGCTCCGGTAGCTCGAGCAAACCGCTTTCCAACCAGAAAATCCCTGTTTCCGTGCTGAAAATAGAGTTTGGTGCCTTTTAAGGTCAATTCCTTAAGAGCCTGTTGGATATCTTTTGCCAGAGGTGAGGGGTCGTCATCGCCAATCCAGGCTTCAAACAGGTCACCCAATATATAGAGCGCCTCAATCTTTCCTGCATTTTGTTGCAGAAATGCCAAAAACGCCCGGGTAATAACCGGGCGTTCAGGTGACAAATGCAAATCAGAGATTAGCAGTGTAGACATTACTTATCAGCGTAGGCTTCGCCAATGGTGACGTTATTTATAACAACGGCTTCCAGAGGCACATCTTGATGATGGCCTTTGCTGCCGGTGCGCACAGCCTTGATCGTATCAACAACATCCATACCGCCAGTGACTTTACCAAATACGGCATAACCCCATCCCTGGGGGTTTTTGCCCGAGTGGTTGAGAAAGTTATTGTTTTCAATGTTAACGAAGAACTGACCAGTCGCTGAGTGAGGGTCATTGGTACGAGCCATTGCCAGTGTACCAATATCATTCTTCAGGCCGTTATCGGCTTCATTGTCAATTTGATCACGTGTGGCTTTTTGCTCCATGTTTTCGTCAAAACCACCACCCTGGACCATAAAGCCCTTGATAATACGGTGGAATATGGTGCCATCATAGAAGCCATCGCGGCAATACTGAAGAAAATTAGCGCTTGAAATTGGGGCCTTTTCGAATTCCAGCTCTATCGTAACGTCGCCGTGGTTGGTGTGAAGCGTAATCATATTAGGTTCCTCTATTTTCTGAGCTGCGCATAATACTGTCTGAATCAGTAGAATGGAATTGAAACAGCGATAAAAAGCGCTGCGCCTGTTGATTATAGGTCAATCAAAGGTTTATAGCAGGATTGGAACAGGTATAATTGCCCCTTTTGCATTGAGCGCAGATATATCTCTATGAGTGAACTCGAAAGACCGGCTAATTTTCTCGAACAATTAATCGAGAAGAACTTGGGCGACGGTGTTGTAGACCGCATCGTGACCCGTTTTCCGCCAGAGCCCAACGGCTACCTCCATGTGGGACATGCCAAATCTATTTGCCTGAATTTTGGCCTTGCGGCGAAGTTTGATGGCGTTTGTAATCTGCGTTTTGATGATACGAACCCTGAAAAGGAAGAGCAAGAGTACGTCGATGCGATAAAGGAAGACATACAGTGGTTAGGCTTTAAATGGGATGGCGAAGTACGATTCGCCTCCGATTATTTCGACCAGTTCTATCGATGGGCTCAACGTCTTGTGCAAGAGGGCAATGCGTATGTGTGTGAGCTCAATGCGGAGCAAATGCGGGCATATCGAGGCACCCTGAAAGAGCCGGGCAAAAACAGCCCGTTTAGAGAGCGCAATAGAGATGAAAGTCTTACGCTGCTAGAGGCCATGCGAAAAGGTGAGATGGCCGACGGTTCAGCGACGCTGCGGGCAAAAATTGATATGGCCAGCCCCAATTTGAACTTGCGAGATCCTGTTTTATATCGGATCAAACACGCGACCCATCATCGGACCGGCAATGACTGGTCTATCTATCCCTCTTATGACTTTGCTCACGGTCAGGAAGACGCTATAGAAGGCGTGACCCATTCGGTCTGTACGCTCGAATTCCAGGATCACAGACCTCTGTATGAGTGGTTTTTAGAAAATCTGCCGGTACCTTCCAAGCCTGTTCAATATGAATTTGCTCGTTTGAATCTTAACTATTCCATCACCAGCAAAAGAAAACTTAGGAAACTGGTCGATGAAAGTGTTGTGACTGGTTGGAATGATCCACGTATGCCGACCATTGCCGGCATGCGTCGACGTGGTTATACACCTGCAGCTATTCGTGCCTTCTGCGACAAAATAGGGGTCACTCGCTCTGACGGTATCGTTGATATGGCAGAGCTCGATTTTACTATTCGCGAAGATCTAAACAACAATGCGCCACGGGCGATGTGTGTACTCGATCCAATAAAAGTCGTTATTACCAATATGGATGCGGCAGTGGTAGAGCAAATGCAGCTGCCAGCACATCCTAGTAAAGAGGAGATGGGCCAGCGGCAGCTACCTTTTACTCGTGAAATTTATATAGATGCAGCGGACTTTAGCGAAGACACAACATTGTCGCGCAAGAAATTTAAACGCTTGGTACTTGGTGAATGGGTTCGATTGCGCGGCGCCTATGTCATTCAGGCTGATTCGGTTAGCAAAGATGAAAGCGGAAAAATCGTGGAAATTCAGGCCAGTCTGCTAGAAGGAACAGTGGGGGAGAATCCGCCTGATGGAATCAAGCCGCGCGGCGTTATACATTGGGTATCGGCCAGCCATGGGGTAAAGGCCGAGGTGCGAGTTTATGATCGCCTATTCAATCACGAAGCGCCTGATAAAGGCGACAATGATGTTCTGGACTACATTAATGCGGATTCTTTGCATGTAGTAAGTAACGCATGGGTAGAGTCCGGTCTGGAAAACGCGTCCCCGGAGCAGAATTATCAATTTGAGCGAGAAGGATATTTTGTTGCTGATCGTTATGATCATACGGCTGAAAAACCTGTCTTCAATAAAACAATAGGCCTTCGAGATAGCTGGGGGCGCAAGAGTAATTAATGACACCTGTATCCAATCTTCATCTTTATAATACTCTGACAGGTCAGAAAGAACTTTTCGAGTCGCTTGAACCTGATCGCGTAAAAATGTATGTCTGTGGCCCTACGGTCTATAACAGGGTGCATATAGGTAACGCGCGCCCGGTAGTGGTTTTTGATACGCTTTATCGCTTGTTGGGCACCTTGTATAGCGATGTTCAGTACGCCAGAAATATTACTGACATTGATGACAAGATCATGAAAACCGCAAAAGAGAATAAGGAATCTATTGCCGATTTAAGTGCTCGATTTACCCAGGCATTTTTCGATGATATGGCGGCTCTCGGAAATTTGGAACCGACCATTGTTCCCTATGCAACACAGCATATTCCCGAGATGATCGCGATGGTTGAGCGTCTAGTCGCAGAGGGCCATGCCTATAGCGCGGAAGGTCATGTATTGTTTGCGGTGCAATCAATGGAAGACTACGGCAAGTTATCCAATCGCTCACTTGATGACATGCTGGCCGGTGCGCGGGTAGAGGTTGCTCCCTATAAAAAATACGCAGGTGATTTTGTTCTCTGGAAACCCTCTGTTGACGATGAGCCCGGCTGGGACAGTCCCTGGGGGCGCGGACGGCCTGGTTGGCACCTGGAATGCTCGGCAATGATAGAGAAACATTTGGGCAATACCATTGATATTCATGGCGGCGGTCGTGACCTGGTTTTCCCACATCACGAGAACGAAGTAGCGCAGAGCCAGTGTGCCCATAACGGTGAGCAATTTGTCCGTTACTGGATGCACAACGGCTATATCAATATCGATGGTGAAAAAATGTCCAAGTCGTTGGGTAACTTTCGCTTGGTCAAAGATCTACTGGGCCATTATTCCGGTGAGGTATTACGCTTTGCCTTGTTGTCTGCCCACTATCGCTCAGAGCTGAATTTTAGCGCTGAGTTACTGGATCAGGCACGTAATACGCTAAATACGCTTTATGGTTATTTGAGAAATGCAGCGGACGTCTCAATAGGTGTTGCCCCAGAGCTTGGCTCCAGCAAGGTCTATGCTGCATTGCTTGATGACCTGAATACGCCCGTTGCCATTAGTGAACTGCATGCGCTGGCCAAAACCATGAATCAAGCAGAAGGCGAGTTGAAGAGTCGGCTTAAATCTGAGTTGCTTAGTCAGGCTGCTTTACTCGGATTACTGCAGCAAGAGCCCGATAGCTGGTTTCAACAGAGCGATGATGATGGGATAGCCGCTGAAGAAATAGAGGCCTTAATAGAAGAACGCCTGCAGGCACGTGCGGACAAAAACTTTTTTCGTTCCGATGAAATCCGAGATCTTCTAAAGGCGCAGGGCGTGGTACTTGAAGATAGTCGTGCTGGAACCAGCTGGCGGCGAGAATAGCCCATGCCGTTTGACTATATAGAGCCGGTTTTTCGACCGCCCAGTGAAGCACGATCTTTAATTCTGCAAGTCACTAATGGCTGTTCATGGAACAAGTGCACGTTCTGCGATATGTATACCGCTGAGCAGAAGAAATTCCGACCCAAAGCCATAGAAGAATTAGAGCAGGAGTTAATCGCGGTGCGCGATGCTGGCTATGCTGTGCGGCGTATCTTTCTTGCCGATGGTGACGCTATGACACTATCAGTACGCAGACTGAGAGAAATTCTGTCTCTCATCAAACACTATCTTCCCGACGTTCAGCGCGTATCCTCTTACTGTTTGCCGAGAAACCTCAAAAACAAAACTGTAGAGGAATTGGCAGAGTTGCGTGAGCTGGGTTTGCAACTTATGTACGTCGGCTGCGAGAGCGGCGATGATGCGGTTTTGAGTATGGTAAATAAAGGCGAAACTTTCGATAGCTCGCTATCAGCTTTGCAGAAAATTAAACAGGCAGGAATGAAAAGTTCGGTGATGATTCTTAATGGTATGGGTGGACGTGAATTTAGCGTCCAGCATGCTGAAAATTCGGCCAGACTGATGAATCTTGCACAACCAGAATACCTGTCTACGTTAGTGGTCTCTTTTCCCACTGGCTTAGATCGTTATCAGGCAGGCTTCAATGGCCGCTTTGTCCCTCTGGATCAGGATGAGTTATTTCGAGAGATGGACTTACTGCTGAATGCTCTGGAATTGGAGAAAACCGTCTTTCGCAGCGACCATGCATCCAATTATCTTGTGCTTAAAGGCATATTGGGGCGTGACAAAGAACGGATGTTGGCGCAGGTACATATGGCTATCGAAAAACCCGGCGCGGTACCTCTACGGGCGGAGTGGCAGCGCGGTCTTTAAACTATCCCAGTTTTTCTAATAACTCTTTGGCACAGCGGTAGTGATCGTTGAGCGGTATGCCACCATGAGACAATTCTTGTCCATCTTTCCATTGGCTAAATGTTTGAGTATGGCCATCTGCTTCCAGTTGATTTATACCCAACATGAATTTGTTATGCGCTTTTTTCGCGGCTAACTCAATTACTCTGACCTCAGCCTGTGAGTTTAGCGATTCATAGAGCATCGAGGTGCTATCTATGCTGACCCATACTTGGCTACAGCGAGCCAGGGTGGCCTGTATCCAGCTTGAGTCGACATCTCGCCAGTGTATACACGTAGCAGTTAATTCACCCAGCTGCGCCTCAAGCTTTCCGGGAGTGCGTCTTGAATCACTTATGATCCACTCGGAGCATTCTGTTGCACTGACAATTGCCTGGATCTGAGCCACTACATCAGGCCAGTTCCAGCTGAAAGCGTTGCTATCACCGCCTAAAAGGATCAGGCCTAGCGAGCCTTTGTCAGCCTGTTGAGCGGCTGAGGGGCACAGAACACCTTTTGATGTGATCACCGATGGGCCATCTTTGACCCGGTCATGACTGGGTATAATTGTCTGGTCAAACCAGCTTAAAGGCAGAGAAGGGCGCATCAAGGCTACCGCTTTTCCACCGAAGCAGCGGCGGGCAATCAACAGCGAGGCATGAGTCTTATGCCCTGTGCCGATGATTAAATCAGGCTTTGGTAAACCCTGTACAGTGGGGTATTGCTTGGATATCCAGCAGTAAAGGCTGTGAAATACACCGCCTTTGATAGCGGGGACGTCATATGTTGTCACCGATACGAGTAAAGCCAGGCCTTCGATCAAGGCCTGGCTCTGTTTCTCGTGGCCACGATTTCCGTCAACGATGCGCCAGACAACCCATGTTTTGTCACTGTTGGCTGTACTATGATTGACGGTGTTCATAACATATTTGCCTAGGCGATGCTTTTTTCGCCGGATTCAACACTCTGGAATATCAGTGTATTGATGGTCATAGGGCCAACGCCACCGGGTACGGGGGTATAAGCACTCGCTTTGTCCATGATAGCCGACAACTCAACATCACCGACGCCGCCGGGGTGATAACCCGCGTCTACCACGACAGCGCCGTCTTTGATCCAGTCGCCTTTGATAAATTCCGGACGACCCACTGCGCCGACAACGATATCGCCCTGTCTTACCAGATCAGCCAAATTACGCGTGCGTGAATGGCAAATAGTGACGGTGGCGTTGGCCTGCAGTAACATCATTGCCATCGGTTTGCCCAAAATTGGGCTGCGCCCAACAACTACGGCATGTTTGCCTTCAATATCGACCTTGTAGGCTTCTAGTAAGCGCATGATGCCTTGTGGAGTGGCACAGCCATAGGCTGACTCACCCATAGCCATACGTCCAAAGCCGAGGCAGGTCACACCATCAACATCCTTCTCTAGCGCAATGGCATCGAAACACGCGCGCTCGTCAATTTGTTCAGGTACCGGGTGCTGTAGCAGAATACCGTGTACGTTAATGTCATTGTTTAACTCTGCAATTTTATCCAACAGTTGTTCGGTACTAGTCGTAGAGGGCATTTCTACGGCGAGAGAATCCATACCAACCCGGCGGCAGGCATTGCCCTTCATTTTCACGTAAGTGGCAGATGCCGGGTCGTCACCCACCAGGATTGTGGCTAGAATCGGGGTTCTGCCATCGCTTTTCTCTTTCAAAGCAATAACTCGCTCGCTGAGCAGGGCTTCGGTTTCCTGTGCTAGTGCCTTTCCATCTAGTATTTGAGCGGTCATTTAACGGTCCCTAGTGGTGATAATTTTAATGTTATTCGATGTGTACGCATTTTCGCATGCTTGGAGTTTTCAGCATAGGCCAAATTTATTCGTAGTGAGGCCTATATCCCCGTTGACGATGGATAGGGATATGAGTATTATGCGCGGGCTTTTAGCGGGGGAACATGCCTCGTTTGGGTAGAAAATATCGGGGTATAGCGCAGTCTGGTAGCGCGCCTGCTTTGGGAGCAGGATGTCGGGAGTTCGAATCTCTCTACCCCGACCATTTTTAGAGTGCACTTTTACCTGTGCGCCCGTAGCTCAGCCGGATAGAGCAACGGCCTTCTAAGCCGTAGGTCGCAGGTTCGAATCCTGCCGGGCGCGCCATTTTGTAGATGGTTAACGGTAGAATAAGGTAAAGTGTCTTCAAGTTTGTAGTGGTGGCCGTAGCTCAGTTGGTAGAGTCCAGGATTGTGATTCCTGTCGTCGCGGGTTCAAGCCCCGTCGGCCACCCCATTTTACTCCTCGTTTGAACAAGCCATTACCTATTCCCCTAAGGGCTTTATACCTACTCGCCCAAGCTAAGTATCGTTAAAAAATGCTAGTCTATACTGATTGTTTCTTTTGCAACGCGGTCAAGAAACGCTGAATCAACTATGTCGTAGCCGGTTCTCCGAGGGCAAATGATTCAGGTTCCTACCTGCACTTAAAATATTTGTTTATCTATGACATTAAAATTATCAGTACTCGACCAGTCTCTCGCTCGATCAGCAGATGAGGCTCCCGCAGCGCTGCAGGAAACACTGCAAATGGCGCAGTGGTGTGAAAAACTCGGCTATGAGCGTTTTTGGGTATCAGAGCATCATGCTTTTCCCTCTGTTGCTGGCAGTGCCCCTGAAGTTCTACTGGGCGCCTTGGGCGCGGTCACCAATAGTATTCGGCTGGGTTCCGGTGGCATTATGCTGCCGCATTACAGCCCCTATAAAGTTGCAGAAGTATTTTCTCTATTGGCCAATCTCTATCCCGACAGAATTGATCTTGGGGTGGGTCGAGCTCCTGGCGCAGACATGTCTACAGCAGTGGCGCTAGCCAACGACGGGCGGCCGAAATTTGAGCGCTTTCCGGATCAGGTAGAGCAACTCAGCCAATACTTGTGGAGCGACGATACCAAGCCTTTGGTCAGCCCAAAACCCCCGCCTCAGCTGCCTATATGGATGCTGGGCTCGAGCTCGGATAGTGCGATATTAGCCGCCCAGAGAGGCCTGCCTTATAACCTGGGGCTGTTTATCAACCCGCAGGCCGATGCCAGATTAATTGGACTATATAAACAACGATTTCAACCGGGGCCGACACTTAAAAAACCTTACGCCATTCTGACAATAAGCGTGTTTTGTGCGGATACCAAAGAGCAGGCTAAAGCGCTACAGTTGACCTACGACTTGAATCTTTTCCGGTTTTTTACCGGTCAATCCAATGGCCGCTCATTGACTCCCCAAGAGGCAATGAATTATCCGATCGGCGCGCAAGAACAGGCGTTTATTTCCGGTCGGGAGAATAGCCGCGCTGCCGGCACGCCTGAACAGGTATATCAGAAAATTAGTGAACTTGCTGAGCTACACGATGCCGACGAGATTATGGCTGTGACCAATATGTATTACTTTGAAGATCGCAAAAAATCATTTGAATTGTTACGCGGTGTATTTACTTAAAGGCTTCAATGTTTCATATATTGCTACATTTTTTAATTCCTGCGTTGATCGCCTATGTGTTTTTTAAGCGTCAATGGAAAATAGCCTACCTGATAATGGTGGCAACAATGCTGGTTGACCTGGACCATCTTTTAGCCATTCCTATATATGACCCAGGCCGCTGTAGTATGGGATTTCATCCATTGCACAGTTATGCATTAATCGTGTTATATGCATTGATTTGTTTTATTCCCAAGCTGCGTTTTATCGGTATTGGGCTGGTTATTCATATGCTACTTGATTCGATAGATTGCCAGTTAACCAACGGTAGCTGGTTCGTTTAGCGTTGACTTTGCCAAGCCACTAGCGTAATTTCCGCCCCTTGCAATGTTCCAGGTGCCCTGAGGTTTTTCTAACAAAGGGTGAAACGGGAAGTCGGTGCGCTTTATGCAATCCCGACGCTGCCCCCGCAACGGTAAGTGAGATTGACCGATCATACAGCCACTGTGTCACTGACATGGGAAGGCGATCAGTCTTTAGCAATACTCACGAGCCCGGAGACCGGCCTGGTACTTCGCAGTCGAACCGCGGGGAGCGGTCGTCGACGGTGAGTACCTATTCGTTCTCATTATCCCTATGCCCCCGCGATAAATCACTTTTTTGCGTTCGGGGTTGAACGTCAAGGGATAAACATGAAGCTTAAATACCTACCCGTAGCCATTGCTGCGATCTCGGTCCTACCTGCCATTTCTGTGGCACAACCTCTCTTAGAGGAAATGATCGTCACTTCCAGTCGTATTGAAATGCCTCTACGTAATATTGGTACATCCATATCGGTAATTAATCAGGCGGATATAGAATTGAGCGGCTATGCCTCTTTATTTGATATTTTAAGTACGCAACCTGGAATTGCGGTAAGCAATAGCGGTGGCATGGGAAAGGTCACTGCGTTACGGGTAAGGGGAGAAGAGAGCTTCCGTACCTTAGTCATACTCGACGGTATTAGGCTGTCTGATCCTACCGGCACCCAGGTCGGCCCACAAATTGAACATATTATGGCGACCGGCAATATTGAAAGGGTAGAAATTCTGCGTGGGCCACAAGGTTTGATGTATGGCGCTGATGCAGGTGGGGTGATTAATATTATCAGTGCCATGCCCGATGAGGGCGTCAGCGGCAAACTGAGCGCAGAAGCGGGTAGTTTCGACAGTCGTAAGATCGATGCCAATATTGCGGCAGCAAGCGAACAGTTTGATGTGTCATTATCAGGACAATATGTGGAAACAGAGGGGTTTGATTCCCGCGAACTCGGCGAGGCTTCATCTGACGACGATGGTTATGAGAATAACACCTTGCATGCCCGAGTCGGTTGGAATTTGAGTGACGATTTGCGCCTGCAACTTATTGCCCGAAGTGTCGATGCTACTTCAGAGTACGATGGCTGTTTCTACTCACTTACGCACGATTGCACGACTGACAGTAATCAGGACAATCTACGTATTACTGCCAATTATCAGGATGACGTACTGAGTCACAAACTGGCTTTTGAGCGAAGTGATATAGACCGCCGGAACTTCGACGATGGTATTGAATCCTACGCAACGCAAGGTGAGTCAAGCCGAAGCGAGTATCTCGGCAGCTGGCGCCTCAACGACAGTAATAGCCTTGTCTATGGTTTTGATCTGGAAAATCAGGACGTAGTTAACAATGCGGGACAGACCTATGATAGAACACAAAGAGGCTACTACCTGGAGTATCAAGGACTGTTTCTTGACGGTTTGTCGATAACCGGAGGGGTAAGACACGACGACCTTGATGATTTTGGTAACCATAATAGTTTCCGTATTACTGCAGCCTACGTTCAGGAGTTGGGAGACGGTCAAGCGGTTAAATATCGCAGCAGTTACGGCACCGGTTTTCGCGCGCCGAGTTTGTCGGAGCAGGCTTATAACGACGGTCCATACGCTTGGGGTCCAGCTGCCGGTCTTCAATTAATTGAAGAGTCCAGCAGTGGTTTCGATATAGGCATGGAGTATTTTCTGGATAACGGTTTACACCTGGAATTGGTGTATTTTGATCAAAAAGTCGATGATGAAATCTATTTTGATCTGGTCTATTTTTATGGCTACTTACAATCACTGGGCACAACCAAGTCAAAGGGTGTAGAACTTGCGGCGCTTGTGCCCTTGGGTGATAACTGGCAGTTAAAAGCCAATTACACCTATAACGATACCGAGACGCCGGACGGTTTACAGCGTATTCGCCGGCCTAGTCATATTGGCAATATAGGTGTGCAATATAATGCGCTCCAAGACAAACTGAGAATATCGGCCAATTGGCGTTTTAGCGCAGATGCCCAGGATGAGCAATATGGTGTAGGACGTATACCATTGGATGACTATCAGGTGCTTGATATTAGTGCGAATTACGCCGTCACGGATGCGCTTGAAGTGTATGGACGTATCGAAAACATTACTGACGAGTATTATCAGGAAGTTACTAGTTATAATAGCGCACCACGGGCCGCTTATGCGGGTATACGATACCAGTTCTAGGATACGGTGTTCATTCACAAGGCGGAGAATAGATATGTCTGACGACACTTTGGATCGCGACGAAAAACATAAAAAGAAGAGCCAGAAACTTAAGGAAAAGGTCGATGCCCATATCGACACCGCCACGATTGAAACTGGCACGATTCTGCTACTAACGGGTAATGGCAAAGGCAAAAGCAGTTCGGCCTTTGGCATGGTGATGCGCAGTCTGGGCTACAACTATAAAGTGGGAATTGTGCAGTTTATCAAAGGTGTACAGCTTTCAGGTGAGGAACTATATATACAGAACCAACATCCTGAAGTACCGTTTTATCAAATGGGTACAGGTTTTACCTGGGATACCCAGGATCGTTCTGGTGATATTGCAGCAGCCGAGGCAACCTGGGTTCAAGCTGCTGCTATGTTAAAGGATGAGTCATTGCATCTAGTGGTACTCGATGAGTTGACCTATATGCTGGGCTACGATTATTTAGATGAAACAATGGTGCTTGAAGCGCTAAAAAATCGGCCCCCGGAACAGACCGTTGTGGTGACGGGTCGCGGTGGCGGCAAGGCTTTAACAGAGCTGGCTGATACGGTGACTGAGTTAAAAGAAGTCAAACATGCCTATCAGGCCGGAGTTAAAGCCCGCAAAGGTGTGGATTATTAACTGCAAATGACTTTTACACTAATGGTACAAGGCACGACCTCAGATGCGGGAAAAACCGTGTTAGTGGCTGGGCTTTGCCGCGTATTAGCCGACAGGGGCGTAGCGGTTGCCCCATTCAAACCACAAAATATGGCATTAAACAGTGCTGTTACAGCTGACGGTGGTGAAATTGGTCGCGCTCAAGCCTTGCAGGCTCAGGCCTGTCGCGTTGATCCTGTAGTAGATATGAACCCAATACTGTTGAAACCTAGTAGTGATACGGGTGCTCAGGTGATTGTTCAGGGTAAGGCCCTGTCCGATATGGAGGCAGGGGCTTATCATGACTATAAAGCCGTAGCCAAGACCGCAGTGCTGGAGTCCTATACTCGTTTGGCCGAGCAATATGATGCGATTATTGTTGAAGGAGCGGGCAGCCCCGCCGAGATCAATCTTCGGCATAACGATATTGCCAATATGGGTTTTGCAGAAGCCGTAGACTGCCCTGTAATCATCGTCGCAGATATTGACCGCGGGGGAGTATTTGCTCATTTAGTCGGTACTCTGGATTTATTGTCTGAGTCTGAGCAGAACAGAGTGATTGGATTCGTGATTAACCGCTTTCGTGGTGATATCAAGTTGTTGGAACCCGGGCTGGATTGGTTAGAGCAGCGAACGGGTAAAGTGGTCTTCGGAGTAGTGCCGTATTTGCAGGGTCTGCATTTGGATGCCGAAGACGCCATATCACAGGTTCAGGATATCAATGATTCCGACAAGGCGTTTACGGTGATTGTACCGGTGCTCAGCCGTATCAGTAATCACACCGACTTTGATCCTCTGCGACTGCATCCGCAAATTAATCTTCAATACATCGGTCCTGGTCAGCCTATTCCAGCGGCGGATTTCATTATTATTCCCGGCACTAAAAACGTTCGTCTGGATCGGCAATGGTTAACTGATAATGGCTGGGATAGCGCCATTCGCAAACACCTGCGTTATGGGGGTAAGGTACTGGGTATTTGTGGTGGCTATCAGTTACTGGGTGAAGATATAGCTGATCCCGGTGGGGTAGAAGGAACGGCGGGGCTTAGTAAAGGTCTGGCTTTACTGCCCGTTAACACACTATTGGAAGAAACCAAGCAACTGAGTCAAGTGAAGGCCAAATTACTAGATTCAGCGTCTTTTGTGAATGCTTATGAGATCCATTGTGGCCAAACTGAAGTGCTCAGTAAGAGACGAGTATTTGCCAAGCTGGACGATGGCCGTGTAGACGGGATGATATCCGAAGACAATATGGTTGCCGGTACTTATCTTCACGGTGTCTTTGATAGCCCCGAGGCGGCAGGCAGAATTCTTCAATGGGCCGGTTGCAGTCAAATGGAAACGATCGATATAGACGCTATCCGTGAGCAACAGCTGGATCGATTAGCAGACTGTCTCACCGAGTCGCTAGACTGCCGCAAGCTTTTTGCATCTCTTGAAAATCAGGGGCGCCGATGCGCCGATTAACGCCCACCAATCTACTTATAGTGCTGGCTTGCTGCCTGCCAGTAGTCATGCTTTTAACTTTATTTGTCGGCACTATGCCGCTCTCTCTGGATGACGCCTGGCAAGCATTTAGCGGCAATGAAGCCTACGCCAGACAACATTTAATATTAACCCAGATACGTTTACCCCGCATTTTATTGGCTACAGGTACCGGCTGCGTGCTCGCAATATGTGGCGCAGCAACTCAGGGCTTGTTCAGGAATCCACTCGCAGATCCTTCACTAATTGGTGTATCCGCAGGTGCCTCAGCAGGGGCAAGTTTTGTCATAGTGTTTGTATCAGGCTGGCTAACAATGAGCGGCTGGATGGGCCTGTCACTTATTGCTGTCGGCGCTTTTATCGGCGGGGCTATCGCCGTTATGTTGGTTTATCGTCTGGCTAGCTCAGTTAGAGGCACGTCAGTGGCTACCATGCTGTTAGCGGGCATCGCCATCACCGCTGTTGCTGGCGCATTAAACAGCTTATTCAGTTTTTTGGCCGACAATGATATGTTGAGACGTATCAGTCTATGGCAGATGGGCAGTCTCGACAGCGCGGACTGGCCACGAGTCATTATGATGAGCTGCGCAGCCGCATTGATTTGTACACAGATGCCTCGATATGCCACGGCCTTGAACGCAATTTTACTTGGTGAGTCCGAGGCGCGACATTTGGGAGTCGACGTCGAAAATGTGAAACAAAAGTTGATTATTTATACCGCTATTGGTGTAGGCGTATCGGTAGCAACTTCCGGCATGATTGCTTTTGTGGGTTTGGTGGTACCGCATATTGTACGGCTGTTGATCGGCCCTGATCATCGCGCTTTATTACCCGCTTCAGCGCTTGCAGGTGCTATTTTGATGCTTGTTGCCGATGCCGTAGCCAGGGTGGTTATCGCGCCGGCAGAGCTACCGGCGGGTATATTGACTGCTCTGGTTGGTGCTCCATTCTTTTTCGCTTTGCTGTTGTCACAGCGGGCTGATGGAATGAGGTATTAACTTATGTCATTAGATGCCGTTAACATTAGTCTCCAAGTAGGCGATAGAGACCTGTTGAAACAGGTAGATCTAAAGCTAATTCCCGGTCGTATTGTGGTTGTGGTAGGGCCTAATGGTGCTGGTAAAACCAGCCTGTTACGTTGTCTGAGTGGAGACGTATTGCCTGACAAAGGACAAGTCTTGCTCAATGGCCAGTGTATCTCGTCAATAAATTTACTATTGCGCGCCAGAGCCATGGGTGTTTTGCCACAACACTCATCGTTGGACTTTCCCTTTACCTGCTCAGAAGTGGTGATGTTAGGTCGTAACCCGCACCAAACCGGTCGGCAACTTGATCAAGAGATCGTTGCGCTGGCACTGCGCGCAGTAGATGCACAGGGTTTGCAGAATAGATACTATACTCGGCTGTCTGGCGGAGAAAAACAGCGTGTTCAACTAGCGCGTGTATTGGCTCAAGTTTGGTTATCTTCTTCAGAGGGAGAGAGGTATTTATTACTCGACGAGCCCACCGCCTCTTTTGATTTGGCTCACCAACTGCTCACTAGAAACGTCATACGACAGATGGCAAACCAGGGCGCCGGCGTGTTTATAGTGTTACACGACCTGAATCTAGCGGCAGCCTGCGCCGATGAACTTATTGTGATGCATCAGGCTAAAGTATTCGCCAGGGGCGCACCAAAAGATGTGCTTACCGTTGATTTGTTAAAGGACGTATTTGAAGTTGATGCCAGCATCACCTCTCATCCTGTCACAGGTCAGCCTTTGATTATTGTTTAACCGAGTGTATTTGGAATGCTAGAACTCATCTTGGGCGGAGCCCGTTCCGGCAAAACGCGACAGGCGCAACAGCGTGCAGAAGATAGCCAATTAGACGTCATTTATATCGCTACCGCAACTGCAGGCGATGCAGAAATGGCGACACGTATTGAACGACATAAAATGGATAGACCGCAGCATTGGCTAAGTATCGAAGAACCTATTTCGTTGGCTGCAACAATCCAGGCGAATGATGCCGTTGAACGCTGCATCATAGTCGATTGCCTAAGTCTTTGGTTAAGCAATTGTCTGCATCAGGGATGCTGGACAAGGCAGAAAGAGGACCTTTTACTTTTACTACCTGAAGTAAAAGGGCATCTGATTTTTGTCAGTAACGAAACGGGGCTTGGTGTGGTTCCCATGGGTGAAATCAGTCGACAATTCGTTGACGAAAGCGGGTTTTTACATCAGGCGCTGGCCGCTCACTGTGAAAAGGTTTGCTTGATGGTCGCGGGCCTTTCATTGTCATTAAAATAAGGTTTGAAAAATGAACTGGTGGAATAGCTCCGTTAAAGAGCCAAATAAAGATGCATTGGAGCGGGCTAGGCAGCGACAGGCCAATCTCACCAAACCCCCTGGCTCACTGGGACGGCTCGAGGATATTGCATTGCAGATGGCGTCATGGCAAGGCAATGAGTTACCTTCCATCAATAACGTTGCGATACGAGTTTTTGCCGCCGATCACGGAGTAGTGGAAGAGGGCGTATCTGCTTTTCCGCAATCGGTGACGGTCGAAATGATTCGTAATTTCTCCAACGGCGGAGCTGCCATAAGCGTATTAGCCAAATATCACAATGCCAATTTTGATGTGGTCAACCTCGGAACGGCTGAGCCACTTCCGGCCGATATTTCAGTCACTAATTTGCAGTTTGCGAAGGGTACTAAAAATTTCAGTCGCTGTCCTGCGATGGATCGGAGCTTGTTGCACGCGGCTTTGGCCTGCGGTAGAGACCAAGTGCCAGCAACCGTCGACTTATTCATAGGCGGTGAGATGGGCATAGGCAATACTAGTTCCGCGGCGGCATTGACTAGTGCACTTCTGGACCTACCTACCTCTGTCACTGTTGGCCGAGGTACTGGGGTCAATGACGCAATGCTTGAGCACAAACGTTCGGTTATTAGCAAATCTCTACTGCTGCACGCAGATCAGTTTTCAGATGCCATGGATATACTGCGTTGTTTGGGCGGCTTGGAAATTGCGGCGCTATGCGGAGCCTATATTAGCTGTGCTCAACGAGGCATACCTATATTAGTCGATGGTTATATCTGTACAGCAGCAGCTTTATTGGCTTGTCGCATTAATAGCGGGGTAAGAGCTTGGATGATATTTTCTCATTGTTCAGCAGAACCCGGCCATCAACATTTGTTATCGGCACTTGATGCGCAACCTTTGCTTGATTTAGGCATGCGACTGGGAGAGGGCAGTGGTGCAGCAGTAGCGCTGCCCTTGATTCATCAGGCCTGCGAACTACATTGTAAGATGGCTACATTTGTCCAGGCGGGAGTAAGCGAAGGTGGTTGATACAAAAGAGCGAGTTTCGATCGTCGATATAATACGTCATGGACAATGTGAGGGAGGTGAAATCTATCGCGGCAGTACTGATGTTGCCTTGACCGATATTGGCTGGCAACAGATGTCATTAGCAGCAGGTAGAATTGATCCACGCTGGCAGCGCATCGTTAGCTCACCTCTTATTCGTTGTCGGGATTTCGCCCAATCTTTGGCCAATCAATACAGGCTTCCTCTGCTAGTCGAGGCGGGCTTTCGGGAAATGCATTTTGGCGATTGGGAAGGAAGAGCATTAACAGAGGTATGGGAGTCGGATAAAGAAACAGTGAGCGGTTTCTATCGCGATCCGGAATCAGTTATTCCGCCAGGAGGAGAGGGGGCTGTAAAAGCCAGAGACCGAATTGCGCAAGCCTGGACATGTTTGATGAATGAAAACGCGGGTGATCACCTGTTACTGGTTTGTCACGGTGGCACAATCAGGCTGTTACTTTCCTATTTACTGCAATTGCCGCTTGCCACCATTGCCCAGTGGCATGTGCCTTATGCTTCTCTTAGTAGGATAAAGATATTTCATCGGCCTGAGGGAGACTGGCCGGTTCTCGAATATCACAACCTGCTGGGAGCGAGCGATTAGTGAAAGCATTTTGCCTTAGTCACCTGAACGCACTGCTATTGGCGCTACAGTTTCTCACACGCCTGCCTATTTCCTCGAGTCAAACTTTTAGTGAGCAAAAGCAGGCTTTGTCCTTACTTTACTATCCTTTGGCTGGTTTAATCATTGGTGCTCTATTATGGTTTTTGGCGATTGCATTAAGCGGTCTGAATGTTTTTCTGGCAGCTTCAGTTGTCCTTGTATTTTGGGTAATGATAACGGGGGCTCTTCATCTCGACGGCTTGGCTGATCTAGTAGATGCCTGGATAGGCAGTCACGATAACAAGCAGCGCATGTTGGACATCATGAAAGATCCAGCGGCTGGACCAGTGGCGGTGGTGAGCCTGGTTTTATTATTGATGGTTAAATGGTCAGCGCTCGTCGTGATTTTTCAACAGCAGGCCTTTGCGCTATTGATATTTGTGCCAATGCTCGCACGTGCAGGCCTGTTGCTGTTGTTTCTCACCACACCCTATGTTCGACAGGGGGGGCTTGGAGACGCAATTTCAAGGCAATTTAATCGGAGCGCAGCAATAGCCGTATTGATTTCCTGCTGGGTTTTGGTGTTGTTATGCTGGCCTTATCCAGCGGTATTGTTCGCTTTCGCCGGTTCAGCCTTAATATTCTGGCTCCTTCGACGGGGCTTGATGACACGATTGGGCGGTTTCACCGGCGATTGTGCGGGTGCGTGGCTAGAAGTCCACGAACTGCTTATCCTGATTTGCCTAGCGATATGGGGTTACCAATAGTGAACAAGTACCGAACACGTATATTCTTCTTTCTACTTATATTGCTACCGTTCAGGACTTTTGGGTCCATCAGCTTAACTGATGATACGGGTTTTGCTATAGAACTCGAGCAGCCAGCCCAAACACTCATCAGTCTCGCTCCACATATTACAGAACTCGTATATGCCGCTGGCGCTGGAAGCAAGCTGGTAGGAGTAGTCAGTTATAGCAATTATCCACCGGCAGCATTGGAGATTCCGGTGATTGGCTCCTACGAGACAATAAGTTTTGAGTCTGTGGTTAGCCTGCAGCCTGATGTAGTGCTGGCATGGCAGAGTGGCAATGGGGAAAAAATCATTGATCGCCTGCGTTCTCTTGGCATTAAGGTTTATGTGACTAAACCGCGCAAGATTGAGGACATAGCGCATAATCTAAGACAAATTGGCTTACTAGCTGATACTACAATACAGGCTGAGAAAGCCGCTATTGAATTTGACTATATTCATCAGGAGCTTCAGCAGCTCTATAGTCAAAAACCAAAGGTTGATGTTTTTTACCAAGTCTGGAACGAGCCTTTAATATCGCTCAACGGAGAGCATATTATTTCTGCGGTGATGAACTTGTGTGGTGCAAATAATGTGTTTGCCGAAGCGCTGACTATTGCGCCTAAAATCAGTGTGGAGTCTGTTATTCAAGCTGATCCACAAGTTATCCTGGCTTCCGGGATGGGTGAAGCACGGCCCGAGTGGTTAGATGAGTGGTGGCAATGGGATACGATAAGAGCGGTCCGTAACGGTCACTTGTATTTTATCCATCCTGACCTGCTTCAAAGACATACACCGCGGATCCTTGAAGGAGCTAAACAGATGTGCGAGTTTGTGGACAAGGCGCGAGCCCAGGCCGCTACGCCGAATGATGCTGTTATCCAGTAAACTTTAATGATTTACTGGATAGCTCAGGCGATTTATGACAAACCGTATCTAGGGTCTAGTGGGAAGATCAAGAAACAGTGTGTATTCCTTGAATTGCTGACTTTGGCTGGATTCCACATGTAGTATAAAGTTGACATAGGGTTCTCTCACCGGTTTGTTAGATGTAATACGAAACCGATGACCCTTTTTGTCACTTTCCAGAACAATTTTCAGGTCAAGTGGAACATCGGGATAGGCGACGCCCATTGCATCGTGCTCCTTTTCTGTGGCTATCCGTGCTTTCACCTCATCGGGGTTCAACCTGAACATATCAGTGACTTCGATGGTAAAATTTACTGGCTGGCCGAGTACTCCGGATGAAGCGATCTCACCCAAACGTAAGGCGTAGCTATTGCTGGCACATAGCAATAGGCTGATGATTATTAAAGGTAATACTTTGGTCTTCATCATTGTCTTTCCTCCTGCGTTGCCCTAAGGATAGCAGGACATCGTTAATGCGGGGTTAACTGGTCCACATATAATCAAGGGCACCTCTGAATAATGGTATTGTTCAGAGGTGCCCAAGCAAATCTTTACTTAAATATGAGTAATAAACAAGCCCTGGCGTTGATCTCGCACTATTGATTGCATAAGGTCTGTTTCACCCGAGGGCTTTCCAGTGGCTATATTGGCGATCGTTTGAGCGCTGTAGTCATATAAAATGGCATAGGAATCCGAACCAGCGTCTTGTCGAATGATTAATCCATTTTTGTCCCCCATTTTGGTAAACTAAAACTCCAATCGATAATCAGGCGATTATGAATCCTACATTACGTTATCCGTTCCCCGATGCGCCCGCTTTTGGTACCACCCTGGACATAGGGGCGGGTGTGCGCTGGTTGAGAATGCCTTTGCCCATGTCACTAGGCCATATCAATCTTTACCTGATTGATGGCGGCGAAGGCTGGTATATCGTTGATACCGGCATAGCGGGGGAGCAGACACAGGCATACTGGCAGGAGATCCTCGACAACTGTTTAGAAGGGCGGCCCGTTATAGGTATCATTGTGACGCATATGCACCCCGATCACATAGGTCAGGCAGGCTGGCTGACGCGAAAACTCCGTGTGCCCTGTTATATGACTCTGGGTGAATACTATACCGCCAGAACGCTCGTTTCTATGGACGTGAAAAGCACAGACTGGGACGTAGAGGCGTTTTTTCGAGGCGCAGGTTTTGACGATGATTATCTTAGCGGCCTGAAGAAAAACAGGCTGGGTTTTGGCAAAATGATCGAAGAATTGCCGGCAAGCTATATCCGCCTTCGGGAAGGGGATCTTATGTCCTGGGGCGGACAGGATTGGCGAGTCGTTATAGGAGAGGGCCATTCCCCTGAACATGCATGTCTTTACAATGCAGGGCGAAAAGTGATGATTGCCGGCGACCAGATCATCGCCAATATCACATCTAATGTCAGTGTTATGGCAATGGAACCGCAGGCAAATCCGCTGAATCTATGGCTGAATTCACTGGAAGCCCTGAAGGCTATTCCAGATGACACACTGATCTTACCAGCACACGGTCTGCCTTTTTATGGTGTTCAGCTGCGGCTGCAACAATTGATAGATCATCATGAGGACCACATGGAGGCGCTTGAGGAGGCTTGTTTAAGCTCTCGCACCGCCTTGTCTCTGCTGCCAGTTCTGTTTAAACGCAAACTCGACCAGTCGCAGATCGGATTAGCCATTGGTGAATGCATTGCACACCTGCACTTATTGATGCAAAGAGGTAGAATTGCACGCTTAACGGATGCTGATGGCGTATATCAATACACCACCACCGATCCTTCCGTCGCAAACAGGCGTGGTAAGAAAGAACATCATCTAGATGAGGCGCCACTACAGGTTTAAATCTAATGGAAGAAAAAGTATTTAGTCATATCGATGTCAACGGCAAGGCCCAGATGGTTGATGTGACAGACAAGCCAATTAGCTCGCGAGAGGCGGTGGCTCACGGGCGGGTTAGGATGCAGGCAGAAACCTTGTCTATGATTTTGCAGGGTGAACACCATAAAGGCGATGTTTTTGGTGTTGCACGCATTGCAGGTATTCAGGCAGCCAAGAAATGTTCAGATCTTATTCCTCTTTGTCACCCGCTTATGCTCAGTAGCGTCAAAGTCACGATGGACGCAGATGAAATCAATAATACCGTTGAAATAACGGCCACTTGCAAACTGGCAGGCACAACGGGGGTTGAGATGGAAGCTCTTACGGCTGTATCAGTTGCCGCATTGACGCTTTATGATATGTGCAAAGCAGTGGATAAAGGTATGATCATTGAGGCCGTTCAGCTATTGGAAAAAAGCGGCGGTCGCAGCGGCCACTGGCTTGCCGATGAGATAAAACCATGATTAACATAGTTTTTTTTGCTCGTATCAGAGAACAATTGGGTGTCGGACAGCTCACTTCACCTATTAACCAACTCAAGACTGTAGCCGATTTGCGTCGTCAGTTAATCGAAGAGCATGAGGCCAGCTGGTCTGAGGTATTAATGGCCCAAAACGTCGTTATTGCAGTTAACCAAGTCGTCTCTGATGAGACAGCCGAAATTAGTTCTGGCGATGAGGTGGCTTTCTACCCTCCCGTAACAGGTGGTTAAATATGGATTGTCCAATATCAGTGAAGGTCTGTGAGGACGATTTTGATGTCGGTCATGAAACTGCTGTGTTGCAGCACGCTAAACCCGACGTTGGTGCCGTAGTAAATTTTGTTGGTTATGTGCGCAATATAAATGATGGCGAAACAGTAAGTGCTCTGGAGCTGGAGCATTATCCAGCGATGACAGAAAAGTCTATAAGCGATATAGCAATACAGGCCCGAGAGAAATGGGACTTGCTCGGTATCCAGATTATACATCGAGTGGGGAGATTAGCCCCGGAGGATCAAATAGTCTATGTCGGCGTGGCCAGCAAGCACCGACTAGAGGCCTTTACGGCCTGTGAATTTATTATGGACTATCTAAAAACCCAAGCGCCTTTCTGGAAAAAAGAAAGTACGCCTAACGGCGATCGGTGGGTGGATGCCAGAGAAAAGGACAATACAGCCTTAGCACGATGGGATTAAATTAACTGCAATAGCTAAAAGAAGAGGAATAATAGATGAGTGTAGATAGCCTGCAACTACGTAGTGCTTTTGGACGGTTTTCAACAGGTGTTACCGTGGTCACAGCAAATCCACCGGGTTTTGAGCCCTTTGGCATGACGGCGAATTCCTTCTCGTCATTGTCATTAGACCCACCATTAGTGTTGTGGAGTATTCAGAAGAATTCGGATTGCTTTAAAGCCTTTGAAATAGCAGATGGCTTTACCATCAATATACTTGCTGATGATCAGGAAGCTTTATCCAACGCATGTGCAAAGAAAGGCAATCATCAGTTGACCGAAGACAGTTATCGAATCGGTCGCAGTGGATATCCTGTTTTGCGTAATGCTCTCACTACCTTTGAATGTAAAATGTGGGCGCGTTATGAAGGCGGTGACCATGTTATTCTGGTCGGTGAAGTAATTGAGCTCGATGATCGACCAACAGGCAAACCGCTGGTCTTTTATAACGGCAAATATCGTGAATTGCGTTAATCAAAAACTGAAATAAGTCAGAGATGAAATATTGCAGCACATGCGGTGAGCAAGTCGCTCTTCAGATCCCTGAAGGAGACGATCGTGAACGGCATGTCTGTACTGTTTGCGGTTTTATTCACTACAGTAACCCGAGAATCATCGTCGGTAGTGTGCCTGTATTTCAGCATAAGGTTCTATTGTGTAAGCGCGCTATTGAGCCGCGCCTGGGGTATTGGACTTTACCCGCTGGGTTTCTGGAAAATGGAGAGAGCACGTTGGCTGGTGCCACTCGCGAGACACTTGAAGAAGCCTGTGCTGTGATAAGTAATGGCAGAATTTATACCGTTTTTGATCTGCCGCAGATCAATCAAGTCTATATATTCTATCTCGCCGAACTTGATAACGGTGAATTTGGAGTGGGGCCTGAAAGCCTGGAATGCGGCTTATATCAGGAAAGCGATATCCCCTGGAAGGAACTGGCGTTTCCTGTAATAGGTAAAACATTAAAACACTATTTTTCAGATCGCTCTAAGGGTAGTTTTCCTGTTCGTACGGAGGTTCTTACTTATCCTCGGCATGTTTTTCGAGAAGAATAAAACGCTATCTCCGATGATGAGCTTGCCTGAGTAATTGACCACATGGAGAGTATTTATTGATCGAGTTATTTGCCGATATCCTCAGCCAGAATACTCTGGTGATTATGTGGTCATTGTTGGCGCTGTCATCAGTTCTTATTGCCCTGATTATTGCGGTGGTGGTTTTGTGGTTTGTAAAACGCCGACTGCAAGAAGAAAAAAACCAGGCCGCAAAGCGCATTGACTTACTTACTGCTGATTGCAAGTCGCTGGAAATCACCTGTAGTAAAAACCAGGCAGAAATTGCATCCCTGATCTCAAGTTTGCAACATGAAAAAAGATCCGGGACCGAAAAACTTCGTCTATTAGAGGATGCCAGGGCACGATTAACGGTTGAATTCGAAAATCTTGCCAATAGGATTTTTGAGGAGAAGTCTGAAAAGTTCACTAGCCTTAATCGCCGTAGTCTCGATCAAACCATTAGCCCGCTAAAAGACCAAATTAAAGAATTTAAAAAGCGGGTAGAAGATGTATATGACAAAGAAAGCCAGCAGAGGCAGTCTTTGCTCAGTGAAATAGGCCATCTCAAGGCACTCAATAATCAAATAAGTGAAGACGCGATTAATCTCACCAAAGCCCTCAAGGGCGAAAATAAGACTCAGGGCAATTGGGGCGAAGTGATATTAGAGCGAGTGCTGGAGGAGTCCGGTCTGCGCAAGGGCCATGAGTACGATACACAGGTCAATTTGGTTGATGACGAAGGCAAGCGTCGTGCGCCTGATGTTATAGTTCATCTCCCGGATGGCAAGGATATAGTCATCGATGCCAAAGTTTCACTACTGGATTATGAGCGATACTGTAAGGAGGAAGATGAGGCTATTCGTAGCATGTCTTTGAAATCCCATGCCAACAGTATTAGAGCTCATATAAAGGGGCTGAGTAGAAAGTCCTATGAAGACCTTGAGGGTGTGCGCTCTCTGGACTTTGTATTGTTGTTTATCCCTATTGAAGCCGCGTTTCTGGCAGCCTTTGAATACGACAGTCAGCTGTTTCGTGAGGCTTATGACCAGAACATTATTGTTGTCAGTCCGACTACACTGCTTGCTACACTACGAACAATTCAAAGTATCTGGCGATATGAGCGCCAGAATCGTAATGCGGAAGAAATTGCACGACAAGCAGGGAATTTACATGATCAAATTGCGCTGGTTGCTGAAGGTCTTGAGGACATCGGCAAACATGTGGCGCGAGCAGGGCTAGCGCAGGAAAAAACCATGAGGCGATTGAGCGAAGGCAGCGGCAATCTTGTTGGTAGAGCGCAAAGACTTGAAAAACTCGGCGCCAAAGTAAATAAAACGAAAAGCGATCAATTAGATAAATTGTCACCCAATGAAAATACAGATACAACTTTAGAGGATACGGATTAATGGAATTGCCCAGAATAGGTAAAATGGCCCCTGCGTTTAACTTGTTAGATCAGGACGGAAATAAAGTCGCGCTAAAAGATTTTCGTGGAAAAAACAATGTAGTACTCTACTTTTACCCTCGGGCATCTACTCCTGGTTGTACTATGCAGGCCTGCGGCCTAAGAGACGTAGCAGCTGAACTTAAAAAACGTGATTATGTTGCGCTGGGTGTGAGCTTTGATCCTGTTGCTAAACTTAAAAAGTTCCATGATAAATATGAGCTAAACTTCTCGCTGCTTTCCGATGAAAATCACGCCATTATTAATAAATACGGTTGCTGGCAACTGAAGAAATTTATGGGCAAGGAAAATATGGGTACGGTCAGAACGACCTTTATTATCGGTAAGGACGGCAAGCTGGTGAAGATTATGGATAAGTTTAAGACCAAGTCTCATCACGAAACTCTATTAGCAGTTTTGGATGAAATATCAACGGCATGAGTGCCACAGAGGTGAAAGTGACCGATAGTCGTACACAACAACATAAAGCGTTGACTCAGAGTCTACATGATCTGATTCAAGCGTCACAAATAACCCTGGTAGATGAGCAATTACTTGCACAGGCGCAGGAACTGGTTAGTCGCGCTGAGGCAATATTGGCTGCTGATACATATGGCGGTCCGTACTCTACGGGGGGCATGTCCAATGGCCCCATACCCATAGAATTTGATTATCAGGACTTGTCTCTGTGTATGCCCTATAGTCCGATTTCGGGCAGGCATAATGCCATTGCGCCAAAGATTCATATGTTTACTGTAGACAAGTCGGTGGCCGGTACCGCTTTTTACGAAGCAAGCCACGCAGGCCCTCCCGGCTGTGTTCACGGTGGAATCATCGCGGGTCTATTTGACGAATTATTGGCTATGGCGAATATCGTCAATGGATTTGGCGCGTTCACAGGGTCGCTCGAGATTCAGTATCATCGTCCCACGCCGTTGGGGGTAGAGCTTACGCTTGAAGCTGAGTGCGAAAGTATTCGCGGGCGCAAAGTCATTAGTGTCGGACGAATCAAGTGCGGAAATACAGTAACCGCCATAGCCAAAGGCCTATTCATCAAACCTAAGAGCGGTGAGCTCGATATTCCTGGTGAGGACGACTAATGGATTCAGAAAACGAATGCATATTTTGCCATATAGTCGCTAAAACTCTTCCTGCACATGTTGTCTATGAAGACGATACAGTACTGGCTTTTATGGATATTTCCCCTGCAAGTCCTGGTCACACTTTGTTGGTAACTAAACATCATTACGACAATGTACTGGAAGCTTTGCCCGAAGATATAGCGCACGTGGGGCGTGTCTCAGTGGCGCTGGCAAAAGCGGTGCGCGATGCAGTTGGTGCCGAAGGTATTGGTTTACATCAGCTAAATGGAGCTGCGGCAGGACAAACGGTATTTCATTATCATCAGCACTTTATACCGCAAAATACTGGAGAAACTCTAGAGATACACTCGCGGGTAAGTGGTGACAGCGAGCAGATTGCCAAGCTGGCGGCGCGTATCCGCGGCTTGCTTAATACGACGAAGGAGCCATAAGCTGATGGGAAAAAAACGAGACGCGATTCGCATGACGGATCAACAAATACAGGAGTTCATTAGACAGCAAAAAAATGTTCAGGTGTCGACTTTAGGTAAAGATGGCTGGCCTCATCTGACGACACTCTGGTTCGCTCTGGATAATGATGAAATTGTTCTGGAAACCTTCACTAAGTCACAGAAAATCAAAAATCTGCAGAGAGATAATCGTATAACTGTTTTACTGGAAACTGGAACGGAGTACGAAGACTTAAAAGCGGTAGTGATTTACGCCGAAGCTGAGCTTATTACAGATGTCGAAGAAGTACACCGCTTACACATGAAAGTACTACTGCGTAATAACAGTAAGGGCTATCCGGAAAATATATTGGATGAGGCGTCGGCCGCAATGGCGAGTAAAAAAACAGCCATTCGTATAAAACCCGTGCGGGTAGTTAGTTGGGATCATAGCAAACTAGGTGGAGTCTACTAATGACAAAACGCTGCGTTATTACCGGCCCTACCAGCGGTATTGGTTTGGCTACGGCTGAGGCTCTGGCCTGTGAGATGAATCTGGTATTAGTTTGTCGTAATGCCCAAAAGGGGGAGGAATTAAAGAACCGGCTTCTTGCCAAAGGTAATGAGGTTGACTTGGTCGTATGTGACCTTTCCTCATTACAGCAGGTAAGTTTAGCCGGTGAATTGATTGCGCGGCGCTATCCGGTAATCGACGTTTTAATCAATAATGCGGGTTTGATCAACACAAGCAGAGAGCTCAGTGTTGATGGCTACGAAATGATGCTGGCGACTAATCACTTTGGCCCGTTCCTGCTAAGCTCTCGGTTGTTATCTAGTCTGCGTGCTTCACCA
This sequence comes from Pseudomonadales bacterium, assembly GCA_036960375.1. Classification (GTDB taxonomy): domain Bacteria; phylum Pseudomonadota; class Gammaproteobacteria; order Pseudomonadales; family CAWVSB01; genus CAWVSB01. The sequence continues at coordinate 130,457 of JBALVY010000006.1, forward strand.
GCAGCGCGTATTATTAACGTGGCCTCGGCAGCACATGCTTTTGTCCGCGGTATCCAGTTTGACGACATGAATTACGAAAAAGGTTTTTCTGTTTTCAAAACCTACGGCCATTCAAAACTTTGCAATATTCTACATGTAAAGGAACTGACGCATCGTCTGGAAGATACTAATATTGTTGTTAACTCACTACATCCCGGCGCTGTATCGACAAATCTTGGCACCCAAAATGGCTGGTTTGGTAAAGCTATTTTTGCTGTTCTGAGGCCTTTTTTCCGTACTGTTGAAAAAGGCGCCGCATCCAGCATCTGGTTGGCGCTCAGCGAAGAGGGTGGTCAATTAAACGGAGAATATATCGTTGACTGTAAAGTACGGCAGCCCAAGCTCTGGGCTACCGATGCTAAAACGGCCAATGAGTTGTGGTCATATACAGAGAAGGCGATAGAGCCGTATATTTAACAGTGCCGCTCTAATCTGGTGATCGTTGGGATATTACTTATCGTTCTCTCCGTTTGATCAATCCGCGCGTAAACCTAAGTTGTTTATCATTGCCTCTTTAAGGTCTTTCTTTAATACCTTGCCAGAAGCATTTTTAGGTAATTCTTCATTATGAATCCACACATAATGCGGCACCTTAAAACCCGCGAGATGCTGGCGGGCAAAGTCTTTGATCGCATCTTTTTCAACATTTGAACCCGGTCGTGGTTTAATACATGCGGCCACTTGCTCGCCCATTCTGGAATCCGGCAAGCCAAATACTGTAGCTTCCAGAATTTCCGGATGGTCAAACAATACGGCTTCTATCTCTGCAGGATATATATTCTCACCACCTCGTATGATCATATCTTTGGCCCGATCAGACAGAAACAAATAGCCTTCTTCATCGAAATAACCGATATCGCCGCTATCAAACCACCCCTCCTTAAAGTCCTTGGCGTTGGCTTCGGGTTTGTTCCAGTATTCTTTGATTAAAGTCGGAGATTTAATCCACAAAATGCCTGCCTCTCCTGGCTCAGCAAGATTACCGTCGCTATCTCGAATTTCTATATCGACAACCGGAGCCACAAAGCCTGCACTGCCTGGTTTGTATTGAAACGCCTGACCGGTAAATGATGCACCCACTGCATTTGATTCAGTCATTCCCCAGCCCGTACCGGGGTAGGGCGCGTCTACTTTTTCCAGAATTAACTGCGCAGCCCTGGGTGGCGTAGCCGAACCGCCGCCGCCAACATTCCATAGGCTGTGAGTTTTGACAGGGTCAAACTCGGGTAATTCGAGCATTTCCATAATCATTGTAGGGGCTGCACTGAGTACGGTGACGCGCTCTTGTTCAATGAGTTGCAGAGCCTGTTGCGCATCCCATTTATACATCATTACGATACGTCGGCCCGCTTTAAGCGAAAGCAGAAATACCGCATAACAGCCTGAAACGTGAAACAAGGGTACCGCTAACATCTGTGCAGGTTCATAACCCTTGCTGGCAAGGGTTTCCAGTGCCTCGGGGTTGCTCATTGCATGCGCATAACCGCTAACTTCAAACGCCGTCAGTGCCTGGCAAACAGCATGCTGAGAGGACACAGCACCTTTCGGGTTACCGGTGGTGCCCGAGGTATACATCATCAAACCCAATTCTTCACCAGCAATTTCAACCTGAGGCATTGTCTGCTCGTCAAGCCCGGCGGTGAAGTCTTCTAAGGTTTGGATTGAATCATTAACAGCGGCTGCAGTGGGCCGCGCAACTATGGCTTGAATTCCCAGCGCTGGTAGTCGGTCAGCGATGTAATCCAGACGTTGTTGGTCGCAAAAGACCACTTTGGCTCCAGCATCTGTTAGTGCGTACTCGAGTTCTTTCGCTTGCCCCCAACTATTTAACGGCACTACCACAGCACCGATAGAGGTGATGGCTATAAAACTTGTTATCCACTCGGGGTAATTGCGCATCGCAATTGCTACGCGGTCACCTTTTTCAACGCCCAGATCATTAAGTAGTTGGTATCCGATGGCATCAGCCTGCTTGAAGACATCGTTAAAACTCCATCGTTCGCCTTCATAGACGATAAAATCCTTGTCACCGTGAGCACGTGCCTCAGCATAGATATCCGGCAAGTTTTTAGCAGCCTGATCGAAAACTTTATAACTCACGCCGTCGACAGTTTTCTGTCCGAGAGAGAAGGGCGAACCCTCTTGAGTTAACTGCGTAATTGCCTCGTCGTATTGCTCTTTGATGGTGGCCATATCGTCTTTCCTGGTAAATGTTGTATTAGTGATTTTTTTTGCTAAATCCAAACCGGTCAGCGCAGAGTGTTAATGGAGCATCACCAATCGCGGACTCTTCATAAGTGCGAACATAGCCAGTAGATGTGATCTTCCAGTTACCATCTGTTTTCACATACTCGTCTTCATAAAAGGCGGCACCCTGCAGGCGATAACTATTATCAGGTGTCATCACGAAATCCTGTAGATACCATATTCCCGTTGCCGTATCACCGGTGATTTCAATTTCGGGGTGATGAAGTTGATGCAGCGTAATGATATTGGCCATTCCCTCTTGCAGGAAAGCGAGAATTTCTGCCCGATTATTAAAGGCGTATTTGCCACTGTCATAAGAAGCTGTCGCATTTTCCGTCATCGTATCGGCCAACAATTCGTAATCTTTGGTATCTACCGCTCTCATATAGCGATATTTTAATTGTTTGATCGCTTCCAGTTCATGTAGGTCAATCATAATACACCTCTGTCTGATTTAGTCTTATATTCTAACCGTTGAAGGCGAGGCTATGATGCTCCGATGTTGGGCTTGAAGTTACCATGTGGTAATTCACGATCAGCTGATATTATGTCGCTATAATAGCGGTAAATTACTGACAGGATAGAGAATATGGATTTCACAGGAAAAGTCGTTTTTGTCACCGGTGCGGCCTCTGGTATAGGCAAGGCTACCGCTTTAATGTTTGGTAAATTGGGCGCAGATTTATTGATTGCCGACATCGATGCGCCCGGCCTGAGTGCGACCAGAGAAGCACTGGAGGATTTAGGAAGTAAAGCAGTAGCACATGTATTTGATGTATCTAATGGCGCTGCGTGTCGGCAAGCCATCGAAGTAGCGGTCAATGAGTTTGGGCAGCTGGACATATTATGTAATATTGCGGGAATCGCCAAAGCCGATAACTTTCTGGATCTGAAAGATGCCGACTGGGACCGGATGGTTGGCATTAACCTCAGCAGTGTATTTCATCTAAGTCATGCTGCCATGCCGCATCTGATCAAAACTGGCGGGAATATCGTCAATATGGCTTCGTCTGCTGGTCTGGTCGGCCAAGCCTACAATACGATGTATTGTGCGACCAAGGCCGGCGTTGTTATGTTCACCAAAGCTTTGGCGATCGAATTCTCCGGTAAGGGTGTCAGAGTTAATGCAGTATGCCCGGGAGGGGTAAAAACGCCTCTCGTCGATGGATTTACCTTCCCCGAGGGTGCAGATATGAACCTGTTTAGTAAGCTAATGCCACTGCTGGACATGGCTGAACCCGAAGAGATCGCCAACGCGGTATGTTATCTGGCCGATGAATCATCCCGCTATATTACTGGTATTGCTTTACCAGTAGATGGTGGACAGGTCGCTGGATAATAGTCCTACATTTCTCTACTATTGCGGCTCACTTTTTCAGGGTTTAATTAATGCGCATAATTACCGCCAATACTAACGGCATACGAGCTGCGGCACGCAAGGGTTTTTTCGAGTGGATGGAGACACAAAATCCCGATGTTGTCTGTATTCAAGAAACCAAAGCCAAGCTTGAGCAACTCAGTGATCCAGTTTTTAGTCCCCAGGGGTATCATCGCTATTTTTTTGATGCGATAAAACCCGGCTATAGCGGAACCGCCATCTATTGCCGGGAAAAGCCCGAGCATGTGCAATATGGCCTGGGTTGGGATCCGATAGATAGTGAAGGTCGTTATGTCAGAGTGGATTTCCCGAAGCTCAGCGTTATTAGCCTGTATATGCCTTCTGGAAGTAGTGGGGATGTCAGGCAAACCGTAAAATACAAACTCATGGACCAGATTATGGACCATTTTCGTGAATTGATGGCAGGCCCACGTGAGGTTGTCATCTGTTCTGACTGGAATATCGTTCATACCGAGAAAGACATCAAAAACTGGCGCGGCAATCAAAAAAACTCGGGCTGTCTACCTGAAGAAAGAGCCTGGTTGGATCGTTTGTTTGGTGAAGAGCGCTGGGTCGACGCATTTCGTGAAATCAACCAGAAAGACGAACAATACACCTGGTGGTCTAATCGCGGACAAGCCTGGGCTAATAATACCGGGTGGAGACTCGATTACCAGGTCGTTACGCCGGGCTTGAAGAACAAGGTAAAAAGCGAACTTATCTATAAAGAACAGCGTTTTTCCGACCACTCGCCGCTGATAATGGACTATGATATTTGATTGCGTCGGAGACAGGCCTAAAGTAGGCTACGCGGTAAATTCAACCATACACATACTATTAATCATCTAGAGGTTCTACATGTCATTTTTTATCCCTAACGCATATGCTCAAGCCGCCGCCGAAGGTCCTACCGACCAGTGGTTTTCGCTAGGTTTTATGGTGTTTTTGTTTGTTATGTTCTATTTCATTGCTATTCGTCCGCAGCGTAAACGTCAAAAGGAACATGGCGAACTGGTATCGGCGCTTTCAAACGGAGATGAAGTTGTTACCTCCGCCGGCCTGTTGGGCAAAGTAACCAAGGTAGACGAAGACTATATTACGCTTAAGGTCGCGGATAATACTGAGCTGAAATTTCAAAAAGCGGCTGTTACAGCAGTGTTGCCAAAAGGCACTATCAAGGCCGCATAAATCATGTAAAGGCTGTCTATGCTGACTTATCCGGATCGACTGGAACTCGCCCAACTACCCACGCCTTTGCAAAGATTGGACAGGCTTTCGGCTAAATTGGGCGGGCCATCTATTTGGGTTAAGCGTGATGACCTGACTGGTTGTGTCGAAAGCGGTAACAAACTGCGTAAACTGGAGTTTGTTGTCGCCGACGCGCTTGCGCAGGGAGCCGATACGCTCATTACTACCGGCGGAGTGCAATCCAATCATTGTCGTGCCACGGCTGTGGTGGCCGCCCGCCTGGGCCTGGCTTCGCATCTTGTTTTACGAGGCCAACAACCAGAGCAGGCCACGGGCAATTTAATGCTAGATGAGCTGCTGGGTGCAGAGCTTACCTATATTACCAATCAGCAGTATCAGGACTCCATCGAAGATATCTTCTCATTCATTGCTCAGCGCTATATCGCGCAGGGTCGCAAGCCGTATTGTATTCCTACCGGCGCCAGTAACGGAGTCGGCACCTGGGGCTATATTGCTGCGTGCAAGGAATTGAAGGCTGATTTTGAATCTGCAGAGATAGAGCCCCGCCATATAGTCTGCGCTACCGGTTCCGGTGGCACGCAGGCAGGCCTGAGCGCGGGCTCATACCTGTACGATCTTGGGGCCCGGGTATGGGGTATTAATGTCTGCGACGATGCCGATTATTTTGCCAAAAAAACTCGACAGGATATTCAGCAATGGTCTGAGCGTTATTATCCACAGCTGGATTGCGCTGAGGTCGATATCAATACCATCGACGGCTACGTAGGACCGGGCTATGGCAGGGCTACAGCGGAGATATTTGATACAATAAAATCTGTCGCCAAACTGGAGGGGCTTATTCTCGACCCGGTATATACCGGCAAGGCTTTTCATGGGTTTATACAGGAGCACCAGTCCGGTCGCTTTGGTAATGACGGAGATGTAGTATTTATTCATACAGGCGGACTGTTTGGTCTCTTTGCACAAACAGGTATGCTGACGGCTTAACAGATGGGCTTATAGCACAGGCTTGCGCTTAGAATTCGCTGATGCTGACATATTATTGACGTTTAGCTAAGCGCCCCATATACAAAAACAATAACGAAGGATGTTTTCAATGGATGATCTGCAAGCTGCTCTGCAGTGGCTTAACAATCTGGTGTGGGGGTTACCCACCATGATATTGATTCTCGGGGTTGGTTTATTTTTGACTCTGGGTTTGAAATTTATGCCATGGCGCAAAATTGGCTATGGCTTCCAACAGTTGCTTAAGGGGCGGACCGCCCAGTTAGGCGAGGGTGAGTTAAGCCCTTTTAACGCGCTAATGACCTCACTCTCTGCCACCATCGGAACCGGTAATATCGCCGGTGTAGCTACTGCCATCGTGCTTGGTGGCCCTGGTGCTTTGTTTTGGATGTGGTGTACAGCCTTGGTAGGCATGGCGACAAAATATGCAGAGGCAGTTCTGGCCGTGCACTACCGCGAAACAGACAGCTTGGGTAACCATGTTGGCGGCCCGATGTATTACATCAAAAATGGTCTGGGGAAAAAGTGGTTGTGGTTGGCTACGCTGTTTGCGATTTTTGGCGCGTTTGCAGGCTTCGGTATCGGCAATATGGTGCAGTCGAATTCCGTCGCCAATGTATTATCCAGTACCTACGGTATTGATCACTGGATAACCGGGCTAGTTCTAGCGGTATTAACGGCAGCAGTTATTCTTGGTGGTGTTAAACGGATCGGTACTGTAGCGGGAAAGCTGGTGCCATCTATGGCTATCCTTTATCTGGTGTCGGGTCTCGCTATTGTCATAATGAATATAGGCGATGTACCGCGCGTTATCGTTTTGGTTGTGGATTCTGCCTTTACTGGCCATGCAGCAGAAGGCGGTTTCGCCGGCGCGGCAGTGTGGATGGCAATTCGATGGGGCGTGGCGCGCGGGATATTCTCGAACGAAGCGGGTTTGGGCAGTGCGGCTATAGCGCACGCAGCCGCAAAAACGGATAGCCCGGTGCGACAGGGCGTTATCGCCATGCTGGGTACTTTTATCGATACACTGATTGTCTGTTCTGTTACTGGCCTAAGTATTTTATTGGTAGGTGACTGGACAGGTGGTGAAACAGGTGCGGCGCTGGCTGCTAGTTCTTTTGCTACGGCACTTCCAATGGGCGGACATATTATCGCTATTGGTCTGACCGTTTTTGCCTTTACCACCATTCTCGGCTGGAGCTATTACTGCGAGCGTTGTATGGAATACCTGTTCGGCATAAAGGCTATTATGCCGTTTCGTGTATTGTGGGTACTCGTTGTCCCGGCCGGAGCAATATGGCAACTCGATCTGGTATGGCTATTCGCCGATACTATGAATGCTTTAATGGCAGTACCCAATCTCATTGCCTTAGCCTTATTAAGCCCGGTTGTGTTTAAGCTTACCAAAGAATATTTTGCGGTTCACTCGGTTACAGGACAATCTACTCAGGAGTAAGTGATGTCTGTTAATTTGGACAACAAACTGGTAGTCGCTATCTCCTCCAGAGCATTATTTGACCTGGATGAAAGTCACGAGGTTTACGAGAAAGAGGGCCTGGACGCTTATCGTCAATATCAGATAGATCATGAAAATGACCTGTTAGCGCCGGGCGAGGCCTTCCATTTTGTCACTAAACTGCTGCGTATAAACGAGCTGTTGGGTGAGCAGCGAGTTGAAGTGATTCTATTGTCCCGTAACAGCGCTGATACCGGCTTGCGTGTTTTTAATTCCATCAAACATCACAATCTAGCAGTAACCAGGGCAGCTTTTTGTGGCGGCGAAAGCCCTTATCGATACGTTAGCGCCTTTGGAAGTCATCTGTTCCTATCTACTCACGGAGACGATGTAGCTCAGGCACTGAATAGCGGGGTGGCCGCAGCAACGCTGATTCCCTCGCGCAAACAACCATCCGACAACGATGTACTGCGCATTGCCTTTGATGGCGATGCGGTATTGTTTTCAGACGAATCTGAACGTATCTATCAAGAATCAGGACTGCAAGCGTTTACCGAGGCTGAACAGAAATCGGCCGACTTACCTATGTCTGGAGGCCCCTTTAAGTCCTTTTTATCCGCTTTGCAGTCGCTGCAGAACGAATTTGGGGTAAATGACTGTCCTATTAGAACGGCTCTGGTCACGGCACGCTCGGCGCCGGCACATGAGCGCGTTATTAAGACCCTGAGAGCGTGGAATATCCGAATAGATGAATCTCTTTTTCTGGGCGGACTATCAAAGGGCGAATTTCTCAATGCCTTCTCTGCTGATGTCTTTTTTGATGACCAGCAGGGTCACTGTGATTCGGCCAGTCAGCATGTGGCTACAGGCCATGTTCCTCATGGGGTTTCCAATATAAAACAGGAGATCTAAGCTGCTTTCTTGCACTTGTCGCAATAGAGGCTATGCTTTGTTATACCAAATCGGAATAAGACCGGCATCAAAAGCCCGTTCTCGTGGCGCATGTCGGGGAGGCGATAATGAAGTTACAGCAATTGCGGTATATCTGGGAAGTTGCTCATCATGAACTGAACGTTTCCGCGACAGCGCAAAGCTTATATACCTCCCAGCCTGGCATCAGTAAACAAATCCGAATGCTTGAAGATGAATTGGGCGTAGAAGTTTTCGCCCGCAGCGGCAAACACCTCACTCGTATTACCCCGGCAGGTGAGGCCATTCTGGAAATGGCTGGCGATATTCTCGGCAAAGTTGAGAGTATCAAGCAACTTGCCATGGAGTATACCGACGATAAAAAAGGCAATTTGTCACTTGCGACTACCCATACTCAGGCTCGCTACGCCTTGCCCGACACCATTTCGAAGTTTATTAACAAATATCCTGATGTGGCGCTTCACATGCACCAGGGTACGCCAGTCCAGATAGCTGAATTGGCGGCTGATGGCACTGTCGATTTTGCCATAGCCACCGAGGCAATGGAGCTGTTTGGTGACTTAATTATGATGCCTTGTTATCGATGGAATCGCTGTATTATCGTACCGAAAGATCATCCATTGGCCCAACTGTCGCAATTGAGCCTGGCAGACGTAGCAGCACATCCCATCGTGACTTATGTATTTGGTTTTACCGGCCGCTCAAAGCTTGATGATGCGTTTATCGAGGCGGGTCTTTCGCCTCGTGTGGTTTTTACGGCCGCTGATGCCGATGTGATAAAAACCTATGTGAGACTAGGCTTGGGCATCGGTATTGTTGCCCACATGGCCTACAACGAAGAAATTGATAGCGATTTAGTGGCTTTGGATGCCAGCCATCTATTCGAGCCAAGTACCACTAAAATTGGTTTTCGTCGCGGCACATTTCTGCGCGGCTTTATGTATGATTTTATTGAAATGTTTGCGCCTCACTTGACTAAAGACTTGATCGACGAGGCTTTAAACCGACATACACGCGCCGAGCTGGAAGAGCTATTCAATCATCAAAACCTGCCCATCTATTGATGACCTTTTACTGCTAGCAATGTCACAGTGACATTGTTTGCCTTATATCGTACAAAACGTTAGAGTTCCCGCCTTCAAAAAAACGCTTAGTGAGGATAAATTCGTGGAGATAGCCTGTCTTGACCTGGAAGGGGTATTAGTGCCCGAGATCTGGATTGCTTTTGCCGAAAAAACCGGTATCGATGAGTTAAAAGCGACTACCAGAGATATTCCAGATTATGATGTTTTGATGCGTCAGCGGCTAAACTTACTTGATCAACACGGCCTTGGTATCCATGAAATTCAAGAGGTGATTGCGGGGCTTGAGCCCTTGGCGGGTGCCAGAGATTTCATCGATTGGTTACGTGAGCGTTTCCAGGTGATTATTCTTTCGGATACCTTTTACGAATTTTCGCAGCCATTAATGCGCCAGCTCGGTTTTCCGACATTATTATGTCATCGGCTGGAAATAGATGAAGCCGGTCGAGTAGTTAACTACCACCTTCGGCAAAAAGACCCCAAGAGGCAGTCTGTCTTATCACTGCAGGGTTTGTATTACCGAATCATCGCTGCCGGTGATTCATATAATGATACAACCATGTTGGGCCAGGCGGACGCGGGTATTTTGTTTCACGCCCCGAATAATGTCATCGCAGAATTTCCCCAATTTCCTGCTGTACACACTTTTGATGAACTCAAACAAGAATTTATACGAGCCAGCAATCGGGAATTGACACTATAAATAGAAGAATTCGGCCGGGCAAGGACTTGCGTTGAATCAGCGCATGGATTCCAGCGTATTAAGCAATATGCCAACCTTGGCCAAAGATTCATCATATTCTGCTTCAGGCTCGGAATCAGCGACAATACCTCCGCCGCCCCAACAGTAGAGGTTTTCACCGTCTGCAGCCAAGCTACGAATCGCTATATTGCTATCCATTCTGCCGTTTACCGAAGCGTAAAATACAGAGCCACAGTAAGCGCTGCGGTCTGCATCTTCCAGTTCACTAATGACTTCCATGGCTCGAATCTTCGGCGCACCGGTAATAGAACCGCCCGGGAATGCCCGACACAAGGCTTCAAGCGCACTGGTGCCTTCGGTCAGATGCCCACTGATAACGCTAACCAAATGGTGCACATTGGCATATGACTCCAGTTTGAATAACTCATCCACCTGAATGCTACCCAATTCACAGGATCGACCCAGGTCGTTACGCAGTAAATCAACGATCATCAGGTTTTCGGCTCTATCTTTGGAGCTTCGCTCCAGTTCATAAGCTAGTGCGGTGTCCAGATGTGGTGTTGTGCCGCGCCTGCGCGTACCTTTGATTGGCCGGGTTTCTATTTTTCCGTGATCTACCATCATGAACCGCTCTGGTGACAGACTGAGTAGTTCTCCTTGCCCGGTATTAATATAGCTGGAAAATGTAGCAGGTAAACTTTGCCGAAGAGCTTGATAGGCCTGCCAGGTACTGCCGCGATAAGGAGCGCTAAAACGCTGGGAGAGATTTACCTGATAGCAGTCTCCCGCATTGATATATTCCTTGATTCGCTGAACTTTACTAATATATTCTGACTTAATGTAATTACTAGAAAAGTTACGTAATAGATTGAAATTACTATCTATTTTGTACAATTCACCTGTTATCAGTTGTTTCTTTTGCTGAGCTAATCGCCAACCATCTGCGTCGGTCGCGACCAACCACGCCTTGTGCAACAACTTGTCCTGCACTAAAGCCCAATTATAATTGCCGCACCAGGCCAAGGGTAGATGTCCGCTGCGCTGCGCAGGACAGGGCAACTGCTCCAATAAACGTCCGAGATCATAACCCAAATACCCCATTGTGCCACCGACAAATGGCAGACCGGCAAAGTCGTTATTTGCCAATGCCTTGGGCATCTGCTGAAGCTGGTCAAAAAATGTACTGGAAGCGATGGGCCGACCGTCTTTTTCGGCCAATATCGTGCCATCGGCACTCATCCTTGCTGTCAGAGTCGACGTCGGCTCGCAACTGACTATATGGTAACGGCCAAGACCTGCCTCATCTGGCCCACTGTCGAGTAAAATAGCACCGGGACTTTCGGCTAATGGCGCAAAACGCTGGCATATGTCAGCATAAGGCAGTTCTTCTATGTAACGAGGCTGCATGGTTTTGGCCGTTGGAAGAGCATTGTAGAATGCGGCATTTTAACTGCTGTGCAGGGCTATAGCCAGCCTTGACGAAATATATGCAAGCTGTTGATTTAACTTCGGTTAATTGACAAAAACTCGTGTATTTAGTATGGTGGCTCGCCAATTTTCACTGAGCAATGAGAACGCAGAATTCTCATCTTGTCGAATTATATTTTACAAAATTTGACGAGAACACATGGTTAGCAGGTAATACACTGTCATTGTTAGCTAACTGTATCTTGAATTAATCATCTTTAGCGCAAGCTGAGTTGATGCTGCTCAGCAGAGCAGGAATTTAAAGGGGTTCACATCTTGACTATGACCAAAACGACTACGAGTAGACCGCGCCTGAATAATCCTTTTGAGGAAGACAAACAGGTGGAGTTTATCGTACCTGGCCAAGTAGCTAGCGAACCAGGTCTGTATGAAGAGACGCTGCGCAAGGGTTATGACTTAATTCAACGCCCTGTCAAAGCCTCTGGCGTAGACAATGTTCAGCGTCAACACCAGAAAAAGCGCATGACTGTCTGGGAGCGAATCCACGTTCTAGCAGACTCTGAACCCACGGTATTATTTCAAAATTGGGGGCCCAACCTTGATGGTGCCTCTCTGGTTACCGCGATTGTCAAAATAGAGGGCCGCGATGTAGCACTATACGGCCATGACTTTACCGTGCGCGCAGGGTCAATGGATGCCACCAACGGTAAAAAACTGGCGCGACTGTTTCAATTAGCGGGCAAGAGGAAAATTCCTCTGGTGGGCTTGAACGATTCTGCTGGCGCCTATGTTCCCGCAGGTGTTGGCGGTTTGGACGGCTATGCCGAGGCATTCACCGCATTGCGCAAGGTCAGCGGTGTAGTGCCATCAATCATGTGCATGTTCGGTTTTAATGCCGGCGGCGGCTCTTATTTGCCCAGACAGGGCAGCTTTGTCATTCAACCTAAAAACACCTTCTTCGGATTGACCGGAGCGGGAGTGGTTAAATCCGTATTGGGCGAAGACGTAACACCTGACGAGCTCGGTGGCCCACTAGTACACTCACAGTCGGGTGTAACCGACTTTGTAGTTGAAGATGAAGTGGCCGCATTATTAAAGGTCAAAGAGCTGTTGCGTTATTTGCCAGACAATAACTCAGAGTCTGCCAAAGTTCAGGCGAGCTCAGACCCGGCAGATCGTGAAACCTGGGAGGTGGATATTCTACTGCGTAAAGCCTTCAATTCTCCCAGTGGTTTTAATACCCCGCTAGACGTCAGTATCATTATTCAACAGCTGTGTGATCACGGCGATTATCTCGAAGTGCAACCAGAAAGAGCCAGGAATACCATTACTGCCTTTGGCCGTATGGGTGGCAACGTTATTGGTTTTGTAGCGAATAACTCCGCAGTGGCTTCCGGGCAAATCGATATTGCGGCCGCTTATAAAAATGCACGCTTTATTCGATTCTGTAATCTTTACAATATTCCCATCATCTTTATGGAAGACACCACGGGCTTCTTGCCGGGTAAAGAGCAAGAGGCCGGCGGAATCGTTCAGGCAGGGCGGGCAATGCTTGATGCCATAGTCGATTTACGTACCCCTCGTTTCCTGTTGCTCATACGCAATGCCTTTGGTGGCGCCTATGCGTCTTATAACAACTATCCTACCGGCGCTGATTTCGTCATCGCACTGCCCACTACGCGCGCTGCCGTAATGGGTCCGGCCGGGGTTGAGTTTGTTTATAAAGCCGAATTGAGAAAAATTCGTGGCTCAATTGCGACTCGTACCGCCAAGGGCATCGAAGAATTACAAGCACAGGGTTTATCAGCAGAGGAAGCAAACGCTGCGGCAACCGAAGATGTGCAAACCTGGGCAAAACAACAAGAGGCAGAACTGGCCTTACGTTATGAGCGAGAACTGATGAACCCCAATGAGGCATTGAGTCTGGGTTCTATTTCTCAAATCGTCATGCCATCAGATCTGCGTCGGGTGCTAGCAGATAACATGGCATTCCATTTGCGTCATTACCAAGCCGAACCCATGGCTGGTGTGCAACGCGAATTCCACTAAATCATTGTGGCAACGGATTATTAAGAGGATTTGAGAGTGAGTAATAATTGGTATTTGAACAACCCGCTAATACACGCCCAACGCAAGCAGGCGAACAGCGATAGCAGCTGGGCTCAGCAGTTTGATTGTGCTGACATGCGCCCCTTGATTATATGTCGTGGTCCCATCCGCAAAGAAGCCATGGATGTCTTCGACGAGATGGGGATTCATGGCTACGGGATTTTATTGTCTGAAAAAGATTCAATAACCTATCCTAATGCGCTGGCACCTGAGCTGCGCAAGCTGACCGACCCCAACCGTGTTCATCGTGTTCCTGACTATAGTGGAGCCACAAAAGAAGAACGCGTACAACGTATCAAGCAAATTATCAGTATCGCCCATGATAATGGCTATAACAGTATATTTGCTGGTTATGGCTTTATGTCTGAAGACGAAGAAATGGTTAAGGCGATGGAAACCGCCGGGCTCAAGTTTATCGGGCCATGCTCTAAAACACAGCGCGCAGCGGGTATGAAAGATGAGGCTAAGCGCACCGCATTACAGGTTGATGTATCCGTCACGCCAGGTATTGATAACGTCACGTCACTGGCTTTGTTGAAGAAATATCCAGATCAGGCCGCTCTTAAACAGGCGGTAGCAGATCTACAGTTGGAGGTTTCACTTGAGAAACTGGCTAGCGATGAGATCAGTCTGGAAGCCAAGGCCGATTTGCTGCTGGATGCGTCGTTTTCAAAAGGCATCGATATCATTTCTATCGATGAAATGGGCGCGGAGTTACAGCGTCAGGTCGTCGTTATGTATCAACGATACCCCGAAAACCGTATTCGTCTAAAGGCAATTTCCGGTGGCGGTGGTAAAGGCCAGCGCATTCTGCCTGCGCCAACTAACTACGAGGGAAGCCTGGAAGAGCGTATTGAACAAGCTGCCGCAGCAGCACCGGAGATGGGTCGAGAGATACTGGCTGAGGTCAAGTGTAATGGCGTCGGCGACAACAAAAATGTTCTGGCTGAATTGAATATAGAGACTACACGACACCAGGAAATTCAGGTGCTCGGTAACGGTGACTGGTGTGTCACTATGGGAGGGCGCGATTGTTCTTTGCAAATGCACGAGCAAAAATTGCTTGAAGCGTCGATCACCGTCGAAGAACTGGAACGCGCCATTGCTATTGAAGAAGCTGTGGGTCAAACCGCCGCTCTGGTTATCTTAAAGCAAGATTTGGAAATCCTGATTAAGATGGAAGCCGAAGGCGTTCGTTTTGGCGAGGCAGTGGGTCTGGACTCTTTGGGCACCTTTGAGTGCATCGTTGACGGCGCCAACCACTTTTTCATGGAAATGAATACGCGGATACAGGTGGAGCACCGTGTTACTGAATTGTGTTATGCACTTAAATTCAGTAACCCTGAAAACCCCGATGACTATTTTGTCGTTGAATCACTGGTCGAAGTCATGGTGCTGCTAGAGCGTCATGGTAAGTCATTGCCAAGACCTGTGCGTATGCCGCGTAAAAACACCTCGGTCGAGGCTCGTCTTAATGCAACTAACCAGGCTTTGCGGCCACACGCCGGCGGAGTTATCAAGAACTGGTCTGATGCTATAGAGGGTGAGATACGTGACGACCAGGGTATTAGTATGCACAACCCGGATACCGACGTTTTCATGAAGTATCACCTTGCCGGTGCCTATGATTCCAATATTGCCTTGCTGCTGACCACTGGCACCGATCGACTGGAAACCTATCTGGCTATGGCCGAGGTTTTGCGACAAACAAAAATTACCGGCCCTAATCTAGCCACTAATTTGGAGTTTCACTACGGTCTGGTTAACTGGTTTATTGGACAGGGTATTAACGCCCGACCTACCACGCGGTTTATCGTTCCTTACCTGACTGCAGTCGGCAAGCTAAAGCAGGCGGCAAATAATCTGGACCTGGGTTTTGCTTATGCGGCTCTTGGCAAGGCTTATCTAAAGTCTGCAGGCGATGACCAGGAGATGGCTAAAGCCATTCGACTGGCGATGAGTCGCAAGTCCACGCTTATTCAGCGGCCACTGGAGCTACTCTGCGCCGAACCTCATATTATGAGCGGCTGGCTAAGTCTGCATAAAACCCAGTTTGAAGTCCAAAATGGCCAGGTTCAATGGCATGAAAACCCCATCAAAGTGCTGGCGGATACCTATCATTTTCTCAATATGGACTATGTAGAGGCCAACCCTGCACTACACCAGATATGGGACCATGATAATGACCTGCTGGAACAAGCTCTCGCTTTCTATACTGAGCTTGAATCACGTTTGGACACTACCAGTTGGGACGAACTGAGTACACAGCTAAGCGGCTCTGCACCTGACCATATAGATGGAAAATTATGGCAGCAGATTATTGCCAGCCATGAAGGTTTTCAGATGGGCTGTGAGCTGATTTCAATCCTGCCTTATATCGCAGACCAAACAGCTTACTTTGACTTGTCAGTAAACGACGACCTGAGTATCTATATCCCGGACTCTTTACTGGATACAGAACTACAGGAAGCCATGGCGATGATTCTGGTGCCGCCACCGGTGGCCAAATCCGATGAGATTGTTGCGGCCAGCGGAGGCATGTTTTATCCCCGTGAAACACCGGATACCGACCGATATGTCGAACTAGGTTCACATTTTAACGAAGGTGACCCACTGTATATTGTTGAAGTAATGAAAATGTTCAACAAAATTTACGCACCATTTTCTGGCACTGTGACCCAAGTATTGGTCGACGTGGACGGTACAATCATTAAAAAGGGTGAGCCCTTATTCAAGATTAAGCCCGACATTGAAGTGGTGGAAGAGTTGCCAGAAACTATTGCTGAGCGAAAGCGTCAAGCAACAGCAGGTTTTCTTGCTTCAAACGGTTAATGACAACAGCTGAGACAGAGTCTCAGCTGATTCTCACAGTAAACAGGACTTAACTATGATCGTTGCATTAGACCATATTGCTATCGCAGTTCCAGATCTCGACAGAGCGATAAAGCGCTTTATGGATGACTTCGGAATTCCCTTTAAAGGTAGCGAAGACGTAGAGAGCGCCAAGACGTCTACCGCTTTTTTCCCCATTGAAGGCACCAGTATTGAATTGGTGCACCCGTTGCGTGGAGAGGGGCCGATAGCAAAATATTTGGAGAAAAAAGGCGGCGGTTTACACCATATCTGTTTTCGCACTGATGATATCGAATCTGATGTTGCTCATCTCAAGACAAAGGGTTATCTGTTTCTTTCCGAACAACCCAGTCCTGGAGCTCACGATTGCATGGTGATATTTATCCATCCCAAGAGTACCGAGGGCGTTTTAATTGAATTGAGTCAACCACCCGCTGACCACTAGCGCTGTGCCCCCATATTACGGAGTAAATGAACATGGCTGATAAGCCTTACCAACCAGAACTGCCTAAGCGTGAACAATGGCAGGCCGCGGCAGATAAAATTTTGGCGCGATCCAACAAAACCACTGACGACCTGATTTGGAAGACAGCCGAAGGTATTGACGTAAAACCGCTGTATACCGCAGAAGATACCGCGGACTTACAATACACCGATACCATGCCGGGTTTTGAGCCATTTATCCGTGGCCCACAACCGACAATGTATGCCGGCCGGCCCTGGACAATTCGGCAATATGCCGGCTTTTCTACGGCGGAAGAATCCAATGCTTTCTATCGCCAGGCCTTGGCTGCAGGTGGGCAGGGTGTATCGGTGGCTTTTGATTTGGCTACTCACCGTGGCTACGACTCTGATCACCCTCGTGTAACAGGCGATGTCGGTAAAGCCGGTGTGGCAATTGATTCTGTTGAAGATATGAAAATACTCTTTGATGGCATTCCGCTCGATAAAGTTTCTGTGTCTATGACCATGAATGGAGCAGTATTACCGGTGTTGGCTGGCTATGTGGTCGCCGCGGAAGAACAAGGTGTCAGCCAGGAACACTTATCCGGCACTATTCAGAACGATATTCTGAAAGAGTTTATGGTACGTAATACCTATATCTTTCCACCCGCACCATCGATGAAAATTATCGGTGACATTATCGCCTACGCCTCGGGCAATATGCCCAAATATAATACTATCTCTATTTCTGGCTACCATATTCAGGAAGCAGGCGCCGATGCGGCACTGGAGCTTGCATATACTTTGGCAGACGGTAAAGAATACATTAGAACGGCCATCGACTCCGGCCTTGAAATCGACAAATTTGCACCGCGTTTGTCATTTTTCTGGGGCATTGGCATGAATTTCTATATGGAAATAGCCAAATTACGTGCCGCTCGTTTGCTTTGGGCGCGTATTGTCAGCGAGTTTAATCCGCAGAACGACAAGAGTAAAATGTTGCGAACCCATAGCCAAACGTCCGGCTGGTCCTTGACTGAACAAGATCCGTATAACAACGTTGTTAGAACCACTATTGAAGCGATGGCGGCCGTGTTCGGTGGCACCCAGTCATTGCATACTAATGCCCTCGACGAGGCAATTGCATTACCGACGGAGTTTTCGTCCCGTATCGCACGTAATACTCAGCTGATTATTCAGGAAGAAACCGGCATTACTAATGTTGTCGACCCCTGGGGCGGCTCCTATATGATGGAGTCTCTTACTCAGGATATCGCCGATCGCGCCTGGTCTCTCATTGAAGAAGTGGAGGAGCAGGGCGGCATGGCCAAGGCCATAGAAACTGGCTTGCCAAAACTGAGAATTGAAGAGTCTGCAGCTAAAAAACAAGCGCGTATCGACCGCGGTGAAGATGTCATTGTCGGCGTGAATAAATATCAACTCGCCAAAGAAGATGACGTAGATATACTGGATATTGATAACGTCGCTGTGCGCGAGGGTCAAGTGAAGCGACTGGCAGAAATTCGTGCTACGCGCGATACGGACGCAGTCAATGCTTCGCTGGCTGCTCTGACAGAATCGGCCCGTACTGGCGAGGGGAATTTATTAGATTTGGCAATTAAAGCCACCCGCCTGCGAGCTACCGTTGGTGAGATATCAGATGCCCTGGAAAAAGAATTCGGTCGCTACAAAGCCAACTCACAAACAGTATCCGGTGTTTACGGTGCAGCTTATGAAGAGGATGCTGACTGGCAAGAACTTAGAACAGAAATAGCTGAGTTTGCTACTCAACAGGGTCGTCGGCCAAGAGTCCTGATATGCAAGATGGGACAGGATGGCCATGATCGGGGTGCAAAAGTGGTTGCGACGGCTTTTGCTGATGTTGGATATGACGTTGATTTATCGCCTATGTTCTCAACTCCTGAAGAGACTGCCCGTCAGGCGATTGAAAACGACGTGCACGCGATTGGCGTTTCGTCTCTGGCCGCGGGTCACAAGACCTTAGTGCCAGAATTGATTGCAGAATTGACCAAACAGGGCGCTGACGACATTATCGTTTTTGCCGGTGGTGTTATTCCTCGCCAGGATTACGATTTCTTGCTGGAGTCTGGGGTGAAGGGTATCTACGGACCTGGCACAAAGATACCGTTTTCTGCTCGCGACGTACTCGATAACATCAAAAAATCGCAGTCCAGAGGCTAATGTGAGCGTTGATCTGAAGGCACTCAAGCAAGGTAGTCGTCGCGCTTTGGCCAAAGCGATCACTCTGGTTGAATCCACACTGGAAATCCATCGCGAAGATGCACGTCAGATGTTGGATGCTGTTCTTCCCTATACGGGTAATAGTATCCGCATCGGCGTGAGTGGCATTCCTGGTGTGGGCAAGTCGACCTTCATTGAATCATTTGGATTATACCTAATAGCCAAGGGCAAAAAGGTTGCCGTACTGGCTGTTGACCCAAGCTCTCCATTGGCTGGTGGTAGTCTGTTGGGTGACAAAACGCGAATGGAAGATTTATCTCGCGAGGAAAATGCGTTTATTAGACCTTCTCCATCGTCGGGTGCTTTGGGCGGCGTTGCACAAAAGACACGTGAAAGCATGTTGTTATGCGAAGCAGCAGGCTATGACGTTATTCTGGTTGAGACGGTCGGTGTCGGTCAGTCTGAATACGAAGTCGCGGCGATGGTCGATTTTTTTCTGGTATTAATGATTCCCAATGCCGGAGATGAATTGCAGGGAATTAAAAAAGGCATTATGGAACTGGTTGATGGACTGGTTATCAACAAAGCTGACGGGGAGAGCGTTAATCTGGCAAAACGCACCCAGGGTCACTATCAAAATGCCTTCCATCTTATGCAGGGTCACGATGGCTGGAACCCGGAAGTAGTGACTTGCTCCGCACTTGAGCAGAATAATCTGGAGGTGGTATGGGATCTGATCTGTCGATATCAGCAGGTCACCAACGAGGCCCATACTTTTCAATCTAAAAGAGAGCGACAAAGCATTGCCTGGATGGAAAAACTGGTTATCGAGCTTTTGATGAAACGCCTCAATAGCAACCCGGCTATCAGCGAACTTAAGCCTAAGCTTGAGGGTCAGGTTGTCGAGGGTAAAACAACCCCGTATAACGCCGCTCTGCGAATAATGGATTTACTCTGAATGAAAGATGCTGACAGACAGCAGTTACAGCAAGCTTTGACTGATTTTGTTACTTCCTATCTACCATTAGCCAACGCTATGAGGGTCTCTGTCGATGATTACGACGGTAAGTCCTTATCGCTCAGTGCGCCCTTAGAACACAATATTAATGACAAACAAACGGCCTTTGGTGGCAGTTTGTTTTGCCTCAGTGTCATGTGTTGCTGGGGTATGGCCTATGTAAAATGTCTGGCTCACGGCATCAAAGAACCCAATATTGTGGTCAGCCACGCTGAAATTGACTATTTAGCACCAGTAAATTGTGACATTCTTACTGCCTCATGCCGGGTCGAATTAAGCGACTTTGAAAGTTTTTTTCAGTATTACGACCAGCACGGCAAGGCCAGAATTGACCTTGTTGCTATGGTCAATAATGCGCAGGGTCAAGCGGTCAGCTTTAAAGGGCGTTACGCTATTCTCGACTCCAACTAGGTTCGTCTGCTGATATGCGTTTCGCTTAAAATCCTGGCTGCGATCTCCTCAACTGAAAAGTGCGTCGTATTAATACTCGTGATGCCGTGTTTACGAAGCATCATTTCAGCCTGCCTAACTTCATCCTCACACTGAATAAGAGACGAATATCGACTATTGGCTCGACGCTCCTGGCGTATTGCCGATAGCCTGCCTGGATCAATGGTTAAACCAAATAACTTATCCTTGTGCGCACGCAGAGCCCTGGGTAGTTGATTGGATTCCAGGTCTTCTTCGGTAATGGGATAGTTGGCTGCGTAGATACCGTACTGCAAGCCAAGATACAGGCAGGTAGGCGTTTTACCGCTGCGAGAGACACCAAATAGTATGATATCTGCACTTTCGTATTGATTTAATTTGGCTCCATCATCGGCGTCCAGCGCGTAATGTACAGCCTGCATACGATTCGAGTAAGCTTCGCTTTCTGCGTGCGGGCGAGATTTACCGACTGAATAACTTGAGTGTGTACCCAGCTCCTGTTCCAGTGGAGCGAGAAACGAGCCAAATATATCGATAGTGAAGCCCTTGCTGGCGGCAATGATTTTACGGATATCGTCATTGACGATGGTGTCGATAATAATCGGTGACTGGCCATCTTCCTCTGCCGCCTGATTAATACGATCTACCAATGCAGCCGCCTTATCTAGCTCATCAATATAGGGTTCGGTATTCTTTCTAAATGTAATATCGCCAAACTGGGATAACAGACTGTTACCCAATCCTTCGGCGGTTACGCCGGTTGAATCGGAAACAAAGAAAACACTGCGTATCATGGGAAATCCTTTCTTGTAGTTTTTTTCCAAAAAAACATAATAAAATCAATCAGTTTGGTGCATTTTTACTATGGCTAAGCGCTACATTTGACTATATTATGTGCTCCATTATACCTGTCGCTGCTGAAATCTCAGCAAAACCTGAGGAGCTCATTGTGAGTGAATATGTAATTTGGTTTGATCAACTTGGCATGAATGACGTCGATCGCGTCGGAGGCAAAAATGCGTCTCTCGGTGAGATGATAAGTGGCTTGGCAGGCGCGGGCGTTAGTGTGCCTAACGGATTTGCGACTACGGCCTACGCCTTTCGGGAGTTTCTGGCGACTAGCGGGCTGGACAAAAGAATTGAGGACAAACTATCCGATCTGGATGTCGATGACGTTAATACCCTGGCGGCCAGCGGCGCTGAAATCCGTCAATGGATAATTGATACGCCCCTTAATGAACAGCTGGAACAATCGATCGAAGATGCCTTTGTACAGCTGCAAGATGGAAACGAACATCTTTCCGTCGCTGTACGCTCTTCGGCTACCGCAGAGGATCTTCCAGACGCGTCTTTTGCCGGGCAACAGGAAACCTTTCTCAATATTCGCGGTATAGACAACGTACGAATTGCCATTAAAGAAGTATTCGCCTCACTCTATAATGACCGCGCTATTGCTTACCGTGTACACCAGGGCTTCACTCACGAAGAGGTGGCATTGTCTGCCGGTATTCAGCGTATGGTCCGCAGTGAGACTGGGGCCGCAGGTGTCATGTTTACCATGGATACTGAATCCGGCTTCGATGGAGTGGTATTTTTAACCTCATCCTATGGTCTGGGTGAAACGGTGGTACAGGGCTCGGTGAATCCTGATGAATTTTATGTGCACAAAACCACGCTGGCGGCAGGACGACCTGCAGTATTACGCCGCAATCTCGGTAGCAAAGCCATTAAAATGATATACGGTGAAGACGGAACCACTGCGCGCTCTGTTCATACTGTTGACGTTGATGAGGCCGACAGGCAACGATTTTCCCTGACCGACGCTGATGTGACAGATCTTGCCCGCCAGGCGGTCATTATTGAGCAACACTATGGTCGCCCTATGGACGTTGAGTGGGCGAAGGATGGCGACGACGGTGGTTTATACATCGTTCAAGCACGACCAGAGACAGTTCGCAGTCGAGAGTCAGTGTCACAGATGGAACGCTATAATCTAAAAGATACTAGCACCGTGCTGTGTGAAGGGCGCAGTATTGGTCAAAAGATTGGTAGTGGCCCGGTTAAAAACATTAATGACTTAAGCCAGATGGACCAGGTGGCTGAAGGTGATGTTCTGGTGACCGATATGACGGATCCCGATTGGGAACCCATCATGAAACGCGCCTCAGCAATCGTCACTAATCGAGGCGGACGTACCTGTCATGCAGCCATCATCGCACGTGAACTGGGTATTCCGGCCGTAGTGGGTTGCGGTGATGCCACAGAACGACTTCAGACAGGTGTTGGCGTAACGGTTTCTTGCGCAGAGGGCGACACGGGCAAGGTTTACAACGGCATCCTCGATTTCGATGTAGCCAGCCACACCGTTAACAAAATGCCCGATCTACCGTTCAAGTTAATGATGAATGTAGGCAACCCTGATCGCGCTTTTGATTTCCAGGCTTATCCGAATGATGGCGTCGGTTTGGCCCGACTCGAATTCATTATCAACCGTATGATCGGAGTACATCCCAAAGCGCTGTTAAATTACGATGACATGCCACGGGACGTTAAAGCCAGCATCGATAGACGAGTTGCAGGTTATTCTTCACCGCGACAATTCTATGTCGACAAGCTGGCAGAGGGCATCTCGACCATCGCCAGCGCCTTTCACCCCAAGCGGGTTATTGTGCGGATGTCAGATTTCAAATCCAATGAATACGCCCACCTGATAGGTGGCAGTCAGTTTGAACCGATCGAAGAAAACCCCATGCTGGGTTTTCGTGGCGCATCACGATATATCTCCGAGTCCTTTCTGGATTGCTTCGAGCTTGAATGTGAAGCAATGCATATCGTTCGCGACCAGATGGGCCTTACCAACGTGGAAATCATGGTGCCCTTCGTGCGCACAGTAGAAGAGGCACGACAGGTCTCCGAGTTATTGGATGACCACGGTCTGCGCAGAGGCGAGAATGACCTGCGTTTGATTATGATGTGCGAATTACCCGCCAATGCCTTGTTGGCGGATCAATTTCTTGAGTACTTTGATGGTTTCTCCATCGGCTCCAATGACCTTACCCAGCTAACGCTTGGCCTGGATAGAGACTCCGGTCTGGTTGCGCATCTTTTTGACGAACGCAATGATGCGGTTAAGGCCTTATTGTCTATGGCTATTCAAGCCTGTAAAAGGGCTAATAAGTATATTGGTATCTGCGGCCAGGGCCCTTCCGATTTTCCAGATTTTGCCCGCTGGTTAATGGAGCAGGGCATCGACAGTATTTCACTAAACCCGGATTCGGTGATAGAAACCTGGTTGTATCTTGCTCAGGAAGAAGTCGAGCCCGACTAGTTAAGTGGCTGGATCTTTACAAAGAGCTGAAAGCCGCTTTGTTCTCGATTAATTGATGTTGACAGATTTTGTTGGCGGCTTGAGTTGTTTGTCTGACTCATTCCGCCAACGGCTATCCATTCGCCTATTTTTCCCATAATACGGGTATCGATAGAATTACCCTGCAGGGTTCCAGAGTCGTCATCCCATTGATCACTTTTGCTACGGATGGTGATATTGGCGATGTCATCCATCAGTCGTACGGTGATATGTAAGCCATTTTCGACCACAATTGGCTGTACTCTACCGTACTCGGACCCATACCCCGTATTGCGTCGTACCTGCGCAGTGCCAGACTGACCGATATAGGTCTCTTTGCCTTCCATAACCTTGATGGTTTTTACCTGATTACCACGAGTCTGTTGTTGATTTATTTGCGCGCTATATTGGCTATTGGCGGTTGGGTAGCCTGCATTCAATTCCCGCGACACCAGCTGCGTATCTTCCGTTAGGCTAATGAGAATCTGCCTGGGTTTTGCGTCCAGCAAGGAGATGATCTCACTGATTTTATCAATTCTGCTGCGGTCGGTATTGATTATCAGTTTGTTGTCATAACTGCGAATGGCATCATCGGCAGCTAATATCGGCCTGATGGCGGCGGCAACCTGTACAGGGTCTGCGTAGTACAGCTCCACCACGTGCAATACTGATTGAGCATAAACACCCATGGAGATAAGGCATATCAATGTGGCTTGAAATAGTTTCAATATCATCAGCTTGATAGTCTCGATATAGGCGTGCATTGAATAAACATCATCACTGGCTGGTAAACTGATTATCCCTTATCAGGCTTAACCGCACTTTAATCACGCAATTGGCACTAACGATTATGGCTGCCTAACAGACGGCGGTATCAGGGTAGCAGGCAATTAGCCTGAATCAGTTGTGTGAGAACGTCTTGTAAGCTGCGGGCTTCAGAGATTTGCTCTGGTGTTATGGTGTGGCTGAGACAGAGCTGTTGTGCAAAACTGCTCCATACAGGATGCTCGCTAGAAATTGACTCACCGTTGGCAAATAAGGTCAGCTGTTCTAGCTGACTAAAAGCCAACCGCGCACTACCCGGTACAAACCAGCTCTCTCCATTTTCCAGGTCGGTTAATAGGTCTTCAATCGTCGGCAGCTCATCAGTCGGGTCAGGATACTTCGGTTCAGTCATAAACCGGCCAAACCAGTCAGCCAATAATTTTTCGTCGTCTATCAGTTCTTTCAATAAGGCTTTTGTCTTGCCTAGCGCTAAAGGCGTAATCTCGCCGGGGTTAGCCTGTATAGCCATGCCTGTATCGCCATAACGTTTGCTATCATTGGAATGCAATATGGCTTCGTCAGCAAAGTGAGATAGTAAATCTGATTGAGACGGCGCCCGAAATCCTACTGAGTAAGTTAGGCAGGGTGATTGGGCAACGCCCCAGTGACTTATGCCGGGCGGTAAATACAACATGTCTCCAGCTTCCAAAACCCATTCTTGCTCTATCGTAAAGTTACTCAGCAAACGAATATCGGGATGGGGCAGGCAAGCACTCTGTTCATCGCATATTTGCCCCGTTTGCCAACGACGCTGGCCTTGCCCCTGAATCAGGAACACATCATATTGATCATAGTGCGGGCCAACACTGCCACCGGTTGCAGCAAAACTCACCATGACATCGTCAATACGCCAATCGGGTATAAAACGAAAAGCCTGCCTCAGTGCTGCCACCTCGGGTACAATATGATCTACAGCCTGCACCAACAAGGTCCAGTCTTTATCACCAATATCATTGAAACGACTTTCGTCTATTGGCCCATGTTCGAGAGTCCAGTTACCGTGATGTTCTTTGCCAGTAATAATACGAGATTCTATATACTCTTCGCAGGCCAGGCCGGCTAATTCATCGGGTTCAAGTGGATCTTCCCAATTGGGGAATGCGCCTCTGATTAGTAGAGGTTTTTGCTGCCAGTAGTCCCGTAGAAACTCTTCGGGACTTATGTCTCCCAATGAAATCATCGGCATTAAATATTCTTTGCCTGACTAATCGCGTTGCCAATATAGTTATCTGGCGTCAGTGTTCTCATCGCAGCCTTGGCCTCTTCGGGTACATCCAGTCCCTCAATATAGTCGGCCATTACCTGTGGTGTCACAGCCTGACCGCGAGTCAGCGATTTGAGTTTCTCGTAGGCTTCTTCAACATTGTAACGACGCATAATGGTTTGGATTGGCTCTGCCAGAATTTCCCAGCTGGTATCCAGATCCTGTGCAAGGCGGGCGGGGTTAACTTGCAGCTTACTCAAGCCTTTCATGGTCGCCTCATAGGCCATTAGGCAATAGCCAAAACCGACTCCCATATTACGTAATACGGTTGAATCGGTCAGATCGCGCTGCCAGCGTGAAACAGGGAGTTTTCCGCTCATATGATTGAGAATAGCGTTGGCCAAACCTAAATTGCCTTCGGAATTTTCAAAGTCGATAGGGTTCACTTTATGCGGCATTGTAGAAGAACCAATTTCGCCGGCGATAACCCGTTGTTTGAAATAACCCAAAGAGATATAACCCCAAAGGTCTCTATCGAGATCTATCAGAATGGTATTAAAGCGTGCAACACCGTCAAATAATTCTGCAATATAATCGTGCGGCTCTATCTGAGTAGTATAAGGATTCCAGCTAAGACCGAGCCCTTCGACAAACTGCTGTGCGTTAGCTTGCCAGTCAATGTCCGGATAAGCCGAAAGGTGGGCGTTGTAGTTGCCCACTGCGCCATTAATTTTACCCAGCATAGGAACTGCCTGGATTAATATAATCTGGCGTTCCAGCCGATGCACCACATTGGCCAGTTCCTTGCCCACAGTCGTCGGGCTGGCCGTCTGGCCATGGGTACGGGATAGCATGGGTTGTTCGGCTAATTCCAGTGACAGCTCTCGTAACCGCGCTATAACAGTCTTAGCCAAGGGTAAAAGTACTTCGTCTCGACCCTGTCTTAACATCAGTGCATGGGAGAGGTTATTGATATCTTCTGAGGTGCAGGCAAAATGTACAAACTCACTCGCGGCCAACAACTCAGCATTATCAGCGAAGCTCTCTTTAATAAAGTATTCCACCGCTTTGACATCGTGATTGGTAGTCGCTTCAATTTTCTTGATGCGCAATGCACCTTCTTCGTCGAAATTGGTCACCAGCGCCTTTAGCTGTTCTATAGATTCTTCGCTAAAGGGACCCAATTCAGCTATCTCGGTCATTTCACCCAATCGAAGAAACCATTCAATCTCGACAGTCACGCGAGCCTTTATCAGTCCAAATTCACTAAATACGGGGCGTAATGACTGTGTTTTACTGCCATAACGGCCATCAATAGGGGATACGGCGGAAAGTGCTGACAATTCCATGGGACGGGGTCTCAAACGAGTGGATTTAAAGGCCGGCATTATACGGGAATCCGCGCTTAAAAGGGAGGTTCTGCTTGCCCCTGAGCTGGTAAGTTTGGCGATGGGTAGTTCGGGATTGCTATTAGCGCCGTTTATGATTGACTATTCAGCGCTCGGACTTACCGTTGGTTTGACTATTGCGCGTTCTGGCTCGGGACTAACTGGTAGAGCTTTTTCAAATCGACCATAGCGGACCTACTCTCGTGGGCTAGGTAAAGACAAGTATATTGAAATTATCGGGATACCAAGGGGCTGGCTGATAGTGCCTTTACGAATCAATCAGGCCATGTTCAGCGGCTTCCCGCTCGCCGATGTCTTTTGCTAAAGTATGTTTGAGCGCCTGCGCGAGTTCTTTAGCAATCGGCGAGCTGGAAGCCGCTATGGTCGATTCGTAAAGGCACTATCAGCTAGCCCCGGCCCGAACTCCACCAAGATGGAGGTAAAACAGCTCTTAAACTAGTTGACCCAGCTCCCATACCAGCCGTTTACGCTGCCAGATAAGTTTAATCCGACTACCACCCAGTTGGCGCCACAGAATGGCTGAACGGATTCCAGAAAGGAGGAGTGCGCGTATTGCAGCGGCGTTGTTTTCTTGTTGTAAATGCGTGGGGTTGCCGGCAACCTGGATTCTGAAGCCTTGAGTACTGATTGTATCCTGATAGATACCCGCGAGGTTATGGTGAACCACTGAATGATCGGTAGCGAAATGTTCTGAATGCAGTATGGCGTGATCCAGTCGGGTTTTGATGATATCCAAGGTCTCTGGTTGTTTTGACAGTTTGTGCTGAAGGTAGATCATGCCCATGACGTAATTGAGCTGTTCTTTGTGCGCTTGAGTTCTGTCATTGCCCAACAATTTTTTCAATGAGGCAATGCCTGGTGTGAGTTGGTCTATGCCGCCGTATACACTTTCGGTATCTTCAGGGTCGAAAACAAACAGACTCTTTATCAGTGGCTCAACGATAGCCTGATCCGCAGAGCCAGTATGTGCGATGTCGTATACGGCAAGCGCCGCTTGTGCAACTCCGGCTAGTGCTATGGCTTGGTCTCTGGTGCGGCTCAAGAGTTTGCCTCACTTAAATTACCGGTCGACTCAATCACTCCACCACCCAGACAGGTCAGTCCATCATAAAATACCACTGATTGGCCTGGTGTTACCGCTCTTTGTGGTTGTTCAAAGACCACTCGGTAGCTTCCATCTGGATTCTTTGTTAGTTCGCAGGCTTGATCAGCCTGCCGGTAACGTGTTTTTGCTAGCAGCTTACAGGGCGTGGCAGGCCCGCTTCCGTCAACCCAATAGAGCTGGCTGCTGTTCAAAAAATCGCTGAATAACAAGGGGTGATTATTACCCTGGCCAACAATCAAAACGTTGTTATCGAGATCCTTTTTCACCACATACCAAGGGTCTTCTGAGGCACCTTTGACACCACCAATGCCCAAGCCTTGTCTTTGTCCGAGTGTGTGATACATCAAACCTTGATGCTGGCCAAGCACTTCGCCGTCGGCTGTGTGGATCTCTCCGGGCTGGGCGGGCAGGTATTGCTGCAGGAAATCTTTAAATCGGCGCTCGCCGATAAAACAAATACCGGTACTGTCCTTTTTATTGTGAGTGATTAAACCGTGTTCGGCGGCAATAGCTCGCACTCGTGGCTTTTCCAATTCACCAACGGGGAATAGTGTTTTACTCAGTTCGGCGCTCGCCACGGCGTGAAGAAAGTAGCTTTGATCCTTATTATCATCCAGGCCTTTTAGCAGACGAGCATGGCCATTTGAATCATCTTTTCTGGCGTAATGCCCCGTCGCAATATAGTCGGCGCCAAGTACTAAAGCGTAATCTAGAAATGCTCTGAATTTTATCTCGCGATTACACAATATATCGGGGTTGGGTGTTCGGCCGGCCTTGTATTCTTCCAGGAAATGTTCGAATACATTGTCCCAATACTCAGCAGCAAAGTTGGCCTGATGCAGCTTTATACCGATTTTATCGGCAACCGCCTGAGCATCGGCTAAATCATCTTTCGCCGTACAGTATTCAGTACCATCATCTTCATCCCAGTTCTTCATAAACAGGCCTTCAACTTGAAAACCTTGTTGCAGAAGCAATACAGCGGCGACAGAAGAATCAACACCTCCTGACATGCCAACAATGACTTTTTTCGTTTCGTTACTCATTAATAGATAATTTCCAGCGGGTATTGTGAACCGGAGAGATATTGCTCTACGGATTTAATCACAAGAGGGGAGCGCATTTTTGATTCATTAGCACGCATTTCGTCAAGGTTCATCCATACGGCGTCTACAATACCGTCATCCAGAGCTTGTTCGCTATGATGGAGCAGGGGTTTGGCAATAAACGTGGTCCGATGATAAGACACGCCATTTGATGGCGCGATGTATTTGGACAAACCAATAATACCCTGTAGCTCTACGTCCCAAGCCGTTTCTTCCAGCGTCTCGCGCAGAGCCGCTTCAATCAGGCTTTCGCCGGGCTCTACATGGCCGGCAGGCTGGTTATAAACCAGCTCTCCGTTTGAAAATTCCTGTACCAGCAGAAACTGTTCGCCACGTTGTACTACGGTGGCTACGGTGAGATGGGGGTATGAAGACGGCATATTAAGTATGGGCTGACCAAAAACACCTATTATAGTGCCTAGTGCCCCTTAGCGAAACGCCCGTTTTACAATCTGACCTTAGTCGCCTTATTTATAGTTAGCCTCATCAAATATGGTCAAGGGCGCTGCCGGTGCCTATTGGTACATAATGACTTTGGTTCTAAAAAATCAGTATTAATCTTCGCTGGCTGCAAGTGGGGCTGAGTAAAGAGCCATAATGTCGCTAATTTGGTTGTTTAATGGACAAAATGTGAGCTGTGCCCTACATTGTCTTATCAAGGATTGATCAGGCAACAAAATGGTTGTACTTGGCTCGGAGACACCAGCGTCTCAGCAGCAGGAAGATAACTACAGGCCTGGGACAGTCCAGAGCCTGGCAGGGGCTTATGACGGCCATAATCAAGGTACAGATTCACTTGATAGAACCCAAAAACTAAAAAAACAGGCGCTATTGCGTGCCTTTAGCGGTTTCATGCTGTTAGTACTTATTGCCATTCCTTTTGTCTATAACCAGGCAATTCCCATGAGCTGGGCACAGTGGTCTTTGGCCTTGTTTGTCACCTTGGGACTATGGGGCTCGCTTTATTTACTTGCACACCTCGGTCTCGATAGCTCGTTCAGCTTTGATCCAAACTTTTTAATCATTCCTGCCATGGGCAGCGGTCTGCTCCTTTGTCTTTATGAATATCTAGTGCCAGATCTACGAGTTTTAGTGCTTGCCGGCTGGTTTACTGTACTGCTCTTTGGCGTCGGTATTACCAGTTTGTTTCAGGCGGTCATGTTAAGTCTTTTCATGGGTGTCGCGCATTTAATGACTATCCAATTACTCATACTCGAAGGAGAACCGCTTTCTCTAGAGCATGAATTCTGGGTATCTGTTCCACTCATGGTATTTTGGGGCTATAGCGCTCTGGTACTGGAAAGAACCAAGAAACACCGTGACGACAATAAGACCATGCGTAAACAACTGAGCGAAATGGCCTATACCGACAGCCTCACAGGGCTTCCCAATCGTCGATTGTTTTATCGGGAGTTAGAGCGTGAAGCGGCGTTTTGCGAGCGCTCTGGCGGTTGTTATGTCGTTGCCATGCTGGATTTAGACGATTTCAAAGTCATTAATGATCAACTGGGACATGATACAGGCGACCAGGTACTGGTGGAAATTGCTACCATTATTGTTGAGTGTATTCGTACTGAAGACATAGCTGCCAGAATCGGCGGCGACGAGTTTCTGATACTGCTTCGCGATGAAAATATGCAGCAATCTAAAATTGTTGTTGAGCGCATATGCAGCAATATAGAGCAGAGAATGAAGGCATTCCCTGCTATGGCTGGCCTCCCACTAACAATGAGTGCCGGTCTTGCTATTGGCCAAAAGGGCAGTTCCCATACAGACATTATGCGGCGAGCAGATATCGCCATGTATGAAAGTAAGCATTTAGGCCGCAATCAGGTTTTTGCCTGATTACGTCCTCTTTTCTTTGTTTGTGGTTTGAATTTCCGGTCTTTTATTGCGCTCGAGCGCGGAAGAGAAGGTAACTCCAGTACTTGATAGTCTCCTGGCTGCAAGTCTGCCAAGCTCCATTCTCCAATTTTATGACGTATCAAGCGCAAAGTAGGGAAGCCAACTGCCGCGGTCATTCTTCTAACCTGGCGATTACGGCCCTCCTTGATGCTTAATTCCAGCCAGCTTGTAGGTATGTTTTTACGCTGCCGTATGGGAGGGTCTCGCTGCCATACGGCAGGCTCTGTAATAGCTTTCGCCTGCGCCGGTTTGGTGGTGCCGTCATTCAAAGTAACGCCTTCAGCCAACTGCGTCAGTGCCTCCGGCGTGATTTCGCCCTCAACTTGCACCCAATAAGATTTCGCCAGTTTGTATTTAGGGTGCGCAATTTTGGCTTGCAGTGCTCCGTCGTCAGTTAATAACAGTAAACCTTCAGAGTCCCGATCAAGGCGCCCGGCAGGATACACACCAGCAATAGGCACAAGATCCGCCAAAGTTGCTCGGCCGTCACTGTCACGGAATTGGCACAGCGTATCGTAAGGTTTGTTGAGGAGAACCAATTTGCTCATAATTTGACCAATGTCGTTTTAGACGCTGAAACTATCCATTCTTTAGTCGTAGTGGCCACTCGCAACAGCGCTCTCTGTTATAATTCGTGGTTCATGAATAGGCTAATACGGAGTTATATAATGGGCTACCAACACATTAAGGTACCTGAGACAGGTGAAAAGATCACGGTTAACCCGGATTTTTCGCTCAACGTCCCCGACCAGCCAATTATTCCCTTCATAGAAGGTGATGGTATCGGCGTTGATATATCTCCCGTCATGATCAAAGTTGTCGATGCCGCAGTAGAGAAAGCCTATGGCGGAGCAAAGAAGATCAGTTGGATGGAAATATACACCGGCGAGAAAGCCGCAGAACTATACGAGGGCGACTGGTTTCCTGCCGAAACACTGGATGCGATTAAAGAATATTCGGTAAGTATAAAGGGACCCTTAACCACTCCAGTTGGCGGTGGGTTCCGTTCATTGAATGTCGCCCTGCGTCAGGAGCTGGATCTGTATGTCTGTCTGCGCCCTGTGCGCTGGTTTGAAGGTGTGCCATCTCCGGTGAAAGAACCCCATAAAACCAATATGGTGATATTTCGGGAGAATTCCGAGGACATCTATGCCGGCATAGAGTGGAAAGCAGGCACTCCCGAAGCAGACAAGATCATTGACTTTCTGCAAAACGAAATGGGAGTGACGAAAATACGCTTTCCGCAAAATTGTGGCATCGGCGTCAAACCGGTGTCTGAAGACGGCACAAAGCGGCTGGTACGCAAGGCCATTCAGTACACCATAGATCAGGATCTGCCATCCCTTACCCTTGTACACAAGGGCAACATTATGAAGTTCACTGAGGGGGCCTTTAAAGACTGGGGCTACCAGCTGGCAATGGAGGAGTTTGCAGGCGAGTTAATTGATGGCGGGCCCTGGGTTTCTATCAAGAATCCTGATAACGGCAAAGACATCGTGATAAAGGATGTCATCGCTGATGCGATGTTACAGCAGGTATTGTTACGCCCTGATGAGTACAGTGTTATTGCAACTCTCAATCTAAACGGAGACTATTTATCTGACGCGCTGGCCGCACAGGTCGGCGGTATCGGTATAGCCCCGGGCGCCAACCTCAGCGATACCATTGCCTTGTTTGAAGCGACCCATGGCACTGCACCCAAGTACGCGGGCCAGGATAAGGTGAATCCCGGATCTCTTATTTTATCTGCTGAAATGATGTTGCGTCATATGGGCTGGAACGAAGCCGCCAATCTTATTATCGACGGCATGAACGGCGCGATCCAGGCAAAAACAGTGACCTATGACTTTGAGCGGCTAATGGATGATGCCACTTTATTGAATTGCTCCGAGTTTGGTGACGCAATGATCGCTAAAATGGTCTAAATGCCCCGATCATGCGTAAAAAGCCAGGTAAAGCCTGGCTTTTTTATGCTTATATAAAAAGTCAATCTTGAATTCTATAGCAATCGGCTCCATCTTATAGGCATGCTACACTGACTTTGAATAGGCTATTGAGAATTGATGGCCGGAAAACTGACCATGAGTGGATATGAGATATACAGAAACGATGACATCAGGGCCTGAAAGAGGGCAATTGCCAGATCGTGATTCCGGCTTGGCATTGGAAGAGGCCCAGCCCAAGCTTAAAAAGCCGCCCTTGTATAAAGTGGTAATGCTTAACGATGACTACACGCCGATGGAATTTGTGATTCACGTGCTGCGGGCATTCTTTTCTATGGAACTGGAGCAGGCAACGCGTGTTATGTTAGCAGTACACCAACAGGGCAAGGGTATCTGCGGGTTATTCAGCCGCGATATTGCAGAGACCAAGGCAATGCAGGTGAATCAGTACTCAAGGGACAGTCAGCATCCTCTGCTGTGCGAAATTGAAGCGGGAGAAGATGATAACAATGATTAATGGAGAGATGACATCATGTTGAGCAAAGAACTCGAGATTACGCTAAATGACGGGTTTGCGCTCGCACGCTCCAGACGTCACGAATTTATGACGCTGGAACATTTATTACTGGCCTTGCTGGACGATGGTTCGGCAATTAAGGTCATTTCGTCCTGCGGTGTAGACATTGAAAAATTACGCGAAGACCTCGAAGAATTTATCGAAGCGACCACGCTTCTAATTGCCGATGATGACCATGAAAGAGAGACTCAGCCAACACTGGGTTTCCAACGCGTTCTGCAAAGAGCTGTGTTTCACGTTCAGTCTTCCGGTAAAGACCAGGTAGATGGCGCCAATGTGCTGGTCGCTATGTTTAGCGAGCAGGAAAGTCAGGCCGTTTATTTCTTACATCAATTGGGCATAAGCCGTCTTGATGTCATTAACTTCATCACTCACGGCGTACAAAAGATTGGTAGTGATTCAAATGAGGATAGAACACAAGAAGAGGGCGCCACAGCAGCGAGTGAAGAGGAGGCAAGTCCGCTCAATAGTTATGCGTCTAATCTGAATGAACTCGCTGAGAAGGGCAAAATAGACCCCCTGATCGGCAGGGAAAAAGAACTTATCCGTGTGGCTCAAATACTGTCCCGTCGCAGGAAGAACAATCCATTATTGGTAGGTGAAGCCGGTGTTGGTAAAACCGCCGTAGCGGAAGGATTAGCCAAACGTATAGTTGACGGTGAAGTGCCTGATATTTTGGCTGATGCGGTGATCTACTCTCTTGACTTAGGTGCTCTACTGGCAGGAACCAAATACCGCGGCGATTTCGAGAAACGTTTTAAAGGTTTGTTAGCTGATCTGAAAAAACAGCCCGGTGCGGTACTGTTTATTGATGAGATCCATACCATTATTGGTGCAGGTGCGGCCTCTGGTGGTGTGATGGACGCTTCAAACCTGCTAAAACCCTTGTTGACCTCCGGCGATTTGCGCTGCATTGGTTCAACCACCTTCCAGGAATATCGCGGGATATTTGAAAAAGATCGTGCGCTGTCACGCAGGTTCCAGAAAGTCGACATAATGGAACCTTCGGTTGAGGATACCGTAGGTATACTCGAAGGTTTGAAATCCCGTTTTGAGGATCATCACAAAATACGCTATACCAGCAAAGCAATACGTGCCGCTGCCGAACTATCAGACCGTTACATCAACGATCGCTTTTTACCTGATAAAGCCATAGACGTCATTGACGAGGCGGGAGCTTTTCAAAACCTGCAGTCCGCTAGCAAACGCAAGAAAACTGTCGGTGTGACCGATGTCGAGGCTATCGTTGCCAGCATTGCGCGTATTCCGCCCAAGAGTGTGTCGTCTTCAGACAAGGATGCCCTGCGCAATCTGGATAAAAACCTTCAGATGGTCATTTTTGGTCAAGATCCGGCGATATCCAGTCTTAGCACTTCTATAAAGTTGTCACGCTCCGGTCTGGGTGCGCCTGAAAAACCAGTAGGCTCGTTTTTGTTTGCTGGCCCCACGGGAGTCGGTAAAACAGAGGTCTGTCGCCAGTTAGCGCGCATTCTGGGAATGGAATTAGTACGCTTTGATATGTCGGAGTACATGGAACGCCATACTGTTTCTAGGCTTATAGGTGCACCCCCGGGTTACGTAGGTTATGACCAGGGCGGTTTACTCACAGAGGCAGTCACCAGAACACCGCACTGCGTCTTATTGCTCGATGAAATAGAAAAGGCACACCCGGAAGTCTTTAACCTGCTATTACAGGTAATGGACCATGGCTCGCTGACTGACAACAATGGTCGCAAAGCAGATTTTCGTAATGTGATACTGGTAATGACTACCAATGCAGGTGCCGAGCAAATGTCTCGTGCATCTATTGGTTTCAAAATCCAGGATCATACCGCTGACGGAATGGAGATTATCAAGAAAGCCTTCACGCCGGAATTTAGAAATAGACTCGATAGCATCGTGCAGTTCGCGCCGCTGTCCAGAGACGTCGTATTGACGGTTGTCGACAAATTTTTGGTCGAGTTACAGGCACAGCTAGACGATAAAGGTGTGCTTATTCATGTCAATGATGCGACACGGGAATGGTTGCTGGAAGAAGGCTACGACCCCCTGATGGGCGCACGTCCGTTGGCAAGGGTTATCCAGGAGCACATTAAAAAGCCATTGGCTGAGATGGTATTGTTTGGCGAGCTCACCGGCGGAGGTGAGGTCGATATTACGATAGATGACAACAAGCCCAAGCTATCAGTGCACGTCAAACAGCTGCCTGCGGAAACCATGTCTTAAGGGCGGGAATAACGGGGCAGAATAAGCCCCGTTTTTTAACGGGCTCGGTAAGTAATTCGACCTTTACTTAAGTCATATGGAGTCAGCTCCACCTTTACCTTGTCGCCTGTCAGGATGCGAATATAGTTTTTACGCATCTTACCGGAAATATGCGCCGTCACTACGTGGCCATTCTCCAATTTAACTCGAAACGTGGTATTGGGAAGGGTATCAATCACCTCTCCTTCCATTTCAATCTGGTCTTCTTTTGCCATTAACTACTCTCTTGTTGAGCTTGATGCTGCTGGATGCAAAAATCGTTGCGGAGTTTGCCTTAATTAGGCCGCAGAAGCAATTTATTCGTCACTTTCCAGTAATGTCCAGCGTCCATCACGATAGATCTCTAATGGGCGGTAGTGAGATTTATAAGACATTTTTTGGCAATCGGCAATCCAGTACCCTAAGTACAGGTAGTCCAGCCCCAGTGCCCGGGCGTGTTCTATCTGCCAAAGGATGAAAAACTTACCCAAACTACGCGTATCCTGCTTCGGCTCGTAGAAGGTATATATTGCCGACAAGCCGTTTTCCAGCACATCGATAACGGCAACGCCTAATAGCTCTCCCGCTAAATGAAAGCCGGCATACAGGGTCTCTGGCGAAGGACTACACAAGAAGCTCTGGTACTGCTCTTCATCTGGTGGGTACATGTCGCCATCCGCATGTCGACCGTTGATATAGCGCGAATAAAGCTCATAGTATTCATCATGGCTAATGTCACCCACGTGTAACGCATCAATATCCTGATTTTTAGTCCAGCAGCGCTGTTGATTACGGTTTCGTTTGA
Source organism: Pseudomonadales bacterium (assembly GCA_036960375.1). Classification (GTDB taxonomy): domain Bacteria; phylum Pseudomonadota; class Gammaproteobacteria; order Pseudomonadales; family CAWVSB01; genus CAWVSB01. The sequence goes on from JBALVY010000006.1 coordinate 167,458, forward strand.
AACTGGCAACAGGAATACGTGCGGGTATACAGGCCTGGCAAGATTCACATCGAGGACGATATATATGGGTGCCGCTGCGCCGAAAGCCAATCTCAGACAAACGGGTATATATTTCACGAGTGACGGGGGTTTTGGGGTCAATGAAGAGCGTTGTTGCCTGCCGATCCGGCAGATAACTGCAATCGTGAGGGTAAGTGGAGTAGAGTTTTATTTCGCTTAATTCACTCACAGCAGCTCACTGGCCAACCTGGGTGCTCCATTATGCCACTTTTGCGAAGCATCTTGCTCTACCAGATGTTTAATGTGTTCACAAAATTCGTCACGATCGATTGTTTTGGCACCCAAACTTAACAAATGCTCACTGACTACCTGGCAATCAATCAGCCCGACATCCATTTGGCATAGCGCTAGCAATGCCACTTTGGAGGCATCGCTTACATCGCTAAACATGGATTCACCAAAAAACATTCGGCCAATAGCGATACCATATAAACCACCGACCAAAGTATCACCCTGCCAGATTTCCACACTGTGTGCGTGTCCCTGCTGATGAAGTCCGATATAGGCCTGCTTCATCTCGTCAGTAATCCAGGTACCTTCCTGCTGTGCTCGCATAGACGCACATCGTGATATGACCGTACTGAAGCATTGATCAACAGTCAGCGTAAATTGTTGCCGACGAATACTGCGCTTTAAGCTGCGGGAGAGGTGAATTTCGGCCGGAACAAGTACCGCGCGTGGGCGTGGGCTCCACCAGAGAATGGGCTGGCCATCTTCATACCAGGGAAATATCCCTGCGCGATAAGCTTTTAGCAGTCTCGCGGCAGATAAATCTCCGCCCGCGGCGAGTAAACCATTTGGCTCATCCAGGGCGGAGCTCACAGAAGGGAACTCGGAATCCGCATTATTGAGCCAAACTAAGGGCATACCCAATGTTCCCGAGTATTGCCCCAAAGTTTGACCGACAAGTTAACTACCAGCAAGGTCATCCAGATAGCGCTCGGCATCCAAAGCTGCCATACAACCGGAGGCGGCAGAAGTAACAGCCTGCCGGTAAATATGATCACCCACATCGCCAGCGGCGAAGACACCTGCAGCGGAGGTAGCAGTCGCATTGCCTTCATTGCCGCTATGAATAGTGATATAGCCGTTTTTCATGTCCACCTGACCATCAAAAATCTCTGTATTCGGACGATGGCCGATAGCAATAAATACACCCTGAAGATCAATATCCTGAGTGCTGCCATCCGCTGTCGACTTAATTCTCATGCCGGTCACGCCGCTATCATCACCCAGCACTTCGTCCAGCGTATTATTCCAAAGAATAGTGATATTGCCGTTTTTAGCCTTTTCGAATAACTTGTCTTGCAAAATCTTCTCTGAACGCAGGCTATCTCTGCGATGAACCAGGACCACTTCGGCGCAGATATTAGAAAGATACAGGGCTTCCTCTACGGCGGTATTACCACCACCGATAACGGCGACCTTCTGATTACGATAAAAGAACCCGTCGCAGGTGGCGCAGGCACTAACCCCTTTACCCATAAAGGCTTCTTCGGAGGCCAGGCCCAAATATTGAGCCGAAGCGCCGGTAGCGATAATAAGCGCATCGCAGGTATATTCGCCCTGATCACCCACCATACGGATAGGGCTGGCGTTAACATCAGTGGTATGGATATGATCGAAGATGATCTCTGTATCAAAGCGCTCGGCATGTTTTTGCATGCGCATCATCAGTTCAGGGCCTTGCACACCATCGTTGTCGCCAGGCCAGTTGTCCACATCGGTGGTAGTGGTCAGTTGCCCACCTTGCTGCATTCCGGTGATCAATACGGGGTTAAGGTTGGCTCGTGCAGCATAGACTGCAGCGGTGTATCCGGCCGGGCCGGAACCCAGAATGATAAGGCGATGATGCTGAGTTTCACTCATGAAAACTGATCCTGTGATAAATGATGATATTGGAGCCATGATTAATGGGGGCCTGCGACGATTATTACAAGTCAATCAGACCGTTATTTTGCTCAATTATGGGCTGCCCCAAAAGGCCAGTATCCGGTTATACTATGTTCCGTGTCAAAGCTAAGTCCCATGCGAGTCGCAGCCAAAGGGATAGGGTTAAAGGCCAGCGTTTTATCGTGATCAAGCTAATATCAATCATTAGATGTACGTCCTATCCTGATGATTAATATAGAAAAATATAAATTAGTTCGCTATGCTCAATAAAACAGATCTCTCAGGGGGAGGAATTTTGGCAGAGAAGGGCAAAAAAGTCACACCGGAACCCGTGGCAAAACAACACCACTTCGTAAGAGAAGGCGCGTTTATTGCGTTTATCGCCATCTGCGGATATCTACTTATCGCTCTGGCCACCTATAATTCGGGCGACCCGGGCTGGTCACATACTGTGAGTAATCAGCTAGTACAAAATGCTGCGGGTTTAACCGGGGCGTGGTTAGCTGATGTATTTTATGCGCTTTTTGGCTATATGGCCTACCTGTTCCCCGTTTTACTCGCCTATCGAGCCTGGCTTATCTTCCGCGAGCGCTCGCACAGCAAACACTTCGACGGGCTTGGCCTGGCAATGAGGTTTTTAGGCTTTGTTCTGGTTATGGCTGGTACCACGGCTATTGCTCACTTGAACGGGCTGGAAGCCCCGACCGTACCTGAAGGTCCGGGTGGTATTCTCGGTCAAATTGTCGGTGAGTCCGCTCGTGGAGCCTTTAACCTGATTGGGGCTCGCTTGCTGTTACTTGCCATGCTGTTATTTGGTCTCACTATATTTACCGGTATTTCCTGGCTTAAACTTATGGATGAAACCGGAAGAGTCACTATCGCTGCTTGGCAAGGCTTCTTTCACTGGAGAGATAGACGCAAACAAGCGCAGGAAGCCAAGAAACAATCTGAGCAGCACAAGAAACAGCGCGAAGTCGTTATTAAGGCCTCGGTGGCCAAAGAGCTTGAGCGAAAACCCTTAAAAATTGATGCTGCACCCAAGCAAGCTGAGCAAAGTAAACGAGTCATTAAAGAAAAACAAACCACCCTATTTGCCGAATCCGTCGTAGGTACACTGCCACCGCTGGAACTTCTTAACCAGCCGACGCTAGCGCACAAAAAAGGCTTTTCAAAGGAAGCCCTGGAAGCTATGTCCAGGCTACTGGAAATTAAACTCAAAGATTTTGGTATCGACGCGGAGGTCGTGGCTGTCTATCCAGGGCCCGTAATTACCCGTTTTGAAGTGCAACCCGCAGCCGGCGTCAAAGTCAGCCGTATTAGTAATCTGGCCAAGGATCTAGCCAGATCATTGGCGGTGATCAGCGTGCGGGTAGTGGAGGTCATTCCCGGAAAGTCCGTCATAGGTATTGAAATACCCAATGAAGACCGCGAAATGGTCATGTTATCGCAGGTACTGTCTTCCAAAGTCTACGATGACGCCAAATCTCCCTCCACAATTGCGCTTGGTCATGATATATCTGGCCAGCCTGTGGTCGCCGACTTGGCAAAAATGCCGCATTTACTGGTTGCAGGAACCACAGGTTCGGGTAAATCGGTGGGCGTAAATGCCATGCTCATTAGCATGCTCTATAAATCCGGGCCTGACGTACTGCGGCTTATGCTGGTTGATCCTAAAATGCTAGAGCTGTCAGTCTATGATGGCATCCCTCATTTATTAACCCCCGTTATAACCGACATGAAAGATGCCGCCAATGGTTTACGTTGGTGTGTCGGTGAAATGGAGCGACGCTACAAATTGATGGCAGCGCTGGGCGTTCGTAATCTCGCCGGCTATAACCGTAAAGTGGAGGACGCCCAAGCCACGGGTAATCCGATTCCCGATCCCTTGTGGACATTTTCTCCTGAAGACCTGTTATTTCTCGATGAAGATGCAGATCCACCCACTGCACCTCCATTAACGACCTTGCCCGTTATCGTGGTCGTGATCGATGAATTTGCCGACATGATGATGATCGTAGGCAAAAAAGTGGAGGAATTAATAGCGCGTATAGCGCAAAAAGCCCGTGCAGCAGGGATCCATTTGATTCTGGCGACACAGCGACCTTCCGTTGATGTGATTACCGGTTTGATAAAAGCCAACGTGCCCACTCGTATGGCGTTTCAGGTGTCTTCCAAGATCGATTCCCGCACTATCCTTGATCAGGGCGGCGCAGAGCAGCTATTAGGGCAGGGCGATATGCTCTATTTACCGCCGGGCACAGGTTTACCGGTACGTATTCACGGCGCTTTTGTCGATGATGACGAAGTGCACCGGGTAGTGGCTGATTGGAAGCAACGCGGCAGGCCCGACTATATTGACGGTCTGCTGACTGATGGTGCAAATGAGTCCTTACCAGGTATTGCTTCAAACACAGAGGACGGAGACGCAGAGGAGAGTGACGCTCTCTACGATGAGGCCGTCGCATTTGTGACTAAAACCCGGAAGGCTTCGATTTCCTCTGTACAGCGCAAACTCAGAATCGGTTACAACCGGGCAGCGCGCATGATCGAAGCAATGGAAATGGCTGGCGTGGTGACAGAAATGAGCACTAACGGCCAACGCGAAGTATTGGCACCGGCACCCCCCGAGGATTAAGACATGCTTTTCAAGCAAATTACAGGCGCTGCACTAGCCCTGCTCATGGCAGTGATCTCATTTGCCGATGCGCCAGATGCCAGTTCAGAACTGATTGCACACCTAGAGGGAATCGAGCAGTTTTCGGCGCAATTTAGCCAGACTATGAGCGGACCCGACGGAGAATTGATCCAACAGGCTTCGGGTCTGGCCTATGCACGCCGCCCTGCCAAGCTGCGCTGGCAGATCGAAAGCCCCGATCAACAGCTCATTATTGCTGACGGCGTGAAAATTTGGCGTTATGAAGCAGACCTGGCCCAGGTCACAGTTGATGCCTACACGCCAGAGCTATCTGCGGCCCCCGCTTTGTTACTCAGTGGGGACGTCGACACCATTATCCAGCATTATTATGTCACCGGCGGAGACGGCAGCTTTCTACTCACACCTTTAAATGATAGCGATCTTTTTGTCAGTCTCCAGGTCACATTTCAGGGCGACATGATGGAGTCGATTGTTCTCAACGATGGATTTGAGCAGACTACGGTCATCAACTTTTCCGCGGTAGATATCAGCAGTATTTTGTCAGACGACTTGTTCCGCTTTGAGGCACCTGCTGGAGTCGACGTGCTGCACAATGACTGATCTGCTATTTGAGGAGTCTCCCTACCAGCCACTAGCGGCCAAAGTGAGGCCTCGTTCACTCGATGAATATATCGGTCAAAGCCATATTCTGGCGCCGGCTATGCCGCTGCGACAGGCCATAGACAGTGGCCAACTTCATTCCATGTTGTTATGGGGGCCGCCAGGCACCGGCAAAACTACCTTAGCTCGACTACTGGCTAATTTGGCCGACGCCCATTTTGAAACCCTGTCGGCAGTGCTTGGCGGGGTCAAGGATATACGTCAGGCCGTAGAGATTGCCCGTCAACACAGGGCTCAAAGTGGCCGTAGGACAATTCTATTTATCGATGAGGTGCATCGTTTTAATAAGGCCCAACAAGACGCTTTTTTACCTCATATTGAGGACGGCACCATTCTGTTTGTTGGCGCGACCACTGAGAATCCATCCTTTGAATTGAACAATGCCTTGTTATCACGCTGCCGCGTCTATGTTTTACGAAGCTTGGAAGAAGAAGACCTCTATCAAATATTACAACAGGCGATTGAGGATCCCCGTGCGGAATATCCTGCAGGGGTGATTAATCAAGAGCAGCTTCATACCTTGGCTCGCGCTGCCGACGGTGACGCTCGCAAAGCCCTAAACTTACTGGAGATCACCCTCGATCTGGCCCGTCAGTCAAGCGGCGAATATATTATCACTCAACAAACATTGGCCGAAGTACTGCAAGGGGATTTACGTCGTTTTGATAAAGGGGGAGATGCTTTCTATGAGCAAATCTCTGCATTACATAAAGCCGTACGCGGCAGCTCACCGGACGGCGCCCTATATTGGTTTGCCAGGATGCTGGACGGAGGCTGCGATCCCTTGTACATTGCGCGGCGCGTAGTAAGAATGGCGAGCGAAGATATCGGCAATGCTGATCCGCGAGCTCTGAGTTTGGCCATAAGCGCCTGGGATACCCAAACTAGACTGGGCAGCCCAGAAGGTGAGTTGGCGATTGCACAAGCCGTGGTATATCTGGCCTGTGCTGCCAAAAGCAACGCGGTATACAGTGCTTTTAACGCGGTAATGGAGGAAGTGAGAAATGGCGGCAGCCTCGACGTTCCGATACATTTGCGTAACGCACCAACAGCACTGATGAAAGACTTGGACTATGGGGGAGAATATCGCTACTCCCATGACGAACCAAATGCTTACTCGGCTGGGGAGAATTATCTCCCTAAAGAACTTGCCGACAAGCATTGGTATCAGCCGGTAGAAAGAGGGCTGGAGAAAAAGATCGCTGAAAAACTGCAATACTTGGCAGAGCTGGACGCGCAAAGCGAACAACAAAGATATAAAGGCAGTCTCGAATGAGCTTGATGACAATACTGGCAATTGCGCTCGGCGGAGCAATAGGCGCCCTTGGCCGCTTTGGATTAAGTAATTGGTTCAATAGCTTTATCCAGATTCACCATACAGTGCATATCGGCACATTATTGGTGAACATAATTGGCTCATTTTTAATGGGATTTTTATATGTCACTATCATTGAGAGAGAACTCTTACAACCCGAATGGCGTAGTGTTCTGATGGTGGGGATGTTAGGTGCCTTCACCACTTTCTCCACTTTTTCTATCGAAGCAATTAACTTCTTTGAACGCGGTCACCCATGGTTAGCATTAACCTATGTGGTAGCCAGCGTGGTATTTAGTCTATTAGCGGCCGGTTTAGCGATACACCTGGCCAGAGCAATTTAGGAACAGTACATGTTAGATATAAAACGAATCCGCAGCCATGCGCTAGAGCTTCAAACTGCATTGGCAAAAAAGGGCTTCCAGCTGGATCTCGAGCAATTCAATGAACTTGATGCGCGCCGTAAGACTTTGGATGTGCGTGCTCAGGAATTGCAGGCAGAGCGCAATCAGGCTTCAAAGCAAATTGGCAAATTAGTGCAAAGTGGTGTGCCTGTTGAAGAAGCCAAGGCCAGCGTCAATGAAACCATTGCCAAGCTGGCTGATGAATTGGCTCAGGCTCAGGCCCAGGCCAAAGAGGTTCAAACTGAGCTAGATGAGCTATTACTTTCAATTCCCAATGCGCCCGATGACGATGTGCCTGAAGGTACTGACGAAGAAGATAATATCGAGATTAGTCGTTGGGGTGAACCGCGAGTATTGGACTTTGAGGCAAAAGATCATGTCGATCTGGGTGCGGAGCTTAAACAGCTGGATTTCGAAGTGGCGGGAAAGATCACTGGTTCACGCTTTGCGGTGATGCAAGGAAGGCTGGCCAGGTTACATCGCGCATTAATCCAGTTTATGCTTGATACACATACCCAACAACACGGTTATACAGAGCTTAATGTGCCTTACATTGTGAATCGGGAGTCACTGTTTGGGACCGGCCAGCTGCCAAAGTTTGAAGAAGATCTATTCAAGCTGGATGACGAACGCGGTTACTATTTAATTCCCACCGCGGAGGTCCCCGTCACCAATATGTTCCGTGATACCATTGTCGAGAGCTTACCCGTAGCATTTGCCGCTCATACCCCGTGTTTTCGCAGTGAAGCGGGTAGTTACGGACGTGATACCAAAGGCATGATTCGTCAACATCAATTCGAAAAAGTCGAACTGGTACAATTCGTAGAGCCTGGCCAATCGAATACCGCCCTTGATGCGTTGACAGGTCATGCTGAGACCATATTGCAAAAACTGAATCTGCCTTATCGTAAAGTGATGCTCTGCGGTGGCGATCTGGGCTTTTCAGCTCAGCGCACCTACGATCTTGAGGTATGGTTACCGGGGCAGGATAAATATCGCGAAATCAGCTCATGCAGTAATTTTGGCGACTATCAAGCGAGAAGAATGAAGGCACGCTGGCGCAACCCGGCGACCAATAAACCTGAGTATCTGCATACGCTTAATGGCTCCGGTCTGGCGGTTGGTAGAACTCTGGTCGCTGTGATGGAGAATTATCAACGAGAAGATGGCGGCATCGACATCCCGCAAGTATTACAGGGCTACATGGGTGGGGCAACAGAGCTCTAAAGGACACTAGATGGAATACCTCCCGCTTAACATCAGGGTTAAAGGCTGCAAAGTTGTATTGATAGGCGGGGGCGCAATTGCAGAACGCAAAGCTCGTCTGCTGCTCAAATCAGAAGCAGATGTATTTGTTTATGCCCCGGTTGTGAGCACAGCGTTACAAGCTTTACTGAGCCAGGCAAATGCTCAATGGGAAGAAGTGGGCTATCAATCGACGCAATTGTCTGGTGCATTACTAGTAGTCGCGGCTACCGACGACGACGTAGTGAACAGACAGGTTGCAGCAGATGCACAAGCGCAGCAGTTGCTGGTCAATGTGGTTGACCAACCCGCATTTTGTAACGTTATTTTTCCGGCCATTATCGACCGCAGCCCAATTATCGTCGCCGTCAGTAGTGGAGGTTCCTCTCCTTTACTTATTCGAAAAATCAAAGCTCGCCTGGAGACGGAACTACCCGCTAACCTGGGTCATTTAGCTGATTTTTTGGCAGGTTTCCGTAACAAGGTAAAAGCAAAATTTGCAGAGTTTGATCAACGAAAGCGATTTTGGGAGAACGTCGTCGATGGACCGGTAGGCGAACAGGTTCTATCTGGCCATATATCACAGGCACAAAGCCATATGGAAACACTGTTAAAGGACGGTGTATCTGATGTAGGGGAGGTTTATCTAATCGGCGCCGGCCCCGGAGACCCTGACTTGCTCACATTCAAGGCGCTGCGGCTAATGCAAAAAGCCGATGTCGTGCTATACGACCGTCTGGTAGCACCGGCTATTGTCGATTTATGCCGTACTGACGCGCAACGTATCTACGTCGGCAAAGCGCGCGACCAGCATGCCGTTCCGCAACCAGAGATTAACCAGTTATTAGTAGACGAGGCACTTAAGGGCAAACGAGTCGTCAGACTTAAAGGCGGTGATCCGTTTATTTTTGGTCGTGGCGGCGAAGAAATTGAAAAAATTGCTGCACAGGGCATTCCTTTTCAAGTCGTGCCTGGTATTACCGCAGCCTCGGGCTGCGCCAGTTACGCCGGTATTCCGCTAACCCATCGCGATTATGCGCAGTCTGTTCGTTTTATCACTGCGCACTTGAAAAACAATCAGGTAAACCTGAACTGGTCTGATTTTCAGAGTACGGAAGAAACCCTGGTTTTTTATATGGGTTTAGTGGGACTGGAGCAGATCTGCCAACAACTCATAGCAATTGGAAGGTCAAAACAAACCCCAATCGCTCTGATACAGCAAGGGACAACACTGAACCAGAAAGTTATCTGCGGCGAATTGGGAACCTTTCCTGCACTAGTCGCTCAAAACGACGTCAAACCACCAACGCTTATTATTGTTGGTGACGTAGTGAAATTACACAAAGACCTTAACTGGTTTAGCGCAAAGGATTAAAAATGTCAGAGTACGATTATGATTTGGTGGTTATTGGAGCAGGCTCTGGTGGTGTAAGGGCCGCTCGTATGTCTGCCAGCATGGGGGCAAAAGTCGCCATAATCGAAGATCGTTACTGGGGTGGCACCTGCGTCAACGTGGGCTGCGTACCCAAAAAACTCTATTACTATGCCTCTCATATATCTGAAAGCGTTGAAGACGCCGCCGGTTTCGGCTGGCATGTGGATAAGTGCAGTTTTGAATGGCGCACACTAGTCGACAATAAGACTGCCGAGATTAAAAGATTAAACGGTATTTATCGGCGCATTTTGGGTGATGTCGATGTAGAGCAGATAGAGGGCAGGGGAAAAATTACCGGCCCTCACAGCGTACAGGTTAATCAGGACAAGGACATTAGCGCAGCGCGTATATTAGTCGCGACAGGTGGCTGGCCATTTGTGCCCGAATTTCCTGGTAGTCAGCATGTTATTCATTCCAACGATGTATTTGATCTGGCTAGTCTGCCGCAAAGAATGATCATTGTCGGTGGAGGTTATATCGCGGTGGAATTCGCCGGTATATTTAACGGTTTAGGTGTTGAAACACATCTTGTCTATCGCGGACCCAAGTTACTCAGAAACTTCGACGTCGACGTTGCCGCAGCGGTGACAGAGGAAATGATCAAGAAAGGTGTAAACATACACTTCAATACTAATATTTCCTTTATAGCGGAGGAGGCTCACAAACTGTATTCAGTGACACTGGAAAACGGTGACACCCTAATGTCCGGTCCAGTGCTTATGGCCACCGGACGTAAGCCCAACATCGAGGGTTTGGGGCTGGAGCAAGTCGGGGTAAAGCTCACTGAAACAGGGACTATTGCAGTAGATGCCTTATATCAAACATCATGTGACAGCATTTACGCTTTAGGTGATGTGATCGACGGGCCAGAACTGACACCAGTCGCCCTGGCAGAGGGTATGACGCTTGCACGTCACCTGTATGGCGGAGGTAGCGAGCCACTTGATTATGACTACATTCCCACGGCGGTATTCTGCCAACCGAATATAGGCACAGTAGGCCTGACTGAGGCGGAGGCCAGAAAGCGCTATGACAATGTGAGCATCTACAGCAGCCGCTTTACCCACTTAAAACATACCTTAAGCGGCAATCCTAGTAAGACTTTTATGAAACTTATCGTCGATGACGCCAGCGACCGGGTGGTTGGAATGCATATGGTTGGCGACGATGCAGGTGAAATAATACAGGGCTTCGCAGTAGCCATGAAAGCCGGCGCAACAAAAGCCGTTTTTGACGCGACAATAGGTATACACCCTACTGCCGCTGAAGAATTTGTGACAATGCGTGTAGCTGATCAGTCCTGAGTGGCTACACGTTTGACAGCTGACTGAAGAGTAACGGTATCCAACAGGATAGTCGCGGCCTCTAAAGCCATGACATCTTCCTGTGCTGATTCCTTTTCTTCTTCATCGTCGTCAAGAATTGATTCCTCCTCGTCCTCCTCTTCTTCATCCAGAGAAGCCAAGGGCTCCAGGCCCTTGCTCACACGACGACGATTTTCGATAGCAAGAAACAGGCTTTCGTTTTTTTCACGCTGCTGCTTACGAGTATCTTCGTTGAGGGAAAGCAGTTCACGATTGCGATTTTCTTTGATTAAAGAAAACTCTTCACTCAAATACACGAAATCAGGGTCTTCGCTCGCTCTTATTGAATGTCGCGTAGTGAGTTCATCGATAATTCCGCCCCAATTGTGATATTTCGGATGCCGCACCGGGTCGATAATATCCCAGGCGAGAGCGCCTTTGAGCGAGTCTTCGCCCACATCTTCGGGGTCATATAAAGCTGGGAAATGTATGTCCGGGGACACCCCACGGCTTTGAGTAGACACACCGGAAATTCGATAAAACTTAGACTGTGTGATTTTTAGCTGGCCTTCCGTCAAAGGTATTAGTGCCTGTACCGTACCTTTACCAAAAGAAGTAGAACCTACTACCAGTCCGCGTTGATAATCCTGTAGAGCACCGGCCATGATTTCCGAGGCTGACGCGCTAAGCCGGTTAATCATTACCACAAGAGGCCCTGCGTAATAGGGTGACTGCTGAGCCTTGCCCTGACGAATTACTTTATCATTGGCCTCACGAATCTGTACTGTGGGTCCACCCTGTATAAACAAACCCGTCAATGAGTTAGCTTCAGCTAATGAACCGCCACCATTGTCTCTTAAGTCGACAATGATCCCTTCGATGCCTTCAGTTTGAAGCTCATTGATGATTTTAGCCACATCGCGGGTGGTGCTACGAAACTCCGGGTCGCCGCGCCCCATGGCATCGAAATCGACATAAAAATCAGGTACTTTTATATAGCCAACTTTATGTACAGCGCCATCATAAAAAACATCGAGGGCTTCGCCCCAGGCAAGCATATCCTCTAGTTCGACCTTGCCACGATTGATCTTAATAAGCTTTGTTTCACCGCTAGACTTGCTTTTAGCCGAAATGACCTCGAGTTGGACCCAGGTATCTTTGTCACCACGAATCAGATCGACAACCTCATCCAGACGCCAGCCAATGACGTTGACAATCTCTCCGTCTTGTCCCTGGCCAACACCGACTATTCTATCAGCAGACTTAAGATCGCCCTGTTTACGAGCAGGACCCGCATGAACCAGTCGAACAACCTTGGTGTATTCGAAATCCTGCGTTAGTACAGCGCCAATGCCTTCGAGAGAGCGACTCATATTTATCTTGAAATTCTCCTCTTGCCGAGGCGAGAAATAACTCGTATGAGGATCATAAAGGTGGGCAAATGCGTTCATATAGTATTCGAACACATCATCGGCGGTTGACTGCTTTAAGCGCTTTAGCTGATGCTCATAGCGCTTGGCTAAAGTAGAACCTATCTCCGAGGGTTCTTTTTCCGCTAGACGTAAATTCAGCACGTCATTTTTAATTCGTTTACGCCACCGATCATCGGCCTCGGCTTCGTCTTTGGCCCAGTGAATGTTTTCGGATTTGAGAGGGATTGTTTCATCGCGTGAATAATCGAAGTTTTCCAGCATTTGATCCAGACCGGCGATATTTTTCTCCATCCGAGCCTCAGTACGAGAATGCAGGCGATTATAAATACGATAACCTCCGCTGACGTCACCCTGTAACATTTGATCATCGAGTTGATACTGCAAGTCGCTCAACTCATCGATGTCGGACTGCAATAAGTACATCTTGGATGGATCCAGATATTCGGTAAAGCGCGACAGCAGTATCTCGGAAAAATCATCATCAATAGCAGGCGCCTGGTAATGCCGACGATTAAGCTTGCTGATGATTTCCAGTGCGCTGTCCTGGGCCGACTCGGGAATTTCATAGCCGGCTAAAGAATAGGCAAAGGGAACCTGAAGAACGAGCAGTGTAATACTGGCAAGCAGGGTATTTCGAACAAATCGCAACAATGGCATATGGGTATCCGTGTAGATGTAACAGGTCTTTACGCGCGCATTATCACCGATAAACCGTGCGTAGGCCAAGTTCAGAGGCTATTTTGTCTCACCTTAGCTGAACATAGACAGAATTTATCACTTAGTTGGTGTCTTTACCCTTTCTAAGCTGCTGAATAATATAAAAATATACCGGTACCAGCAAGGTTCCTACGATACCAGCCATTAACATGCCTCCAAATACACTTTGTCCTAGTGATTGTCGGCTTACGGCACCGGCGCCTGAGGCAATTATGAGCGGGAATACACCCAATACAAAGGAAAAAGCCGTCATCAAAACCGCTCTAAAGCGCATTCTGGCGCCAGATACTGCTGCATCAAAAATACTCAGTCCATTCTGCTCATGCTGTACCTTGGCGAATTCCACGATGAGAATCGCATTTTTTGAGGCCAAAGCGACTAACAGTACCAGGCCTATCTGCGTATACAGGTTAATTTCCGAGCCGGCGATCACAATAGCCAGAAAGGCACCCAACAGCGCAATGGGGACGGATAATATGACAGCCCACGGGATAATCCAGCTTTCGTATTGAGCCACCAGAAACAAGTATACAAAAACCAGCGCCAGTAGAAACAGCAGCGGCGCTAGATCACCAGCCTCCAGCTCCTGATATGTCATGCCGGTCCAGGCAAAGGTATAACCGGGGGGCAAGGTTGATTTGGCCACTCTTTCCATTGCCGCCACCGCATCACCGGAACTATAGCCAGAAGCTGCCGAGCCGCTAATTTGAGCCGAATTTAACAGGTTGTAGCGGTTTGTGGTTTCAGGGCCCAGGATTGGCCGGGTGGATACCAGAGTTGATAAGGGCACCATTTGCCCTTGCGCGGCGCGCACATAAAAGCGATTGATATCCGACTCGCTTTTGCGAAATGCCTGATCCGCCTGAATCTTAACCTGGTATACCTTGCCGTACTTGTTAAAGTCATTGACGTAAAAGGAACCCAATTGGGCTTGTAATGTGGTAAATATTTGATCGAGTTTAACACCCAGGTTACTCGCCTTAATACGATTCACCTCGACAAATAACTGCGGTACATCGGCTCTATAGGTGCTAAATACCTGCGATATTTCTGGTGCATTACGGGCCTGCAGAATAAGCGAACGCATAGCCTGGGCTAATTCCTCAGCACTGCGACCCTGCGCATCTTGCAACATAAACTCAAAACCCCCGGTTTGACCCAGGCCGGGTATAGCGGGGGAGGCAAAGGCCATAACGTTAGCATGAGGGTATGCCCACAAGTTACCCTGTATACGTCGTAATATGCTGTCCTGGTGCAATCGATCTGTATCGCGCTCACTCCAGTCATCGAGTACAACTATCATCATTCCGCCATTTGGCAATACCGAACCATTTAGCATACTGAAACCGGGCACCGAGATAATATTGGCAACACCCTCTTCAACCGCAACCAGCTCCGTTATCTCCCGCATGACTTTCTCTGTGCGGGGCAGGGCGGAGGCATCCGGCAATTGCACGTCTACCATCACATAGCCCTGATCTTCATTGGGTATAAAACCCTTTGGCAAGCTCATGAATAACCAGGCCATTGCAGCTATTAGCGCCATTACCCCGACTACAACCAGTTTAACGTGACCCAGAAGTAGACGAACAAGGCCCACATAAGATTCAGTGAATCGAGCGAAAGCTTGCTCAAATTTAGCGAAAAATGATTTTGAATCCGATTCGCTGTGTTTCGGCTTTAATAAGGTAGCGCACAATGCCGGGCTTAGGGTTAAGGCATTGATAGATGAAATAACCACGGCCATTGAAATGGTCAGAGCAAACTGGGAGTACATTTGACCAGTAACGCCCGGCATAAGCGCAACGGGTATAAAAACTGCCAATAGAACCAACGTTGTTGCCACAATTGGACCACTGACTTCCGTCATCGCTTTACGTGTTGCATCAACAGGCGGCATACCTTCTTCGTCTATTAATCGACGTACATTTTCTATCACCACGATGGCATCATCGACTACCACGCCAATTGCCAGAATAAGTGCAAACAGGGAAACCGTGTTTATGGTCATTCCCGCTGCCAGCAAACAGGCAAAGGTACCAATAAGTGATACGGGAATAGCAATGGCCGGAATTAGGGTTGAGCGCCAGTCTTGTAAAAAAATGAAAACGACCGCTATGACTAATATGAGCGCAATAAATAAGGTCTCGACAACCTCTTTAACCGAGGTAGAAACAAAGTTGGTACTATCAAAAAGAATGGCGTATTCAAGGTCGTCGGGGAAACCCGCCGACATCTTATTCATTTCCTGCTTAACCAGCTCAGCCACTTCCAGTGCATTTGCACCAGGTTGCTGGTAGATGGCCAGCACGGTGGCATCCTCATTGTTAACCAGACCAAAGGCACTATAACTTTGCGAGCCTATTTCAACCCGACTGATATCGCCTAGATAAATAGCGGACCCATCGTTGCTAGCGCGAATAACAATACGTCTGAATTGCTCCGGGTCCTGTAATCGACCCTGAGTTTGTAGGGTATATTGAAACTGTTGGGTTGCATCTATGGGGGAGGAGCCTAACTGACCCGCTGCAACCTGTATATTTTGCTCTCGAATAGCGGCGACTACATCCTGCACGGTCACGCTTTTGCCGGCCATGCGATCCGGGTCTAACCAAACTCGCATGCCGTAAGACATGTCACCCAAAATACTTGCCTGACTTACACCGGGTATCCTGGACAGTCGATCACGTACGTTGATGCTGGCGTAGTTAGACATGAAAAGGCGATCAAAGGTGTTTTTCGGTGAGAGTAGATTAACCACCATTAACATGTTGGTCGATCGCTTGGCGACTGATACACCTAAACGCTTCACTTCTTCCGGTAGTTTCGGGCTCGCCTGGGTGACGCGATTCTGTACTTTGACTTGCGCCATATCGGCATCAGTACCCACCGCAAAGGTGACTGTAAGACTGTAGCTACCGTCGCCAGAACTCTTTGAAGACATATAGATCATATCCTCAACGCCGTTAATTTCTGCTTCTAATACGATGGCGACCGAATCCCTGACTACTTCGGCGTTAGCACCCGGATAGACCGCACTGACCTGGACGGTTGGTGGAGCAATCTCAGGAAACTGCGCGACAGGTAACAAGGGTAGGGCAAGCAAACCCGACAAAGTAATAACTATTGATATCACAAAAGCAAACTTGGGGCGGCTGATAAAAAACTGACTAAACATAGCCTACGACCCGGTTAAAGCAGCAGGAGTCATATCAGGTCTCTCAAGTACCGGGTTGACAACCATGCCAACCCGCACTTTTTGAATACCTTGCGTGATAACCAAGTCCCCTTCACTTAAACCCGCATCGACCAGCCAATCCAGCTCAATTCGAGAACCAAGCTTCACTCTGCGAACCTCTACCTCATCGTCTTCATTTACCACAAGTACATAGCGACCCTGCTGGTCTTCCTGCACCGACTTTTGCGGCACAATTAACGCAGTAGTGGCATTGATGTTACGTACAAATACTTTGACATATTGCCCGGGAATTAACAGACCATTGGGGTTTGGAAATGCCGCACGAACGGTAATGGTACCGGTATTGGTATCAATGCGATTATCGAGAAAGTCGATCTCGCCGGAGAACATATACTCTGAACCGTCAGCCAGTTTTAAATAGGGAATCAGTTGCTCGGGCTTTAAATCAGTGCCGTCCAGAATTCGCGACTTTTGCATACCTCCTACAATAATCTTTTCACTGACCTGAAATAATACATGCATCGGATCTTCTTGCACCAGAGTAGTGAGGGTATCGCTAGGGGTGACAAGATCACCGATACTGAGCGCTTTGCGGCCTATTCGACCCGTGATGGGCGCAACGACACTGGTATACCGGAGGTTTAACATAGCCACGTCGTGCGAGGCTAGCGCGGCATTATATAGTGAACTAGCGCCTTTAAATTTCGCTTCAAGTTCTTCGTATTCCGACTGACTAATAGTGCCATTGGGTATCAATCTTTTACCACGTTTATAATTGTTTTCAGCCACAACTTTGTCAGCCTGAGCGCGTGCAATATCGGCCTTTTTGCGAGCAACTTCCGCCTCGTAAGGCTGAGCATCAATCTCAAATAACAATTGGCCCTCTTCAATTACCTCGCCTTCGTCAAAGCTAACATTTAGTAGATAACCCTGGATACGAGCGCGAATAGCGACATCTTCGACCGGTTTAGTGCGACCTACAAATTCAAAGGCGGGGTGAACCTCTTCAGGGGTGACTTGATATACGGTAACTGCAGGAGGAGGCGCTTGCGGCTCAGGAGCCTGGTCGCTACAGGCGAACAGCAACGTGGCAATGACCGGTACCAGTAGTATGCGTAAGGGGGAGTGGGCGCGTGTACTCATCAATGGTTTTACCTGTATAGCAAACTAGGGGGATCTCTGGGCCGGCGGGCCTAGCTTGAATGATCGGGGTTCACTTAGTGTAGCTATTTTTCAAATATTTAGACATAAAGAAAGTGATCGTCAATTAGTTCAGAGGGATAGGTGATTCGGTATCGTTTGCCGCACCGCGGTTAATTCGCCACAAAATATCGACTGCACTGGTTTTACCACTATAAGCTTCGACAAAAATATTGTCGCTCAGGCGATAGCGGGCGGTAAATGCGCTGGTCTGTTCGAAAATACTATAACCGTATTTTAGGTACAGATTAGGCCCAAGATAACCACTCATTTGGGCCTCCTGACCACTTTCACCCGTATCAGTACCTATATTAAAATCATTGATGCCCATCTGACTGGCCACTTCTCCGGCTCTTTCATTGGTCGAGGCCAAGCCTGCTGAAACAACGGCCTGTGACATCATGCCCTGCTGCTCGCTTGATTCGTCAGGCATTCGACCGGTCAGTAAAAAATGGATCTTGTCGTTATCAGACATGGCCGGTGTCGAATACAGACTCAGCTCCGGAGCACTGATTTGTCCCTCTACCAATACACCCACAGTGATACTCTCGATTGATCTATTGTTACGCTCGGCCTTAATTAATACATCAGGGTTATCTATTGGGCCGGAAAAGATCATACGGCCGTCTTTGATCACTAAGTCTTGACCATAGGCTTTATATCTACCGTCAATCAGAGAAATAGCCCCACTTGAAACAAGGGGGTTTTGATCTTGCTGACGAAGCTGTAAATTTCCTTTTAGCTTGCTGTACAAACCGAAACCCCGAAACTGTACGTCATCTCCCAGTAACAGTCGCAAATCAGTATTCACAGCCCAAAGTTCGCTTGGCTCTGCTTCTTCGTGGAGTAAAACAGTATCTTGGGAGGGTGAAATCGCCGATGTAGGGAGTTCGCGAATATTAATACGCGCCTTCGGGATACTAACGTCCCCGCTTAATTTAATGTTTTGCGGCCCAGCTTCCAAAAGCAAGTCTGCGTTGACGTGCAGATTAGATCGATACATCGGCTCAATCAGCAAATTGTCAGCAAGCAAATGCATATCGGCTGACCAATCATTACTTTTCCAGTCAGCCTTTCCGACAAGCTGAATGTCGCCGGTATCTACATCCAGATTACCGCTGAGTCTCGCCTCACGGCCGCTAAATTCTGCGTTCAGGGAAAATCCATCTAAAGGAAGAGGAGAGCCAATGATATCGGCCTGACCATCTTCCACGCGCAGATCTCCATCAATCAAAAAGCCCTTGTCATCTTCTGACAACGTAATATCACTGACCAATCGACCTGAAAACTGCCGTGTAGCTGGGATAAAAGCTGCCAGTGGCGACAAGTCCAGACCCTGGCTCAGGAGAGTCGCCGATAAGCGTTGATTCTTACGACTCAACAAGCCATGTATTTCTCCCAACTCGGCAGATTCCACCAGCCAACTAGCATTTATGTCGTCACCCGAGATCTCCCCGTGTGCTTCGAAAGCCTCGACTGCAACATCGAGTACTTCCCCGGTTGTCGACTGCCAGCTCAAAGACAAATCCACAGTCGTCAAATCGGCTTTAATAGAGGGTATCTCACCCGCTGAAAATGCAGCTGAAACCAACTCGAGATTCAAGGCTCCCGACAGATCTATAGTGTTATTGAAGAATGGCTTAAGCCAAGCAAGGGGAAGCTTAGTGCCACGTAGTTCAGCAGCACTAAACCCGTTGTTTTGCCATCTAACCACCTGCTTATTGCATAGCTGCTGTGTGTTATTTCGGGTATTTACAAGACACCAGTCGCTCAGCCCGGCGCTCATTTGTTCAAGGTTGAGCTGAGCGGTGAGAGGTTCTCGAATTTCCCATTTGGATTCGTTCTCTTCATCTGACGCTATATCGCTAACAAAAAGCTCGTTGCACTGGCTCTTAAATTGTTGCCATGACGAAAGAATGTCGATGTCACAGGCCAAACCAATCTGACCCAGGTCTTCGGCATCAATGGTCACTTTGAGAGATTGCTTTAATAAGGGTCCGCTACTGAGTAATTTGAGGTTCAGAGCAGGTAACTCCGGCTTAATATGTAGGCCGGTGATCTGAAGCTGAATACCCGTACCCAGGTCTCCGCTTTCTTTCATTTGAACGTTCAGGCTGGCCTGTTCTAAATCTAAATCGTACCAGGCAAAATTGGCAAGTGAGATATTCCCATTAATATCGGGAGTTAATAACTTACCTGTTAACTGACCCTCGGCATCAATATTTCCTTGCGCGTGTGCAATTAGACGGCTGACGTCGGGGAAGTGTAGCTTCCATATCAGGCTGTTACCCCCGCTGCGGGAAATTTGACCATTGGCTTGCACAAAGGCGTCACCAAGATTGAGCGCTAGAGAATCCATTGCCAGCATGGAGTGGTTGTAACTTACTGCTCCACGCCCCGAAAGCTCACGTCCGCCCAATACACCAGTAAGACTTTCAATACTGAGCGAGCCCTCAAGGCCATCGGCGGCTAAATTGACTACGGCTTCCAATTCAGCATTCACTGATCCGTTTAATCTCGTATCTTTTATTTGATCAGGTTGAAACTGCATAGGGTTAATATCCGTTAGAGCGAGTTTAATACGGCTACTAACAAGTTCGTCCAAGTTAATGGATCCGCTGATACCCATTTGACCATCGGGAAGAACCAGACTGAGTTGATCAATAAGGGCCTGCTCTGGGGTTATAGAGGCTTGCAATTTTAAACTATGTTCGCCCGACCACATGGAATGGCTGAATCCGAAGTCTGCCTCCAGATCGAAAGAATCCATTTGACCTGACGCTCGCAATTCACCCGGCATGACCGTCAAACGGTGGTCATCGTATTGATAATCAAAGTTTTCCCACACTGTAAGTTGTGCCGAGAAGGGCAGCTGAGGGTCTAGCACATCGGCTATAGCATGCAGCTGTAAGGGGTATTCACCCCAGCTGGCGAACTCCAGTTCAAGTTTAGCAAGGTCGCCTGCAATAGCTAAATTCAGTGCTGGTAATTGCTGCGGCAATTCGCTATGCAAACTAACAGTGAGCGGGTAATTCTGCGTGAGCGCCATATTGCCAGAAAGAACCGACTTTCTTTCTTCATGGTATAGGCTGATTTGGCCTAAACTTAATTCGGTATTTATCAGACTCAGGGATTCAATCGATAGCTTCGTTAAAGCGAATGTTTCTGTACCATTTTGCTTAATTGTCAGTTCCGGCACATTGAGCTGCGACAAATTGAGTGCAATGGGAAAATCGATTTCTGCCAGCTCAATCGATTTCGCAGCGGCGGCTTGATCATTATTATCGCTATCGATCAAATCAATTGTCACGGTCGATGCAGCGATAGAGTCAATACAAAACGACAAGTCAGATAAACAATTTATGGTCCATTTTGACTCTATATCGGCCACCTCTATACGCAGGCCATCATTCTCCCATTGCAGATGTTTTAGCCCAAGTCCGGACCACAGGTTCCCTCCGCTAACTTCCATGTGCAACCCTGCGACACTGTTGACGATTTGCTTAACGACAAAGCGACTGCCACTGGTAGTCGAGATAAAATAAAACAGCGCACTGATCGTTAGACATACTAGAAGCAAGAATACGACCAATGCTCGAACCGTCACTTTGCGCACTGCCGAGGTTTTGTTTTCAGTTGACGTAGCAGGGCTAATCATATCGGCGGCCCCATATAGATATGAATTTGATAGCCCGAATATTCCGGGTCATCTATGGGGACGGCAACGTCAACGCTGATAAGACCCACTCCGGATGACCAACGCAAGCCCAAACCCGCACCAGTCCGCCACGGCTCCGAAGAGTCGTTGAATGCCTTGCCAGAATCAACAAATGCAGCGACGCCCCAGCTACCTTTAAAATACCAACGGTGCTCCAAGCTGGCGGTCACCAGATTTTTTGCACCAATAAGTTCGTCGTTGGCGTTACGTGGCGAGATGGAGTCATATGCAAAACCGCGGATACTTTGCGCACCACCGGCAAAAAAGCGTTTGGAGGAGGGTACCAGTACTGCCTCGTTCGCAAGCAGTTTGCCTAATTCCGTGCGTAGCGCCCAGACATTATTTGGCCCCATACGATAGTGGTATTTTAGACCCACTTCTCCACGCAAAAACTCAGTATCTGAACCCAAAAAATTGGCACTTGCCTGTAAATCGAGCCAGTACCGATAGCCATTTTTATCGGGCCCGGGTAGCCGACTGTTGGACCAGTTGGCCATTGGTATGACATAGGTCGTGCTGCGCAATGGTGCAGAGCCCTGCGTATATATCTCGTGTTCTAAACTCACACCGTAGGTGCGCTTGAGTTTTGGGGTTTCCTTAATTGAATTCAAACCACTTTTTAAC
Source organism: Pseudomonadales bacterium (assembly GCA_036960375.1). Classification (GTDB taxonomy): domain Bacteria; phylum Pseudomonadota; class Gammaproteobacteria; order Pseudomonadales; family CAWVSB01; genus CAWVSB01. The sequence continues at coordinate 189,321 of JBALVY010000006.1, forward strand.
ACCGTGCTATCAGTGTCATCAAGCAACTTATGCTCGTACGCCACAATCCATTCAAGATAATTATCTACGGGGTGAATCCAGGGGAACTTATAGCGAGCTTCTATCCTTTGTATCGGTTTACTTAACTCAAGATCAGCAGAAAGGCTTTGGCCTTTTTTGTTCACTATGGGTTTATTCCAATTTAAACGGACTCTCGGGCCGGTATCGGTGCCGAAGCCTGCGCCTACCATATATTTGTCTTTGAGTTCATCGTGAAGATAGATATCAAGGTCAACAATGTTGTTCTGGCTATCATTGACCGAATCAACCTGGACATTGGCAAAATAAGCACTGTCCAGCATGGCCTTATATTGCTTGGCAACTATACGCCTGTCATACCAATCACCAGGTTTGGCGACAACAAGCTTATCTAGCACTTCATCGTGGATTTTTGATCCTGTGTGGCTGATGTTGCCAATACGATAGCGCTCACCGGTCTCAAGCGTCAGCATGGCTAGAGCAGTGCCTGCTTCAACATCTATCAGTAATGTCGTTTTCGAGTACGCCGCATCCCGATATCCATTCCTGAGGCTGACATCTATCAGGAGTGATTTTAACGCCTCGTACTGCGCATGATTCAGTGTATCACCGGCTTTGAACGGAATAGACTGCAGGCTTTCAACCATTTCAGCATGCTCACTACCGCTACCGTTTACTCGTACTTGCGGATCCAACCATCGAACCGGATCACCCGATGTCACGTTGATGATCAGCCTGGCTTCGTCAAATAATAATGTATAGCTGGCAGCGTAATAACCCAGCGCTTGCAGGCTGTCTTGTAAACTTTGCTCGAGCCTCTGGTTAAAATGACGGTCCTCTCGCTCACTTAGCTTGAAACCATCAAGGCCGGCTTGAATATTGCTGGCCACTGCTTCAGCAACGCCGTTGACAGTGACTTTAAACGACTCATCGTCGGCAGTAAGCTGGCCGGAAAAAATAACAAAAAATACCAGAGCCAGAAGCCGTAAAAAGCCCATGTGTCTCAACTTAATGCTTTTCAATGTGTATAGGCCACGCGGCTGCGCGGAATACACTATTTTTGACATGTCTGGTCATAGTACGGCTCGTTTTTCTATCTGGTAAATGGTAGCTGGAATGGCACGCCAGTGTAAGTAGGGACAGGACTTTAAAGACACCTTAAGCAACTCACTTGATCGAATAATAGGCAGATGGTTCATTTCAGTCTTCATATGTGGTGAAATGGCTGTTCAATCCGCTCGGGAAAAGCTAATGAAAACACGAATTGCCTTACTTCTGATCATGCTTATCACACCACTTGCCTGGGCTGACGATGACGTTGGTGCGCTCAGTAAAAATGTCCGTATAGAGATGCGCACGCAAAAAATGGAACTCATGAAAGCTTCATTACGACTAACAGAAGAGCAGGGCGAGAAATTCTGGCCAATTTATGAGCAATACGATCTGGAGCACGAGACAGTTCTAGACGAACGATTCAGCAAAATCACCTATTTTGTTGAGAACTATGACAGCATGACGGAATCTACAGCAGATAAACTTGCACTAGAAATGATCAGTCTGGATAAAAAAAGAGCATCTTTACGAGGAAAGTACTACAAAAAAGTACGCAGGGCATTGGGAGGTATTCAAGCGGCGCGTTTTGTGCAGGTGGATCGCCAGGTTAACGTACTGATTGATGTCGCGGTTATGCGACAAGTGCCCTTAATAGCTTCAACAGAAGAACTAGGGACCACTCCTGCCAAGTAACACATAAGTCAGAGTAGAATCAGTGACTGTTAACCACAGCACTTTTTGTATTTTTTACCACTACCACAGGAACAAGGTTCATTTCTATTGGGCGTTTTATCTGTAGATACCGTCTGCGGTTTATTCAAAATACCTGTCAATTCAGCAATATTCTCTTGCGCCTCTGGCTCGCTATTGAGATCGATATTAGCGAACAGCTGATTTTCTTCCAGAATCGCCTCTATCTCGGTTTTACGCTGCTCAGAAGTCACAGTGAGTTGAAGGGGGTATTTATGAGTGCCAGGCTTTTGCGTGCCCTTGTCCATATAGCCGGAATTAGCGTGGCTCTCTCTCTTGTCTAGGCGGCCTCTGAAGAAAAGTTTGGACATATTGGTTCTCGAAAGCCGGAGTTGCTCGGCAAAATTGGGTTAGGTGAAATTAGCGCACGCATTGTACTTTAATTTCAGCCTGAAGAGTCCAATAAGAACTGCTGGTCAATAATTGATCAAAATCCTCACTGTAATTTAATAGCCCCATTCTATGGCCACATGAATTGCTTAGTTTTCCAGCATTCGGCATAATGCGACCCGCCCGAAACGGGACAGAAATCGGGGTCTATTTTATTTGTTTTTGTAACATAAAAATTCTATAACCCATTGTTTTTAATATGTTTTTAATATCATCCTCTGCTGATGATTAACTTGTCTGTGCAGTGTATAACATCAGCAATAAGCTTTTATGACTCCAATTTCCGCCCAAATATCATTAAATGGCTCCAGACTAGTGCGCTTTCTATCTGATATGAACGTGTCAGACGTAAAGGTATCTCACCAGTATTTCGCCGAGAGACTGGGCGATGTTATCGATATAAATGAATCAATTCGTTTATCAAGCGCTCATAGCAGCTTGTCGACAACCCGGTTTAACCCTCGTGAAGTGGTTACAGAGCAAGTTATCGAAGAGTTTTTTCAGCTTCGAACAGCCATCGTACAGTCTATTGTTAATAGTCTTTCGCCCGATACGGCTGTCTCCCGAATAAAGTTACCCGCCGTTAGCGGGCCAGAACAGGCATATGAGCCGTATTTACGGTTCTATCAGGCACATCAAAGAGACATTGATTTCAAGGTTCAAGGCTATCGTTCCACCCTACGAACTACCGTAGCAGGCCGATCTGAGAAACTTGCTCAGCTGGCAGCGCTGGACCTGGCCCTGGAAAACACCCTGTTAGATCACAACCGTAAACTATTTGTGGTCGTTCCCCGCCTACTGGGAAAACGATATGAATACCTCTGGCAGCAACATGAGAAGACGCTGGCGACACAAAAACACGACGATGATGATGGGCAATCATCAAGCCGAAATACTTTATGGCTCGATACATTTTATGCCGATATTCAAGGCTTGCTGCTCGCCGAACTCGATGTTCGACTACAGCCAGTTTTAGGCCTTATTGAAGCACTTAACGAAGAGGTTGATAAAAACCAATGAGTAGATTTCTATTCGTAGCGACATTCATACTCGGTGCCATCAGCATAATGTGGATGGGCGCGGCATTTGTCGGAACTGATACCTTAGCGCTGAGCCTGACGCTGCTTATTGCTGTTGTTTATGCCATCGGCTATTTCGAATTGCTTCAGTTCAGGCAAGCTACCTCTACCCTGGAAAGAGCACTGGAAAGTGTGTCAGATAACCAGGACAAAGACGGCTCATCGCCAGGCAACGCTCTTGATAAATGGTTAGATAAACTACACCCCTCACTGCAGAATGCCGCACGAGCAAGAATAGAAGGTGAGCGGGTCGGATTGCCCGCGCCAGTTATTACCCCCTACCTTGTTGGCTTGCTGGTTATGCTGGGTTTGTTAGGCACTTTTCTTGGCATGGTCGATACCCTGCAGGGCGCAGTAATAGCTCTGGAAGGCACAACCGAGCTTGAAGCGATCAGAACAGGCTTGGCCGCACCTATTAGAGGTTTGGGGCTGGCATTCGGTACATCTGTTGCTGGCGTGGCCGCATCGGCCATGTTGGGGCTATCTTCGACGGTGAGTCGACGCGATCGAATGCTAGCCACTCGATTGCTGGATACCCACATCGCTACCAATTTTCGTGAGTTTTCTCTGTATTACAATCGCCAGGCGACCTATAGCGCACTGCAAGTCCAGGCCAACGCGCTGCCGGAAGTGGTTGATAGATTACAGCAGCTCGCTGTACAAATAGAAAATATGAGTCAGCATCTCGGCGCGACCTTAACCTCGAATCAAGATAATTTTCATGAGTCAATGCAATCTACCTACATTGAGCTAGCAGGCTCAGTCGACAAATCTCTAAGGGAGAGTATCACGCAAAGTGCTCATCTGGTGGCAGAGAGCGGCCGTCTGGCCGGTGAGAGTATTAAGCCTGTCATCAAAGATATGATGGTCGAAATTAGTAGTGAAACGGCCAAGACCCATCAACAATTGTCTGGTGCGGTCGATGCACAACTCAAAAACATGGGCGAGCATTTGGGTGCAACAACCACAGAAGTCACAGCGGCATGGAAGCAAGGACTTGCGGCCCATGAAGATTCAAATAGTAAGCTGATCAACGTTATGAATGCATCTTTTCACGATATCAGCGCTCAATTTGAAGATGCTAGCAGCGCCTTATTAAAATCCTTCGATAGCAGCGTATCATCCTGGTCCACTCGACAACAAACAGATGACCAGCAGAGGTTATCCCTATGGGCGGATTCATTTAGTCAGGCACAAGGCCACGCCTTTGAGCAATTGACTGATGTATCAAAATCATTTACTGCTGAGCTAAAACAACTCACTGAAATTCAGCAAGAATCGTTCACAACTCGCACCCAGGATTTCGAATCTATATCGACGAATCTCACCAGCCAATGGCAGAAAGCAGGGGAGCAGTCAATTGCTCAGCAGCAGGCTGTGTCGCTGGCATTGCAGGAATCCTCAAAACAAATAACTGAGCAGACCGAATCAAGCTCCGCTAGCGTTGTTGACCGGATGAACGAATTACTAAACACCTCGGAACAACTGGTAGCCGCCCGTGTAGCCAGCGAAGAAAGTTGGCTGGAGAGTCACGCACTACGCATGGACAAGCTTTCATCGGTACTGAAAACAGAGTTGGAAGCGCTCAGGGATGCTGAAACCGAACGAGGTCAGGCCGCGGTAGATCGTTTGGCTGAACTGGAATCAACCGTCTCTATACACTTGGCAACGCTGGGTAAAGAGCTGGAAGATCCAATGGCCCGCCTAATTCAAACAGCCTCCGAGACCCCCCGTGCTGCTGCTGAGGTTATTGGCCAGTTACGGCTTGAAATTTCTAATAATATAGAGCGTGATAATAGTCTACTCGAAGAACGCGGCCGTATTATGACTGAACTTAATACGCTCTCCGGGGCCTTGCAGCAAGCAACTACGGGGCAGCGTGAAGCAGTAGAAAGTCTGGTCACTTCTTCAGCAAGCCTACTACAAGATGTGGGATCCAGGCTAACCGACAGTGTAGGTTCAGAAGTCACAAAAATTTCTGCTATCACGGAGGCTCTGGCGAGTAGCACAAACGAAATGACGGATAATTTTTCTGTCAGTGCCATCGAAATGTCCAGCCTCGGCGAGGCTTTCACCTTGGCGGTTAAGCTGTTTAATGAATCTAATAGTGAGTTGATCGAAAATCTCAATCGTATCGAAAAATCGCTTGATGATTCTACGACACGCAGCGATGAGCAATTAGGCTATTACGTTGCACAGGCGCGCGACATTATCGATCACAGCATGCTCTCTCAAAAGGAAATTTTCGAAGAAATCAGGCAACTCAGTCGTCAAAATCGTCAGCTTGATAATACGCTCGTAGCAGAGCTTAGCTAATGGAAGAGCTTGAAGATACATTCTCACAAGAGCCGCCAATATGGGCTATTTTTGGCGATTTGATGTCTGGCCTGGTAGGCGTATTTGTACTGTTATTGGTATGGGCTCTGGGCTTTCAGCTGGAGTTATCCCAGTCACTGGAAGAAGAGGTTGCCAAGAGACAGCTAGAAGAGCAGCGGCGTATGGTATTAGAGCAGGCTTTGGCTGACCCTTTGTCTAGCGGGCGGGTGACGCTGCGCGACGGGCGTATTGGTATAAGTGGCAACGTGCTGTTCTCACTCAATTCGGATCAACTACAAGATGAAGGGCGAGAACTTCTGCGAACTCTTGTTGCGCCACTACAAGTTTATTTGGATCAAAGAGATCAGCTGTTAATGGTCAGCGGCTTTACCGACGACTTGACTATTCAGAAAAACAATAATCGCTATGACGATAATTGGGAGCTATCGGCCCAGCGGGCTCTTACTGTGACAAGAACACTGATTCAAGAAGGTATGCCGCCGTCTATGGTGTTTGCTGCTGCTTTTGGTGCGCAACAGCCGGTAGTTTCCAATTTGGATGCGGCTGGCCGTTCACAAAATCGTCGAGTAGAAATGGCACCGGTTCCCAGAGGTGCCAGCTATAAATGAATTCTCACGAAGTGATCGATGCTATAAGGAAGGAGGGGCGTCATGTTTTTGATCCCGTTCGTTTCGAATTTATTGAATCTATGGCTAGACGTGCACTGAATCAAAGGGAATCTGTAAGGAAACGCATTAATATTCGAGTTTCCCAGGCCTTAAAAGATTACCAGGCTGATTTAGATCTTGCCCAAACTGAAGCCCAATGCATTATTGATAGCGTTTCACCAGACGACCTACCCAAACGGGAAACTCTTCAATGTCTTTTTCAGTGTTATGACTTCAACGGTGTCAAAAAAGCGGCGCTGAGCCATCAAAAAAACGACAGCCTACGCGACTTATGCAAGCAGATGAATCTGGTTGATACTGATTTAAATAGAGATACTCCGTGGCTTTCTTTAGAAGATAAAAACAACAGACAGCCGGGCGAACTAAAATCGGTTCAGCGCTTTAGGGAATCTTGGGCGAAACTTAATTCCGACAAACTGGTTACACGCCTTATTAAGGAAGGTCCGGAAAACCCCGGACCGCTCAATTCACACTCGCTGGTGATACGTTCCCTTACCAGCATGCGCGAACTGTCGCCGGAGTATCTGAGCAGATTTGTCTCATATATTGATACCATGCTGTGGCTGGAGAAGGCTGGGGAGAAATACGCTAAGACAAAGACTAAAGCTAAAACAAAATCAAAATCAAAATCAAAAACCAAAAAAACGCCTGGATGACTCCAGACGCTCAGTCTCTTTCTGTTTTTTCTAGAAGTGCACGCCTTTCATTAGCGCAGCCATTGCGACTTGCTCACTAGTTGCCTCATGATGTTCATCGCTACCCTTTAGTCCCTTGGCTGCATGTGAGTCACCGAACATCCTGAATGGAATATTCATTGCTGCGGCAGCCAATTTTGGGGCAATCAGGTACCAGATCTGGAACATTCTGCCGGTGCCAGTAACGATACGGCTTGGTCTATGAATGACCGCATCGACTACCATATCTGCTGCCTGCTCGGGAGATAGCGTGGGCGCCATGTCATAGATCTTGGTAGGACCAATCATTGGTGTGCGTACCAGCGGCATATTAATGTTAGTGAAACTGATATTACGATCGCTAAACTCGGCCTCCGCACAACGACTCCAACCTTCCAGTGCAGATTTGGACGCAATATAGGCAGAAAATCGGGCAGGTGGTCCAACCACTCCTATTGAGGAGATATTGATAATGTGACCATTTCTCCGCTCAGTCATCCCAGGTAAAACACCCAGGCTCATACGCAGGCACCCGAAGTAGTTCAATTGCATGGTTCTTTCAAAATCGTGAAAGCGATCGTAAGAATGCTCGACTGCGCGACGTATCGAACGGCCGGCATTGTTGATCAAGATATCGATCTGGCCGTGATCTTGTAGCACCTGCGCCACGAAGGTATCACAGGCTTCCATATCTGATATGTCACAGCCGTAGATGTGGGCTTCGCCGCCTCTTGCTTCAATCTGGGTCTTTGCATCCTGCAGTGTCTCCAGAGTGCGGCCACTGAGTACAACCTTAGCACCGGCCTCGCCCAAACGAATGGCAGATGCCAGGCCGATACCGGTGCCTCCACCAGTAATAATGACCACTTTGCCTTCGACGTTGCCCCTTAGGGAGCGGTCAATAAACAATTCCGGGTTGAGATTGCGCTCCCAAAAGTCCCACAGCTGGGTTGCATAGCTGGCAAGTTTGGGCACTTCGATGCCGCTGCCCTTAAGCGCGATTTCGGTTTCCCTATTGTCATAGCGAGTGTTCCAGGTGAAGAACATAGTGGCGTCAGCCGGCATGCCGATGCTGCCCATTGCAGTGGCTAAAAGCCGTTTTACCGGTGGTAGTTTGCCCAACATCGACGTAAAGCCAGAGGGTATAAAGGAGAAGATTTTAGTATCCAGCCGCAGTACGAACCGTGGTGCTCTGGCCGCATCGGCAAAAATATTCATCATCTCGCCAGCGGAGTAATGATCCGGGTTGGTTAGATGAAAAGCTCTATAGTCCAATCCGTCTTTATGTGCGATATGGTCCATAGCAGAAACCACGAAGTCTACGGGCACAATGTTGAAACTGCCCATATCCAAACCGATCAGTGGGAACCAGGGTGGCAGTGCCGCGCGCAGTTTTGCCAGAGTAGGGAAGCTGTAGTACGGACCATCAGCCTTATCAATCTCCCCAGTCTGAGAATGGCCTACCACGGAGCCGGGGCGGTAGATACGGTAGGGGATTTTACACTCCTCGCGCACCACGGCTTCGGAATCATGTTTGGTACGAAAGTAGGGGTGACTTAGCTCACCAGCTTCCTCAAACATACCTTCACGAAAGGTACCCTCGTATTTGCCGCCGACCGCTATTGAGCTAGTGTGCTGGAAACATCCTACTTGTAGATCCTCTGCACATTGCACCGCATTGCGGGTGCCCTCGACATTGGCGATCTGCTGGCTTTCTAAAGATGCCTCTAGATCGTAAATTGCCGCCACATGAAAAAAATGTCCTATATTGCCACGTAACTTAGCTCGTTCCGCATCGTCCATACCCAATAGAGGCTGACTCAAATCACCATAAATAGGAACGATACGATCGCTGGCGCCCGGGAAGCGCTCCTTTAGCGCCTCAAGTTTCTGCTCTGAGCCCTTGCGAACCAACACGTAGACGTCGCCCTCGCGTTGCAGTAATTTCTCGACAAGAAATTTCCCGATAAACCCGGTTGCGCCGGTAACGAAGTAGTTCATAAGCTATCTCTCTTTATGAGTCTGATTATTACGCCCCGGTTTGGCCACTGACCGGGGCACGTTGGCATATTGTATAGACAGTATAGTTAAGCCTGCGCTGCTCGCAAATTGCGATTTTTTTCAAAGTATCGTGGCCGATATTTGCACTAGGCCTCAGCTCTATGCCGACTATCGTTATCGTAACCTATATGAGTGATGACTAACTTTGTAGATGGAGTAAGATAAGAGAGAGAGAGCTCACTCAACAGGATTCAATATGAAAGAGAATATCGGTTTACTGCTTAAGAAGCGCGCTGAGATTAGTACCAACAGTGAAGCTTTTGTCGAAGTAGAGCGGCAGCGACGATTCACTTTTTTACAACTCAACCAGCGCAGTAACCGTATTGCAAACGTCATGTTGGCAAAGGGCATTAAACCCGGAGATAGAGTTGCGGTTGTACTGCGCAATGGCGCTGAGTTTATTGAAACCTATTTTGCAGTCGCCAAAATAGGTGCCGTTATGGTGCCAGTGAACTGGCGATTAGTCGCAGCCGAAATGGCTTATATCTTGATTGATGCTGGAGTCAGCCTGCTAGTCTATGATGGCGAGTTTGACGTTGTTGTGAGTGCGGCTAAAGAAAAAATAAGCACTGAAACCTTTCTTCGTGTGCGACTGGACGATAGTGAACCGCCGGCTTTTGCAGAAGACTACGACAGCTGTTGTGCTCTTAGTAGCGATCAAGAACCGCCAGTGGGTGCCGGCGACGACGATTTATTATTTATCATGTATACCTCCGGTACGACGGGTCACCCCAAGGGCGCAATGCATAGCCATAATTGTATGCTGTGGTCGCAGCTTACCAGCATGAGCACATCGGATATGCGATGTGACGAACGATTCTTGCTGCCTATGCCTATGTTCCATGTCGGCTGCCTGGTGCCAGTGTCGATGCTTGTTCACCGCGGTGCGACTGGCATTATTATGCGTGACATTGATATGGAACTCATGTTCAAAGCAATCGACGAGGAGAAGGTGACAACTACCATGTCGGTTCCCGCTTTATTGCAGTTCATGTTGGTTGCCCCACAGCGCGAGCAATACGATATTTCTTCCATACGTTATATTTCAACGGGTGCAGCGCCAGTACCCGTATCGTTGCTACAAGCCTATGAAAAACTGGGGATTTCAATTCACCAGGCTTACGGTCTAACCGAATCATGCGGCCCTGGAACACTTCTATTGCCGGCCGACGCCGAAACCAAAGTGGGCTCATGCGGTAAACCGCAAATGCATACCGAAGCCAAAGTGGTGCATAGTGATGGCCGTGAAGTGGCCCGCGGCAGTGGCGAAGTAGGGGAGCTAATACTGGCCGGTCGCCATATGATGTTGGGTTACTGGAATAAGCCTGAAGCTACCGCCGAAACCCTGATCGATGGCTGGCTATATACCGGCGATCTTTGCACCGTAGACGAAGACGGTTTTATTACCATCTGCGATCGTAAAAAGGACATGGTCATATCGGGTGGTGAGAATATCTACCCGGCCGAGCTCGAAAATGTTTTAGCGGCTTGTGATGAAGTTGCCGAAGCGGCGGTTATTGGTCTTACTTCCGAAAAATGGGGCGAAACGCCATTAGCGATAATTGTGGCAGCTGCAGGTAAAACCCCTAGTCCTGAATCCTTACTGGCCTATTGTCGCGAAAATCTGGCGGCCTATAAGGTACCCCGTCTATACGAAATCGTCGACAGTTTGCCTCGAAACCCTTCCGGTAAACTATTAAAACCACAGTTACGCAAGCAATTCCCAGGCCCTGCACCATTTTAGTGACAAAGGTGAGAATTAGACTAATATTCAATGAATGGCTAATCAAATAATTCAATAGATCAACACATTCGAAGAGAGTAACCTATTATGAAGCACATCGCTGTCGCAGCACTATCAGCCCTCCTGTTCATCCTGCCTCTGACCAGTCAGGCAGGCATGTTCGGCAAAGACGACCCTGAAAAGGAACGCAAAGAGTTGCGAGAAGCTCGCACTAATGCAATTGCGCAACTTACTAAGGAAAAACCAGGTGCTCAAGGAATACTTAACGAAGCAAAAGGGTATGCTACTTTTTCAAGCCTGGGTATCAATCTATTTGTTGTAGCTACTGAGCGTGGCGGCGGTATATTGCATGATAACGGCACCGGTAAAGACACCTATATGAAAATGTTCTCTGCTGGTGGCGGTATTGGGCTTGGAGTGAAGGACTTCAACCTGGTTTTCGTCTTCCATACAGCCCAAGCCATGAAGGATTTCAGGAGTGAAGGCTGGGACTTCTCGGGCAAGGCTGAAGGTGGCGCAGAGTCAGGAGAGAAGGGCATGGGTGCTGAGGCAGCCGCCACTGTTGTACCTGGAACCACCATTTACCAGATGACCGACGCGGGGCTAAGTTTACAAGCCACACTACAGGGCACTAAATTTTGGGCTAACGACGACCTCAACTAAGGTTTCGCACATTCGAGTATATGAGAGGGTTGCTGTACACCATGATTAGCCTACTTCCTTGAGCGCTTAAGGAGCACTCTAGTGGAAACCTTATCAAGCGATGCTGTTCAGAAGCCCGCCGTGTGCCCGCTAGATTGCGCAGACACCTGTAGCTTAAGAGTTGATATTAAAGACGGTCGCCTAGAAAAAGTACGTGGCAGCCAGGCTAATCCGTTTACACATGGGAAGATTTGTTCAAAGGTAGCAACCGGCTTGGTCGAGCAGGTTCATGGGGAGCACCGGTTAACTCATCCTTTACAAAGGGTTGGCCCGAAAGGCCCGGGCGCCCGGTTTGAGCGTATATCCTGGCAACAAGCATTAGATAAGGTCTATGAGGCATTTCAACAAAGCATTGCCGAGCATGGACCGCAATCCATAGTACCTTTGTGTTACGGCGGGCCTATGGGCTTGTTGTCTAGCGGTTCCATGAATAAACGTTTTCTCCACCGCTTAGGCGCCCGAAAAGTCGATACTTTACCCTTGTGTGCCGGTGTGTCTGGTGCCGCGTATGAAAGTTTATTTGGCGAAGTTGGCGGCATAGCACATAGTGAAATTAGCCAATCAAAATTAATGGTGCTGTGGGGTAATAATATTACGGCCTGTAATTTACACCTCACTAAGTTAATTCGCGACGCGCAAAAGCAGGGAGCCAAGTTAGTCGTAGTGGATCCTAAGCGCATACGTATCGCTGAGCATGCTGATTTGCACCTTCCTATTATGCCCGGCACCGATGTGGTGTTGGGTTATGCGGTCGCTGCGGAGTTGAATCGTTTGGGGGCATTAGATAATGATTTTATACAGCAGCATGTTGAAGGTAGTGAAAAATACCTAGCAGAGGCGAGCAAGTATTCTTTAGAAATGGCCGCTGACATCTGCGGGCTTGAGATTGCCGCTATTCAACAATTTATAAATTATTGGCGTGATATAAAACCTGCATCTCTAACTATTGGAGTCGGCCCAGAACGCAACCGTAACGGTGGCTCAGGTATACGAACAGCATTAGCCCTACCCGCACTTACGGGAAATATTGGGCCAAAAGGGGCGGGCATATGTAACACCGGTGGCTTTATACCATTGGATGAAGAGGCCTTAAGCCGTGAAGATTTATACAGTGGACCCGATGAAATTGTCAGCCTATTAGATATACCTGACTTGATTTTAGAGGGTAATATGCCCTGTAAAGGCGTGCCGGTTACCAGCGTACTTATTTCCACGCACAATCCTATCTCTTCTCACCCTAGGCAATTGAATATGCAAAAGGCATTATCAAGGGAGGGTTTATTCGTAGTGGGATGTGATATTACTATGACAGATAGTATGCATTATGCAGATGTCATTTTACCGGCAGCCAGTCACTTAGAGTACGCCGATATAACCCCGGCCTATGGTCATGCCTATTTACAAAAATCTAGCCCCGCTATTGATTTGGTTGGCGAAGCTTTGCCCTCTACAGAAATCTATCGACGTTTAGCGGAGCGTTTTGGTTTTGATGATCCAGAGTTTAAGCACACTGATCAGCAGTTAATAGATCAGGCTATTGATTTAAAACACCCTGCGATGCGAGGCCGGGATAAATCGGTGGTTACTGTTGAATCAGCCCTGGATTGCTCAAGCGATGCTATGGGTAATCCCACACCCATTTTATTGAGAGGAGAGGCGCCTGCAACGGCAAGTGGCAAAATAGAGTTGTATGATGCGGACTTGCAAGAGCAGTGCGGGCAGGGCTTACCTCAATGGCAGCCATTAATAGACAAGCATCACTTTACCTTAGTAAGTCCAAGTTCAGAGTACCGCACTAATTCGACCTTTGGTGGGGTAGAGGGACACGATGTAGATGTGGTGTTAGAAATGCATCCGCAAGATGCAAAAGAATTACAACTATCAGCTGGGCAGCTAGTTAGAATATTTAATGAACAAGCGGAAGTTTATTTGCCCCTAAAAATAACCGATGCAGTGAGGCGGTCTACAGTTTATACGCCCAAAGGTGCTTGGTTAAAAGGTAATGAGAATACAATCAATGCGTTGGTACCCGGGCATAAAGCTGATCTTGCCGGCGGTGCTTGTTATAACGATGCCAGAGTGAGTATTGCGGCGGTCTGAAATAGCATGTGCGTTTATGATTGTAGCGGTCAATTATCACTGCCAGTGAATTTGTCCCATGCCGATCTAGCCAGATATTTGTAGATTACACGTGGGTAGGGCGCTTGCTTAAATTATTAGTGCGGTGTGTTTGAACCGATTTATCAACCGAAGAGATTAAAGAATACAATGAGTAATAGTGACGCAAGACCCGAGTATCCGATCAACGAACTGCTAGTCAAAAGGCATAGCCCCTATGCGTTTGACCCAGACAGGCCCGTTGCACAGGGCGACCTGGATGCGCTGCTAGAGGCAGCCCGCTGGTGTATGTCTTCATACAACGCGCAGCCCTGGCGTTACATCGTAGGTGTTAAGAACGATGGCTCTGATACTTGGGAAAAAATCCACGCCTGTCTGGTAGAAGGCAACCAACCCTGGGCGATTAATGCACCGGTGTTAGCATTGGGCCTGGTAAAAACGACCTTTGACCACAACGGCAAACCCAACGCGGCGGCAGAGCATGATTTAGGTGCGGCCTCGGCCATGTTGACGGTGGAAGGAGTAGCGCGAGGCCTCTGTGTGCATCAGATGATTGGCATTGAACCCGACAAGGTGATTGCAAGTTTTAACCCAGGCGAGGACATCAAGCCATTGACTGGGCTGGCAATTGGCTATGCCGGCGAACCGGCGCATGTACCGGCAGCGTATGCGGAACGGGATGCAGCACCGCGCCAACGCTTGCCGCTGGCGACGATATTACTGGGCGGAGGCTAGTCTACGGTAGGCATGTTAGCTTTAGTCCATCATCCAAGTTTTAGTTTCACCAAAGCGACCGATGCTATCAAACAGCTGCTTCTTTTCTTCCCCGGTTTCAGGTAGCTTATCTCGGGGTTGAATGAAACTGGTTTTTGTCTTCTAGGTGGTTGATTTTTAATTATTAGTTTAAGAATGTGAGACTTGATAGATTCACAATAAACTGCCTGAGAAATACAAGCCTTAGGCTAAAGAAGAAACTGTTAGGAGGCAGGGCAGATGCCGATGAATTGGGATGCTATTGGTGCTATAGGGGAAATCGCCGGTTCGCTCGGCGCTACCTTCCGTTGTTGGCACGACTCTGGCCTAGGCCCTTGGAAGAAATGGCTATTTCCTTTTTCAGGTTTGTTGATATGATGCGCCAACGCTTCAGATTCTTGGAGGGATAGCGTGAACGGACTTTTGCAAGAGCTAAAACGTCGGAATGTTTTTCGAGTGGGGTTGGCCTATCTGGCGCTTGCCTGGGTCGTTATCCAGATCACCGACATTGCTGTACCGGCGCTTAATCTGCCGGAAAGCCTGAGCAGCATTGTCTTCTACCTTGGTCTCATCGCTTTCCCCTTCGCACTCCTATTTGCCTGGGCGTTCGAGCTAACGCCCGAGGGGCTGATGAGAACGGCGGATGTGGATGAGAGTCAGTCGGTTTCCCTTTCTACCGGTCGCAAACTTGATTTTGTCGTCATCGGCCTGATGGCGATAGCTCTGCTGTTCATGCTCTGGGACGGATATTTGCGCATGCCAGAAGCACCGCTCGCCGCAAACACAACAGTGGCGGGCCCCGTCACGACGGCTGCGAACATCAGAAGATCCATCGCCGTGCTGCCTTTCGTCAACATGTCCGACGATAAGGATTATTTCGCCGATGGTCTGTCGGAGGAAATTCTCAACCTGCTCGCCAAAAACCGAGAGTTGAAAGTTGCAGCCCGCACATCGTCTTTTGTGTTCAAGGGGAAAAACCAAGATTTGCGAGAAATTGGCCAGACTCTTGATGTGGCTACAGTTCTGGAAGGTTCAGTGCGCAAGTCGGGTTCTAGGCTTCGCATAACCGCTCAGCTCATCAATGTGGCAGATGGCTACCACATATGGTCCGAAACGTATGATCGGCAGATGACCGACATCTTCGATATGCAAGATGACATCGCGATGAATATTATGAATGCCTTAGAGATCCATCTCGACACGGACCAGCCAAACCGCGGGCGTCCCACAAAAAACATGCAGGCTTATGAAAAGTTTTTGGCCGCGAAAGCACTCTCCAGGGAACAGTGGGAGATTTACCAGCCCATCAAGCTCTTAAAGCAGGCTGTTGCGCTCGATCCTAATTTTGCCGAAGCATGGGAGGCGTTATCTATTGAATACTGGACCCGCTCCGGCGCCGCTTCCGGAATCTCACTGGATGAAGGCCCCGTTCTCTGTTTTGAGGCAGCCGAAAAAGCCCTTGCTTTAGACCCTGGCCTGTCCATTGCCGCTGCGATGTCTGCCGCCACAAACCCAGTGAGTGGCGGTTGGCATACGGAACTTACCGCACTGGTATACGCTTATGAGAAAAACCCCGATGATCCTATGCTTCTCAATGCGGTAAATTATGTTCTTCTGGGGACAGGTTACTTTTCCGAAGCGCTTCAGGTCGCAGAACATTGGGTCAGCATAGATCCGTTGTCACCCTTGGCACTGTCCAGCTATGCCGATGCGCTCTGGGCAACAGGCCGTGAAGAGGAGGCGTTGGTTATTAATCAACAAGCCTTTGACTTAGGAGAGCCGAATGAAGCTCTTGATCAATTTATATTTTATTCAATCGCACGTGATGTTGATCATGCGGCCACTATCTATATAAGATTTCTCAAGCGCATTGGGGAAGAAGCGAAAGGTGCCGATAGTTGGATCCATGCGATTAGCAGTCCCGACACAGGGCGAGAGAAAATATACGAATTCCCTGTGGATAAAATACTCGGAGTAAATTTTGGTCGCTGGGTATTTTTTCTGGGCCTTGGACATCTTGATGATTTTTATGATCACCTAGAGAAACAATACAATCCAAACGCTATTTGGACCTTTTCCGATCAAATTATTCAAACTTCGGTTCTTCATAGAAAATCTGGCTTTTCCGCTCACCCACGATATGTCCCATTTATGGAGAAAGTGGGCATCACGGCCATATGGGACGAACGCGGCGCACCGGACCATTGCAGTAAGGAGACCGGCGCCTGGGTGTGTGAGTAGCAAAGTCTGTTTCTGGCACTTTTGAAAAGTCGCCATGAAACATAATCGCCGTTTGGTTAAGGTGGTCGGTAGACGACCCAGAACGGAAGCTATCGAAAATTAGATAAATTGCCTAAGAAATACAAGCCTTCGGCAAAAGAAGAAACTGTTATACGTCCGCCGATCGACCACGGAGTGAAAGCTTATGATTGACTACGGCCTTGCTGAATATGCCACCTCAGTCCAAGGCAACTTTTTGTCGGCGATCACCATCTATTTTTCAATTGCCGCCGCCTATGTGACTGCAGCCTTTGTTGGCGGATCCAGACTAACCAGGCTTCAACTAACTATTGTAAATATAGGCTTCACTATAGCAGCAGGGACAATGGGTGCTCTCTCGGTACTATTGTTTAGTCGCTTTTTTGAACTTGCAGGACGAAATCAAGAAACCGGCGCAGAGACACCGCTTGTGGATTTCACCATACCATTAGGGGTATTGGTCATAATCGTGTTCTTAGGATGCGTGGTATTTATGTGGAGTGTCAGGCGGGATTCCAAGTGACGGAGAACAACACACTACTCAATAGGTGGAGTACCATAAGAAATGAAAATCAGTGATTTTTTAGGTGTTGAACTTCCAATTATTCAGGCGCCTATGGCGGGAGTTCAAGATAGCGACCTGACAGTGGCTGTATCTTTAGCTGGCGGTTTAGGTTCTTTACCCTGCGCAATGCTCAGTGGTGATGCTATTCGTGCTGAACTGACTGCCATAAAATTACAAACGGATAAACCCTTCAATATCAATTTCTTTTGCCATGCTTCGCCTAAAGCTAGCTCTGAAAGGGAATCCAGGTGGCAAGCAGTACTAAAACCCTTTTTTTCTGAATATGGTATTAGTACTGATGATATTCCAGTTGGCACTAGGCGCGAGCCCTTTAGTCACGAAATGGCTGATGTTATAGAAGAATATGGGCCTGACATAGTGAGCTTTCATTTCGGTTTACCTCAACCTGATCTACTAGCGCGGGTAAAATCTTGGGGATCAATAGTACTAGCAACTGCAACCACTATTGAAGAAGCCCAATGGCTTGAAGCACACGGTGCCGACGGCATCATTGCGCAAGGGCTTGAAGCGGGTGGTCATCGTGGTATATTTTTGTCCGATGATTTAACAACTCAAGCCGGAACGTTCGCGCTTTTGCCACAGATTATACAAAAAGTAAAAGTGCCCGTGATTGCTGCCGGCGGTATTGTTGATGCGCAAGGTGTTGCAGCGGCACTAGCGCTTGGTGCAACCGCGGTACAAGTCGGTACCGCCTATCTGCTTTGCTCAGAAACGAAGACCAGCCAGATACATAGAGCAGCTATAAAAAGTGAAGAGGCGCACCATACGGCTATTACCAATCTCTTTTCTGGAAGGCCGGCTCGCAGTATCGTTAATCGTGTCATCAGAGAAATAGGCCCGATCAATTGCGATGCGCCTGAATTTCCATTAGCTTCTACTGCCATTACTGTATTACGGAAACAAGCGGAAGAGAGCGGCTCAGGTGATTTCTCACCACTTTGGTGCGGACAAAATGCTACTGGCTGTAAGGAAATTACGGCGGCCGAACTGACCAGAGAGTTGGCGGCTAATCTTTAGTAGCCTCAATAACAGTCACAGAGGCCAGCATACTCTATTTAACATAATATACATTATGCGCAGTTATGGATTTATCGGGGACTCTTAGCTGATGATGGTGACAGCCAATTTGGTGGCGCGCTCCGTGACCGCCGCCGGTGCTTTTTCAACAAACTGTATGCCTCGACTGTTAACATCGAGCGATCGCAATTGATGGATCAATACAACACCCTGAGTATTCGTTTCCTCTAGCTCCACTTCAAGGGCTATGCCTCGCTTAGTAGATGTAATCGGCGCGACAATGGAAAAACCAGTATGCTCATTGAACGCCTTACGTGAAATTATCAGCGCCAGCCGCCACTTTATAATCTCATTGCCCGCGCTTGGATCAAAGCTCAGTGAAACAATATCGCCCTTATCCGGAATATACATTAAACTTCCTTGCCGGAAGGCTTAGCGTCAACCCAGACTTGATCCTCAGTGAGAATGTCAAAGCATTCGCGAGGACTGTTCGCAAGCAACGATTCCAGAGTGAGATCTTCCTCCATGGGGGTCAGGATTATTTTGTTGTCAACGATAGACAAGTCCAGCTTTGAGCCAACGTGGAGACCCAAAGTCTTACCGATGGCCTTGGGGATGCTTACAATTTCAGCGCCGCCGGATTGACGTACGATTACCGAGGTCATGACGTACTCCCTGTGAATTAAGTTATACTAAAGTATAACAAAATAAATATACAATAGTATCAAGGAACAAGCATGAGTATTCTAGGATCAGCGATAGTCTTGCTCGGCGCCGCCGTCGTGGCCGTGCCCATCTTCAAAAGACTGAAACTGGGCGCCATTATGGGCTATCTGGTTGCCGGTGCACTCATCGGACCGTCTGCGATGAATCTGGTGAACGACCCCAACACCATAATGCATGTGGCTGAGATCGGTGTCGTACTCTTTCTCTTTCTAATCGGTATCGAGTTGGAACCCGAAAAACTCTGGCGTATGCGACACGCCATGCTGCTGACTGGCGGCAGTCAGATTGCACTTACCACGGCCGTCATCTGTGGTGTTCTCCTATTTGTAGATGTCACTTGGCCCGTAGCGCTGGTAATAGCTATGGCGATCGCCCTGTCATCGACAGCCTTCGCTCTTCAACTAATGAGCGAGCACCGCATGCTCAAAAGCCCGA
This sequence comes from Pseudomonadales bacterium, assembly GCA_036960375.1. Taxonomy (GTDB): domain Bacteria; phylum Pseudomonadota; class Gammaproteobacteria; order Pseudomonadales; family CAWVSB01; genus CAWVSB01. The sequence continues at coordinate 208,691 of JBALVY010000006.1, forward strand.
CCGGACAACAGGGCTTTGGCATACTGCTCATGCAAGATCTTATCGTAATCCCTATTTTGTTCCTGGTAGACGCACTCGGCAACTCCGGCGCTGCTGACAGCCCCGCTTGGTATACCAGCCTGTTGGCATTACTGGCAGTATTGGTGGCGGGCAGATATTGCCTCAATCCGTTCCTACGCCTAGTGTCTAAGTGGGGCAGCTCTGAAGTGATGACTGCATCTGCCCTACTCATCGTACTGGCTACCGGGTATACCTTGGAGTCGGTGGGACTATCCATGGGAATGGGAGCATTCATTGCCGGTGTACTACTGGCGAATTCGAGTTTTCGACATCAAGTGGAAACAGAAATCGAACCTTTTAAGGGTCTGCTACTAGGTCTATTTTTCATCGCCATTGGCATGAATTTAGATCTTGCTCTGCTGACCGAGCAGCCCCTCATTATTGTAAGCGCTGCTCTCGCATTGGTTGCGGTTAAGACCCTCATCATATGGGCGCTTTTAAGACTTGGGAAGCAGTCATCCAAAGACTCTCTTCACTTAGGCTTAATGCTATCGCAAGGTGGAGAATTCGCCTTCGTGGTAATGACCCAAGCTGTGGGTAATGGCCTGGTTGAAACGGCTCTGGCAAACCAGGTGACGCTGGTTGTAGGGCTGTCAATGGCGTTGACCGCACCCTTGGTCATCCTGCACAGCCAATTCTTCAGTACTTCCAACTGCCCGAAAGTCTACGACACTAGCCGCGACCAGGAAGAGCCTGAGGTTATCATTGCGGGATTCGGACGTTTCGGCCAAATCAGTGCGCGTATTCTGGCGGCCAATAACATCCCCTTCACTGCACTGGATAATAATGCTGAGCACATAGAATTTGTAAAACAATTTGGTAACAAGGTATTTTATGGTGACGCTAGCCGCCTCGACCTTCTAAAAATGGCCGGCATAGCCGATGCCAAGGTAATGTTACTCGCATTGGATAACGAGGAAGAGAGCCTGCGTGTCGCCGAGCTGGTTAGCCACCACTACCCCGATGTCCATCTCGTGGCCCGCGCACACAATCGATTTAGCCTCGAGCAGTTTCAGCAACAGGGGGTAAGAGACGCAGTAAGAGAACTGATGGGCTCCAGCCTGGAAGCCGCTCACCTGGTACTTCAGGCCTACGGCTACAGCCAGATAGAATCCGACAGATTAGTGAATACCTTTAAACGCCACGATGACGAAATATTAGCCAGTTCGCCAAAGCAAACAGCAGATCTCAAGGACCGCATTGACCACGAAAAGCACAACCGCGAACAACTAGCCGGCCTATTCCAACGCGACCGATCGGACCTGCCAGAAGCAGAATAATAGGGGACAGACCACGTTTAATCTTTCCAGTATAATCACCCGTATCGGGTTTGTTAAACCTGGTCTGTCCACACCGTCCTGACATTGAGAACTATATGAGCACCAGCAGCGAAAAAGAGGGTATTTCACCCAACTATCACATGTCCTATCGCGACGTTGCTATGCACAAGGTCATGCTGCAGGATGTCGTGCGTACCGATGCCTATGAACAGGCCATCAACGATGTACTCACCCCTGGGCAGTCTGTACTGGATTTTGGCTGTGGTACTGGCGTTCTAGCGATGTTTGCCGCTCGAGCAGGCGCTGGTAAAGTGATAGCTGTGGATCGCTCACCTTTTATCAAAACAGCACAAGAAATTGCACAGGTAAACGGTTTTAGTAACATCGACTTTTATCATGATGACCATCAGTCTTTACAATTGGATGAAAAAGTCGATGTCATCGTTTCGGAATGGATGGGACATTGCCTGTTTTATGAAGCGATGCTGGAGCCCCTACTGGTCATACGGGATCGTTACTTAGCAAAAGGCGGTGTAATGATTCCTGCAGAAGTGAGCCTTCATGCCGGTCTGGTTTGCGATGAAGAAGTATTAGAGGATTTATCCTTTCTGCAGGACCAACCCTACGATATTAATTTTTCACCGATAGCTCATGCACCCTTTGAACAAACTGATTTAGTCACCCTGGACCCGGAAAGCATACTGAAGAGCACGGTCCATTTAGGCTCGCTCAATATGCATACCATCAGTAAAGTCGACACGCCCAGGGTATTTACGGGCACCATAACCCCCAACAAAAAGTCAGAAATTTACGCCCTCTGTGGTTGGTTTAGTTCAAAATTGTGCCCGCGAGTGTCTTTCGGCACAGGACCACATGATTTGCCCACCCACTGGGATCAAATTTTGTTTCCCCTACCTGAACCCTTTGCCGTAGATCCTTCCCGTGAACTGACTATCAGTATCTCACCTCTGACTGAACAAGTAGGCAAAGAGCAGTGTTGGTCCTGGTCAATTACTGACGGAGAAAATACCCTGAGCGTAAATGAGCAACAGCAACAACTACGAGCACATACAAATGTTCCGCAGGGGAAGTTGTAGACGCATAGAGCGGACCAGCAACATAAATAAGACACGAAGCAGACCATTAATCCAAATCACATCATAGTGCGTCATAGAGAGCGTCCTTGTATTGAATCAAAGCCAAATCGATCAGTGTATAACCAGAAAAAGTGTAGGGTTATTGTCGAGATAATTCTTAGCTAGCGTTGTGTGTACTCATGTTGGCTATGTGTGTAAGATTAGTTGAAAAGCATAATCCTGCAAACAGGCGGACGTCGCTTCAACCGGGCTTTTAATGCCAAACCAACCAATAATGAACATCTACCAAGTCTTTTATACAGACTCTGGAGCCCAGGGGAACTTTGCCGCTATCAGCGCCGCTACCGGCGCGCGAGAAGAGCAATTACCCTTACTCAAGCACGAACAAAAAATACCCGAAACAATTGCCCACTGCCACATATCATCTGACGACAACAATCGATTCAAGGTAGACTGTTTCCAAGAAGGCAGGAAGATCCAATGCTGCGGGCATGGCTTATTAGCTTCAGCATACGCTCTATTTCAGTTAACGGATCACAAGCAGATAAATTTGGGCGAAGGTATAACAGCTGAACGCCTCGCAACCGGATTAGGCAGCTCAGAAATCTGGTTATTTCTGCCTTCAATTGAAGCCTCGAGCATCGATATTCCCAACTGGACCTCACAGCTACTCTCTACAGAGTGCAGTACTTACCTAACCCCTCTCAACGCTGCGTCAACCAGTCCAGACGACGGATACCTATTGCTGCAACTGGATAACCAATTTGATCTGGACAGACTCGAAGTGAGTACTAGAGTCATTAGTACCCACACTCAACGGGCAGTGTTAGCTTGGCAACGGTGCACTAAAGATGAAAGCTTGATCAAGGTAAGATACTTTGCACCACAGTATGGTAACGACGAAGATACTGCCACCGGTTCTGTTCTTCGTGTACTCGGGCCATACCTAAACTCTATTGCGGGACTGGAATCATTTACTGTCTTTCAATGTTCCGAGTCAGGCGGTAGGATGCGAGTAAGAAACTTGGGCAACCGTGTAGCAATTGGTGGAAACGTGAGATCAATAGAGGTTAAGGAGTTCCCAGCGCAATGGAAAATGCAGAACTAAAGACCACCCGTCTCTCTTCAACTCAAACCGCACGTCCTGTTGTAAGTTCCAATGCCACTAAGCTCAATAGCGGGTATGTAAAGCGGTACCATTCGGTAAGGCAATACTCTGAACAACTCTGCCGGCCGCTCAGTATTGAAGACTACGGCCTCCAAGCTATGGCATCAACCAGTCCCGCTAAATGGCACTTGGCACACACCACCTGGTTCTTCGAAACTTTTATACTGAAGCCTTATTCTCCGTGTTATCAGGTATTTCACCCGCAGTTCGAATACCTCTTCAACTCATACTACAATGGGGTCGGTAAGCAGTACCCGCGTCATCAGCGAGGCTTACTTTCACGCCCCACGGTAGAAGACGTATATCTCTATCGCGCTCATGTCGACGAGGCTATCTCCGGCCTTCTTGATAGGCAGCCTTTATGCCCTTCAGATCCTTTAGCTGAACTCATTGAACTCGGCTGTCACCATGAGCAACAACATCAGGAGCTGTTCTTTACTGACCTCAAGTACTGCTGGTTTCAAAACCCGATGTATCCTGCGTACCGCGATAAACCGCCAACAAACGATTCAAAACCTCAACCAATAAAGTGGATGAGCTTTGATAGTAGCCTGTGCCAAATCGGCCACGAGAGGGAAAGCGATTTCTGCTTTGATAATGAGCTACCCCGCCACACCCAGTATGTCGAAGGTTTCCGTATCGCCGATCGATTGGTGTCCAATGGCGAATTTCTGGAGTTCATGGCAGATAAAGGCTATGACCGTTCCGAACTTTGGCTTGCCGATGGCTGGGCCGCACGCGCCACCGCTACGCAGCTGGCCGATCAAGTTCTGGCTCCACTTTACTGGTTACAAAAAGATGGCCAGTGGTGGGAGTATACTCTGCACGGTTTAATTGAGCTGGACCCAAACCGTCCCGCATGTCATCTCAGTGCTTACGAAGCCGACGCCTTTGCGCGCTGGAGCAACGCTCGTCTACCAACCGAGTTTGAGTGGGAAGTCGCCGCTAATGCACATCCCAACAATCCAGATTCTGAGTCGATTTCTTCAGCTTCCCCCTTGCATCCCCAATATGTCGCTCACCCCTCATTGGACGGTGATGTGACCGGTAGCTTGTGGCAGTGGACTAGCAGTGCCTACTCGCCCTACCCTGGATTCAAAACTGCCGATGGGGCTGTCGGGGAATACAATGGCAAGTTCATGGCGAATCAACTTGTTCTGCGAGGCGGCAGCGTAGCAACCAGTCCCGGCCACTACCGCCACAGTTATCGAAATTTTTTCTATCCCCAGGATCAATGGCAGTTTACCGGAATTAGACTGGCGCAGAACTTGTAAACATATACTCACTACCGAGCACAATATTAATGCAAGCATTACCTGAGAAAGACCAGACACTATACTCCCCGAACATTGACTCCGAGCCACTGGATGAAATTTTTTCCGGGCTTACGTCATCCCCCAAAAGGATTAACTCAAAGTACTTCTACGATGAGTATGGTTCTAAATTATTCGACCAAATCACTCTCCTGGATGAGTACTACCCCACACGTACGGAGCTCTCCCTACTCAATCGCTTCGCAACTGAAATCAAAGAAATTGCCGGGCAAAACATTGTGTTACTCGAACCCGGTGCGGGTAGCTGCACCAAGATTCGACACTTGCTGCCTGTACTGCGGCCGGTGTGCTACGTTCCCATAGATATTTCCGCAGATTACCTGTTTGCAGCCGCTGAAAAGCTACAACGTGAATTTGAAGATATAGACGTATATCCCATTGCCGATGATATGCAATCAGCTATTCAGCTACTTCCAGAATTTCTTGATTTTTCACGAATGGTTTTCTACCCAGGCTCTACAATTGGCAATTACACGCCCGAGCAAGCCATTGACTTCCTACGTCACGTTCGACGTACGATCGGTAATGACGGAAGTCTGCTGATCGGGGTGGATTTACAGAAAGATACTGACGTGCTTCATCGGGCATACAACGACGCTTCCGGCACAACCGCAGCCTTTAACCTGAACTGCCTCAACCATATTAACGCAGTCACCGATGCAAATTTCGACTTAACACAGTTCCGCCACGTCGCCTTCTATAACGAGCAAGACGCACGGATCGAGATGCATTTAGAAAGTCAGGTTGATCAGTTGGTAATGCTGGCGGGCCAAGCTATTCCATTCAACAAGGGCGAACGCATACTCACGGAATATTCGTATAAGTACACTGTCGACGGCTTTGCCGAATTAGCTGCCCAAGCTGGTCTGGTCTTGCGAAAATGCTGGACAGATGATGAGGACCTTTTCAGTCTGCAGTATTATTCAGCGATATAACAATTTGCAACTGATTAAGAAAGCCGAGAGTAAATTTCCTACCTACCTACCCAAGACTTCATTGCGAGCCCAGGGCTCGAGTGCTAGCCGTGGGTAGCCGATTGAGTCTCCGGTGTGTTCACTGACGCCATAACGGCCTGACGACGTACACGATGCTAATAAATAAAAAAAGGCTCAATCGTATCCTTACGATGGCGAGTGTATTTGTTATTTACAAGCGCGGTCACGGCAGAATACTCATAACAGGCACTACTTTCGCAAGATGGCTAGTCATAGATACGGGGAAGATTTCGACCATCTGACACTTGCTCGATATAAACTTGCCCACCTGTCGTCCATACGTCCAGCTGTTTCTCCCAGTCAGAAACATCCCAGTTTAATTCCTTGCCCATATAAATGGCGGCATGCATATGGGTGACAGTTTTCGAAAGCTGCCTTGGTTCCATCTTCGAAAATGATATTGCCATTAGGTATTGATATTCAGGGTTGTCAGATTGCGCCTCGGCAATATCAGCCAGTATTTCACCAGCCTCTTCGACATTGATATGATCTGGCGACTTTGCGAGCAATTTAAGCTCAGCCAGCTTTAGCTTTGCCGCGATGTGCCCTTCATCGTCAGCGGTGCGGGATAGACCACAAAGCGCTCCTGCCCCGGTATGAAACGAAAGAAACGGTCTGTCATATTCTCGTTCACCCAGACATCTCCGGTTTTTGGATGTACGCCCAAGGCGTAGGGTGCCGGACCATAGCCCTCGGAAAATTCTGGCAATGCATACACTTTACTCTCAAAGCCATTTGCGCTGGTTGTGATTCGCGCCAGCTTTCCTTCAGAATACCCCGTCGGGTATAGGAAGGATTAATACCTCCTAATATCGTTCAATCTACTACAAGTACCTAGTTGCTGCCAATCGACAAGCTATTATCAATGGTCAGGCTAAATCACCATTACTACTAGTCTTGTTTTTATTTTTTAATACCTCTTGATGGTGAGAGAAGTTATCTCCCTTGGCGAGGCGATCGTAGAGCACTACATTTACTGTGGCGGCTAAATTCATACAGCCCTTAGTTGGGATGTAGACAATGTCCTCGCAAAAGTCAGTGATCTCCTTTTTCAGGGTGCCGTCTTCCGGACCAAAAATGTAGAAGGCTCGAGCCGGGTGCTTGTAGGTAGTCAGGGGCTTGGCGCCATCAATCAACTCTACTGCTACTGGTACACAGCCCAACGGGATGATGTCTTCTAATTCCTTCACTCCAATGAGAGGCAGTGTTTCATAGATTTTTTGGGTGTCCGTGTAGAAAGGCTTGGCGTGATCGTAACGCCTACCGGTATAGAACACCGAGTTGACGCCATAGCAACCAGCAGCGCGCATCACTGAGCCAACATTCTCAGGTGACTTTGGATTGAACAGGCCAATACAGGCATAGTTATTTTTCATAGGGTTTACACATTGATATCATGAATTCAACAGACCCGTCAGTGACTCGGCCTTACCCGCCTCCATCTACCGGAATTTTGATAGTGTAGAGGTACAGTTCTTCCAAGATGACATAGATGGCTCTTGCTGTATATCCACCAACGAGACAATGCACAGTTGTGATGATGATACCTTGTTAACTACACGATCCGTTTTTTCTCCATTATTCTCACGGATTATCAACGCGGGTAACATGCCTAATAAGCCAATAACCACTATAGCAATACCCCACCCCACCACCTTAATACCGAAAAAAACAGTACCAAATAGGGAAAGCGCGGCAAGTGGATATAACCATTGACCGCTTAGAGACGCGAGTTTGATAAAATAGGTATTCATTTCCATCACTTTGATACGCTCGTGAGCGTCTTTAGTGATCTCGTAAGACATGGAAATCAGCGGCACGCTATAAAATAGCGACGCGATATAGAAAAGCATTGAAACGATAAAAAAATATAACAATTGACTATTAGTTGCCCAGTGCTCGGGAACCATCCACATCAAACCGAAGAGCAAGGCGCTAATCCAGGCAGAGATAAAGATAAAGGGTCTGCGCCTGCCGAATCTACTGTGGTAATTATCTGTTAACTGCCCAACCCATGGAGAGAAAAAGGACGAGATAATAATAGGCAGGGTCAGCGCAACGCTAAATAAGAAGGGATCGACCCCTAGCATCATTTGATAAAAGGGAACCGCTAGAACCTCACTGGTTTTTTCTATGAAAAACAAACAGAAAAAACCGACACCTAGCGCAGCTTTTTGAGTGAGTGCGAGCTTCGTCTCATGATACTCTCTTTTCATGATAGGCGCGTTCGAGCTTAGCTTACTTCACTACTAACGGCTTTCAAGACTGTCTGCTCAGACGAAATATCTAATACCGAATTTCTCTCCACTATATGCGGCATAAAGAGATGCGTTCGTCCGGCTGAAGCGGGCTCCTCCGACAACTGTATCGCCAGGTGACTCGCATACTCTGCCATTTCTTTTACCGGATAGTGCATGGTTGTCAGTTCAGGCAGAAGGGCTTGGGCAATCAATAGATCGTCAAATCCAATAATGGAAACCTGCTCAGGAACCTTAATGCCTTGCGCATCGAGCTCGTGGACCGCTCCAACCGCCATATTGTCGTTATAAACCAGAATAGCGGTAAATTTCTTGCCCGTAGCAAGCAACTTACGTGCGGCCTCTCTACCACCGTCCATATCAGCCGTCGTTCCTTGGACAAGCAAATCCTTGTCCAGCGTAAGGCCCGCATTATTCATTCCCGTGCGAATACCATCCAAGCGGGTTTGTGCATCGGGATTAACATCTGCACGGGTAATAACCGCAATATCTTTATGACCTTTGCTCATAAGATGGCGAGTCGCCTCTTGGGCGCCTTGATTGTTGTCTAACCAAACACACCTATGGGCCAGCTTACTGATAAAGCGATTCACAAAGACCAAACCGGGGATTCTTTCTGACAACTCAATCAATTTTTCATCGCTGGTATGGGCGCTGTGAAAAATAATGGCTCCACATCTATGCTGGAGCAAGGAGTCGATTGCATCCATTTCTGCACGCTCACTATCGTTGGCATTACTGACCAGGACTCTATACGGGCCAGCTTTGATGGCCTCTTCTGCACCGTAAGCCAAAGTCCCGAAAAATGGCATAGAGACATTAGGAATGACCACACCCAAAGTGCTGGACTTCTTACTTACCAGCGCCTGGGCATTAATGTTCGGGCGGTAACCCAACTCGTCGATGACTTTTTGGATTTTTGAACGGCTCGATTTTTTTACGTTACTCTCACCACGAATCACGCGGGAAACAGTGGATGTCGATACACCCGCAATTCTTGCTACATCTTTGATAGTAATAATTTTTTTTAGCTCCTTGCTATGGTACTTCCGAGTAAAAGCGACTAATTGACGCAATTATTGGTAACGTTACCACTAAATACGTCATTTATCTACCATTTACAGCGTTCCCGAACTAAAAGTTACATGACTAAGGGACAAACCCGGTACAGTCAGCTCTAGTTTATTGCCCTCACTATGCGGCTGGTTCTTGACACCGACACGGTCGGCCTCTACTCCTGGATACTCATCTTCCGGATTTAGCCCTAAATAGCTCACGGAAGAAATCGTCTCTCCAGGTACAAAATTATCAAAGCTGAGCTCTATCGACTCTGCTTGATCATTTTTGTACGTCGTCAAACCATTTGGGACCACTTAACCCATTTTCTAAGAGACACTTTTCTGCCGGCCTTTTCTCCAGTCTAGCCTGCTAATCGCAGGTTGTGTACTTTTCGTTTGTTCAGCGTGCGTATTTTGACAAGGGCACGCTGATCCAATATGTCATTTCTTCGGCCTTCGTAGACGTCCGCTGGCGTCACATTATCAAGCGACTCGTGGTATCGCTCATGGTTGTAATGGGCAACCCACTCAGTAATCGCCTTTTCAAGCTCCCAGGGATAGTAATAGTTTTCCAGTTTTATTACGTTCTTCATAGAGCGATGGTACCGTTCGATCTTGCCCTGGGTTTGTGGGTGATAGGGAGCACCACGAGTGTGCTGCATGTCCTGACGCTTCAGCCAGTCCTTTAGTTCCCCGCTGATGTAACACGGCCCGTTATCTGACAGAAGCCTCGGCTTATGCCGTACTCGCGCTTCGGTTAAGCCCGTTGACTTGAGGGCATCTTCCAGCGTATCGGTAACATCGCTAGCAGACATCGTTGTAGTCAGACGCCAGCTGATAATATAACGCGAGTAATCATCCAGAATCGTCGACAGGAAATACCAACCCCAACCAACGATCCGGAAATAGGTGAAATCCGTTTGCCACAACTCATGCACACGGCTGGTCGGGTGCTGGAACTTATCTGCCGCGCTCAGTACGGTAAACTGAGGGCTCGTGATCAAGTCGTGCGCCTTGAGAATACGATAAACACTGGACTCCGAGACGAAGTAGTCATGGGTATCGGTGATATGCCAGGCCAGTTCCCTGGGCGTCATATCGGGACAATCCAATGCCACTTTCACAACAAACTCCCGGACAGAGTCCGGGATTCGATTCCAATGGCGCCGGGATGCCCGGCCTTTACGTTCAAGACCATCGAGTCCAGCCCGCTCATAGGCGTCATACCAGCGATAAAAACTGCTTCGGCTGACGTTGATCTCATCGAGTGTCCGGCGAACGGAAAGCTCAGAGTCTTCCACCAGTCGGATAATAGCTAGCTTTTCTGAGGCGGTGTACATCAGCCGTCGTCCAAGGTCACACCCTGCCCAGTCAGACTTTTTTTAAGCCAATCATTGCGCAGGTAAAGTTCTGCTACGGCTTGCTTTAGATCACCATTCTCGCGCTTGAGGCCGGAGACTTCATCGGTATTGGCTTCCCGGACGGTATCTCCCGAGAGGCGCTTCTTGCCGGCTTCCAGGAAGTCTTTGCTCCAACGATAATAGAGATTGGCATTGATGCCTTCCCGACGGCATAGTTCGGCAATAGAACACTCGCCTCGTAAACCATCAAGAACAATACGAATCTTCTCCTCGCTAGAAAACTTCCTGCGGGTATTGCGCCGAATATCCTTGACCCTTTTTTCTGTATTTGACATGCTCATTTCGATACTCCTCTACATCAGTTTAAATGTAGCAGAAGTATCTCTTAGTGAATCAGGTCATTTGGTACCATGGTGGCTGACGCCACACATCTTGATGCAGAAAAACTTGCCCGACCACTAACAACAGTCTTCAGTGAGTTAAGCCTCAAACCAGGAGAAACCAAAGAGGTCACATTTATTGTTGCCTGGTATTTCCCCAATCAAAAAGCACTAGAGAAAAAAGAGCACGCTAACATTAAGCGTTGGTACGCACGCAAATATCCTGATGCAAAAGCCGTTGCACTCGATGTTGGCAAGTCAATTAGCGAACTTAGCCGCCTGACTCGACTTTGGCGCGATACCTGGTATGACAGCACCTTGCCACACTGGCTACTGGAGCGCTCGATTATTCCCACCAATGCTCTGCAAACCAACACCTCATATCGTCTTGACAATGGCCGTTTTTGGGCCTGGGAAGGCGTGGGCTGTTGTGCGGGCACTTGCACGCATGTTTGGCATTATGCGCAGGCGGTTGGTCGATTGTTTCCTGACCTGGAACGGGATTTACGAGAACGTACTGATTACGGTATCGGTTTTCAAGACAATGGCGCAATTACCTTTCGTGGCGAATACAATCATAAAGATGCGATTGATGGACAAGCCGGCGTTATTTTGCGTACTTACCGTGAACATCAAATGAGTCCGAATACCGACTTCTTAACCAGGGTTTGGCCCAATACGAAAAAGGCTATTGAATATCTTATTTTAGTTGATTCGAGAGATGGTGTTGCTGATGGTATACCTTCTGGCGAGCAACATAATACGCTAGACGCTGAATGGTACGGAAAAATTCCTGTTCTCAGTTCGCTATACATCGGGGCACTTCGCGCGGGTGAAGAGATGGCAAACATTGTCGGGGATAAGGAATTCGCAGACACCTGCCATAAGATCTTTAGCGAAGGTCAAAAAAATATCTTGGCGCTGTTTCAACCAGAATATGGATTTTTCACTCAAGAGATTGACCCGGCACATGCAGACGCCATTGCCATAGGTGATGGCTGTTACATCGACCAAGTCATGGGTCAATGGTGGGCAAGTCAGTTAAATCTGGGGCGTCTCTATGACGGCACGGCAATTCGTAAAGCACTTTCCAGTCTGTGGGACTATAATTTCTGCCCCGATGTTGGTATTTTGAGAGATTCTATTTCAAACCCAAACGCAAAAGGACGTACATACGCCCTGGCTGGTGAAGCAGGACTGGTGATGTGTACATGGCCGAAAGGCGGCCGAAAGGATGACTGGGAAAAGTATTGGCAATACGGCTACTTCAATGAATGTATGACAGGCTTTGAGTATCAAGCTGCCGGTCACATGATTTGGGAAAGTGATGAACAAGCTGACCTGCTCACTAAAGGATTGGCTATCACACGCGCCATCCATGATCGCTATCATGGCAGTAAGAGAAATCCGTATAACGAAATTGAATGTTCAGACCACTATGCCCGAGCTATGTCTTCATATGGTGTTTTTCTGGCCGCCAGTGGTTTTGAATATGACGGGCCTAAGAAACACCTTGGGTTCAAGCCCAGATTGACAGCTGACAATGCTTTTAAGTCGGCATTTACTTGTTCTGAGGGCTGGGGAAGTTTTCAGCAAAACGACAAAAACGCTATGCTCAAGCTTCACTACGGTCGTTTGTCAATCAGAACCCTGACGCTTAGAACAATGGCAGAGCATCAGGTCAGGTCATCTGTTTTAGATACTTCCCATGGTAAGGCCAGCATTACCCGTGAAGGCAAAGACATTACCCTTAGCTTTGAACAACCCATAATGTTAGTTGCTGATGATATGTTGACCGTGGCATTGTAAGTCAAAAAAGCAAATAGCCAATGCTGGGACAGAGGAATTACAAGTAACTAAATTGATAGATGAGTTGATGTTGGTAACGCTCACCGCTAGATAAAACAACCGAGGGAAACTCAGGCCGATTCACTGCATCAGTGTAAGCCTGACTTTCAAAACATAAACCCTGGTAAGGCTTAAATGGGTGAGCTAAAAACTTACCAGTATAAAATTGCGTAGCAACTTGATCACTAAACACTGACAGTCTGATTTTATTTTTCTGCGACACTAGCTCTGCGTTCGCAGCTTTGATAGATGTATCAGCCATCACAAAACAATGATCAACGCCCTCTTCAGTAACAATTTGCTCATACTGATTGCGATCAATAAACTCGCCGACGCTTTGCCACTGAGTCATATCAAAACCCGTAGCAGAACTATCGACATAGCCCCCAGTGGGTATGCCGTTACCAGACCGCTCTAAAAACCTTTCACTATTAAGCTTAAAGCTTAGATTAAGGATATCCTCCTCACCCAGAGAAAAATACGAATGATTAGTGATATTTACAGGGGTATCCCTGTCGGTTTCGACAGAATAATCTATATGTAATGCATTATCTTCAGTTAAACGATAGTGCACTGCAAGCTTACGATTACCTGGAAATCCATCTTCCAAATGTTTGAGTTCAAGCTGCAGAGACACTTCATTGTCACTTAACTGTAACAACTGCCAAAAGCGAAAAGAAACGTTGTTTTTCCCTCCGTGCAGGCAATTTTCGCCATCATTGCTTTGCAATTGATAAGTATGCCCGTCCAACTGAAAGCGTGCTTGACTGATACGGTTACACACTGGCCCACAGGTGGCGCCCAAATATAATTCATCTTTTAGCAAGGCTTCAATGTCGACAGGCGTTACTGTCATCTCAGTCATTTTACCGTTGGCCATGCATTGAATTGAGGCAATTCGAGCGCCGTAATTAATTAGCGTCACTTGCATGCCCTGACTATTTTCTAACAGTGCGCTGGTGAGCATCATCTATACCGTATAACCATCGGGGTTGGAGGACTGCCAACGCCAGGTATCTTCCATCATCTGTTCAATGGAGCGCTTTGCCCGCCAATGGAGGATGTCATTCGATTTGTGGGCGTCAGCCCAGAATGCGTCTAAATCTCCGGCGCGGCGCGGAGCGATCTCGAATGGAATGGATTTGCCGCATGCCTTCTCAAAAGCTCTAATAATCTGCAGCACCGAAACACTGTTACCAGTACCCAAATTAAAGGTTTCCACGCCGCGAAATTGTGTCTCTTTTTGCATCCACTCCAGGGCTGCAACATGACCTTCCGCCAAATCCATAACATGCAGGTAGTCACGTTCACAAGTACCGTCTGTTGTTAAGTAGTCGTCACCAAATATGCTGAGCTTTTCACGTTTACCAACCGAAACCTGTGCTACAAAAGGCAGTAGATTATTAGGAATGCCATTGGGGTCTTCGCCTATTAGCCCACTGTCGTGTGCACCAATAGGGTTGAAATATCTTAGGGAAACACCTCTGAAATTGACATTGGCCTTAACTTGGTCGGCCATAATCATCTCCACCATCACCTTGCTAGTACCATAGGCAGAAGCGGGTTGTCCAAGCGGCATAGTTTCAACATAAGGAGACGGGTTTTTTTCACCATAAACCGTTGCTGAAGAAGAAAAAATAAAATCATGAACACCATGAGCCTGCATCATCTCAAGTAAACACAAACTGCCATGAACATTATTCTGATAGTATGCCAGGGGAATTTGCGTTGACTCCCCAACTGCTTTTAGTGCGGCAAAATGAATAACAGCCTTAATAGCGTGATCCAAAAACACCTGCTCCAAGCTGTGTTTATCACACACATCACCTTCAACAAAGGTGACAGACTTGCCGGATATTTGCTCTACCCTGCAGATAGCTTCTTTGCTTGAATTACACAAATTGTCATACACAACAACCTCAAAGCCGGCATCAAGCAAACACAGTACCGTGTGGGAGCCTATATAACCTGCTCCCCCAGTTACTAAAATCTTCATCTATTCAAACCCTTTAATGACTTACTCACGGAATGCCCCGGCCGCAGTGGAACATACATAAATATCTGGCAGTAAACCAAACTGTTCTGGATAACGGCTACTTACGGCGTCGAATACCTCGGTCACTTTGTCCTTTGGCACTAAGGCCACCACACAGCCACCGAATCCTCCACCGGTCATTCTAGCGCCGCCCTCCTCTCCAACAACTCCATCGATTATAGTCACCAGACCATCCAGTTCCTTAGTTGAGACTTCGAAATCATTTTTCAATGAATAATGAGACGCCTTCATAAGCCGACTCAGACTGATGATATCATTGCTAAGCAGTGCTTCCAATGTAGCTTGAGCTCGCTCGTTTTCGGTAATTACATGCCGTGCACGACGGAAAGCCACCTCATCCAACTGGCCCTTATTGGCTTCAAGCTCTTCCATCGTAATATCGCGAAGAGCCTTTCGGTTGAAAATCTTTGCCACTGCCTCGCATTGCTCACGACGGGTATTGTATTCGCTGTCTACCAATCCGCGTTTGACATTAGAGTTTACGATAACAATTTCCAGGTCTGCTGGCACAGGCACATCCTCGAAAGTCAGGCTACGGCAATCCAGTAACATCGCGTGACCGTCTTTACCCATTGCCGATATCAGCTGATCCATAATGCCGCAATTACATCCGACAAAATTATTTTCTGCTGCCTGCCCCATCAATGCGGCCTGAATACCCTCCAGCGGCAACTTGTTCAAGTGAGCCGCGGCTTTTAAGATGGCAATCTCCAGACTGGCGGAAGAGCTTAAACCTGCACCAATTGGCACATCGCCCGACACAACCATATCAACACCTTTGATATGCGGGTAATCTTTCATTAGCGCCTGTAAAGTGCCGCTAACATAGTTTACCCACATTTTTTCTTCATCAAAGCTGATCTGATCCAAACTAAACTCAGCCGTTTCACTGTTACAATCCAAAGCCAATACGCGAACTGTATTGTCCTGTCGTAATGATGCCGCAATATCGGTACCAAAGTTGATTGCTGCTGGTAAAACAAAACCATCATTATAATCAGTATGATCGCCAATCAAGTTAACTCGACCAGGCCCGTGAAAGATCTCTTCAGCTTCATAGGCAAAGCTCTCTAAAAACAATTCTTTAACCATTTCTTTACGTGACATATCTAATCCCTAAGGTCTTTTACGACTGTGCTTTTTTATAATGCTCGCTTGGTAGCTGTCTTAGTCTTTCCGCCGCCTGCTCTGCTGTTAGATCTCGCTGTGGTTCGGCCATCATTTCATAACCCACCATAAATTTACGCACAGTGGCCGAGCGCAATAGCGGCGGGAAGAAACTAGCGTGCAGTGTCCATTCCGGATGCTCTTTTCCATCGTAGGGCGCACCATGCCAACCCATGGAATACGGGAATGAGCAATTAAACAAATTGTCGTATTTGATGGTTATCTGGCAAAGAATCTTTGCCAGCGACACTTTTTCCTGTTCAGAAAGTTCAGTTATACGAGAGACCTTGAATTTTGGCAGCAATAAGGTCTCAAAGGGCCAGCTAGCCCAATAAGGCACCACAACGAGCCAGCTTTCATTTTCAACGACAATACGCTCTTGCAACTCGATTTCGCGTTTTACATAGTCAGCCAAAAGCGGGAAGGCTTGTTCGGCAAAGTACTCTTTCTGTGCTTCATGTTTTTTCTCTACCAAGCTCGGCAATTGCTGCTGCGCCCATATTTGTCCGTGCGGGTGTGGGTTAGAGCAGCCCATAACAGCTCCCTTATTTTCGAAAATCTGAACCGATTGATAGGTTTTCCCCAGCTCGTCGCACTGCGACTGCCAAGTATCAACAACCTGTATAACTTCGGATAAAGCCAATTCTGGCAAGCTTCGACTATGATCCGGGGAGAAACAGATAACCCGGCTTTCTCCTTGCTCAGTAGCCATTCTAAAAAGCGGGTCTTCTTGCGTTATTTGGGGAGTATCGTGCCTTAAGGCCGCAAAGTCGTTGGTAAAAACATATGTCCCAGTGTATCTATCATTGGTTTCCCCATTAATGCGCTTATTACCTGAACATAAAAAGCAATTCTCGTCATAGGCCGGTTTTGACTCTTCTTCGACTTTTTCTACCTGCCCTTGCCAAGGTCGCTTCGCACGATGTGGTGACACCAGCACCCATTCCTTGATTAAGGGATTATAGCGACGGTGCGTATGCTCAGTAGGATCAAATACATCACTCATAGTGTCATTCCCAGGCTCGCCCTTTAATCATAATTTCCAAAACAATAGGGTAAACGCTTACCCTACTGGTTGCAACTACTAATATCGAGCATTGTTTGACTAAATGTAGACTTTAGGATTTAATCATACAAACATACAGATAAGAAATGTAAGCGTTTACCTATTATGGTCACCATAAAAGATGTTGCCAAAGCCGCCCAGGTATCCACTGCCACCGTGTCGAGGGTTGTTAACAACGGCCCAAAAGTCGGAGCAAAAACCCGCCAAAGGGTATTGGATCTCATGCACGAGATGGGCTATACACCAAACGCCAATGCCAGAGCGCTCGCCTCTCAAAAAAGCACCACTCTAGGTGTTGTTATCCCGGAACTGACGGATCCATTTTTTGCTTCGCTGGCGAACGGAGTTGAGTTAGTGGCACGGCAAAATAATATGCAGCTACTGTTGAGCACCGGTTTATATTCAGCTGAAACAGAATTACAAGCCATTCAATTACTTGTTGAGCAACGCTGTGAAACAATCGTTGTGCATAGCAAAAAGCTGGCTGACGCTACTCTACTCGAGCTGGCTAATAAAGTGCCGGGCTTAGTACTGATAGACCGCCATATACCCGAGATAGAACATCGATGTGTATGGCTGGATAACCTGGAGGGTGGAAAAATTGCAGGCAGATACTTTTTATCTCTCCAACATAGTCGTGTTGCCTGTATTAACAGCCACTACGAGATTGACGACCCAAAACTCAGGCTACAAGGTTTTCGACAAGTCATTGCAGAATCAGGCCACCCTATTGATGAAGAACTTATTGTCAGTAATGAGCCTAGCCTGAAAGGAGGAGAGCTAGCTGCACAACAGCTACTAGCAAAAGGAAAAACTTTTAGCGCGGTATTTGCCTATAATGACGCAATGGCGATAGGCGCCATTTCCGTATTTGAAGACAACGGTTTTAAAGTTCCCGGAGATGTCTCCGTGATAGGTTTTGATGACGTACTATTATCAAGATATTCCCGCCCCAAGCTCACTACGCTGCGCTACCCTATTCAGGAAATGGCCGAAATATCGGCGAACCTGGCTCTAAAGCTTAACGCGAATAAAACAATAAAAGACCAAAAACACAAATACACGCCCACGTTGGTAAAAAGAGAATCGGTCATATTCTTTCCCCATCGACCCTAATATATGAGTCTTCAAAAATCATTTAAAAGGCTAACTTTCTAGTTTTAGTAAACAGACCACCAGCAACGGCCGCTAAATGTTAGCCGTGACAGCTTTCAAATTATCCCATGATTTTTCAACGGTAATTCATAATATCGCTTGCCGGTAGCCTGGTATATGGCATTTACCAGCGCGGGTGGTGTGGGCGGCATACCAGGTTCACCCAAGCCTGTTGGCTCATATTCACTTTCAATAAAAGAGATGGTTATATTTTTAGGAGCCGTGTTAATTCTGCCAAGTTGATACTGGTGAAAATTATTGGCAGTAGCAGCACCGTTATTTATTAACATCTCACCAAATAAACTATGTCCTAGCGCATCATTTATGGCACCTTCTATTTGTGCCTCGGCTCCAGATAGATTGATTACCTGACCACAATCCACTGCGGCGAAATAGTCCTCAACCGTTATCTTGCCGTCGGTAACCGAAACTTCAGCAACCATAGCCACATAGGAATGATAGGAGTAATAGGCTGCAAACCCTAAATGTCGATCCCCTCTATTCTCCCATTCAGACATTTCTCTTACTTTAAGGATTACAGTCTGCAAACGTTTAACGTCATACTTGCTCCATTTAACATCCGACAACATCTGCAAACGCATTTCTATAGGATCTTTGTCTAAATTCGTCGCTATTTCGTCCAAAAAAGTTTGCTCAGAAAAAGCCAAAAAATTATGATTTGGCGCGCGCCAGGGACCAATCGTTACTTTGCTTTTAACATTACCCGTACGCAACTGGATATTGCTAATGGCTCCCACAGGGAAATTTATTTTATCTAACACCCTCTTTCCTACAAGACCAATACCTGTAACTTCCCAACCGGTTAATTCACCATTCTTGACGCTGGCTTTGTATCGATGCAAAGTTGAAGGTTTGTAGACACCGGCGGTCATATCATCCTCACGGGTCCAGACAAGATTGATAGGAAATCCACTTAATTTAGAAATCATTACCGCTTCTATGACAAAATCACCTTTCAATCTTCTTCCAAATCCTCCACCCATTCGAGTCAATCCAATGGTGATTTTTGATTCCGATACCTGAAGCTTCTTTGCCACTGCTCTTCGAGTATTTTCAGGGGTTTGAATCGGACCATACAATTCTATTTTTTCATCGGTGACATGGGCGAAAAAATTCATTGGCTCCATGGTTGCGTGGGGTAAAATAGGGCTATAATATTCCGCTTCCAGAATCTGATCAGCAGCGCTAAATGCTTTAGCTGTATTACCTTTATTAACTAACTTAGTGAGCTTGTTTGAGTCCAGTTGACGAACCATTTCTTCTTTTAGCTTGTCAGAATTTTCATTGTTATTACTTTCCCAAGTAATTTTAATTGCCTTTTTTGCTGAGAATACCTCCCATGTTGATGAGCCTACAATGGCGATATTATTATCAAAGTCATAGACTGTTACAGAAGGGAATAATTTCTGTAATTCGCTGCTATCGTAACTCTTAAGAGTGGCGCCAAACGAAGGAGGATGAATAATGGCAGCATATTTCATTCCCGCACGAACCGTATCTATTCCATATTTCATCTGCCCGGTGGCAATGGCTCGGGCATCACAGTTCTTTATCCGTGAACCTAACAGGGAGTAATCCTGTTTTTCTTTTAGGTTGATCTTTTCAGGTAATTTCCTGGCGATGGCAACATCGATCAGTTCTTCATATTTAACTGTTTTTCCCGAGGCCCTGTGCAATACACTACCCACATTGGTTTCACATGAGTCAGGTTCGACTTGCCAGACGTCTGCAGCAGATTCAATAAACAGTTGTCGCACTGTAGCGCCAGCTTCTCTCAGAGCATTCCAACCACTCCTAATGCTACCACTTCCTCCCGCTACCTGGCGCGTATAGTTATTCGTATCAAGAGGAGCTTGTTCTATCGATACCTTATTCCAGTCCACATCCAGCTCTTCGGCTACTATCATCGGCATGGATGTTTTTATTCCCTGACCAATTTCAGGATTTGGCGACAGTATCGTGATCGCTCCATCTGTTGAATATTTTATGTAGGCATTGATAGAAACCTCTAGCTTGCTTCCAGGTTTTGGTTCTGCTATTGCTTGTGTCCAGTTGAACCCCAATACCAGTCCACCGCCAGCGGCTCCAGTAAACTTGATAAACTTCCTTCGATTTATTTTCATTTTTGGTTCTTTTTTATTTCAACGGCGTAATTGATCGCCTCTTTGATGCGATTATAAGTTCCACATCTGCATATATTTCCCATCATGGCTTGCTCTATTTCTTCGTCCGATGGGGAGGGGTTGGTATCAATTAGGTGGGAAGCAGACATGATTTGCCCTGCCTGACAATAGCCACATTGGGCGACATCCTTTTCTATCCAGGCGTCTTGTACCGGGTGCAATTTCTCCTCATTTGAAAGGCCTTCAATTGTCGTTACCTCCTTGCCTTGTACCTCGGATATTGGCAATACACAGGATTTGGTTGCAACGCCATTAAAATGAACGGTACAACAGCCACACTGAGCCATGCCACATCCGTATTTGGTTCCAGTCAGTCCCAGGGTATCCCGGATCACCCAAAGTAAAGGAGTGCTCCCCTCGACACTCACTGCCGTATTCTGACCGTTTAATTTAAACTCAATTTGCATGATATTCCCTAGTGAATACAGTTTCCTAAATAGACTAAACAAAGAGTATAGAAGATATAGACGCCCCACACTAATCTAAACCGAGGACCACCATCCAGGGATGGATACCTCAAAGTGCTACCATCTAGCAGGCACTAATGACTAAAGGAGAAGCGACTATGAAACAGAAGATAATCTATGTCAGCATTGATGTCGATGATGTCCACTACCATGGTTCAGCGACTGGAGAAGGTGCACTGGCATGAAAAACTGGATAAATCTTACTCGCTTAAGCTTATCAGGTATATTTACACTTTATCCTTAGTAATCCAGTCTTAACGGAGACTAAAGTGTGATTCAGCGTTTTATCGCGGCCGTTTTCTTCATCATTCTAGTTGCTGTGTTTATCGGTTGCAGTGGAGATAAGCCTCGTTCCAAGCTGCCTTCTGATGCGGTCATACTCGCGTTTGGTGATAGTTTGACCGACGGTAAAGGGGTCGAAAGAAAATACAGCTACCCTTCTGTTCTTGCTGAATTGACAGGGTTGCGCGTCATTAACGCGGGCGTTTCAGGTGAGGTAACGAAGGACGGATTACAACGTCTACCGGGCGTACTGCGCAGCACCAGTCCACATTTGTTAGTATTACTAGAGGGCGGTAACGATATTCTTAGAAATCAGCAAGCATCTGACATCAAGAAAAATATCGCCCAAATGATTGAACTCGCCCAGACCTCAGGTATTGAGGTCATTTTATTGGGCGTTCCCAAAAAGAGCCTATTTTCGAGTTCTGCTCCGCTTTATAGGGAGTTGGCGCAAGAGTACGATGTAATTTTTGATGAAAAATTGATAGCAACACTATTAAGAAGCCGACAGTATAAGTCTGACGCTATCCACTTTAATAAAGCGGGTTATAGGGTCATGGCTGAAAATATCGAACAACTAATGAGCGATCACGGTTTGTAGTGGTCAAGTAAAACTGGCCACGGTTTAGTAGCTAATCCAGTACCGCTT
>JBALVY010000016.1:0-22058 GCA_036960375.1 Pseudomonadales bacterium
TTACGTCTTATTCTGACAAAGGCATTCAACTGGTTCGTGCCGACCAGCATCTGGGGAAAGAATATGCCCAGTATTGTGCCATCCAAAAAAGTCACGGTGACATCATCGTATTCTCTGACGTGTCGACAGACATACCTGTGGATGCCATTACCAAATTAGCCTGCTATTTTACCGACCCCAAGGTGGGAGCTATCTCCAGTGAAGATCGGTTCATTAGCGATGGTGGTAAAATTGTCGGCGAAAGTGCCTACGTCCGATATGAAATGTGGCTGCGAGCACTAGAATCACAACATGCGGGACTGGTCGGTTTATCCGGCTCATTTTTTGCCGCTCGCCGCGCTATTGTTATACAAGATTGGGACACGCAATCGCCTAGCGATTTTAACACCGCCCTACAAACATCAAAGTCTGGACTGATCGCCATCTCTTGTCCCGATGTGCTAGGCTACTACAAAGATATTAAAGACGAGAAAAAAGAATATTCGCGCAAAGTTAGAACCGTAATTCGTGGTATTACCGCCCTAGCGAGACACACCGAAGTCCTCAACCCGACAACCTTAGGAATGTTCTCATTTCAAGTGATCAGTCATAAATTACTACGCTGGGCTGTTCCATGGTTTCTGCTATTGGCAGCACTGAGTAATATGGCAATAATTGGCGATCATTGGTTTTACAACATAACGGCACTCGTACAACTACTGCTCTACGGTATGGCACTAGCTGGATGGCAATCACCCCAATTGCGCCACAACGTTGCTATTCGCATCGTGTTCTTTTTTATCCAGGTCAACCTCGCCATCGCTGAGGCCACTATTAAATTCATCACCGGTACCCGCATGACTGTGTGGGCCCCTTCGGCACGGTAACGCTTAATGTTTCATCGCATTCCACCCGTCGGCAACCCTATAAGCTGGAGTCATCCAGCACCGCCACCTACCTTGGTAAAAGACAACGAACAGTGTTTCTTTTTCCAATCGGGGACCGCAGCATTAGCTCAGGCCTTGATAATTGCAAAATCAGCGTTCCACACAGAAACGCCTGAAGTAATCGTCCCTGCCTACGCCTGTCCTGATATCGTCAGTGCTGCAGTTTATGCAGGCATAACCCCTGTCTTGGTCGACCTCGAACCCGACCGTCCCTATATGTCGCTATCAGCCATAGGAAACGCTATAACTGATCACACCGTGGCCATCGTTGCGATAAACTTCCTGGGGATTCCCGAGCGAATATCCGCAATACGCTCTAGTCTTGGAGACAGCGGAATCATAGTGATAGAAGACAGTGCCCAGTGGTACCCCGGCTCAAATGGCGAAACACCCGTCTCAAATTCTTATCAAGGTGACTTAGTAATACTGAGTTTTGGCAAAGGAAAGCCTCTGAGCCTAATGGGCGGCGGTGCACTACTGACTAAAGCAGCACAATTATCCGCGTCGTCTGAAGAAGAACTCTCCGCCGAGAGCAAAAAAGCTCATCCACCATCCGACCTAAAAGCCGACCTAAAAACCAAAATTCTATTCAGCACTTATAATATCGCTATATCTACCTACGGCTATTGGCTACTTGAATTGCTACCATGGATCAAGCTTGGCGAAACACATTACGAACAGCTAGACGAGATTATGCCAATGGATAGATGCCGTCTTTCTTTACTGTTCAGCAATCAAAGACAATACCAGAACCGACCGAATACAGCGCAGAAAGCCATAGAGAGTATGTTAAGCAGCACCGAACTAAATCTGTCAAATCTACCAAGCCGATGTGAGACATATCAGGGGCAACGACTACTGCGTTACCCAATATTACTAACTTCTTCAAAGGTTCGAGACAAAGCCCTTACATCAATGGAGAAAAATGGTTGTGGCGCTTCACCACTCTACCCAACTATACTGTCAAACATTGAGGGCGCCAATGCCTATATCAAAAAATCATCGCCACTCCCAAATGCCATTGGCTTTGCTTCAAGGTTAATAACACTGCCAACACACAAAGCAGTAAACGACCATCACATTTCCCTAATTAAAAAGGCTCTCCAGCTCAATGACTAAGCGTGTTAAACAACTCAAAGTTATTCACGTAGCCTCTGGTGATCTTTGGGCAGGTGCGGAAGCACAGGTTTACACACTGCTTAAAACCCTCAAAAAAATGGATGACGTGACAGTTTATGCTGTAATTTTTAACGATGGCGAACTGTCAAAAAAACTAGAAAATGATGAAATTAACACTACAGTACTGGACGAGACTCATTTAAACAGCTGGCAAATACTTGGGCGATTACGATCACTTTTCCACGAAATCCAGCCCGATATCATTCATACCCATCGACTAAAAGAAAACGTACTAGCCACCATTGCCAATAAACTTAGTACCAATGTTAGCTTGGTAGCAACCATCCATGGCGACAGTGAATTTCACTATCCAAACTGGAAGATTCACAAGCAAGCCCCACAATGGATAAACTGGCTTTTCACGCGATTCTTTTACAAAAAACTGATTGCTGTATCAAAGGACCTAGGTGAAAAACTGCATAGCAGCTACCCCAGAAAAATCATACTAGTCGTCGAAAACGGTATTGACATCGAAGCAGTGAAGCTGGCAGCCAATAGTAGCCATTTTGAAAAAAACTCAGACATAAAATACCACATTGCTATAGCGGGACGGCTTGAACAGGTTAAGCGCGTAGATATTTTCCTCGACACAGCAAAACTATTGATCGACAGCTCACCAAAAAACGAGTGGGACTTTCACATTTTCGGCGAAGGCTCACTAGAAGCCTTTTTAAAAGAAAAAACGTTGAAAAACGCAATCGAAAAGCATGTAACGTTTCACGGGCACAGAAGCGATATCGCCAGTTGCCTAAAAGCAATGGACTGCCTAGTTATGTGCTCTGATCATGAAGGCCTGCCAATGACACCACTCGAGTCAATAGCTGTTGGAACGCCTGTAATTGCTCATCAAACTGGTGGACTAATCAACATCATTGAAGGCCAGAGTGGATGCCTGCTGGTTTCAAATCACACGCCAAAAGGCTATAGCGAAGCAGTATCAAAACTATTCAACATCGATCAACAATGTGAACATACAGGCAAGAATGGGCTGGACCCACTTAACCAGAAATTTACAGCGACGACCAATGGCGAGCTTATTGCGACCTCGTACAGAAATCTATTAAAAACATAAGAAGTATTGAGTATCGCGCCCTCGAACATTGTCGAATAATACGTGAGAAAAATCTTTTAAATTTCACAGGTCACGCCTCACCTGTGACGGCCTCGCCTATCGGGCCCTAAAAAAATTCGATGAAATCACATACCTAACCTTTGCGTTCTTTGTTGAGGGTCAATCTTCTTCGTCGCTATTGTCATTTTATGTGAGTGTAGTTGCTGGTAGTGATGTCGTTAACATGATGGTGAAAGACGGTGCTGCCCGGACACTAGGAGGCATACTCTGTGATAGAAGCCGTCATTGTATTGAGCGATTTCCCATCGCGCTTAGCTCGTGTACTTGTTATTTTCGCCAATGTTCGAGGTCAACCTTCAGTAATATTTCAATTTTAGATATTTCGTCTTTAAAATGTTCGACCAGATACAAGTGAAACTCTTCATTCTTTCTACGGCTACTAACGCTTCGTTCGTTAAACTTCAAAATTCGTCTGGACAACCCAATTGACTCGGTATTAAATATTTTTTTTATACGCGCTGCAAAGATGGATAAGAATCCATTATTCTTTAAGAATGCGGCCAGTTTTTCGGACCTATTATCTTTCCTTGTATTATAAATAAGAAAGTCTTCTTTTTTATCAGCCGGGAGCGCTAAAAATTCAACGACCTCATCATATATTTTCTTGGTGTTGTTTTTGAAATCATCAAAGAGTATGATTTTTAACTTGTCGCGCTCAACTTGGCAAATCGTTCTTTCTAGCTGAGTGCTAAGTTCACAAACTTTTCGATACTGTAATCTTGAGGGCTCTTTGAATCCAGTCGGTATATTTTCACCACGTAGCCGGCTATCTTGAAGCCCCCAAGCCTCTTCTACCGAGCTCGCGGTTTCTTCTAAACCATAAGAAAATTGCTGATACAATGATTCAACCATTTCAACGGGATTCCTAATCATGATAATTATTCTCGCATCCGTATTGTACTCAAGAATATTTTTTACAGCCTCTCTGGAGAACAAGTACCATGTCGATGCTTCTCCCGTGCGCAGGTGTATGCTAGCATCATAGTTGAAGCTAGACTCATAAGAAGAGAGGTCTCTAATTTGCCTATAGTTTGGTAGGTCGGTAGAAAAAAAATGCGGTTCTTTAGGTACTGAAATGCAGACGTCATTGCGCTCCGCGAGATAATATATTAGTGACGTTGTTCCACATTTCGGCGCACCAATAATGAAAAAGTCCGGCTTAGTCATTTCTTTTCCGAATCGCAACATCTCGCGACCAACAATATTAGAGTAGACGAATTATAGTCGTTGACAGCGAGTGTGTAAATTTTGGACCTCTAGAAATTAAGCTTTAGCAGTTTCCTTAGTTCAATTTTTCAATTCAATATCGACAAATTTATAGGAGACTTTCGTTAATCAAACTAACGCTTCGATTCTTTGCGTCTCAGCATCGAAGACAGATATAGGTCCTGCAAACCTAGGGATTCCTGCATGAAAACTGCATAATCAAAAACACAGCTATAAAACTCCTAAGCCCTCAATTCTTTTCCTGTACTGCAGGTAACGCTTCCTGATTGGTTAGTGGCGTTGGTTTTTTGAAAACGCGACGGCCAATTAAGGAAAATATTTTCAGATGGCAACTATGCCTCAGTGTTTCAACTTCACTTGCGCCTTAATTTATTTGTAAATAGATTTACTGTCTCGCTTAGATACATTTTACTTTCTTCGTCGCGAATATAAATTTTGTATACTACTAAAACCAACCCAAAATAGACTAAGAATCTAACCGATTGCTGTATAAGCCAGTGACCATCATAATTCAGGCCAAGGGCAAAATAAGTAGAAAAACCACATAAAACAAATAGAACAAACAGATAACTTAGGTCCAGGTTCATATCGTAATAGCGCTTAGATCTCACATACATAACTAGGAATCGGAAAATCTGAGTAAACAGAAGTCCTAACGCGGCTCCAACAAGGCCATATAGTGGCACGAGGACGACGTAAAAAAACGTTGCTACAAACGCTGTTAGGTATAGATTTTGACTTATGGCGATTGTCTTGTCGGCAACGAAATAACCAAAATCAACAAAACTCGCCAAACAACTAAAAAAGGTAGCCGCGACCAGAATCGGGACAATAGATGAAGCATCATGAAAAGCGCTGCCCGCCATTATTTCAATAACAAACTGTGAGAATATCGCAACTGCGGTTCCAACCAACAGCATCATTGCTGTAACTGCTCTAAAGACAACCTTGAACACTGCTGTCTGCGGGTCTTTATAATAAATTTGAAAGCGCTCATTACCCCAGTATTGCATAAAGGGATGCCATATAAACAATACCAACAATGCCGAAAACTTGCCAGCCAGCTCCAGCAATCCAATATCATCCAGTGTACCAAAAGTCCTCAAAAAATAGCGATTACTAGAGCCCATATATAGCCCTGCAAAAGACCCTAACCATAAAGGCCAACAAAAAATTATTTGACGTATAGCTATAGATTTATCAAACCTTATTTTTGTTAGGTATAACGTATACAAAGTCAAACCTAAGGCAAATAGAGAGGATGACACGGCGGCTGTGGTGGCAATCCCCAACACTCCCCAATCAAAATAGACAACCAACAATACATTCAGGAAGAGCTGCGTTACCAATTTCATAAAACTTAGAATAACGAAGGTATAGGGCATGTCGCGCAACCGCAGATAAAGCAAGCCATATTCTTCTAGTGCACCCGTTAACAGTAAGATGGCGAAAAGTCCGAACACCATTCCAAATCCGGTTGTGCCAAGAGCGACCTCGGAAAGCGGCCCTCGAGAGACTATCAACAGAACGGTAAATATTGCGCTAACTGCAAATGTCAAAATCAATGCAGTTGAAACAACAAGATTTCTCTCTCCCGCATTATCGGTAGAATGGTAAAATTTGGGAACCGCTTGCAAAAGTCGAGCTCCGAAAAAAATTTCAAATAGCCCTACTGAAAGAGTTAACAGGCCTATTATTCCGTAGTCGCTTGGGCTCAAATACTGGGTGTAAATCGGTAACATCACGAACCCGACCAGCTTCCTTGCAATATTACCCGAAGCATACAAAGTAGAATGCTTGATGCCTTTTGCTAAACCTTCGGTATTACTCATACTGTTGAATCGCCAAGTGACAGATGATGCTGTTTGATAACTATAAGGACCATACTTTTGCTATTGCGTTATCCCTCTATCCATGAGTAGATTTTTTAGGGTACATAAAATAGGCTTCTACCCATTGCTATTTCCAGGCGGAAAATAAGCCTGAAGCCAACCGATTAAGCGCATACTTTTTTGTACTCAACAGCATCGAGCAGCTACCTGAGCACCCCAAAATTCCGTAGATCGCCAGGAATATTAAACACCCCCTTAGCATCACAAAAACTATTGAAGTGCTCTATAGCCGCTTGCAATCTCTACTCAATATCATCGGCGACGGGGGTCATCAAATTTACTTGATTGAAAGCCAGAAAATCCAGCTCATTTTCCATGGCTAATTGCCTTATCAAGTCATAGCTGCGCAGCATAACATCAGCCACAGATGGGAGAGCCAAAGTATTTTCACAGTATAATTTGTATTATTTAAATAGGTGGCCAACCGTCGGGCTAATCAGACAAAAATTTCTGTATATGCTTCATAGAATCGAGACACCGTATTTGGCCACAGGACATTCAGATTGAAGACAACAAACTTACAACAATGTAAGTGTAGACTTGTAATCAAGAATATCTATCTTTTTCTGCTTATGATGTGATTTTAAAACAGCTCTCAAGCCCTATAGAATCAAAGCGTTACAGTAGTAGATAATACTCAGATATCACATTTTCTCACTCTCGATGACGGCTTATGCCCATTGAGAGCAAGATATAGACATTTTTTTGAAGTCCACCTTTATCAAATAGTGATTATCGACAGCAGGCGTCGCTTCGCTGATAGACAAAGGCACTTTACTTACATGAACAAACCCCTTTAAAACAAAAGATTAGGTCTAGGTCGCAGCCTAGATTACGATAACATAGCGAAACTGGGTGCGCGCTTACACAACTAGGGCCGGCGTCTTTGCATTACTAGGCAGAGTGATCACCAAGACATTTTTTTGCATTTGAAGTGGTAATTTTCAGCATATTTTGACACATGTCTCAGTATTTGATGCGTCTGTAACTTACAATC
The DNA here is from genome assembly GCA_036960375.1 of Pseudomonadales bacterium. Classification (GTDB taxonomy): domain Bacteria; phylum Pseudomonadota; class Gammaproteobacteria; order Pseudomonadales; family CAWVSB01; genus CAWVSB01. The sequence goes on from JBALVY010000016.1 coordinate 7,354, forward strand.
TTTGAACTATGACTATATAGTTGATTTGTGCTTATAGTTTTACTGATTGCTCTACTCGGAGGTCTAACATGAAGTTTCGGTATTTAGATATGACTTTAAAATATATCTTAGGCATCACCTTTCTGTGCGCCCAAATCACAACGCAAGCTGCCTATTCGCCCTATCCGCTTGAGATTTTTCAACCTCGAGCGGGCCTTGATATTAATAATCGATTTTATCGCGCTTATCCTGGGCTGCAATATCAAACCCAGGTCGCTACCGTTGGCGGCGCCTATCCATATACATATGGTTTATCTGGCCCTTCAGGGATGACTATAAATGAAGATACAGGGGTTATCACTTGGCCAAACCCGCCAGCAAGCGCAATACCTTACGATGTAAGCACGACGGTAACTGATAGTGAATCAAATACTTCTCAGGTTGCATGGACGATCACAGTCACTACTGAAAAATTTCTGTTTGTAGATGCCGTCAATGGCACAAGTAACGCAACAGGCACCATAGACGACCCGCTTAAAACATTTGTTGACGTTTATGGGGGGACGACATACGCCGACAAGTACTCCGATAAACGCGCAGACCATTTTGTCTATTTTAAAACCGGAACGTATTTTGTTGATGGCTATACTGGCGGTCAGTATAAGCTCCAATACACGGCAAAACACCCCATGGTATTAATGGCATATCCTGGAGAATCTCCAGTACTCGACATGTCGCAGCACTGTGTTTGGATGGAAACTCAAAGTGATAATTTCTACGTAGAAGGTTTCGAGGTTACTCCTATATCAGGCCCGGAGAATTCAAGGTTTGCCTTTAGGATAGGCGGCAACTCAAATGATGTAACTCTGCGGAATAACTACTTTCACAATTTGGATGCCACATCAGGCTCTAATAACCAAGCCGTTATTATGGCTACAAAAACAAGCACATCAGGAAGTAACTGGGCAGTTCAAAACAATAGGTTTGAAGATATTTATCATGGTTACGGCATTATAGGGTATACCGTAGAAAATTTATTGTTTGCCGACAACATGATGAAGCGTTTCGATGACCCTACCGGCACTAGTAGCCACCCCATAGGTCCCAAAGAAGGTACTTCAAAGTGGTTTATCAGGAACAATCGCATCTTAAATAGCGAAGATCACGGAATTTGGCTCTTTTATAATTCAGACTCACATAATTTTGGAGATATAGAAATCAGCTACAACATGGTTCAGATGGATAGTGATAATGGGCTTGCTTTATCAGTGAATCAAACACGCGCGGAATCAGGAGGGGCTGTGCACGTTTTTCGTAACACTTTTATTGGTAATATTACACTATTCGCAATGGGCGACAATGTCGGGCCAATAGCTATGAAAGACAATGTAGTTATTAACTCCATGGCTAGTACAATCGTTTGTGAAAGCTGTTATAACATGGACAATGTTTCTAACAATGGGCAGCTTGAAGGCAGTACTTCTGATAATATAGTCGACCGTAAAGGCGATCTAATAGGCCAATATACAAACAGAGTGGGATTAGTAGGCTACCAAGTGAGCGGCTCTTCCATAAAGTCTCAGCCTCTGGCGCCAAATAGCTTAAAGGCGATTCATAGAACCCAATAGACATGGAATTGCTGATGCCCAGCAAACCCCATATCCCGGCGCGGCTAATTTCTCGATAACTGTAGGAGGTTCGGTGTATTGTGCAAGTCCTAAAGAATTCAGTTAGATGGCTAAGAATAGTTGTTTTGGAACGATATTACCGTTGGTATGATTTTCGATATAAGCTCAGTACTTCACTCGCGCCCCCCCTGTTGCTTCTTACTTACAGCTGCTGTAAATTTCTAAAAATCCCAGGGGCGTACAAATTGCTTTTAGCATCCCACAGGGGGAGTTACAGTCAGTGTGCCTTGCAAGAAATCAAAGTAAATATCGGCGAAATCGCGAATTTAATCAGACCAGCGAAGGAGTCCAATCAGGTAACTGTTAAGGTAGAAAATGCTCTACGTAGAATGATTCTACTCAAGCTACCCATTATAAAATCTGAAAAAATTGTCGAGAAAGGTATTTTGCTAATCAAGTTCTCTGAAACATTTAGGGCTGTTCTGGAAAATTTTGATTGCAATAAGTTAGTCAGCGCCTTCCATATAGTCCTAGAACCATCATGGTCCGGGTACGCTTTGGAAGAAATTCTTGCTTGGTCACGCTATAGCAAACACAAGATATATATAGAAGCCGCTGAAAAACAGGATTACGACTTTATTAGTCAGTTAAATGTAAATCTTGTTCCTATTCGGGCAGGATCAGGTGACTGGGTTGACTATCGCCTTTTTTCACCAGCTTCAACGAGAAAGGATTTCGAATGCGTTTGCGTTGCCAATTACACTGACGTTAAGCGATTGCATATTTACATTAAAGCTATATACAAGTTATCGCTATTGAATGAGAACTTCAAGTCTGCGTTGATATGTGCAAATTTCGGCGAAAATGGTTCCCGGATAAGAAAAATTATCAGTGCGTATGGGATTGACAACAATCTGACGCTCTTTGAGGCGCTGAATTCCACTCAGCTATGTGAGGTTGTTTCAAAATCGAAAGTAAACGTATTATTGTCTTTGAGAGAAGGCAGTAATAGATCTTTGTTTGAAGGTTTTTTAGTCAACACCCCTGGTATTGTTCTAAAAGAAAACCATGGCGTAAATAAGGATAACTTTAACTCCATGACAGGGCACGTTATAGACGAAAAGAACTTAGTTGATAGCCTGCTATTTTTTTCTAGCTCTTGGAAGGAGTTTCACCCAAGAACTTGGGCTTATAACCATATATCACCAGAAAAAACGACTGAAAAAATCTTTATGGCTATCCAGCAAGAAGGTTATCTTTCCTCCGTTGCTCTTGAGAGTGTCTTTTTGAAAGTCAATTCACCAGAGGCGATGTATATGCATAAAAATGATGATATAAATAAAAGCATGAGTGATCAAATGATATTGAAATCCCTGTCACTATAACCTTTTAATGTGAGAGTCTCGAAGAACATAGGGGTTCAATATTGATAGTAAAATTATGTATGCACTGGAGTCAGAAAGAGCAATTACATTGCTAGTTAGCCCTGCAGTGATCAGTTCAGGTGTAAGTTACATTCCCGTACTATATATAATTTATCTTAGCTACGTTGAGCTCCGACTAAGTTTACTCGATACTCTCAAGAGCTTTGGACCCGCCCTTTTATTATTGTGAGCTTGCACCACTTGTCACCTAAAGAGTTAAAGCTTTTTCTTTTACCACCCAGCACTGTAAAAACATTCGGCACAGCACTTCTGGCCAAAAAAAATGCAAAGCTTCTGGTGTCTACCAAGCCATTACCAACTTGGGATACCTACGTTAATCTAGATCAATTTACCTGGTCAACTGGGAAAAAGGATCACGAGTCATTCGTTCCGGGACAAATACAAAGGCTATAGAAAAAATCAGTCATCTCTTATTATACTAAATCTATCTAAAGAAATAATTATAAGCCTAATTCCCTTGCGTTATGCCTCGAATATCGCATTGAACTCCCTGAATACGCGCCTCAAAAAGATGTTATTCGTATAGAAAAATAACTCTATTTCCTCGTATTGTGTCTTGCTACAAGCCCCCTAGCCTGTGCCAAGTTATATTTACTCATGAATAACTACAATACACCGAAAACATTGAGACTAAACTCCCTATGTCTTTTGATCACTTACACAGATAGGATTGTCAATGTTCCACTGAAAGCCTAGATATCACTGAACGAAACTTACCCCTAGACGACCTTGGTATCGTATTTGTAAAAATGAAAGATACACGCATCGCATTACTAGTCCTTGCCTTGAGATTGTCCTCCAACAAACGAAGGTCTATCCTCTCATTGCGGTCTTTTTCCTGAGGGACAATTAGGACTTCGAGGTAATCTATTTCGTGCTGTATAATCTGCGCTTCCTTTATTCCCTCCAGCCCCTTGAATATTGGATCTAATCGGCCAACACGCTTCCCCTCAGGAGTCACAATCATATCATCCTGCCGCCCCAGAACATGATCGAAACTAACATTTTGGCACTCTTCGCATGCTTTTTCTGGGAAAATTTCAACACAGTCACCAAGCCTATAACGAAAAAGTGGCATCGCATCGTTTAGCAGTCCAGTACTCACTACTTCAAAAATACCTTCTTCATTTTCGCGATCGACCGGAAGTAGTTCGGTGATAGCATACAAGGGATTAGCTTTGTATTTGACCGAATCTCTTACTGCCCAAACAGACATTTCCGTGCACCCATATTGATCAATGACAGGACACTGGAACACTCCCTCAATAGTGTTTTTCTGCAGATCAGATAGGTTTTCAGATGAGGTAAGAATAAATTTTGGCCTAATAGTGTGTGATACCGAATTTTCCGCTATGTAATTTGCCAGCTCGTAAACGGCAGATGGATAACTATCGATAAAGGTAGGACTCCATCGCTCAATCGCCGAAATATATGCTGGCATATTTCGCTCACTGATGTGGAATGACGAGCAGTACATTGTTTGATTGAAATAGTCAACTCCCCAAAACCTTCGCATAGAATTCTGGTGAACTACAGCCCTACCAGCAAAAGTAACACTTCTACTCCGGTAACCAAGGCCCCTTTTTCTCAAAATTTCTTCATAAAATGCATAGTTTTTTTCTCTTGCAGAATTACTAGCGATCACAGACAAGGGGGCCCCGGTACTACCACTAGTGAATAAAGTCTTAGTATTATATCTATTCTCACCTCCACATATAAACCGCTGAGGATTTTCCAATATGGTCGATTTTTCCAAAATAGGGAATATTTTAGAAAAATTTTCCAAGTTAATATCTTCCGGCTCTACTCCTGCCTCCTCTAAAACTTCCCTGCAATACTGTGAACTCTCGTACGCACTCATAACCAATAAAGACAATTGTCGACATTGGTACTCTCGTATTTCTTCACGCGTCATACTTGAAAAATTTTGTAACACCTCAATTTGTTTTCTAAAGTTTTTACCAAACCTAGAGCGGTATTGATACCAGCCGTACAAGGTTAACAGCGAGCTTTGCAGCCAACCAGGACTTAATAAGTACAAATTACTTATTGAAAACATGACATTAGAGCCCTCCTCGCTCACCTACTATATAACAGCACCCAGCAACCTACTAAGAGCCAGGAACCCTACATTCTCGGAAAATCAGCCATGAAAGTCATGCTCTGGTGCAGCGTGCGCTGCAAGATAGCAAGATGAAAGTTTTTTCCCTAAGGCGCGATAACTATATTTTTCTCGAATTAGCTGGACGCCTTTGGCTCCAAATTTTTTCCGCAAATCTTTACTATCTAATAACATATTGATGTACTTGACATATTCTTCAGGCGTGCTTGCAAAAAATACTGATTCGCCATGCACAACATCTATCCCTTCACATGAAACCGGGTTCGCAACCAAAGCTTTCCCCATTGCCAATGCATCAAGGACCTTTAACTTTGTACCGCCTCCGTCGTCTATAGGGCAAACATATACAGCAGCTCTATTCATATAACCCCTTATATCATCGACGAACCCATGCACCCTCAAACCCCCATCACTTTTCGCTTGTGATAGTAACTCTTGCGGTGGATCTTGACCAACTATGTCCATGACCACATCAGGCCGCATCTCCTTTATCGATGGCCACACCTCAGTAACAAAAAAGTCAACTGCCGCTCTATTTGGATACCAGTTTAGTCCTCCAATAAAAATGAGCCTATTACATTCCTCGCTACTGAGATCGGGAATAAAGTAATCCATATCAACCCCATTAGAAACGTCTACAACACTTACACTTGAATTAACATCTAGCAATCTAAGTGAATCAAGTGGGGAACATGTAATGTTTTTACTAAATTTTTCACAGATTTTTTTTTCATACTTTCTGAGTTTTTTTCCTTCAATATGAAAATACAGTTTTTTTACCCAACTTGACTCATTGTCGACTCTTCTCAACATCATTTGAGACTCAATGTTGTGATGATTTAGTATTTTTTTTGAACAGTTTAGCTCTTGTGCATACGGCGCCAAACTAATCGTATCAAAATGGACCAGATCAAATTCGTGCTCGATGTTTAACTTTTTTAGTAAGAACTTCATTTTTTTTGATTTTAACCAATTGACCGTATATGGCAGTGTCGAAAAAAGAGAATAAAATGCTAGCATGTAGTTGCCGAAAGCTACTTTCTCACACTCTATTGGTAGAAATTCAATATTAGCGCAGAATTGGCTTAGGTGCTTTTTAGCTTCATTTTTACCGTGTTCCACACTGCTAAACATAGTAAGTAAAGGCTTCTCTTGGACAAACGATACTAAATGAATTTCATGGTATTTAGAAACTTCTCTCAACAAATTATAACTGCGCGAGAGCATTCCACCCTTAGGGGGGTACGGTACGAAATGAGATAACCACAGGATTTTCATTAAGTTCAGATTAACCTTTGCAATGGAAAGTGTAAGACTATAATTTGATTTTACTCATGAGTAGCGCACTAACTTCATCGACACTTTCGTCTCTAAAATTCATTCTTCCCCATACGTCCAGTAACATCAACCGCAATTTGAAGTCTCTAGTATTGATTTCCCCCAAAAAACTCACTTCTTTTTTCGTCAAACCAAAAAGCTCAGAGACAAACGAATCCTGAAATAGAGAGTCTGATATCTCCATCCTTTCAAAAGCATCGGTAGGGAAACCCTGTTTGGGGCGGCGACTCAAAGTTCTAGGAAGGTAGCGGTCTGCTACCTGTCGCAACACCCATTTATTTACAATAAACGGATGCTTTTTCTCTTTCATACCACTAAGTGACTTTCTAATCTTGAAACGATAGGGAAGGTTAACCGAAAAATTGACTAAATCATGGTCAAGGAAAGGAAACCTTGCCTCGATACTTGATGCCATTCCCAAACTATCGTTGCGGTGCAACAAGGATCTAAGGTGATACCCCAGCAGCCGTATTGTCTTATAGTCTTTCTCTCCAATGCCCGTACGAGTAGCTAAGTCCTCCCGGTTTGAAAACTCTTCAAATTGCTGTTCGAATCTATTATGGAAATTCATAACCAAAGAATTATCATTAATATGCCCAGGGAAAAGCAATCGCCCCAAATTAGGAATTCGATTAATAAAGCCTCCAATACCAGACAATAAACCATGGTATTTGTTGAGAATATCTTCTGTCGGTAAATATGAGTATCCCAAATAGCACTCATCTGCCGCCTCTCCAGTTAAAATAGCCTTAACATTGTGTTCCCGAACTAAGTCAGTAACAGCTAAAAAGGGGATAGAATTAGGATGATAAATGAACGGCTGCCCATAATGTTTTGTGACTCTAGGTATCCCTTCGACGAAGTCAGCATCACTAACAGATACCGAGCTTAGCTCCAAGTTGAGATGTTGCGATAACAAAACAGCTGCTTCTTTTTCACTATTTCTACCTACAACGTCGGCATGAAATATTTTCAGATCGCCCTTAATCTTTGCTGCCATCGACAATATTAGTGATGAATCAACGCCCCCGCTGCATAAAGCCCCGACAGGCGCGTCGGCCAATAAGTGCTTCTCGACACTTTTGAATAGCAACTCATCCATAGTATCTACGATTCGCTTATCACTATAACTATTCAATTCGTCATGGTAATCTTGAAGCCAAAATTCAGTTAATTTGAAGAAGGATTGGGGTTTATCAACATTACCATCCCTAACTTTGGCCCAGGTACCGGGCGGCAAACTATGTAGCCCGTTATATAACGTCCGGCTCAGATGAGGTCCCCCGCTACCCTGCAGGTACGATGAGATTGAAAAGTAGTCAAGCTCAGGCTTAATCCATTTTGTAAGCACACTTTGCTCAGAAGCAAATGCAAATGCTTCCTCAGTTGACTGATAGTACAAGGGCTTAATTCCAAACCGATCTCTAGCTATTACGAGGGAATTGTCGTTACGATCGTAAAAACCAAAAGCAAACATGCCTTCCAAATCTTCGAGAACGGCAACTCCTCTATGAATCAATGCATGTAGCAGAACTTCGGTATCACTATCTGTAGTAAAGATCACTCCTGCACTAGACAACTTAGCTCTAATGTTTCGAAAATTGTATATTTCTCCGTTGTAAACTAGTGCATACCGACCTGTCGCATCCCAAAATGGCTGATTGCTCCTCGGGTTCATATCTATCAACGATAGGCGTGTATGCACTAAAGCAATACCTTCCTGAGCATATATACCAGAAAAATCTGGCCCTCGATGCGATAACATAGAAGCTGTTTGACGTAACAATTCGTCTTTTGCTACAGTAGCGTTGTTCTTATACGATATACCGAAAATCCCACACATACCCACTCTCTATTTAAATAACAAATTATTCGCAGTACAGTTTTAACTATTGCGCCACATTTTTTCTCTAACGAACCTTTTTTGATAATGTTATTGTACTAACAAAAAATATTAGGAGCATCTATAGAAAAGGGTAAAAAGCCACAGATGCAGATTGAGCACCGCGCAAAAGACGAACGAAACCACTATCTGAGCCAAGTGATGAAGCGTATTAGCTGCTGCCTTCGAGGTGACTGGTCTAACGACTCCCTTTTTTTGCTTAACTACCTGCCTGTAAGAAGTTGAAAAAATATTACGGGTTTCATTAAACCCATTAAGCCAGCGTCAGCTCCTTCCTGTATAGGAACATTTTTGGGGTGTTAAAGTCCAGCGCATAGCATATCGATACTGTAGTGTTTTTCATAGTAAATAGCATAACTGAATCAGCCACGATAACCCCCAGTTATTCTTTCAGTAACACCATCCCTGCACCGGACACTTACTTTTCCGATACATCGGCCCCAGCATGATATTCGACTAAGCGACTTAGCATGTACATTTGACGCGCCTATCTTAGGCCTCTTTTCTTTAAGGCACCCGCGAAATTTCGCCGTACTATCAAAAACAAAGAAACAATTAGGGAAAGCTGAATCCACATAAACGGATAATATCCAACAGTTACAAATTGCCCTGCCACTAAGAATCCTATAAATCCTATACTCAGGCCTTTGGAGATGTGGAACTTCCAATCCTCTTCTAAACCGACATCCACTAGCATCGTTCTCGTTTTTCGCGACAGATGAAAAGCGCCTAGAATTAGGATCACGTAGTTCATCAGTCCAAAATACCCCAAGTCCGCGCCCATTTGTACGAAGATATTGTGGGGGAGCTGCGCATTGCCAAATAAATTATCTTCAGAATAGTGGTCATCATAATAAGATGTGAAGTTAAAGAAGCCAACACCAAACGCGGGATGGTCATTTAACATGTCAACGCCATGCTCCCAGTATAGCAGGCGTTGAACTGAAGTTTTATCATTACCTGCTGACTCAAAACGTCGCATTTGCTCTTCGGGCAATAAATAGTAACCTGCACCTAACACAACAATCAACGAAATCACCGCTTTAAATTTCACCTTTCCATGCAAAAAAATGAAGTAGGCTTGCGCAACTAATGCCAACTGAGCACCTCTTGAGCTTGCAGCCAACACCGACATTGCTGCGGTAATTGGAAATAGTAACACCAATCGCGCCATCCATTTGGAGGCATGAGGTTTGACCGCTAAATAAAGGTACCAAGACATGGCAAAAAGCAAACACATTTGAATCGCATATTCGCCAGAGTTCTGAAAGAAGCCCGGAGGCCCACTTATCCCCCAACCAGCAAAGCTAAACCCCCGCAGCGCCCAAGTTTTAGTACCAAATGCCGAAAGTTTGAAACTTGCCACCATGATAATCAGAAAAAAAATGAAAAATCGTCTTTCAGAGTTAACGCAAAATATCAGTAGGAAATAAATGATCAACCAAGTATAAAAGTTCGACTGGTGCTCTAGAGCAACGTCAGTGTCATAGGCAGTAAAAGTCGATATCAGGATCGACAGATAGAATATCACCATAAAAACACTGATGTAGTTCGCCGTCGGTTTTTTCTTAGGGTCCATCACATAACCGATGGCAGCAAAGAATATGAAAAGCTGTGTCCAGGGCAAGATATCCAAAGCTGGAATAATCGATTGAGGCCGAACATATTCACAGAATATATAGCCACAAACCATCCAAAAAGAAAAATGCTCCTTCTTAAAAAATTGCCACATAGGACGAACCTTTAGCGCTAGAAACTCATCCACTGGTATTACTACCCCTTTTTTTGAAGGAAATGTTATTCTGAACCATAATCGCTAACCAATCAGCCTGCGACGAAGTTGTAGACAAATATTGACTAAATATTCTGAGAACCATGGATATGCGATAGACAGCTATCCTTGGAAGCCTCTTTATCGGACCAAAGCCATTGTTGATACTGATGACAAGAAACCTTAGCATTAACATATTCCTACATTTATCGAGTGAAACAATTTTTCAATGCAAACTGAACAACGAATTATGGTATTGGATGCCAACCAAAGAGCTAGCTTGGCGGTAGTCCGGTCTTTGGGGCACCACAACTGCGATATTATCACTGCTGATGAAACGCCTTCCGCGTTGGCCGGCGCTTCACGATACAGTAAATTGTATCAACAATATCCATCGCCCAAAGTTCAACCCGACGCCTTTATTCAATGGCTCAAAATCATGATCAAACAACATGGTATCAACATGCTGATACCGATCACGGAGATTAGCAGTCAACTTATTGTTATGAATAAACAGGAATTTGACAATTGTATTATTCCCTTCGCTAATATTGAGACGATAATGATATTGGCCAACAAATGGAACCTGGTTAAATTAGCCCAACAATGCGATATACCCGTGCCTGAAACAGACCACTATGCTAACAGTGCGCAGCTGAGCCTGACAGCTATTAATGAATATCCTGTTGTTTTGAAGCCCGATGTTTCCGAATTATGGCTAGGTGATCAATGGCTCGACACTGCTGTACACATTGCTCATAACCAACAGGAATTAGAGCTACATCTCGAAAAGCCCTATTTCAAGAACCATTCTTTTATGGTGCAAACATTCATTCCTGGCAGCGGCGCTGGAATATTCACCCTGTATGATAGAGGCAGCCCCAAAGCCTATTTTTCTCATCGGCGACTGCGAGAAAAACCACCTTCCGGCGGTGTCAGTGTCTTGTCCGAAGCAAGGCAGCCATCCAGGGAATTGATAGAATACAGTGAAAAATTGCTTAAAGCGGCCAACTGGCATGGCGTTGCCATGGTTGAATACCGATTGACCCCAGAAGGAAAACCCTATTTGATGGAAGTTAACACACGCTTCTGGGGTTCTTTGCAATTGGCCATTGACTCTGGTGTTGACTTCCCCTGGTTACTCTACCAAATTAGTACTGGAGAGACACCAGAGAATGAATTACCTATTCACGAGGGGCAACGACTGCGCTGGTTGTTGGGCGACCTAGATCACCTGTACATTGTGATGAAGAGCTCGAAATACAGCCTAATTCAGAAGCTGCGCAAATTACTAACGTTTACCGGGCTACCCGATGGTAAAACCAAGCACGAAGTTAACCGCCTAGACGATCTTGGCCCCGCTCTCTATGAATTGAAGCACTATTTTAAATAGCCCGGAAGACTCTTAGATAGATAACTCTATACTTACGATAACGCCGTTTTATACAATCGGATATATTGGCTGACCATGGCTTCACTATCAAATTTTTCACGTGCTTCAATTTGAGCCTGAGTGGCAATCGATTGCGCTAGTTCCGGTTGCTTGACAACCGTTTCTATGGCGTTTGCAATTGCTTCGACAGAGCCATTTTCAACCAACCACCCTGTTTTCTCATGTTCAATGATTTCTTCTGGGCCACCGCAACGTGTAGCCACCACCGGCAAACCCGCTGACATCGCCTCTATTGTGGATATCGAAAAACCTTCCGAGGAAGATGACAACAAAAAGGCATCAACATTACTCAAAAATTCAGCACTGTCATCAATAAAGCCGATATAGTGAATGCGATCCTGAACTTTTAGCGTTTCGGCCAAACGTGTCAGCGCCGTCATTAGACGTGCCTTGGGGTCGCCCGCAACTAACACATGTAAATCTATGCCTCTGCCAACACATTCAGCCACCGTATGAGTCATTACATCATAGGCTTTGGCGGGCCTGACATTACCCAAACAGCCAAATACCTGACTTTGCTCGGGGATATTAAGCATTGTTCTCAGCCTGTTGCTCTTCGTCAGCCCATAATTCGCCGTATCAACACCGTTATAAATTACTTTAGTTTTACCACGACTCAATTTGTATTTTTGTTCAAATATATTCAACAAGCGCTCTGAGACAGCGACATAACGACGAACAAACAAATTCATGATTGTAAACTTTAATGCCATAAATCGCTCGGTATTAGCCACATCAACCATACCGTGAAATGTCGCTATAACTGGCTTGCAGCACAATGCCGAGATGATTGCACAATACAGGTTTGATCCCAGCAAGTGTGATTGAATCAAATCAATGTTACGTGTTCGTATAAGCTTCAACACAGAGCGAACAAAAGCAATGTTTGCGGTCCCTTTAGCCTCAATAACATAAACATCGAGATTTCTACGACGGACTTCATCCAACACCCAACCAGGGCCCCTGACAACAACTGTTGACTCAAAGCCTAGGGCTCTTACTCTGTCTGCCACTTCAATAAAAACAGTTTCGGCACCACCCGGCCCGGTTGTATCGATAACGTGGAGTATATGTGGCATATCTGTTCTATCCTTATAGTGTTTGGTGCTAGCAGGCGGTTAAACCCATAAAACGGCATTATTAACTGTCTTATTCCGTCCATTAATGCGCTATCATAAACTACTTGATCAACATTAATCAGCCACAGACGTTTTAAAATTTTGGTATTACTAGTGAAAAACACATGACTTTGCGCGCAACGTTCGGCTCTAAAAAAGGCTTATTACAATATTTTTTACATCTACTGAGGTGGCGTTTTTATGCTGTTAATTACCCAAATATTCCTAAAGAAACCCAGCGGGTCGTTTTTATCTGCCATGGGAATATTTGCCGCAGCGCACTGGCAAAGGCAATTGCAGACAAGCTGAGTTTGAATGCTGACTCTTACGGCCTTTATACTTCAAAGAATAAACCCGCCAACACGCGGATGCAGACTGTGGCCGCTAGATACGGGTATTCGCTAGACCAGCACCAAACACAAACTATCGACTCGTTCAAACTCTTAGAAGGAGATTTGATTCTTGTAATGGACCTGAAACAATACCACGCTATAAAAAGCCTTTATGGCAAGCAGGCTCGTGTCAGCTTATTGGGTTTATGGGCTTCATCGCCCAGAGCATATTTACATGACCCCTATAGTTGCGGGGAAGCCTATTTTGACACCTGTGGTCGACTCATCGAAGATGCTGTCATTAACCTGAACCACGCAGTTAAGCAGAAGCACTAAGTGCCCTCTTTTATGCTAACGACGCAACACTTAAAAAATGCCATTAGGGCGCCTATAGAAACACTAGCAGCCCGTCTTGGACCTCATAGGCATAGTGGCCAGCCCAAATTATGGACGCTAATGTATCATCGAATTTTGCCAAAGTCTGACGCTCGTTACGCAGGTGAAGAACCCGGAATGATCGTTGAGCCAGAAACCTTTCGGCAACACTTGCAACAATTAAAACAGCTATTCACCATTTTGCCATTATCTGAATGGGCTGAACGCCAACAATCAGGCAAGACTATGCCCTCAAATGCCTGCACCATTACGCTTGACGATGGTTGGGCTGACAACTATGAATACGCCTTCCCGATAATTCAGGAAGAACAGGTACCGGCGACCCTGTTTGCTGTGTCAGACATGATTGGTGGTACCCAGCAATTTTGGCCCAATCGTTTAGCACGGCTTTTTACTCATTGCTCGCAAGAGCAACTTAGTGAACTGAATTGGTTGGCGCCTTTTTGGGTCTCGAGGACCGCAACTCTAAATCCGGAAGAAATATCTGCCATCATCCAGCTACTAAAATCACTCCCCGACGATGTCATTGTCAACCATCTCTCGGAAACCGAAGTTTTACTGGGTATCGCCAACGGCACCTCGCAGCCACTAGTCAATTGGCAACAGTTGCGTGAAATGAGTAATAGCGGCCTGGTCGAAATTGGTTCTCATACCTGTAACCACTATCGCCTGCAACAATCACTGGACCCCATCGTGATGGCGAGTGAAATTATTAACAGCCGCCAACGACTTCAAGACGAGTTGAATAAACCAGTGGACTTGTTTTGTTACCCTAACGGTGATGTTTGCCCTGAGGCGCTTGAGCTAGTCAGAAGTCATTACAAAGCCGCGGTTACCACCAGGTCTGGTATCAATTCCAATAAGACTACGGACTTGCATCAATTGGTGCGCATTGGTGTGCATCAAGACATCAGTAGTACATCCACCAAGTTCCAGTCTCGTTTGGCTAACTGGTTTTAACCGTGGCGACTTATTCGTCGTATCGGAGTGAATTATTACCCATTCTCTCCAATAGTCAGCAGGACTATTCCGCGGTAGAATCTTACACATGAACAATGAGCCTATGCCCGATATCAAACCTGAGATCTTCGCCAATAGCGACGCAAACAATAGTGGCAGTGCTAGCACAGCGACTATGACTGCAACTTCATCAAAGATCGCCCACGCAATGACGATTGATGTTGAAGACTATTATCATGTGGCCGCTTTTGGCGACATCA
>JBALVY010000007.1:0-211223 GCA_036960375.1 Pseudomonadales bacterium
ATAGAGATGATAATAACACCTCTAATCAGGTGGCCAAATTCACTATGCCACTACAATTACGTGTGTGGTATGAAAACGGACAGTTGGAGGCGGAAGAGACACATAAGGACGATAAGAGAGATGGCCTAAGCCGTAGATGGCACACAAACGGACAGCTGTGGATAGAAGAGACGTATAAGGACGAGGAGAAAGATGGCCTAAGCAGTATGTGGCATAAAAACGGACAGTTGAAGACAGAAGAGACATATAAGGACGGGAAGAAAGATGGTCTATATCGCTGGTGGTATTTTAACGGACAGCTGTTGTCAAAAGGGACGTATAAGGACGGCAAGATAGATGGCCTATATCGCTCGTGGCATGAAAACGGACAGTTAGAGTTTGAAGCGACATATAAGGACGGGGTAAAAGTTGCCCAATAGAAATGATCTCGGGCTATTAAACCGTGGCCCGTTTTACTTGACCGCTACACATGCACATAACAAGAAGTCATAGGAAAGAACTAATGTCTAACTACCAAACAATACGTGAACTTGTTATCGATTCATACTTAACGGAAGGTGGCATGCCTTCGTATGATGTACTCACTGAAAAAGTACTGAAAAACTTTCCATCAAGTAGATGGCAGCAGTCTCACTATGCGTGGTACAAATCACAGATTAGGACTGGTAGAATTCAAGTTACTGATACCAATTCAGAAGACATAACTGATGCCGTCATTGAAGATAGTATTTCTCAATCTATAGACACCCAGGTATCGCTTGAGCGTGATCTTCAACAGTACCTTGCTCTTCGCGTAGGCGAGATCGAAGAGGGCTTAAAGCTTGTAGAGGGTGGTATTGAATATAGGACTGAAGCTGGTCGCATTGATCTACTCACAGTGGATGTGAACAACAATCTAGTAGTGATCGAACTAAAAGCTGTCAAGGCTAAAGATTCGGCGCTAGGGCAATTATTGGGCTATGTAGGCTGCCTATCCACTGAGCATGAAAATGTGAGAGGAATCTTGGTGGCGGCTGATTTCGATAACAGGGTGGTATTTGCAGCAAAAGCTCTACCCAACATAAAGCTAGTGAAATATGAACTCAGCTTTACATTGGATGAAATCGACTGCGCTGAAAAATCCCCTCCTGAGGGCTACCGCCCTCACGGCGACCTCTATTTGGGTACAAAGCTAATGTTTGAATCCTACTGCGAAGGCGGCCTATGGCAGATCTGGCGCATAGATATAGGGAGACAGCTCAACAAATATGTCTTTGTCTATGACAACGATACTGCTGGTGATTCAACTGAATATCCTACGACACATAACTCCAGCGCTCCCCTCAACGGACAAAGCCCAATCTTGGACGACCTAGACGCCATATTGAAATTCGCTGACAACGCTTGCGGCGTAAACTGGAGAGACACACGCCTCGGTTATGTACACCCGATTATCTCGGAATATCTCAGGTAATTAGGTTTATTATTTCCTGTAGAAAGATAGATCGAACTTCGACCAATGAAAAGGAATAGCGCGACCATAAAGCGTCCCCAAAACTTACTGTAGCCACTCTCTCCAAATAAGGTAGATTCCACACCCCAAGATTAATTCGAATGTAGTCACAGCATCCTCTCGCCCATCAGTAAAACGCATGTGTTCACGCCCGAAAATTTGGTGAGCCTAATTAAATCTCGGCTCCGAAAAAGAGTCATATTTTTCTAAAAGAGCAACTACTCACTCTGGAGGCTTTTGTACGCCTCGTTTTCCTACTAGCTGAAATACCAGTTTTAGGGAGTAGAGAATCGTAGGCTTAATGCGGGCTGCAGGGGTAATTACCACTCACACTCTGAACTAGACGTGACTTTTTGGGCATTAGGAAAATTTGACACCTCGCCGAATAGCAGCACTATTCGGACGCCCTCTAGAGCCTGTTAAGTCCATACCTTACACCCAAGGCATCCCCTTACAAGATCCCGAGTCGCTAACAACACTCATACATTTTCGATGCTCGTATAGTCAACTTTCACGCTGCGAACAACTAACCGCGCAATTGCGCCGAAACAGTTTGGAGCATCGACTGTCTCACATTGCCTCTCGTAAAGGTGTCTAGTAAACTCTAGGAAATACAGGCGTTAGGCTCGCAGATAGCAGAATCCAGAAAAGGCAGAGGTGACGGACTCGGTTTGCGGGTGACCTTCATTAATGTATTGTATTTTGGCGACCAAAATAGAGTGTATAGATCTCAAAGTGCTAATATCTGAAAATAGAGAAAATGCATAACAATGAACCGCTAGAGGTTTGCCCTCGCCTCGCTTCGTCAAGTACTAGGGCGCGACTCAACATCGCCTAGATTTCTCCGCAGTATTAACGGACTAATAGTCAACATGTTTGGATATGTAAAAAGATCTCTTCTAGATGCGGAGGTAGACAAAAATGTCGATCTCATTGGACAACTTCGTAGGGAAGAGGCTCACTCTGCAAAGCTACGGAGTGAGCTAAATGATGCTGAAAATCGCTATTTGGATCTGACGGGCAGCGAGCAATATAGATTACTGGAAGACTTTCAAGCTCTTGGGCGCCAACTAAATGAGCTAAAAATCGAAGTTGAGGCTAAAACGAGTTTTATAAATGAATTCAAAAACACAGCGATTGAAAACGCCAGATCGGAAATAGATATTCAAACGCAGAAGCTTGAGATAGAGGCTAGAAAAGATACAAAAAAACTAACAGATAAATTGAATGCAAAAAAATCAGACGCCAAGGAAGGGCTTGAAAAAACCGAGCATGAGCTATCGGAAAAATCTAGACATCTGACAGAAATAGATAAAAGTATAGATAGAAAAAGTAATGAACTTTACCAAATCGAAGCTAACATTGATCTTCAAGATGAATTAGTCAGTGTAAGACCAATCAGTCAAAATATAACGGGAATTAATAGCTCTGAAACCAAAGAAAAACTACAAACAAATAAAGACGCACAAAAGGCGTATATTAGATCTTCCTCAGCTTGGATAGCGCATGAGCACTTCTACTGGAACGAAAACCTCAGAGAAGGAAAATCCAAACAGAGACGTCTTGCTAGATTCTTGTTGGTAGCATTTAACGCTGAAACAGATAGCCTAATAGGGTCAGCCAAAAAAAGTAATTTTCATAAATGCCATAAGAATATAGAAAAGTGGTTTGAAAAAATAAATGAGCTCGGTGAGGATTGGTTTGTAGCAATTGAAAGAGAATTTCTTAAATTGCGCCTTGAAGAGCTCAGAATAGTAGTCGAATACCATCTACAAAGGGAGTTTGAAAAAGAAGAGGAAAAATATATTAATCAGAGTATTCGAGAAGAAAAGAGGGTACAGAAAGAAATTGAAAATTTTGTAATTTCCCGTGAAAAAGAGGAAAAGGGCTACGAAACGGAAATAGAGAGAGTTACAGACGAACTTAAAGCTAGCTCCGATGCCGAAGTATCAAAACTTAAATCCCAAATTGAAGATTTACGGATCAAATTGGAAAGAAGTACCAGAGAGAAAGAGCGTGCAATGTCTCTCGCGCAGCTAACGCGCTCTGGCCATGTCTACATCATAAGTAACCCAGGCTCTTTTGGTCATGGCGTTTACAAGATAGGTATGACTAGGCGACTTGATCCTATGGATAGGGTCAAGGAACTGGGTGACGCTTCCGTACCTTTCTTTTTTGACGTCCACGGAATTATACATAGCGATGATGCTCCTGGATTAGAAAGGGAGCTACATAGGCGATTTAGTGAAAACCGAGTTAACAAAAACAATCTGCGCCGAGAATTCTTTAGAGTTCCTATCGACGCGATTGAGGAAGCAATATGTGAAATTTATGGCCACGTCTCTCTTGATCGGCCCACTAGCAATGACGAAAAGCCCGACAAAGGATTTCTCGAAAATGAAGATTAGTGATTTCAAACGGATGTCTAATTCATTATCAAAAACTATACACGCTTTTTCTCTCTGCTTTGACGTGACTGAAATAAGTGATGCAAGCCTTTCCTATGACGGAGAAAATTATCATCTGAGCTTTATGTGCAGCTTCGAATATTACAACATCAGTTTTCTGTCAAGCTCTTCCGAAGGATCTGAGGCAAACTTAGTAATTGAAAGTTTCTTTTCCAATTTAATATCAGACATTGAATCAAATTTGGCAGAACTAGAAATACAAGAAAAGGACGATGGAAATGACTGGAACGAGTTGCGAATGCACAATCATGAATATGGCTGCCTTTCCGAAATTGCATCGCTTGAAATGCTTAAAGGTATACTGTCTGGATTGAGCAAATAATTGACAAGTGACAAAGCGAGCCATCAGGCGGATTGTCATTTATGATCCAATTTTTTCTCAAGACCAGACACTAATGTCATCCACTTACACCAAGTAGAGCCCCTCCCTAACGGGAGGTCCACAGTACCGCTTACCCCAGAAAATCAACGCAGGCAAGCTTTATGGTAGCCTTAGGATTAACCCAAACAATGTCACAGTCTCCACTACCCCATTAGCAGGCACACGTGTGAGACCCTGAAATTTGATGGAGCCCGACTAAATCTACGCATCGAAAAAGAGCTGCAAATTTATAGCTGGTCAATCGCTAACTCCGTAAGCCCTGGTACGCCACGATTCTCTACTAATTTAAATGGTAGTTTTAGGGAGTAGAGAATCATAGGCTTAATGCGGTCTGCAGGGGTAATTACCACTAACATCCTGAGTTAATCTAAACTTGCTAGATGTGCGTAAAATTTGACACCTCGCCAAATAGCAGCACTATTCGACCGATCTTTAACACTGAAAGAGTCCAGACCATTAGCCGAAAAATTTGGACCCCCGATTGGCCCTCGTTGTCCGAGGAAAAAGTGTCTAGTAGACTTCATGAAAGTCCATTATGGTAGAGATCAAGAGAAGAAAACACTGTACTTTCACTCGCCTAGAAGTACGCTACTATCTAGCACATTCACATAACAAGAAGTCATAGGAAAGAACTAATGTCTAACTACCAATCAATACGTGAACTTGTTATCGATTCATACTTAACGGAAGGCGGCATGCCTTCGTATGACGTACTCACTGCAAAAGTACTGAAAAACTTTCCATCAAGTAAATGGCAGCAGTCTCACTATTCGTGGTACAAATCACAGATTAGAACGGGAAAAATCCAAGTTACTGATACCAATTCAGAAGACATAACTGATGCCGTCATTGAAGATAGTATTTCTCAATCTATAGACACCCAGGTATCGCTTGAGCGTGATCTTCAACAGTACCTTGCTCTTCGCGTAGGCGAGATCGAAGAGGGCTTAAAGCTTGTAGAGGGTGGTATTGAATATAGGACTGAAGCTGGTCGCATTGATCTACTCACAGTGGATGTGAACAACAATCTAGTAGTGATCGAACTAAAAGCTGTCAAGGCTAAAGATTCGGCGCTAGGGCAATTATTGGGCTATGTAGGCTGCCTATCCACTGAGCATGAAAATGTGAGAGGAATCTTGGTGGCGGCTGATTTCGATAACAGGGTGGTATTTGCAGCAAAAGCTCTACCCAACATAAAGCTAGTGAAATATGAACTCAGCTTTACATTGGATGAAATCGACTGCGCTGAAAAATCCCCTCCTGAGGGCTACCGCCCTCACGGCGACCTCTATTTGGGTACAAAGCTAATGTTTGAATCCTACTGCGAAGGCGGCCTATGGCAGATCTGGCGCATAGATATAGGGAGACAGCTCAACAAATATGTCTTTGTCTATGACAACGATACTGCTGGTGATTCAACTGAATATCCTACGACACATAACTCCAGCGCTCCCCTCAACGGACAAAGCCCAATCTTGGACGACCTAGACGCCATATTGAAATTCGCTGACAACGCTTGCGGCGTAAACTGGAGAGACACACGCCTCGGTTATGTACACCCGATTATCTCGGAATATCTCAGGTAATTAGGTTTATTATTTCCTGTAGAAAGATAGATCGAACTTCGACCAATGAAAAGGAATAGCGCGACCATAAAGCGTCCCCAAAACTTACTGTAGCCACTCTCTCCAAATAAGGTAGATTCCACACCCCAAGATTAATTCGAATGTTGTCACAGCATCCTCTCGCCCATAAGTTAAGCGTATGTATTCGCACCCGACAATGTCGTGAACCCGATTAAATCTAAACTTCGAAAAAGAGTCATAGATTTCTAAAAGAGCAACTACTCACTCTGGAGGCTTTTGTACCCTCGTTTTCCTACTAGCTGAAATACCTCTTTTAGGGAGTAGAAAATCGTCAGTTTACAGTGTTAACTAACACTTACATCCAGCGCAAATTTTCATTTTATTAGATATTAGGAAAATTTGACATTACGCCGAGCAGGAGACTATTTAGCGACTTTAGTAATCCATATCTATGATATCAGCTATTGATAACTTCGTAAGATCCCCATTATCATTATAACTAATATGCAGGCTGAAATGGTCATATTTCCATACATCAAAAGCTGGCACCATAGTACCAGGGAAGCTCTTTGACTCGACGTTACCTCCTGATTCGTCTGGATAACCCAGCTTTCTTATTATGACTTCTTTATTGTCATTAATCATCAATCCTTTCGGAAGGCTTCCTTTATAGCTTGGATTATTATCTTCTCTGATAGAGTATATAAAAATGGTATTCAGATATCCTTTCACAAAAAGAAATTCAATCCCGTCTCCATTATATTTGTAGTATCTGAAACGACCAAGAATCTCAACTTCATAGTCAGAAACCTCAACCCTACCCCCCTGCTTACTCATAACGGTCTTTATCTTTTCGTCAGTTTCAGGCAGACCAATGAGGCTTTCAATCCTAACATTATCATAATACAGAAATTTAAATATACCGCCGACAGCGACAATAAATGTAATCACGAAAATTGATTTTCGCATAACTATATGGCCTTAGGTATTGAAATCACTTTTAAATAGTGGCGGCATTCACGCACCTCAACTGGTATATAACTTAATTTTAGTTCACTCTGCCCGCCCCTGAACTTTCATCTTGCGCGGAAATTTGGCTAGTATAAGACGTCTTAAAAAAATAGAATCCCCCTAGACAGATTTAAATTCAAATCAAAAACTGTAAAACAATAATCCCAACGATCCCTAAGCTCCCGCCTAAACACGCCAACTTTATGACCTTCTCCAGATTTTCCAGTCGCGTCTGTACGTCGGTAATCTGATCACATCTCGCTAGATCCCCCTGAGTCTGATGAATTACCGTAATTTTTTCGTGCAGTTTTTTTAGTTCCTGGTCTTGAAAACTAAGACGGTTCTTTATACTCGAATCAATCTCAGATATCGCGTCTTTCAGCTTCGCTATTTCCTTAACGTGCGTAGACAATAACACGATGGTTTTTGAAGCGGCTCCCAATTTGTCCGCTGCATACTGTAACGATTTCTTTTCATCTTTAACAGCCAGTAGTTGGCTATGCAGCTCTTCAAGAGCGGCCTCACCGTTTTCATATACGCTCATCTCGATCTCCTATCAAATTTCCAAACTCGCTGTTCACACGCTCCAGGTACAAAGTGGTAGCTATATCGCTTCTAGTGCTTTCCATATAGATCGGAAGCCCCCGCTCGCCCAGTACCGTATTGATTAAATCTTCTTCAATCATCGCCCACTTATCCAAATTCGACAAATTACGTAGCTCAGATAAAAAATTCACGACAGCCTCAATATCGGAATCAGTAACTGCTATGAAGGCCGCCACTCTGTCAATTAGTTTCCCCCCACTATTGTCGCCTTGTGAATGAAACACAATTAGAGCTTCTGTCAAAGTCAAGCCGAGCTGATCGGGGTAAGATTCAATAAATCTCCTAATCGAAAATCGTCGAGAGTCCAAATCACTCTTTGGTTCCAATAGAGCACTTTCGCCGCTAGGCGATCCTCGTAGATAGCCTAGTATTGAATCGAAGCTCCCGTTATCCTCTACGATATATGACAGGCTTTTGGTAGACTGATCGTTTGAAAAATAGCTTTCTATCTTCTGCCTAAAAGCTTCACAACTGTCCTCACCATACTCATCACACGCATCAACTAGCGTTCTCAGCGATTCCACCCTGTTCCTAATTCTTGTATTTATATGGTGGTCGATAACAATATTAGCCAGCCAAACTATCGCATTCGAATAATCTTCAGCCGTAACTACATCACCTAGCTGGCGGGCGGTTAACCCTGAACCATTTGTGAATCGCTCTACTTTGTCATTATGGTGCTTTATCTGATACAAGCCGAACTTCACGTCAAATATACCTTTATAGAAATCGACGATTACCCAATCTTCGACTACACCCATTTGATACAATCGATAAAGAGCTAGTTCAACATCACGCTTTGACGATTTTAGATGAGATGAAGTAAGTACAGCTTTTTCTCCTTTCACTCCTAACAGCTCAAATATGATCCTGCGGACAAGAGGGGGGATCGACTGATTGTCTTTGATCGAGCTTTTTATAAAGTAATGATGCCCAGACAGATCCCCCGCTGAATCAGACAGAGAGATATTGGCGAATTGTTTCATATTTAGATTGCCAAAGAATCTCCTAGCCGACTCAAGGTCAGAGCGCCCATATAGAGTAATACAATTCGATTTTCGACCATCTCTACCTGCCCTGCCCGCCTCTTGATAGAGGGCTTCTAGCGATGATGGTAATCCGACATGAATGGTAGTCGATATATCCCTCTTGTTTACACCCATACCAAATGCTTTTGTTGCCACTAACAAAGGAAATTTGCTGTTCTTAAAGCGACTTTGTACCGACGCTTTGTAGGCCTCGTAGCTACCTCCAGAAAAAGATTTTGGCGGGCCACCTGTAAACATTTCTACTGTAGGGACAATACTTTCTAGTCCCTTTTTGACAGTGGCAGCTCCTCTCCCGCCTCTACCATCAACAAACGAAGTAAATACTATCGTGGCCTTCTCATTTGTGATCTCTCGCTCCGCTACAAGCTTGCTAACGAGAGGTCCTATATATCCAAATGGATCGCACTCAATTACAGAGAACCGCAAATTGGGTCGTTCATACCGACTCAATGTTTGTACATTGTGGTCTGATATCTCAAATTCCTCTTGTATATCCTTTAGAACTCGCTGAGAAGCTGTAGCAGTCAGACACAGGACAGGCACATTGCGGCAAACACTTCTAATAGTATTTGCAAGTGTAAGGTACGCAGTTCTAAAGTCGTGCCCCCACTCTGACATGCAGTGTACTTCGTCTACAACAACCAAACTAATCAGATTTTTATCTGAGAGACCTTCCACTCTGCTCCTGAACTCCGCATTTTGGAGCCTTTCTGGACTAACAAATAGGAAACGAATTCGGCCCTTAGTGACATCTCTAAGGATTTTTTCCTTTAACGATGCAGGAGTATCAGAGTCTATTGAGGCGGATCTATGGTACCCAATCGAAGCAAGCTCATTAACTTGATCTCTCATTAAAGACTTAATCGGACAAACGACTAGGCATAATCCTGCACCGACGATAGAGGGTAATTGATAGCAAAGGGATTTTCCTCCTCCAGTAGGAAGCAATCCAATCGTATCTCGGCCTAGGGTAACGTTGTTTATAATATCTATTTGGCCCAGATTGAACTCTTCGTAACCAAAGGTCTCATAAAGAAGTCCCTTCAAGGATAACCGTTCTCCCCATACCACCTTACTCTCCGCGTAACGAATGAACGAGTAATAGTCTTTTGATAACCTTCTATCTGTTTCAGAAGTAAAGTATTCAAGATGGTCTGTTTCACAGACAACGCCCTCCGAAATTCTGTCATCCCACCTCGTTTTCACTCTTAGAACAATCTTTACATCTCCGTCAGAGTCAACAATATGCAAAGAGGGAAAACAGATATTCGAATCTAAAATACTAAACCAGTTGGACAAATCCTTAATGGCAACATGGAGGAAATCAATTTCGATATCACTTATAACTTCTATTTTCCAAATTTCGTCATCTAAAGAAATTTTTCCAAGTCGAATCAGCTCAAGAACAATAACCTGGAACCTGAAAATCGTTATATATATAAGCCCATATATGTCGTCATTTGATACCGACCCGTAATGAGCCCGCCTGACTATAGGCGCCTCTTCAAGTATCGATAATATTTCCAATACATAAGGCTTTATTTTTATATTGCAGGTAGCAGCCCAAACAGGGATTCTTATGGTTTTTACTCCATTTGAATATAGAAAGCGATCTCTTTCCCTGTCGGTAGCGACACCAATATTTTGTTCATGTTGCGACCCATCAATTTCTATAACAAGACGAGCTGCCGCCAGATAGAAATCAACACGTTGGTGTTTGAACCGCTTTGAGTCTATTGAGTCTACGATATCGCTGATTTCACATTCGGGCCGAATTAATGATGTAACAAACTTTAGCTCTCCTAATGCTTCTGGCAATATTTCGTGAAAAAAGACTGAAGCTGGATTGAATCCATCTTCATTGCCCAAAATGGTTAACTTCCAATCTACATGGTGCTCAAGGTCAATTTGTACGGAAGTACTACCTGGATGTGGAACATCTAGCTCCAGTAAGGCAGACTTGAGGAATTGTGATGGCTGGGTAGGTGTGCCGCGCATCAATATATTTAGTACGGGAATCGGACGAGAATCGAAAGTATGACCGTCAGGTAGACCTGAAATACGAAAATTATTGTGACTGCGCACATAATTTCCAGTGTAGAACACGTCCATATGTCACAACATCCAGTATTATGGCTATTAGGTTCGAAGTGCCAGAAACCACAACTCGTGGCTGGTATCAAATTAGCATTTGAATTCGACATTCCGCAAGATCACTTACCAAAAAACTCCAGTCCTCGAAGCTATTTCTACTTCATGTTACTAGACACGTCCTTACTCCGCTAGCTTATAATCATCATAGTCATCCTTAGAGCATGAGAACTACTCGACTTTGCCTTTACCAATGAATAACATTACGACCACGAAAGAACCTAGGATATGAAACGCCTGCCGATAGATTTAACACCAAACCTGTATTACCGCAACCAATTAAACTCACAACCTAAAGACGACAGAGCTAAGTTCATCGTGGATCGGCTCGAGGATAGCAGCCAAGTAAAACCATAGGAATCTACTAGTAATGAGGATCCATTTTTACGCCGATTGAAGGCAGCATCCCAACATTGGACAGCGAGAAGAAACAGTGTCAGAATCCGTAAACTGTGGCCTGCATCCTATTTAGCAGCCTTTAGTCTACAAGGATGAAATATAGAAAAAAGGGACTCGACAAACACGGACGATAATTCTCCTGATTTTTCATTCAATCCCCTCGGTCGCGGTCGCTCGGGTGTTTTTAGCTAATCCTGACCAAGAAAAGAGCATGGACTTGGCAAGAGGCATACCACAATCGTATTAACAGCTACTACCCTAGGAAGCCCGAAGAGCTACATTATAGGATACTCGGTAAACCACCCTACTCAATTTCGGTAAAGCGCGGAGTTCAACGAAACCCTAAGGTAAGTTGACTCAACTGACATTCATTTTTCGGTAATTTATTCACAAAAAATCATTGGTCACCAACATTTGTAACCCACATCATATTTCTTAAGAGTAGCAGGACGACGGAGAAAGCAATAAACCATGGCGGCTTACAGCCGCCACTAACGAAGGAGCAACAAAATGAATGGAGATGAGAATGCTAGATAAAGATTCCGCTGTTAGCGTCGAGATTAAAGAAGAAGCCAAAGCAAGTACATTGCTTAAAGCAATGGGAGTGTCAATCACCGCTGCCGTTTGTCTGTTTTACTTTTATAAGCAATACAGCGAAGGTTACATTATCCGAGGAATGGATTATCTGAGTCAAACCATTGGAATAGTCCTTCCTGCGCTTTTAGTTGTACTAGTTTATCAAATCGGCAAAAGGTATCGTAATTCTCAATCCAGATGGCGAGTGTTTACTTGGACGCAATTTGTGTTTCTATTGGGTCAAGTTATACCATTTCTATTACTACCCACAGCGCTTTAACCGTCCTTATCATTTAGGTCGCCAGGGAAGACATGAAAAAACATGGATAACTTTCACCCCACCTCTCTAGTCTCGTGCCCACTTCGACATGAGAAAGACATGTGTTTTTTCGTACGCTAAGTTTAACCTACGCTTTCCGCGGTTATCAGTAGATTTCTAAAGTGTCGACGACTAACAGCGTAGGTCCCTGAATACCTGACTCTCTACTAACTAAAACACAGGTTTTCGTCAGTAGAGATATTTCAACATAGGGTAATCTATTTCGTTATAGAGTCACTCCGATCTTACGTAATATTCCATTTCCCTAGATTTTTTGGATACATTTATACCGTGCCGAATATCAATGTTAATGGGTCGATTCCAAGTATCTGTACGCCTTATATTGGCGCTTACGTCTTATCTATACCCCTCAACACGCCTTGTCCAAAACTCCCACCCCTGGCCATCTACTTTCCCATTCCTCACAACTAACGGTGCTATTGGCTGTGATCTCTGGAACACCAATAGCCTCGCGTCATCTTAAGTTGATGAGCCTAATAAATATCGGCCCACCAAAGAATCGATTGAAAAACATGACTTTTGGATTTCAAATAAAAACATTTCTCCAAAAAATAAAATTATTTTTCTTGAGAAAATTATTAACCACTATAAATATAGTCATAGTTTTTTCTCTTATTTTTTAACAACTTAAGAATAATATTGATAATTTTCGGATAGTTTTATAATTATTTATACCACTTAATATATAATAAAATCAATGACTTAGCGAAATATACTTGTTGACATCAACCCTCTAATAATTTTTAATTCGAATCCCTGACAACATTTCGAGAGAACAATGAACAGAAGACTAGAAGACAAATTGTACGAAGACTTCAGCGAATTATTTGAGTATCCCTACGAACTTCTTGAAGACCCGAGACCTTTTACATTTCACTGCGAAAACGGATGGTTTCTACATATTTACAATACTCTTGCAGAAGTACAGAGAGCATTACTTACACATGCTGACGAGATGCTATTTATTTACAGCGTATACCAACACAACGGTCACTTGGAGGTTTCAGCAGCGACGAACAGGGGTAGCTTGACGTATGGCTTCATTGCACGTGCTACAGAGAGCAGCGCCCGTATTTGTGAAATATGCGGTTCTGATGGAGCAGCTCTGACACCTATGTATGACCCGCGCAGTGGTCATATTCTAAATTACACAAGATGCGATAAACATTTAAAGACCATTTTTTCGTCTAATACAACACGAAATATCAATGCGTTCATCAGACAAGTAACGCAAATTTAGGGAAGTAAAATATGTATTTTTTGCTACCGTATCTACTGCTCTTCAGAACGTTATACCCGCTCGAAAGGCGCGAAAAATACTAGCCGTGATTATGGAGCATAAGAACACCAAATCGACCCAAAAGTGCGCTTACTACTCGGGAGGGGATTTATGCAGTTTGGCAGTTAACGAAGAGTATGCTTCAACAGACAACAATACATTAAAAAAAGGTTACGGATATACCCTACGGTCCAAAGGAGGTTTTAATCTTTGATTCATTAGCGAAGAGAGACGTCTCTCGTAAAACATCAAAAAACGACTTGGTCGTCCGTGACTCAGCTAAAAATAAAGCACCTACAAAGATGTTGGAAGTTAATAGATCCAACGGATTAGCTATGACACGCTAAAGACATTTGGCGCTTGCCAACCATGGTATCAAAGTAGGTGGTAAGGCCAAGGACGGCAATTTTGCGAGCGCCGCAGGACGTATAACGAGCCCCCCAAAAATCTCAGGACACTCACATGTTTCAACTGCTTGAAAAACTTCAGTTTGACAAAGACCCTTCCCAGATATTTTTCGTGGGTGACATCCACGGCCAGCATTTGCATCTGCTGCGTGATCTGGAGAAGAGAGGCTTCGACCAGGAAACTGATATCTTAATCGCGACTGGTGATTTAATAGATCGAGGTCCACATTCCCGAAGCGTGCTTGGACTACTAGACCAACCATGGTTTTTTTCAGTTGCGGGAAACCACGAGTTTATGTTGCTAGATGCTAGAGATAACTGGACTGAGCATAAATTAAAAACCCATTTCATGAACGGTGGCGCGTGGTGCCGTCGAAATGTTGAAGGGGCAACGAGACAATTTCACATGCCATTTGTAGAAAATATTCAAGAACACGTGAGCGCCTGCGAATCGATGCCATTGCAAATCGAATTCCAAGTTGGCAATTTTAAGGTTGGCGTCATCCACACGATTCCACGGCCCATGAAAAAATGGCCAATCACCCACCCCAGTGTTTTGATATCCGATTTTACATGGGGTAACCACCGCGGTGACTTTCGGGAAGATTACCCTCTCTCTTATACCCACCCAAATTTCGAGGGTGTGGATTTGGTAGTTACGGGGCACGACAGTGTTGAAAAGCCAATAGTTCACGAAAACGTTGCATGGATGGACACGTATGATAGAAGCGGCAAATTTTCTATTCTCAATATACCTGACCTCATTGATCTCAAAAAAAGACAGTTGGCTCCAACCCCAAAAATCCAGGATGATGACAAGTGGATTGAGAACTATGTATTTGAAGAGCAAGACTTTGATGATGGAAGCGAGTAAATGAAGATAGGTCTGATCAGCGATATACATATTGAAATGTATCGCGTCGATTTGTCGTGGCGCAAGTTGCTGCCTAGGGGTGTTGATGTATTAGTACTTGCAGGTGACATTTGTAACGGCACAAGAATAAAGCAAGTGATCGACCAAATCTTGGAAGTGCTTCCAGGTATTGAGATAGTGTTTGTGTGTGGCAACCACGAATTCTGGTATTCCAATATTGATGTTATCCGAACTTTTCACAGACAAATATTGACTGATTATCCAAATGTCCACTATTTGGAAAATGAATCTGTCGAAATAGATGGCATCACATTTCTTGGCTGTACGTTCTGGACTGGCTTTAATTGCTACGGTGATCCACCGATGAGAACATGTATGGTAGAAGCTCACTATGATGCTGCAGACTTCCAGTATATTAAAATTGACAGCAACAACCGTAATTTGGTCCCATCCGATATGCTGTTTATGAATGAAGCTAGTTGTAATTATTTATCTGCAGAGATACCAAAGTCGGACCCCACCAAAACGGTTGTTGTAACTCACTTCCCGCCATTACGAGAGCTGCAACACGGCACTATTGAAGAAAGCCTCATCACTCCGTATTTCCAGGCGCACGCTCCTTATTTAATAGAAGACCATAAACCTGCGCTTTGGCTGTACGGCCACAATCACTGGTCCGAAGACAGGGTTATTGGGAGCACAAGATGTATTAGCAACCAACCAGGTTACAAAAATGAGAAAGGTACGCTCGAGCGGTACAAGAAAGATCTGGTTATCGAGATATAATGTTCTACATGGAACATCCTTTTGAATGCGAAAAAGTTGGCGTTATATGTTGTTGTTCGTTCGTATTATCGCCAAGCCTTTGTCAGCTACCCGAATGTGCACTACCTAGAAAATGACTCGGTTGAAATTGATGGCGTAAGATTTCTGGGCGCAACTTTCTGGTCATCATTTAACTGTTTTGGTCTTGACCGACAATTGGCCATCATGGAAGAGATACACTATTACTGCGCCGATTTTCAATATATCAAGATTGATGACAATAATAGGCAGTTTGTTCCTTCCGACATGCTTACGCTGCATAACGAAAGCAGAGTCTTTCTTCAATCTGAGCTACCTAAATATGATCCTAAAAAGACAGTGGTCGTCACGCACTTCCCACCGCTTTTTCAGTTGAAGCACGGCACAATTAGAGTCGATATTGGCACAGCATACTTTCAAGCGCATGCTCTCGATATTGTCGAAGAGCATAAACCCGCATTTTGGCTCTATGGGCATAATCATTGGTCAGAAAACAAAGTGATTTCCGCTACGAGGTTTGTGAGTAATCAACCTGGTTACCCTAAGGAAGACGACAGCCTAAGAAGATACCGTAAAGATTTGGTCTTAAAGATATGACTATATAAAAAAGCTGTAAACAACTCTCCACAGTCTGGCTACTGAATAGACTCTTAGGGGTTTTACACGGATAGCTACGTAAGTCTGATGGTAAACCTGTTCGTTCAATAAATTAAAAGTTGGCGTACGCCAACTTTTTGCCAAAAAAGTGTTATTGGGGACCAAATACACTATGCCACAATCTAGCGTTAGAACCGTTTCCTAATTTGCTAGAAAGGATATTTAAACTAATCCGACAAGCTGAGATCTATCAGCGCACAGATTCTCTCTATCCAAAGCCTCACAATCGTCTCATCAAAGGCCCTCATCCCTGTCTGCAGCTATTTGACCGCCTCTCTACAGTGGAAAGTAATATCCGATAACTTTCCCTACAATTTCAATATCCTCCACATAGTGATTGTAGAGCTGGTTAATGGCGACGAGGTGTGGAAGCTCGCTTTTAGTGTGGTATTGCCTGAAGGTGATTTCGCCCTCTGAGCCTTGCCTTGCTACAACCATTGCCCCGTGCTCGCAGTTATTTCGAACCGTGGGGTCAACATAGATTGTACTGCCTTTTGGAACACCACCGCTCTTGTCGTGCATCTGATCGTCTTGAACAGTGAGTGCGAACGTCAGGTCGCTACACGGATCTGGACAAGCAATCAGTCTCTGGCTGGGAATAACTCCGTTCAAAACTAGCCTTTCCCACTCAGCCGCCTGACCCCACTTTATTATCGGAACTAGTCTGTCAGATCGATACATGCCAGCTAAAGACTTGTCTGAAATCAGTTTGTTTACGTCGTCATAGCCCGACGGTGCTTTCTCTTTCATTCCCAGCAACGGATCTCTTGTCAACGCCATGGCAGACAAAGCTTGAGCCCGCATGATATCTGGGAATTGAGTGTCTCCATCCACAATTGCGGACGATAACCAAACAGCATCGGTATAAAAATTCTTTGGTAAGGAATTTCGCCTCACCCAATTGTTATACGCTTGATACTTCACACCAAAGAAGATAGCCATCTCGACCTTCGACCAATTTAGCGCTTTTCGACACTCCTCTACTTGTCGCATCTGATCCATTAGTATTTTCCTACGTTAACTGGACGCTTACAGTATACACACAAAACAAGTAAATAATTCATTTTGTGTAATAAAAGAGTTATAAATGACGATGAGTGGGCGCGCGTTACTAACACCCTATACAGCCTTCACTTGGACTTAAGTAATGATAGCCCAGCTACCAGACACCCGAGTTAGCCGATCAGCAATCAGATACGGCCAACCTTAATCGCCAGGTTCACCCGCTAGACCATTATGGCACTTCGCAACTCTTATACGCATATCTTAACTTCAGCTCCCAACTTTGCCTTTATACCATGAATTGCCTTGAACTATTATTACGTCGTCTTGCCATTGCCCGCACCCTCATCAGAATGGAAGTTGGAACTCTAGCCTCATATAACCAACTGAACCGCCAAGCACTAGACTCTCGTGCACTCTTTCGCAGCCCTACGCAGGACCATTTATTCCCTCCACACACATACTCATAAGTTACTCATATAATATTCATCTTGACTTTATGAGTATATATTGTTTATATTGCACTCAACCTAAGGAAAACAGCAATGCACAACAATAATCGATTACAAGCAAGCCCCGCCCCTATCGGAAAAAATCCCGACGAGAAAAATAAGGAATACCCGACACCAGCCATCTACATCACCAAGGCACACAATGTATTAGGGATGGGACGAACCACATTTGAAAAACACATTAGGCCACGGCTACCTATTTACGGCGAGGACCACGTCAAGCTTGTTGATCGAAATGAACTCTTACAGGCATGGGAAGACTACAAAGAATTCTGCAGAGAACAATCACAAAAAGGGGAAAATGATCAATGCAAAAGTCCAAGGGTTACAATCTCAATAAAAACGGCCTCTATGTCATCGACAAAAAGATCCAAGGAGACCGACTTTACGAAACGACTATCTTCAGAAAGGGCCAAGAGAAAGAAGTAGAAGAAATTCTTGCTGGGTCAATTCATTCCGTCTATCAAGCAAAGCGAAATGGCGAGCGTCCCCGTGTAAAATTTATGGATTGCGCCATCAAGTACCTGTTAGATAACGATGATCAGAAGCAAATCAAGTCGTTTGAAGGCTACTTAAAACGAATCCATCCCTATATTGGGCACATTGATGCCCGTGAGTTGCACGGTGATCATCCAGCAATAAGAAAGCTGATAGACGACCAACTCGTAAAAGGCAATAAAAAGAGATCCGTTAATCACTACATTGAAGCGATAAACCGAGTACTCCAGGCGGCGACTAAATGGCGCCATGAATGGTGTGAATTAACCTGGCTAGAGTCGGCACCAAGGATTGATCTACTCCATGCCAATGACACCCGCATGGGTAGGCCCTTAACGTGGGATCAACAAGATCGACTGTTGGCGTGCTTACCTCTACATGTACGAGACGAGGTTATCTGTTACGTGAACACAGGGCTGCGCAATAGAGAACTGTTTAGTCTACGCTGGGACAAATTGAAAAAATTTAACAACGGAACTATTGGCTTCATCGCAAACAACAAGGGCACCGCCAAGGACAAGAACCGAAAAAAGCTGGTTGTCTGCAACAATACTGTCCGAGAAATTAT
Source organism: Pseudomonadales bacterium (assembly GCA_036960375.1). Lineage (GTDB taxonomy): Bacteria > Pseudomonadota > Gammaproteobacteria > Pseudomonadales > CAWVSB01 > CAWVSB01. Next base: position 18,662 of record JBALVY010000007.1, read on the forward strand.
TGAGAGAAAGCGCGACGAACACCCTACCCATGTATTCTCCTATCGAGGAAGGCCCAAGACAAGCGCCAGAGGCACCGCATGGCGCAATGGAGTGAAGGAGTCGGGGCTAGACGTAAACATCCACGATTTACGCTATACCTTCGCGCATCGGCTTCGAGCGGCTGGCGTCGATCAAGAAACGCGCGCTGAATTATTAGGTCATGGCGTCTCATTAACGTCAAAGTACAGTCTGACAACATTAGAAAATGTGACAAGAGCAGTAGCGCTAATTGAAGAGAGAACCGATCATGAGCCTATGATCGATTTGGATATTCTTTGAATAGACCTCCAGAAGTCACGAGAAAGTCACGAGCTAGAACGTGATTTTTCTGCATAAGCCCTGGAGGCCTTGGTATATGGTGCACTCGGAAGGATTCGAACCTTCGACCGCTCGGTTCGTAGCCGAGTACTCTATCCAGCTGAGCTACGAGTGCATTGTCTTTCAGGTCGCGAACTATAGAGAAATGATACGTTCTCGTCAAGCTTGCAAAACATAATGGCGGAGAGGGAGGGATTCGAACCCTCGATAGGGGATTAGCCTATACACCCTTAGCAGGGGCGCGCCTTCAGCCACTCGGCCACCTCTCCGTTTTTTCTTAAGCAAAACCCTCTCGAGCTGCTTCAATGGGGTAAACCCCACAATTCAAAAAGGCTATGAATAGCCTCTTCGAATCGCGCGGCATAATACCATAACTAAGCAGAATTCAAAGGCAAAAAACAAACTATCTTAGTGATTTCCGTCGATTTCGTCGCCCTTCTCTGCCTGTATCCGCGAATAGATTTCTTCACGATGTACAGCCACCTCTTTTGGCGCGTTAACGCCCAGGCGAACTTGATTTCCTTTGACTCCCAGGACGGTAACCGTTACCTCGTCACCGACCATAAGTGTCTCGCCTATACGGCGCGTTAAAATAAGCATTTTGCTCTCCCACTCCTAGGGACCACCATTGCTGGCTCTGTATTGCCTCCTGCATGTCCCTCTCTCTGCATTATTATAGTTATTAGCACTCTTTCCTAGAGTTGCCCTCTCACTACAAGCGCCCCAACTTGGGGCAAAAAAAATCGAATGCCCACAAATTGTGAGCTAACTCACATTGTCAGCTTAATACAGTAGTACCGATTTAGCTATTCTGCCTGACTTTGCTCGGGATTTTTATCCAAATCAAAGGCCGAATGTAGCGATCGGACTGCTAATTCCATAAATTTCTCGTCTATCACCACCGAAACCTTAATCTCTGAGGTGGTAATCATCTGAATATTCACGTTGATATCGGCCAGGGCTGCAAACATTTTACTGGCAATACCCGCATGAGAACGCATACCAACGCCTACCACCGATACTTTACATATTTTGTCGTCGGCCTGAATCTCACGCGCGCCCAGGTCAACAGCAACAAGCTCCAATACCTCTTGAGCCTTTTCGTAGTCATTACGGTGTACGGTAAAGGTAAAGTCGGTCAGGCCATCAGAGCCTACGTTCTGCAGTATCACATCCACTTCAACATTGGCTTTACCAATAGGCCCCAAAATACGTGAAGCAACACCCGGTGTATCTGGCACACCGACTACAGTCAACTTGGCTTCGTCACGCGTAAAAGCGATACCTGAGATTGAAGGAGTTTCCATTGTTTGATCTTCCTCTGTCGAAATAAGCGTACCCGGGCCGTCCTTAAAACTAGACAGAACCCGCAACGGAACATTGTATTTACTGGCAAATTCCACCGACCGGATTTGTAACACCTTAGAGCCAAGGCTTGCCATTTCAAGCATTTCTTCGAAGGTGATGCGATCCATACGCCGTGCACTATCCACTACACGAGGATCGGTCGTATATACACCATCTACGTCGGTGTATATCTGGCATTCATCGGCCTTGAGTGCAGCAGCCAGTGCCACTGCTGTAGTATCAGAACCACCACGGCCCAAAGTGGTAATGTTGCCGTCTTCATCAACACCCTGAAAACCTGCCACAACCACCACACGACCTGCTTCGAGGTCAGTTCGCATTGCGGCATCATCAATCTTTCGAATGCGGGCCTTATTGTGTGTACTATCGGTCAGAATACGCACCTGGCCGCCAGTATAAGAGCGTGCAGCCACGCCTCGTTTATTGAGGGCCATAGACAACAGAGCGATTGTTACCTGCTCACCGGTCGACACTAAAACGTCCAATTCGCGCGCATTTGGCTGTTCTGAAATGGCATGAGCCAAACCCAATAAACGGTTGGTTTCGCCGCTCATAGCTGAAACAGCCACAACCACATCGTGGCCCTGAGCTCTAAAAGAGGCCACTTTATCCGCCACGGCCTCAATTCGTTCGACTGAACCGACCGACGTACCACCGTATTTTTGAACTATCAGGCTCATGATCTAGGTCTGCCCTGTGAAAAAACGCGCCAATGTACCACCACGTCGTAAAAATTCAAGCTATTCAGTTTATTGCGCCGAATTAATCGCCACTGTGTTCAGCTACCCAGTCGACAACTGTAGCCAAAGCATCTGCTAATAAGGCAGGGTCACCGCCACCGCCCTGAGCCATATCGGGCCGACCGCCGCCCTTGCCTCCGACCTGACGTGCCACTTTACCCAGTATATCGCCGGCTTTCAGTTTGCCAGACTCCGCCTTGGTCACGCCGGCAACCAGGCTGACCTTCTCACCATCAACTCCGGCAAGAACAACTACCGCGCGGCCCAGCTTATTTTTCAAATGATCCATGGCATCGCGCAGAGCTTTGCCATCGGCGCCGTCAATTTGTGCTGCCAAAACCTGAACGCCATTCACCTCAACTGCCATAGATGCCAAATCAGTACCGGCACCCGAAGCCAGCTTGGCCTTTAGCTTATCCAGATCTTTTTCTAACTGCCGGTGGCTGGCCATCAACTGCTCAACCTTGGCCAGAGCACTATCTTTACCACCTTTAACTAAATGAGCGATAGTCGCTAATTGTTTATCAGTCTGATCAAATACGGCCATTGCGCGGGCTCCAGTAACGCCCTCTATACGACGAACCCCGGAAGAAATACCGCCTTCCGATACAATGCGCAGTAAACCAATATCACCGGTACGGTTTACGTGAGTACCACCACAAAGCTCAACCGAGAAGCCATCACCCATACTTAACAGGCGAACTTCATCACCGTACTTCTCACCAAATAGCGCCATAGCACCTTTGTCTTTTGCCGTATCCATATCGGTTACATCGGTTTCAACCGGCGTATTGGCCCGAATCTTCTCGTTAACCATGGATTCAATTTGCTGCAGCTGCTCGCTGCTTACCGCTTCAAAATGTGAGAAGTCAAAGCGCAGTTTATCGGCATCAACCAATGAGCCTTTCTGTGTCACATGATCGCCCAGCACTTGCCTTAAGGCTGCATGCAGCAGATGAGTGGCCGAATGGTTCAAAGCGGTTGCAAGACGCACATTGGAGTCAATTTGTGCTGTCACTACATCACCGACAGCTGCAGTGCCTTCCAGCACTACACCGTGGTGTAAAAAGTGATTGCCTGACTTGGTCACATCACGCACTTCAAAACGTAAACCGTCTGCCGTTAAATAGCCGTGATCGCCGGCCTGACCACCAGACTCGGCATAAAAAGGTGTGCTATCGAGCACAATGGCTCCGTGATCATCGGCCTGCAATTGCTCGCGGACAGCGCCATCGGCCAATATCGCGGTAATGGTGCCGCTACCGTTGGACTCGGTATAACCGGAAAACTGCGTCTCACCGTCGAGTTTCAAGCTCTGCGTATAATCAACCGTAAAACCGCCGGACTCCTGAGAACGCTTACGCTGCTTGGCCATGGCGGCGTCAAAGCCCTCATGGTCGAGACCCAAACCGTGCTCTCGGGCCACATCATTAGTCAGATCTACAGGAAAACCGTAGGTATCATAGAGTTTAAATACCAGCTCGCCGGGTAGAATTTTATCTTCCAACTCCCCAATTGCGGCGTTCAGCATCGACATACCGTTATCCAGGGTACGGGCAAATTGCTGTTCTTCGGCCAGAATCACTTTTTCTATTTGAGCCTGCTTAGCTATCAGCTCAGGGTAAGCTTCGCCCATTTCTTTGGCCAGCGGGCCAACTAGCTGATGAAAGAAGGTGCCACTTTGACCCAGCTGATGGCCATGCCGAATAGCACGGCGCATGATGCGGCGTAATACGTAATCCCGCCCTTCATTACCAGGCATCACCCCATCAGTAATCAGGAATGCACATGAGCGAATATGATCTGCAATCACCCGCAGCGACTTGCTTTCCATGTCCTGCGTGCCGACAGCACTGGCAGCTGCCTTTAATAGATTTTGAAAAAGGTCAATTTCGTAATTGGTATGCACACCTTGCATAACGGCCGCAATACGCTCCAGTCCCATACCGGTATCAATTGAAGGCTTGGGCAAGGGTTCCATAGTGCCATCGGCCGCTCGCTCAAATTGCATAAACACCAGATTCCATATCTCGATATAGCGATCAAGGTCATCATCCGGGCTACCGGGAGGGCCACCGGGAACCTCAGGGCCGTGATCGTAGAATATTTCAGAGCTGGGACCACAGGGGCCTGTATCACCCATCTGCCAAAAATTATCCTCATCGAGACGCGACAGGCGTGCCGGGTCAATGCCTATTTCATTGACCCAGATATCTGCGGCCTCATCATCCGATATATGCACGGTTATCCAAAGTTTCTGCGCCGGGATTTTTAATTCGACGGTGAGAAATTCCCAGGCAAAGTTAATCGCATCACGTTTGAAATAATCACCAAAGCTGAAGTTACCCAACATTTCAAAAAAGGTATGGTGACGCGCGGTATAACCCACGTTCTCCAGGTCATTGTGTTTGCCGCCGGCCCGCACACAGCGCTGCGAGCTGGTGGCCCGCACATAAGGTCGCTTGTCACCCCCCAGGAAAACGTCTTTAAACTGCACCATACCCGCATTTGTAAACAACAGCGTGGGGTCGTCTCCTGGCACCAGTGAGCTACTGTCAACTCGAGCATGGCCCTGACGCTCAAAAAAGCTTAAAAACGCTTCGCGAATAGCGGCACTTTTCATAGTTCAAATTCCATTGTACGGATATCACGTGCCGGCTCTTGGGCCGACACCAAAAAAGGGGAGGAATTATAGCGGAAATTTGGGCTGGCTAGCAGTCCGTATTAGTGACTACCGCTAGCGCGACAGTTTTTCCTCTTCACTGAGAGCCCTGGCTTCCTCCTCCAGCATAACGGGAATACCGTCACGGACCGGATATGCCAGTCCACTGGCATAACATACCAACTCGTTATTCTCAGCGTGATACTCCAAAGGTGCCTTGCTCACCGGGCACACCAGGATACTTAACAACTTCTTATCAATCATTTTTCAACCTTCTTGTCATTTCCTAAAACCTCAGCCATAGCTGGAACCAATAGCTGAGGGTCAATTTTTTGATCAAACCAATTCATTCGCCAATCAAGATGGGGCCCTGAAGCTCGCCCTGTGGCGCCTATTTCACCAATACGTTGTCCTGCATCTACTTCCTCACCTGCTGTCACCCACAGTTTACTCATATGCAGGAAACTCGAGCTCAGACCATGGCCATGATCCAGTATCACCAAGCCACCTGAATAAAATGTGTCTGGCTGGGCAAAAACAACCAAGCCGCTTACCGGCGCATTGACCCGAGTACCGGTGGGCATTGCCACATCGACACCGTAATGAGGGCGACCGGGGACGCCATTATAGACACGCTGAGAACCAAAAACACCGCTAATTCGCCCTGTTACAGGCCACTGAAAAGCATCAAGAAAATCCGTCCGAGACGAGATTTTACCCCGCGCGGCACGAATTTGTCTGGCATCTTCAGATGCGCGCGCGGAATCCTCTGCTGAAGGCTGCATAATTTTCTTCGCTATGCCCTCTACCCGCGAAATTTTGTATTCTCTTGCCATAATGGGGTAAAGGTACGACTCTTCCTTGCCATCATCTGTGCGGGTGGTAAGCGATAACTCCGATGGAAAATCGCGCCCCAGACCAATCACAAATTGTCCGTCGACAGTAAGCTTAAGTTTACGCTCCCCCAAATACACCTGAGCAACAGGTGACGCTTGCCCGGTTAACAGCCCGCCCTGAATAAAATTTCCGTTCAATTCCAAAGCCAGAGCTTTGAACGAAATCAATACACTGAGAGCACCTGCTCCTACACTTATAACAACAGAACACCAGCGGCGCTTTAAAAAATGCTTGCCTGACATGAATACGATCCCTTGATCCTTTTAAAAACTCATCTATTATGGGCGGCCAAGTTTAACATAGCACAAACGACAATATGGGAAGATACCGCAGCCCCCAGCCTCGCGCATCAGCGTATATTACACCGGTAGGTGAAAAAACCCTGAGAGCCGAGCTCTACCAATTATGGAAGGTCGAACGCCCTGAAGTCACCTCAGTCGTGCACGAGGCTGCTAAAAACGGTGATCGCTCGGAAAACGGTGACTATATATACGGTAAACGACGTTTGCGAGAAATAGACCGCAGAGTGCGTTATCTGACAAAACGACTCGACGACCTGACCGTGGTTGATCGTATTCCCGACGATAGAAGCAAAGTATTCTTTGGCGCTTGGGTAAGTCTGGAAAATGAACAGGGAGACGAGTCGCGCTATCGTATAGTTGGGCCAGATGAGTTTGACCTAAGCAAAGCCATGCTCAGTATGGATTCTCCACTCGCCAAGGCCCTGCTCGGCAAGCGCCTTGACGATGAGATATCTATAAATACGCCCGATGGAGAACAGCTTTATTATATTACCCACATAGATTACAGCAATTAAACACCGTATCTGTCGATTAGCTATGCCACCCAGTTAACCAATCTTTCCCAAAACCAGAAACTGGCTACCAGGCCCATGGCCCAGGCCGGACCACTACGCCACCAACCCTGCCATACAATATTTAGGCGCCGCGCCAGCCAAACTACCAGCAGCATTAGACCAACCAGCGCTAATTGGCCCAACTCCAGACCCACATTAAATGCCGCCAGCGCCATGGGTATTTCTTCTTGTGGCAAGCCGACTTCGGTTAGCGCGCCGGCAAAGCCCAAACCGTGCAACAAACCAAAGCTACCAGCCATTAGCCAGGGACGTTTGCTCAACCAATCTCTACGCCCCTCATCAATAACACCACCCACCGCTACTACAATACTCAGGGCAATAAGTACCTCTGCAAAACCCTCCGAAAAACTGACAAAACCCAAGGCTGCCAGACTCAATGTAATACTGTGGCCGATGGTGAATAGCGTAATAGTCCAAACCAGCGACCGATTAATCCCCACCAGCATGGTCAAGGCCACAACAAAAAGCATGTGATCAATACCGGTCAACAGGTGTTCCACACCCAGTTTTAGATACTGAAAAAACACCTGGCCGACACTTTGTCTAGCCGGAACAACAAACGCAGGCTGATCCGGGGTTAACATTTGCATATAACGACGCCCATCCTGCAGCTGCACTCTCACCATCGCATTAGTCTTGCTACTGCGAATCTCTTCAACACCCACAGCGTGACCTACCAGACCCTGCGAGGCACAATTCACTTGCCACAGATAAACTCGTCCCGTGCCCTCTACCAGATTGGTTAATTCAGAGACTTGCTGACAATGCGCAGGCAATACCGGGCTAATGCGGCTACCGGGTGCAGACTTAAGCGGTGTTTTCCATTTTACCTCAACCAGACCACTGTCATTTTCCCTCAGCTCCAATAAAGAGGGAGCAAGCGGATGTGCTAACGCGGAACCTGCCAGAAAAATCAGCAGCATACTTGTTATGAGTTTAAAAATTTCTCGCCTCATAGATTTATTTGTCCCACTGGCCAGACTATGTCGTACTGAGTCACCAACTGATCAATTTTGGCCTGCAATGCTGCTTTCATTGTTTGCTCCTCCAGCTCTCGAATAATGACGGCAGCAACGTCTTCTAGCGGCTGCTGGCGCGCCTTTATTTCATCTATGACCCATACCACATGCCAACCATAGGCCGACCGAACCGGCGCACTCCATTGTTCTAATGGTAGGCCCCAACTGGCTTGAGCAAATTCAGTCCCCAGGGCGCTCTCCAGTTGTTGCTGTGTTTTCATTGGCAGTTTCTGGCCACCGTAAAATACGTCGCCCATTAACAGGGCTTCCTCCAGCGGAGTAGCACTGGTTTGCAGGTGTTTACTCACCTCCAGCGCCCGCGGTTTATCCTCGTGTGAAAAATACACATGATTTAGCTGAATCCGCCGGGGAAGAGTAAAGTTCTGCAAGTGAGCCTCGTACCATTGTTGCTGCGCCGCAATAGTTGGAGTAACGATGTCTATATCCAACTTCAAGCGCATCCGCATCGCTTCCGCGAGATAGCGTCGGACTAATGGATCGCTACGAAGTAAACCTGCGGATATTGCCGCTTCAATCTGGGTTGCCTCAGGCGCATCAGTATCATCAAGCAAAGCCAAGAAACCCGCCAAACTGGCCAATCGTTTCTGAATAACCTGCGCGTTCTGCATGCCTGCCGCTAGGGCTTTCTCAACCAAAACGGCTTCTCGCGCTATCTCGATTTTTATACGGTCCAGGTCTTCAGGCCCCGGCTCCCTGCCGGTTAACTGCTGCCAATTGGACACCTGAGCTGATAACGCGTCGGTCTGTATGAACAATTCGGGCAAAGGTTTGCTCCACCATTGCCAGCTAAAAAACACCAGCCCACCCAATAGCAGGCAAGCCAGCCAGGAATGTTTCATCCACTTTTTCAAATCTTATACTCCAGGTTGATACCAAATGGGAGAAGTCCAGGCTCGCTCCTGCTGAACCGGCGAATAGAACGGCTCCTCTTCCTCGGCCAGACAACATTTGCCATAGACGTTACCAATAGCACCTTCTTCGTCCCGCAAAGCATTGGCCGCCTCTGCTTGCACGCCGCAACTGTCAGACAATGGATTCACTCCAGCCGCCTGACACTGCAGCGTACTCCAGCGACAACTGGGGTTTTCTACCACACGCACATAATAGAAGGCACTTTGCTCTGCATTGAAGTCGGGGTCTTGCCACACTGTGCATAAATTGGCGAAGCCCGCTCCTACCGGCGCACAACTATTCGCGTCTACCGTTGCGCCATTGTTGGCGTCACCCGCAATGTCGATAACTGTTTCATGTGTTTCGCCTGCGGCATCGACCCAACCCTTAATCATTTGCAAACGCTGCAGATCATTACCCGGATGACCCGCCACGCCGGCATCCTTCAGCGCTGTTACTACGAAAGTCGGGGTTTGATCGGCACCACGAGGAAGCATGTCTCCACCCATAGGAACTCCACCTGCATAACCCTGCGCCACCAGATCAGGCGCCTCACACAAGGCAGAATCGTAATCCCAACCACCAAACACGCGCACCACAGGTCGGGTACCGCTGGTGGCATAAGTTTCTTTACGACGCATACCGGTAAATATCGCATCACGGGAATTTTCTTCCGCCCATACCACCGCCAGACCACCAGGACCATCCTCAAAATGGTCCTGCACGTTGCGGTATTGGGTATCACGCCTGCCTAGATGTCCTTTGAAGTTATCTTCTTCGGTGCCACCGGGTGCAGCACTGTGAGTATCAGTACTGCCGATAAAACCCATCTTGAACGGATTAATACCTGAACTTTTTTCCAAGGCCAAGCCGTCCTTGAGAACGTTACGCAGCATATTTCGGCGACCAAACTCATCGATGCTGACAGGTGCCCCCCTGTCGGTTTGGAGTTCGCCATAAAGCACACCCATAGAAGCCAGATTGTCACTTTTATTCTGCTCAAACGTGCATAACTCATCTTCTGTATCTACACCGCGCCCAAGCAAACGATCAAAGCGGCACTCGGAACTCGCCTTGTGCTGAGTAAGCTCGATCACCGGCTCAAAGAACAGTCGATCTGTTGCCTGCTTCTCGTTCACAGGGTCTGGAAACATCCAGCCGCCAGACAAGTTCGAGTTATGAGGAATAGAAAGCACATCACAGGCCATATCACCGTCAATACATTGCTCTCGTAGCAACTGCCATAACTTGGGAAAATTTCGCTTGCCGGTATCGTAAGTACTAATAGGAAGACGAGTTACATCTTTGTTACGAAAAATAACATTGCGATGTAAGTTTCTGTACTCGGGGGCATCGGTATACTCATAGCCTACAAAACTGGTAAAGGAACACTCAGCACTGCGATCATAATGATCTTCGGCAGCTTGCTGAATATTGCTCCAGAATTCCGCCGAACCGTCTTCACAGTCCTTATCGGAAACCTTACAGACATACGAGCGTTCGATCTCTTTACCTGCAGGACCTGCCACCCCATCACTGCTAGACCAATAATCGGCCGCCAGCAACTGCACTATAAAGGTATCACTGCGCGTCATCATGCAGTGCGGCATCCAGTAGGCCAGGGTTGAAGAATCCTCGGTACACAGGTTTATCTCACCCAGAAACTCGGCATGATCGGTGACGGCGGTAAAATCCAGGGGCCGACGCAACTGCCAAATAATCTCTTGTTCTCCATCGACATTTGGCAGAGTGATGGCTTTCCCTTTAGCAAATTCATAGGCTTTCCACGGGTCGTTGCGTTGGCTCGACACATAAGAGTCAAATGAATAGCTGGTATGTACGTGAAGATCTCCGAACATTGGTTGACGTAAAGGCTGATAATCTGCGCAATCCTCTCGCTGCTCTGTTCGCTCAAACGCTAATGCAGTATCTGACTCTTGTGCAAAAACCTCTCCTGTCACTAGTAGTAACCCTAACAATAACGTCAATATCCTCATAGCGGTACCTCTGTATATTGGACTCTTCAACAATGGCGGCAATTCTCACCCACCTCTTTGAAACACACAAGCCCGGCAGGTTTCTATCCAGTAATCTTTAGCTCATTGCCATATAGCATTACAATGGCCGCTCATTCATACCTGATTGGAACTAAAATGGCCATTGGCAGCTGGGAACCCGAGCAAAAAACCACCGCAGAGGCAAAAATCGATATCGACATATTAAATGAATTACTGAGTTGGTCTTCCGATGATCAGCTATCATCACTTGAGAGTCATATCGCACTCCAACAGCAAAGAGATCTAGCCTACATTATGAAGCTGGACGCCTCCAACTGGCAAAATTCAGTGGATGACTTAAACGAAAACGAACTCATCTGCCTTATTCGCGTATTGACTGTAGCAGAAGAAAAACTGGAGGGCTGGCAAGCCGGAGAAAAGTCACCGGTTATTGCCCTCAATAAATTATTGCGGCGAAGAGGTACACCGCTGAATAAGGAAATGCTGAATTGGATTAAAGCCAATAGCAGCAACCGCTTTCTTCCCAACGGCCCTCTATTATAATTTTATTCGTCTTTAGTACTTTCAAATTGTGCCAGTTGCTCTGCACTGGCCTTCACTTGATACTTACTCTTCCACTCTTCGTAAGGCATGCCGTAAACACGCTCACGTGCTGCGTCATAATCAACACTCTCTCCGCGCTCTTCGGCCGCTGCCATATACCATTTTGAAAGACAGTTTCGGCAAAAACCTGCCAAATTCATCAAATCGATATTTTGTGCATCTTTACGCTGATCCAAATGTTCAAGTAAACGTCTGAATACGGCCGCCTCAATTTCATCCGTACTTTTTATATCACTCACAAGCCACTCCTTAACAAAATACTCTATTAATACAGGGGTCATTATAAATCACCCGAGTAACTTTTGTTCTGTTGTTTGTTGAAAAAAATCCGCTTTTACACGAAATTCACAGAGGAAAAACACCTTTTAAAAAAAACATACACACAGCAAATAAAATATTTCAATTTTTATTTGTGCAAATTTTTTACAATATGCATATAATGGCATGCGTTTCAATTTATTTCTTAAACAATTACAGGGGATCTCTGTTATGGCAGCAGCCAAAAAATCAGTCGATAACGTCGCTAAGGCTCAAGCTTCGCAAGCAAAAGCCGTAGCCGCAGCTCAAAAGAAAGTTGATAGTTCTACCAAGGCAGCAGACGCCGGTCGTGCAAAAGTTAAAGCCGCAACTGATCGTTTGGCTGCAGCAAGAGCTAAAGCAAAAGGCAGCAAATCTGCATCTGTAAAAGCTCGTGTAGCTCCCGCTCGCGATAAAGCCACTGCTGCAAAAGCGGCCTTGGCTGGTAAGAAAGCAACTCAAAAAGATGCTCAAGCAGCGCTTGCAACATTAAAGGCCGCTAACCGCAAAGAACTAGCCACTGCAAAAGCCGCCGCTAAAAAGGTCGCAGCCAAAGCCAAAGCAGCTGAGAAAAAAGCAGCTGACAAAGCCAAAGCAGCAGCCAAGAAAGCAGCAGCCAAAGCCAAAGTAGCCGCTAAAAAAGCAGCCGCTAAAGCGAGAGCAGCAGCTAAGAAAGCAACAGCTAAAAAGGCTCCGGCCAAAAAAGCAGCAGCCAAGAAAAAGGCTCCGGCCAAGAAAGCAGCAGCTAAAAAGGCTCCGGCCAAGAAAGCAGCGGCTAAAAAGGCTCCAGCTAAGAAAGCAGCAGCCAAGAAAAAGGCTCCGGCCAAGAAAGCAGCGGCTAAAAAGGCTCCAGCTAAGAAAGCAGCAGCTAAAAAGGCTCCAGCTAAGAAAGCAGCAGCTAAAAAGGCTCCGGCTAAGAAAGCAGCAGCCAAGAAAAAGGCTCCAGCTAAGAAGAAGTAATATCGATACAAAGTACGTAAAAAAACCGGCGATATGCCGGTTTTTTTACGTCTGCTACATAATGCCGGAGCATTTATGCTAGTGCGGAATAAACTCTCCGCCGTTCACGTCCAGAGCCGCACCGGTAATCGCACAAGAATAATCTGAGGCTAAAAACATCACCGCTTTTGCGCAATCAGCATCGTCAGGTATCGCACCCAAAGCAATATTCTTTTCGACTTCTGCTTTAAGCTCTTCAGCACTAATACCAGTACGGGCAGACATTGCATCGAAATACCCTTGCACCGGTGGGCCCCACATCCAGCCCATATAGGTAGAGTTTACCCGAATATTATATGGACCTAATTCCAATGCTAAATGGGCAGCGGCAGAACTCAATGCAGCCTTAGAAGCCCCATAACCTGCCTGAGTGGGCATAGGGCGTCGAGTCACCATCGTATTTACCATGACAATAGAACCCCCACCCTGCTCCTTCATCTGCGGAATGACTTCCTGGGTCAGACTCAATGTACCGAAAAGGTTTACTTCCATTGCTTCCCGCCAGCCATCCAAATTGGCCTTCTCGACATAATCAAACGAACCCGGGTTATAAGCGCTATTAATCAAACAGTCTATGCGACCGAAAGCCGCTATTGTTGCTTCAACTAAAAGTTTACATTGAAGCGGGTCGGCTATATCTGTGGGCAGCTGAATAATCTCGTTCATCAGACCCAGGCTACGAATTTCTGTCTCTACATCAACTAACTTTGACGCAGTGCGCGCACAAATGGCCAACTTTGCCCCCTGCTTCGCCGCTTCAATTGCCAGTTCCTTGCCCAAGCCCGGCCCGATACCTGAAACAATGACTACTTTATCTTTCAATAACATATACGTCTCCCGGTGATTAGCTATGGCATCTGTCTGATGCAGCTAACTCATCAAAAATTTCATAAAACTTCTCGAAATAAGGCTGTGATCAACAAGATAAACACCAGCAGCATAATCCATTTCGAAAGACGGCTCTGCTGTTCACCGTCAAGTGGTTTCGCTCGACCATCGAGCACTTTCACCAGAACAAATAAAGACACGAAAAGAAGGCCCAGAATTAATAACAGATTACCCATATTGACTCCCGGTGAAATGACTATCCATCAGCGCAAGGGTTTCAAGGCTTATGAGATATAAAGAAAAAGAATACTACGCGTCTACCAGTAAATGGCAACAATACAGAAATTTTCTATGGGAGACTCACCCCGGCGGCAGACAGGGCTTTTTCAGCCTGATGAACAGGCAAAGGATAACTGAAGTAGAAGCCTTGAAGGTATTGAACCCCCACTTTGACAAGTAACTCTTGCTGACGCCAATTTTCAACACCCTCTGCGACCACTTTCAAACCCAAACTAGCCGCCATCTCGGCAATGGCTCGAACGATTTCCCGATCATTGTCTGAACCTGCCATATCATTGATCAATGAGCGATCTATTTTCAATTTGAACAACGGAAGATTCTTCAAATAGCTTAAAGAGGAATAGCCAGTACCAAAATCATCGATGGCTATTTTTACTCCCAGGGAATTTAGTTGCTTCATGACATTGGCGGTTACACTGAGATCCGCTACCGCGGTTGTTTCCGTTATTTCTAACTCAAGCAGGGCAGGATTGATGTTATGTCGGGTAAGTGCACTATCAATTTTATCTACCAGACGAGTATTAGAAAACTGTTCGGCTGAAATATTAACCGCCACTGGAATCAAGGCCATGTCTTTCGATGCCCATACCGACAATTGGGTACAAACAGACTCTAATACCCAGTCTTCCAACTGCGGCAACAAACCTACCTCTGATGCGGCAGGAAGAAATTCCCCCGGTAATACAACACCTTTATTGGGTCGCTGCCAACGCACCAAGGCTTCAAAAGCGATCGTGGCTCCCGTTTTCGCATCGACGATGGGTTGGTAATAAACTAAAAACTGCTTCTTCTCCAAACCGACACGCAATTCAGCCTCCAGGGCGAGCTGACTCACCTCTCCCCGGGCCTCAGAAGCAACTACATAGCGATTACCGCCTTTTGCCTTGGCATCCGTCATGGCGATACTGGCTTTGCGCATACAGCTTGCCACATTACTGGCCTGCTCGGGGGCTATACACAAGCCAATGCTGACACCAATGTAAATATTCTGCCGCTTAATCCTGTAAGGCTCGCTCAATTGTTTTATTACTCTCTCGGCCATCCCCTCAGCGCGACCCACATCCTCAACGTTAGTCAGCGTTATAGCGAATTGGTCTGCTCCCAGACGGGCTACAATATCCGATTCTCTAGCAAAGGATTTCAGCCGACTGCCTACTTCACTTAACAGGTAATCTCCGGCGGTATGACCCAATTCATCGTTCACTACGCTGAATCTATCTAGGGCAATATGAAGAAACGCCACACTGGACTGATGCTCTATGCTGGCGTCGATTTCGTGGCGCAATAGCTCTTTAAAAAATGATCTGTTCGCTAATTTCGTTAAACCATCATAGTAAGAGAGTTGTTCAATACTCTTTTCCGCTTGTTTCTGCTCAGTAATATCGACAAAGGTGGCAATATAATAGATCACGTTCCCAGCATCATCTCTACAGATAATCCATTTGCCGGTATAGGTTCGTTGGCCATTACCACTAAAATCACTTTCGACTTCACCCTCCCACTGATCGTGAGCTTCCAGAGCAGCCACAATATCAGCATAAATTGACGCCCCTGCGGGACCAGACAAAACACTGACTGAATGCCCCAGAATTTTATCTCTGCTGACATTCATGATTTTACAAAACGCAGGATTTACATCGACTATGCGCTGATCTACATCAGCGACCAGTACGCCTTCACTCGCATGCCCCATGATGGTAGAAGATACCGCAGCGGCACGCTCTTGCTCATATGTCGCTGTAATATCCTGGATCGCCCCGGTAATACGTGAAAGGCGACCATCTAGACCTGTATTGGCAACACAACGAATACGTAATTTTAGAGGTCTATCCGCCATGGAGAAGCTATATTCGAGATCAAATTCATGGTCTCGCAGCAATCGAGATTTTAATTCTGCCAGTTCTACTTCGCCGATAGAGTTAGCCGCCAGTACTTCTTTCAGAAATGACGGTGTAAATTCCTGATTTTGCGGCAACTCAAGAAGTTCAGAAATATCTCGTGAGAGGAATATTTTTCCACCGGCGATATCCCACTCCCAGATCCCGATACCGGCGATTTTTCGAGCCTGATCGAGCCGCTCTTCCACTCGTTCAAGATCGAACTGGGCACGGTAAGATTCCGTGACATCACGATAAATCACCACCTTCCCCGTGATACCATTGGCATCGCTATAAGAACTAAAACTACGCTCCAGCGTACGCCCATCTTTTAGTTGAACGATGTCGAAAGAGTCATCAAATGGATTGATGTGGGCGGCATTGGCCCGACTAATAAAGGATTCTGCATCGACGACTTGAGCGGCAACATGAGCCATTGCCATATCATTGGTGCCCAATTCCAGAAGTGTGGTGTCGAATTTCCAGAGGTCCACAAATTGCTGATTGTACGCGACGACTTCGCGCTCTTTATCAACCACCATGACGGCGTCTGCGCTCAGCTTCATAATAGCCTGAGAAAGCGATTCGCCCTGAGGCGATCGCGCAGTTTTTTTGTCTGGCGGACACTTTGCCAAATTTGCACCACATAGAGGATTTAAACAGAGATGCGTCCATGCACCACGCTAGTGCTCAATATACCCCCAAGGCAGACTAATCACAAAAAATAGTGACATCACCTGCCAGCTAGATGAGAACTAGGTCACACTACCGTCATGGGTACATCTCTGGCACCCCGAATCAACTTGCCGGGCAGCGCGCCTGTCGGCGCACCATTTTCCATAATGACCTCACCACTCACAAGGGTATAGCTATAGCCTCTGGCACCCTGGAACACTCTGCGCCCCCCTGCCGGCAAATCATAGATCACCTCGGGACGCTCAACCTGAAGCCGGTCATAATCGATAATATTTATGTCCGCCTTCATTCCCACCTTCAGTACGCCGCGGTCATTGAGACCGACACTTCGCGCCGTATCGCCGGTATGGAGCTTCACCGACCATTCCAGGTCAAAAGATTTACCGCGCTGTCGATCACGTGTTAAATAGGAAAGTAGGTAGGTGGGCACGCTGGCATCACATAGCACACCGCAATGTGCGCCTGTATCAGCCAGGCTAATCACTGTATTTTCATCTTCCAGCATAGCAATCTGACGACTGAGATCGTTTGAATCGTAACCAAAACAGGGGAAATAAATCAGATTCTTGCCGTCGTTTTCCATCATCGCGTCATAACAATATTGCTGTGGAGGCACGCCAGCAAGCTTGGCCTTTGCCGCGATACTGTCGTCCGGTGTTGGCTCATAGTTGGGTGGATTGCCTAATTCGTATAGCTTGTCGTAGCCACTAATTAGCGTATCCATGAATTCATCACCCAAGTGGGGGAGTTCTTCGGCCAATATGGCCTCTCGCACCGCCGGATCAGCTAAACGACGGCGACGCTCTGCGGGGTCCAACATGGTCAATTCTGCGTAATTCTGATGGAAGTTGAACGGGTTTATAGTGCAATCCCAGCCCAGTAACAGGTTGATCGGCCTTGCACTAACGTGAGGAATTAACTGGGCTCCCTCTTTCGCAGCCTCTCGCACGTAATCCAACTGCTGCAGCACTCTAGGCCAATCTTCTTCCCTGCGGAAAAATAGTACGAAGTTCACAACACAGCTATTTTCAATAGACAGACGTTTCATCCAATCCATCTCTTCTTCCCAGTTATTCCAGTCAGAGACTAAACCAAAAGTCCCTTTGCCTAATTCTCCCAGCGATCGGCCTATCCCCATGAGCTCATCTTCAGCGGCATAGGTGCCGGGCATTGCTTCTCCAATGCGCGTGGTATGAAGTTCAGTACGAGAGGTAGTAAACCCAATTGCTCCGGCCGCCACGCCGTCTTTCACTATTTCTGCCATTCTGCTGATGTCTTCTGATGTGGCGGCTTCATTATGTTCACCGCGCCCCCCCATAACATAGGTACGTACGGCGCAATGTGGCACCTGTGCTGCAATATCCATAGCGCGCGGCATAGCGTCAAGAGCATCCAGATACTCAGGGAAAGTCTCCCATTGCCAGTCGACGCCTTCATGTAGCGCTGCACCTGGAATATCCTCTACATCTTCGACAACAGCTATTAAGCGATCACGGGCTTCGTCGTTTGGCTCGCAAGGCGCAAAACCGATTCCGCAGTTCCCCATCACGAGAGTGGTTATGCCGTGATTGGCTGCAGGGGCACAGTAGGGGTCCCAGCTCGCTTGGCCATCCATATGAGAATGCACATCTACCCAGCCTGGAGTCACAATTAGACCATTGGCATCTATTTCACGGGGGGCGCTTCCAACCACTTCGCCGATTGCGGCGATCACTCCATCTTTAACTGCCAAATCGCCTTTATAAGCGGGAGCACCACTGCCATCAACCAGTTTTCCGTTGCGAATAATGAGATCGTACATAGTCCAAGCCTCGTGTTATTTATGCCATCGATTCACAACATAACACTGGTAAAACGAGCCGCCTAGTTAACAAATTATTAGCTGAAGCCGCCTTTATTTATGCAATCGACCAACTCCCATAGAAATTATCGCTACATTCCGAAAAAATATGCGATTTAAACCGTTGTAATAGAGATTATGCTAGTCACAACCTCTGCCGCCCGCTAAGATTATTTTGATTTGCATCATCTGGCACCGGAAGCCCAACTTCATGAGAATTACCCTACGCACAGTAGTCGCGGCACTGACTCTGGTCCTCCTGGCAAATACAGCTGTGGTAGGTGCCAGTACCAATCTGGAGCAACAGCGCCAGAAGTTTATTGACGCCAAAGCCGCTCTTGCCAAGGGGAAAACGACCGACTACAAAAAGCTGAAAGCACAGCTCAAGGATTACCCTCTTTACCCCTATCTGGATTTTGCCGACTTATTGGGCAGACTACGCCACGCCAAACCATCAGATGTTGATCTGTTTTTAAATACCTACCAGGACACCTCCGTTGCTGCTCGTTTGCGCTATCACTACCTGGAAAAATTGAGAAAATACGACCGCTGGCAAACCTATCTCAGCTTCTACCAGTCTGAAGGTGCGACCGTCGAGCAACAATGTTTTTACCAATTGGCGCGATATCGAGACGGCGATACTGATGCGGCGATGGAGGAAGCCATCACACTTTGGTTGGTCGGGAAATCCCAACCTAAGGCCTGCGACAAATTATTTGGGGTATTGCAAAAATCGGGAAAAATCACCAATGAGATCGCATGGGAGCGCTACACCAAGGCAGTCTTGGCCCATCAATTTACTTTGGCACGATACTTAACACGATTTTTTACTACCGATCAATTCCGTCGCGAAGCGGATGAATATATGGCGGTAGATCGTAGCCCGGCACGCATTGGGAAATATTCGCGGTATACCAAACAAGACCACGAAACCGCGCACATTATTTATCATGGCCTGACTCACCTTGCCAAAAGCGCGCCATTAGATGCCTGGAAACACTGGCACCATTATCGTCAACAATTACCCTTTGACCAAGAGCAACTAGATGGCATTGCCAAAGCACTGACGCAAGGTCTGTATGCAGCGGGTTACGAGGGCCGCGCTGATGATCTGCTGCGAGAAGAGCAGGATCATTTATCTTCTTCACTGCTGGAGTGGCGCTTACGTAAAGCCTTGGCTGAGCAAGACTGGCCTACTGTGCGGTTTTGGGTACAACGTCTGCCTGAGGAAACACGCAGCAGTGACCGCTGGCGATATTGGATGGCACGTGCCGAAGAGCAGTTGCTGGTGCCTGAGAATGGCTTCAGTGAGGATTTTTACGCTCTGGCCAAAACCCGCAGCTTCTACGGATTTTTGGCAGCAGACCTGCTACAGCAGCCCTATTATTTGGGACACAGCCCAGTACAGATCGACCCATCGGTCAAAACCTCGGTCGCACTGACTCCCGGTATTGTTCGAGCTCGTGAGCTATTTTACGTAGGCGAGTTCCTGCAAGGCCGACGCGAGCTCTATCTGACCGGCAAAAGCTTTGATAGCCCACAATGGCAAGCTACAGCCGTTCTGACAAACAATTGGGGCTGGCATAGCCAAACAATTCTCAGCATGATCAAGGCCGGCTACTGGAATGATATAAACCTGCGTTTTCCCGTATTATATAAAGACGCCTATGAAAAACGAGGCCAACAAAATGCCTTGGATGCCAGTATGCTGATGGCAATTACCCGTCAGGAAAGCGCCTTCGACCCCGGCGTCATTTCACGCTCTGGCGCACGCGGCCTGATGCAGCTGATGCCAGCCACAGCCAAGTACATCGCCAAAAAGCGCAAAATAAGCTATAACTCGAAATATAATTTGGATATTCCAGAAAAGAATATCGAGTTAGGAAGCACCTATTATCGATACCTGATGGATGACTTTGATGATAATCGCGTTCTATCAACAGCTGGCTACAATGCAGGCCCCAACCGGGTAAGAAAATGGCAAAAAGTGAGTCAGGCGAAAATGCCTGCTGACATATGGATTGAGCTTATCCCGTACAGGGAAACGCGAGGCTATGTGATGAACGTTCTGGCGTTCAATGTGATCTACGGCTACCACCTCGGACAAGCAACCTCATTACTGACCGAGAAAGAGCAGTCCTCTTTGCTATGAATCTCGGGCCGTGAGGCCCGAGCCTGGTCTTGGCTACTCAGCACCGTCAAAGAAATCTTTAAAACCCGATGGCACATGGCGGCCGATGACAATGGATTCCAGCGTCCCCATACCTACCTTGTCTCCCATCGTCGCTCGCACTACCTGATGATTGTGGAGAAACTGATAATCCAGTTCGTCCACTTCATTCAGGTCCCACTCTTCGCGACCGATCTCCAGCTCACCCTTCCAATAGGCGTGGCCCCACTCAAAATGGTTATAGCCTATACCCAGCATATGGAAACGTAAGCCGGTCGTCTCAACCTGAATGTCGTAGCGCTGACCGGCTTTATCCGTCATTGAAATCTCGGCACTGGCGGCGCGGCGCGTGCCCTTATGCCAGTTTATCTTGTGCTCAATATGGCCCATAGGAATCATCCCAGGATCTTCCAACCGAGGGATATCGTCGACGTTGTCGTACAGTGGCACAATATCAGCACTGACCTGTGTTGCTTTACCTTCACGGTCTTCAAAGGTACCAAACTGCGTACAGATATTGCCGAAGTTGATAGGGCTCCAAACCCAGTAAACCCCGGGATCCGCATTCAGCAAACCTGGCGCGCCCCCCTGAGATTCACCCACGGGTCGCACTCCCCAGGATTTATCACGTGTACCGTATGCGCGGCTAACCTCATAACGCTGACCATCAATAGAAAAGTGGCCCTCCCAATAGCCCATTTGTGTAAAACGGGTATTGTGCATGATCAAGTGCCCATCGTCGTACATCACATTGGCGGGCTCCTCGTGCGGCACACTGGCAGCCGTAAACAGCAGATCACACTCGATATTGTGTTCATTGGCTGTCACAGATACACGGACCTGACGCATAGGCTCTACTATTTCCAGTTTCAGCGGACCAATTTCTGTTTCACCTCTTTCTTTAGGCGCACGGCGTGACGCGTGAAATGCATACTGTTTATCACCTACCGTGACACTAAAGTGACCATCCATAACACGCCGGTTAGGATACAAACCCAAACCGATTTCGAAGAAAAATGTGGCATCGGCATCAAAACCATTAAACCAGTAACGGTCGTAAAAGTTCCTGTCACTCTGGGAAGGTTCAGCAATGGGCATGACCGTTTGGTGAATACAATAGTCGTCAAAATTGGTAATCATGATATATATCCTAGCATCAGTGTTATCACACTATAGTACTCAGTGGTCTGTCACGACGCCACCGGACTAACCAAACTGTCATTCTCAGAGGTGGGCATAGCCAACGCCAGACAAAATATCATCGGCATTAACAAATACTCATTGTCTGTCACTCAGGCCTTCCCTAATATGACCCGCTCACCACTGAGCAGGTCATCATTTTCAAGTGCATAACATCAGCCAAGCTAAACGGGCCAATCTTCTTCTAGCCACCGGTGCCCTCATCGGTATCATTCTTGCTGCCAGCGGTATTCTGCAGGACTCCACCGGTCAACTGGACAAACACACGCTGGCCAATGTAAATGGCAAAACCATCAGTAAGGCGGAGTATCTAGGTTATATAGACCGCCTTGAGCAGGAAAAACGCAGCCCTATGACAACGGCAGACCGGCGCCATGTGCTTGACCGTATGATTGATGAAAAACTGCTATTGGATAGGGGACAGCAACTGGGCTTGCCGGATTCTTCCGCACCAGTGCGCAAATTAATCGTACAGCAAGTAATGCAGTCGGCAGTGTCCAATGTCAGTGCCGAGCAGCCCTCGGATAAGCAGCTGAAGCAGTTTTATCAAGACAATATTGGATATTTCACCTTTCCCCCCAGAGCCCACGTTAGACGTCTGGTTTTTCGTAATCACGCTGAATCTTCCGCAGAGCAACGAGCAACACAGGCCTACCAACTATTGCGAGCGGGAGGAGCCTTATCTGATGCAATAGCCATGGCAGATACCGATCTTCTAGGCTTGCCCGGTGAGTTACTGCCACGACAAAAGCTACTACAGTATTTAGGACCCAGCCAAACCGACAAAGCATTTACACTCGAGAATGGCGAAATTTCTGCGCCTATTGCAGATAATGGCCAATACGTCTTATTGATTATGCTGCAACGTCAAGACAGTCAAGCCAGGCCCTTTGACGATATACGAGAACTGGTTATATCAGAATATGAACGCCGCCAGGGGGACCAGGCGCTGGCAGACTATCTTGAAGACCTGCGTGAGCAGGCCAACATTCATATTGATGAACGGTTTATCGATGAATTGGAAGCATTGGCTGTCGACTCACAGCCACCCAAATCATGAATTATCGACGCTACCTATTCTATGTCGTGCCTCTAATATGGCTTTTCAGCAGTTATTGCGGGGCAGACCCACAAAGCAAATCTTTTTCCAGCTGGAAGTTCGAGGGTGACTCGGCACAGCTTAGCTATAGCATCGAGTCTCGGGAAGTCACTCGACTACCAGGCTATCAATTCAATGCCTCGACTAACCAGGTTCTTGCGGATCACTTATCGACAACTATTGCACTGACCAATGGGCAGGAACGCTGCACCGCCAGTCCACCCGTCAGCCGACCCAGCAAACCTGGCCATGAGCGACTAAATATTCAATTTCAGTGTCGCCAGACTATCACTGAAGCCAAGATTCAGCTTAACAGCCTGTTTGACTACGCCAGTAGCCACGTGCATTTTGCGAGGATCGAACTGCAGGATCAGCCAGATCAGGAGTTTTTATTTACCCCCCGACATACGCAACAAACCATCTCCATTGGTAATGAAACCCAAATACAGGAAAACCCCGGCTCAAGCATCGATATATTCATGACCTATACCTGGCTGGGTTTCGAGCATATTCTAATAGGTTTTGACCACATTGCGTTTTTACTGGCACTCCTGCTCATAGCCCCAAGCATCCGTCATGTTCTCTATATCGTCACGGGGTTTACGCTGGGACACTCTATAACACTGAGCCTGGCGGCACTCGAAATTGCCACGCCAAACACCATGTTAGTAGAAGCTTTAATAGGTTTCACTATCGCACTGGTGGCCGTTGAAAATATCGCTACACGCTATGGTTCCAGCAAGCCAGCGGCCTGGCTTTGTAGCGGTTTTTTTGCGCTATTGCTAATACTCTCAGCGCTCGGCCTTGAGGGTCCGGGTCTGCTGTCCCTTGCGGGACTGAGTCTATTCTGTCTGTGCTACCTGATGCTCAGTGATAGTGAACAAAAAGCGCTGCAACTGCGTCCCGTACTGACCGTACTATTTGGTTTGATACACGGCTTTGGCTTTGCCAACGTATTACTGGAAGTGGGTCTGCCACAAAATAGTCTTCTACCGGCCTTGTTTGGTTTTAATATCGGCGTGGAGATAGGCCAAATAGTCATTGTGCTCAGCCTGGCATGTGCGGCTCTTCTCGCGGTTAAACTGTTACCCAAGCTAGGCCATGCCATTAGCCGGGATATGCTCTCTGCATCTCTCTGCGGTCTGGGTATGTTCTGGTTTATTCAGCGCAGCTTTTACTGAAAATCACAGCGCACCATGCAGTTTTTGTGAACTATTTTACTCCACGTGCGTACAATAGCTTCAATCACATCATTTGGCGACGAGAGTAAACCCATGAGCAACATCTTCGATTTTGATTTCAAACTGGCTAATGGCCAAGAACAAGCCCTGCAAGACTATAAAGGTAAAGTCTTGCTTGTAGTGAATACCGCCAGCAAATGTGGATTTACACCGCAATTTGAGGGGCTGGAAAAACTGCACGAGCAATATGCGGATCAGGGATTAGCCGTTATCGGATTCCCCTGCAATCAGTTTGGCAAACAAGACCCCGGCAACATGGATGAAATAACCGAATTCTGCCAACTGAACTATGGTGTGAGCTTCCCTATTGCGGAAAAGATTGACGTCAATGGCGGCAACGCGCATCCATTATATCAATTTCTTAAAAATGAAGTTCCAGGTCTCTTGGGTTCTAAGAACATCAAATGGAATTTCACTAAATTTCTGATAAATCGCGAGGGTCAGGTTGTTGAGCGCTATGCACCAGCGACCAAGCCAGAGAAACTGGCCGCCGATATAGAAGCGCTACTTTAAAGGTATAATCGTAAGCAGAGAAAACCGGATATTAGTGCTCGCGAGTCGCGAAGAATCGAATATCCGGCCAACGCTCCTCTGTCAGGCTTAAGTTCACCCGGGTAGGCGCCAAATACGTCAGGTGTCCGCCACCATCAATAGCCAGGTTATCCCCGGCTTTACGCTTAAACTCTTCGAGTTTACGTGGATCTTCGCTATCTACCCAACGCGCCGTGTATACATTCACTGGCTCGTATAGGGCCTCCACTTTATATTCATCTTTTAATCGGTAAGCCACCACCTCGTACTGCAGCTGACCTACCGCACCTACTACGATATCGTTGCGATTTAACGGGAAGAAGACTTGTGTCGATCCCTCCTCAGCTAGTTGCTGTAAGCCCTTTTGCAACTGCTTGGTTTTTAACGGATCTGCCAGACGAATGCGACGGAACAGCTCTGGCGCGAAGTGAGGCACACCGGTAAATTTCAGGTCTTCACCTTCGGTAAAGGTATCACCTATCTGAATGGTACCGTGGTTATGCAGTCCAATAATGTCACCAGAGAAAGCTTCCTCCACCAGGTCACGTTCACCGGCCTTAAAATTTACCGCATCGGCGATTTTAATATCTTTGCCCAATCTCACATGGCGCATTTTCATGCCACGGGTATAACTACCAGAGCAAACGCGTAAAAAGGCGATACGATCTCGGTGTCTTGAATCCATATTAGCCTGAATTTTAAAGACAAATCCGCTAAAAGGCTCTTCTCTGGCTTCCACATGACGGGTTTCAGTGGCACGGCCTTGAGGGTGAGGCGCCCACTCTACGAAGTCCAACAACATCTCTCGCACACCAAAGTTTCCAAGCGCAGTACCAAAATATACCGGGGTTAGCTTGCCTGCCAGATAGGCCTCTAAATCAAATTCATGACTGGCACCGCGCACTAGCTCAATCTCTTCGATAAAATCGTCCGCCAAATCACCTAAAAAGACTCTGGCCTCATCACTTTCCAGCCCGTTGATCGTCACTCCATCGCTTAAGGTAAGACCTTTGCCCTTCTCATAAACATGAAAAACATCTGTATAGAGGTTGTATACGCCTTTAAATTCTCTACCCATATCGATAGGCCAGTTTATCGGTGCAGCCTTGATATCCAGTACGCTTTCGATTTCATCAAGCAATTCAATAGGGTCGCGTATATCCCTGTCCATTTTGTTTACAAAGCTAAAAATAGGTGTTGTACGAAGACGACATACGTTCATCAATTTAATGGTGCGATCTTCCACACCTTTTGCGCCATCAATGATCATCAGTGCTGAGTCGACGGCCGTAAGTGTTCGGTAGGTATCTTCAGAGAAGTCTTCGTGCCCGGGAGTGTCCAGTAGATTGACCATTCGCCCGGCAAAGGGAAACTGCATAACCGAGGAGGTTATCGAAATACCTCGCTCCTGCTCCATGCCCATCCAATCAGATGTGGCATGTTTGTCAGCCTTTTTACCTTTAACCGTGCCAGCCATCTGAATTAACTGGCCCAATAACAGCAATTTCTCGGTAATCGTAGTCTTACCCGCATCGGGGTGAGAAATAATGGCAAATGTTCGACGGTTTTCAACCGCTTCGGTTAAGAGGCTCATAGGTTTGTTCAGGCAATGTGAAAGCGCGCATTATAGGGATAGCGGCCTCCACACGCCAGCCAGCACTGAAACGAACGCCATTTAATACGCGGCAATCACAGCTACGGTGCTTTTTTAAGCTCCGCCAACTCTTTTTCTATCATTTTGCCGGTACCAATACCCCAGTGACCAAATGCCATGGAGATCTCTGTATATGTATGGCCATTACTGCGAAACGGCCAGCTAGAAACAAACACGATTCTTGGCGATCCAACCTTATGCGACAACCTGCCGCATGCTACTGGATAGTTCTGCAGCTATAATAGAACTCTCCCGATAAAACGAGACACAAGCATGGGCAATCCTCTGACACTGGCAGCTATGGCAGCCAATGTCCAAACGCTGAGCATCGTTCGCTTAATTGTTATCGCAGCCATTGTGATCGCAATGTTTCTAGCCAACGCCGCCCATATTGCCATCGCCAATATTCCACTCGCCTATACACTGCTCGGATGGCTTTCGATCACCTTGGTTAATCGGTGGCGATTACAACAAACCTGGCCGGTCACCGAGCAAGAGTTTTTATTGCACATAATGATAGATGTATTGGCCATCAGCCTGCTGCTCTATTTCAGCGGAGGCGCAACCAATCCCTTTGTTTCCTATTTTCTGGTGCCTCTGACTATTGCCTCCGCCACATTGCCATGGCGCTACACCTGGTTGGTGGCGGTTACCTGCCTGACTGGCTATTCACTATTACTATTCTATTATGTTCCTCTGCCCTCCTACTCCCCATCTCACCACGATGCGGGCCCAAACAGCCATATACTTGGCATGTGGGCGAATTTCTTTCTCAGTAGCCTGCTAATCACTTATTTTGTGGTGAAAATGGCCAACAGCCTGCGAAGACAGGAACATCAGTTGTCCGTATTGCGGGAAGAGGACCTGCGTAGTCAGCAAATTATGGCCGTGGCCACACTCGCAGCCGGTACGGCACATGAATTAGGCACACCGCTAAACACCATGGACGTACTGATTGATGAACTAAAAAACGATGCTGACCCTCTCGATCCGATGTATCAGGATTTGGACATTCTGGATCAACAACTGCGCAGCTGCCGCTCGATTCTCAACCGACTGGTAAACACCGCCGAAATTAACCCCTCGATTCAGGCCCGTCCTATCGCTGTCAGTTTGTTCATTGATAAGCTGACCGAACGCTGGCAAGTGCTGCGACCTCAAGTGAGTTTTAACCTACGGATAAGTGACGACCAATCGGAACCGAATCTACCGGCAGATCCGGCACTTGAGCAAGCACTGATTAACCTGCTCAATAATGCTGCGGATGCCTGCCCGGACAACATCGACATCACATTATCCTGGAGTTCTACTCGTTGCACTCTGCTTATACGCGATCACGGCCCGGGCATTTCTATGGAACTTGCAGAAAAGCTGGGCAAGCCCTTCATTACAACCAAAGGAAAAGGCATGGGGCTGGGTTTGTTTCTCAGTCATGCCATACTTAACCGACACAAAGGCACAGTGAGGCTTTACCCTGCCGATGGCGGTGGCACAATCACCGAGGTAATGATTCCACTGCCGGAAAATGAGAGAATCAATGACACACCCTAACAAGCATTTTCTGCTGGTTGATGACGATATCACCTTCACCGAAGTGCTATCCAGAGCCCTTCGGCGTCGGGGCTTTCAGGTGACAACCGCGCACGATAGCGAACAAGCGCTTGAAGCTGCAAAAAGCAATAATTTCAGTCACGCCATTCTTGACCTGAAGCTGGAGGGCCCTTCAGGTTTAAGTTTGATTAACCCGCTACTTGAGCTTCAACCACAACTGCAGATCCTGATGCTAACTGGATATTCAAGTATTGCTACAGCAGTAGAAGCGATAAAACTTGGCGCTCGCAACTATCTGTGCAAACCTGCCAAAACGGACGAAATTCTCGCGGCACTCGAGCAACAGGCTATTGATGGTTCTATAGAAGTACCGATCAGACCACCGTCAGTAGACCGGATCGAATGGGAACATATACAGCGAGTATTACAGGAAAACGATGGCAACATTTCAGCCACAGCAAGAGCCCTAGGTATGCACCGCCGTACGCTGCAACGTAAACTACAGAAAAAGCCAGTGAGACAGTAGCTCAGGCCAGATATCCGCCTATAAGACAGACCACACGATAAACCAACCCAGCGCGACACCGACCGAGACTGAAATACGGATCGATAATCGGGAACGACCCAGCCACCACTGCATAATTTTATGAATATTGGCTACAGGAAAGACTGCCAATAGTGCGGCCGCTATAACAAAAACCACACCCAGCCACCAAATGACCTCGGGGAATTCGGTAACATCGGCACCAGCGATGAGAATACAGCCAAACAAAAATCGCACTGCGGCAACGTAAAGTAAATGGCGCTTATCATCCACCCACTTGATCATGTCATCAGCAATAGCCGGGAACATCAAAAAGGTGGCACTAACCCCAACAATAAAAATACCGACAAGTAATATCACAAACTTCATTAACAGAACTTCCTTACATTCTCTTTATCCACTATAAATCCACAAGACTGCGGAAATACTGACATTGTAGAAGGTACAAATAACCTGGCTCAATGGCAATAGTTTATCTGCCCTCAGGGCTCAATAAACCTCGAGGGCCACTAAACAAAACAATAACACCACACATCACAGCCACCCCAACAGCGTTAGCGGCCATATCCAGCAGTGAAAATTCTCGTCCGGTGACAGGTTGAACACACTCGATGACGATACCGTAAGTGATGGCCGAAAAAGCTATCCAGATCAGGCCGTAGCGGCCTCGAAATACCCCGAAAGCCAAGCTCATCAGTACAAAATAGGCAGCGCCATGAGCGAGTTTATCAGAACCGCCCACATCAACCCCACCTGGCGGTATCAAGCAAAGCAGGGTCAGTCCAGCCAGATAAAGCCAAAATAGCAGTTTTAAGACCATTAAATACCCCACTCCAGCCCAATAATGTATGTGAAAAAGATCTTAACAGGCTTTTAATAAACCTGACTTACCGTTAATATAACGATCTTGCAAAAGTATAACAGGTGGTAACTACTAGTGAGCCGATTCCGTAAAACACAAGACGAAGACGCTGAGATTGACTTGACGCCCATGCTGGACGTTGTGTTCATCATGTTGATCTTCTTTATTGTAACGGCATCCTTTGTTAAGGAAGCGGGCATAGAGATCAGTCGCCCTGATGCGACAGAAGACCAACCGCCGCCTGATGATGCCAAACAAAATATCGTTTTCCAGGTGACTGCCAGTAATGAAATTTGGATTCAGGGCCGTCGCATAGACGAGCGCGCCGTTCGAGCAAACATTGAACGTCTGTATGCAGAGAACCCTGAAGCCGCGGTTATCATTCAGGCCAATAACAAGGCACAGGCAGGCACTTATACAGCCATTGCCGATTCTGCCAGATCTGCCAAGATCTATAGTATCTCTCTGGTTACCGGCGACTACTAAAAACCGACAGAATTCAGCTATATTAAAAAGCCGGGCTCAGCTCGGTTTTTTTATGTCCGCGCCAAACCCCTGCGACACCATGCCACATACACCCGGCAGATTTTCTCTATAAGATGACGCGCAAGAATCGCTCGTCTCTGGGGAAAACATGAATACGTTACTGGCAGCAACAATAGCCGCTGTCCTTGCACCCACTTTAGCCATTGCTGATCGTCTGCCGGTAATCGAGGTTACTGCCACTGCGCAGAAATCTACTCGCGAAGATATCGCCCTTAAGTTGGCCACACCCGACACCGCGCTGGCCCTTAAAAGCATTGCTGGTGCTGACGTAAACCAAAACGGCCCCCTTACAGGTATTCAACAATATCGTGGACTCTACGGCCCTCGTGTTGCAGTCAGCATTAATGGCATACAACCCGGCACCGGAGGGCCAAACTGGATGGATCCTCCGCTGAGCTATGCCCCCGCCGCCTTACTAGACTCACTCACTGTATACCGAGGTATTGCTCCGGTGAGTGCTGCAGCCGAAACCATTGGCGGAGCCATCAAAGCAGAGCTATGGGAAGGCAGTTTTACCGACCAGCAGGCAATGAGCAGTTCCGGGAAATTAATTGCCGGGGCGCAATCCGCCAACAAAGGACTACAAGCTGCAGTTCTAGCAGCTATCGCCAATCACAGCCACAAACTGAACGCCCAAATACTGCTTGAAGAAGGTGACGACAACCGTTTTAGCGACGGCAAGATAAGACCCACCGAGTATAAACGCCGCAGAGCCGACCTTGGCTACGGCTGGCAGAGTGAGAATCATGAGATAGGTCTTGCTTATAGCCGCAATGAAACCGGCGATACGGGTACACCAGCACTGCCTATGGACATAGAAAGTATCGACAGCGATGGCTATCGTGGAGAATATCGATACAAAAACGACAACTGGGACTTAGACGGAAAAGTTCAAAAACACGATATCTCCCACGGCATGACGAATTACCATTTACGCGTGCCTCCGGCCACCATGATGGGATGGCGTCGCAATGACGCCAGCACTGATAGCCTGGGAATACACCTCGCCGTCGGCCGTGATGATGACAGCGGCAGATGGCAATTGGGGGTAGACAGTAGTCAGAATAGCCATGACGCTATCATCAGCAACCCAAATAACGCCCAGTTTAAAGTCGTCAATTTCAATAATGCCACGCGCGATCTGCTAAGCCTGTTCATCGAGCGAGAACAACAAGTGAGTGATAGTATCCAACTGGAAGCAGGCCTTCGCGTCAATCGAATCAGTGCTGATGCGGATGAAGTGTATTCCTCCATGGCCATGATGATGCCTCCCGTAAAGGCCTTACAAGACCGTTTTAACAATGCCCAACGAGATAATACAGACAATAATATTGATGTAATGGCGAGGTTAAACTGGCAGACATCTGAAGCGATGTATTGGACCGTATCTATTGCGCAAAAAACGCGCTCCGCAAGTTATCAGGAACGTTTCCTCTGGCTCCCCATGCAAGCCACAGCGGGTATGGCAGATGGTAACAATCACATAGGAAACCTAGATCTAAAGGCGGAAACTTCGCGCGAGCTAGATGCTGGTTTCGACTACCAGAGCCAATCATTGCTGATATCTCCCAGAATATTTTACAAACGTATTGACGACTATATCCAGGGTACGCCGGTCATGGATATGGCCGTACGCATGGTTAGCACCAATATGGGCGGTGATGCCAGTCCACTGCAGTTTAATAATGTGGAGGCTGAAATATATGGTGCAGATCTTCAGTGGCAATGGAAGTTGCTGGAGCACTGGTCTGTTGGCGGAATAGCAACTTATGTTCGAGGTAAACGGCTGGACATACGCGATAATCTCTATCGTATCGCGCCACCCAATGCTCGCTTCCACCTCACATACCATGCCAATAACTGGGAGATGACTTTTGCCACGACTCACTATGCAGAACAAACAGATGTATCTGTTACCAACGAGGAAAAACCCACCGATAGCTATAACATTGCGGATCTTTCCAGCCAAATTAATATTACTGAAGACCTGACTGTAGTTGTTGGCGCAAACAATCTATTTGACAGTTTTTATCAAGATCACCTCGGTGGTTATAATCGAGCGGAGAACCCGGACATAGCCACCGGAGCGCGTCTGCCCGGCACAGGCCGTAATATTTACGCCAGACTAGAGTGGCAATGGTAGTTTAAAGAAGCCGTGAGAGAATTGCATGAAACGCCAGTCTTCGCTACTATGCCGCTCTCTTAGTCCCCGTGGCACAACTGGATAGCGCGACGCCCTCCTAAGGCGTAGGTTGCAGGTTCGACCCCTGCCGGGGACACCAATAAAAAAGGCCACTATCGTAGTGGCCTTTCGCTTATCGGCACGAGCTTATGGCACGAAACTGCCAGGCTTCTGGCGCTGCGGAAACTCCTCGAAGGTAGCCTTGAACTTGGCCACATCGGCCATCGCAGGCGCTAGTAAGAACAAGTGTTCGCCCAGCCATTGGTCATAGCCAGCGCCTTCATGATCCATTCGCTCAAATGGGTCCATCCTCAAATTGAAAATCTTCGGCATACGCAGGGTCGTGTACGGGTCCTGCCAGACGTCAAGTCCATGTGCCCGCTGCTCCCTGAACACAAATTTCCAGTCGCCATTACGGTAGCCGACGATATCACCGGTATCGGAGGTGTAAATAAACTCCTTACGTGGCCCATTGTCGGTTTCACCGGTAAAGTAGGGTAGAAAATTGTAGCCATCCAGATGTACTTTGTACTGTTTGCCACCTATACGTGCACCCATCATCAATCGGGCCTTGACATCGTCATCACCGGTTGCAGCCAATAAAGTGGGCATCCAATCCATCATAGCGATGATTTCATTGGACACTTGACCGGCCTTGATCTTGTCGGGCCAGCGCACCATCATCGGCACCCGGTAGCCGCCCTCCCAGTTGGAGTTTTTCTCGCCGCGATATGGTGTGTAGCCGCCATCAGGCCACAGTGCCAGCTCTGCGCCGTTATCAGTGGAGTACATGACAATCGTATTGTCAGCGATGCCAAGCTCATCCAGCTTGGCAAGCAACTGGCCTACATGACCGTCATGTTCCACCATACCGTCTGCGTACAGCCCCTGGCCAGTCACACCCTGGGACTCCGGCTTAAGCCGCGTCCAGACGTGCATACGGGTAGAGTTGAACCAGACAAAGAAGGGTTTTTTATTTTGATGCGCCTTGTCGATGAATTTCAGGCCCGCCGCTAAAAACTCTTCATCGGCAGTTTCCATACGCTTTTTGGTCAGCGGACCGGTGTCCTCCATCCTGCCATCAGCATAGCTGTGAATGACACCGCGGGGGCCCCACTGTTTTTTAAACTCCGGATCCTTAGGGTAGTCCGGGTGCTCTGGCTCTTCTTCTGCGTTCAGGTGGTAGAGGTTACCGAAGAACTCATCAAAGCCGTGGTTGGTTGGCATGTGCTCATCCAGATCGCCCAAATGATTCTTACCGAACTGACCAGTAACATAACCGCGCGATTTCAGTAATGTCGCGATGGTAGGATCTTCTGGCTGTAGTCCTTCCTTTGCTCCGGGCAAACCCACTTTGGTGAGACCGGTGCGCATAGGGTGCTGGCCGGTAATAAAGCCGGCTCTACCCGCAGTACAGCTTTGGTCACCGTAGGAGTCTGTAAAAATAATGCCCTCACTCGCAATACGATCGATATTGGGCGTTTGGTAACCCATACGACCCATGTTATAGGCGCTGATGTTATAGGGTCCGATATCATCGCCCCAAATGATCAGGATATTGGGCTTATCAGATTGGGCCGCTGACAAGCCAGACACCAACAGGGTTAATAACGCCAATGGCGCAAGAATAATTTTTAGCACTCTCACAAGAACTCCCTAAATGAATTTGAGTTAATCAGAAGTATAGTAGCCACATAAAATCCTGCACCACTATTGGCACCAGGTTCGACCCCTGCCGGGGACACCAATAAAAAAGGCCACTATCATAGTGGCCTTTAGTTTATCAGTACGGACTTAACGGCCCAATAATTCTCTGGCAATAACGACCTTCATAATTTCTGAGGTGCCTGCATAAATCGTCTGTATCCTCGCGTCGACATAAAAACGAGAAATAGGATATTCCGCGGTATAGCCATAACCACCGAATAGCTGCAGACATTCATTCACGGCACGCAACTGCATTTCAGTTGTTGCGTACTTCAGTACCGCAGCATCTTCAACTGTCATTTCCTTACGAGCGAATTTCGCCATATTCTTTTCAAGTAAAGCGCGACTGAGATCCAGATCCACTTTCACTTCCGCCAGCTTAAAACGCGTATTCTGGAAGTCTGAGACAGCACCACCAAAAGCTTTGCGCTCTTTGACATAGTCAACTGTTAAATCCAGCGCGCCATGGGCCGAGGCAACCGCCTGGGTGGCACAACCCAAACGCTCACGGGGCAACTCTTCCATCATGTACGCAAAACCCTTGCCAGCCTCACCCAATAAGGCATCGGCGGGCAGGCGCAAATCGTCGAAAAACAGCTCTGCCGTATCGCTGGCATGCTGACCAATCTTCTCGATCTTTTTACCTCTGGCGAAACCTGGTAATGATGTATCCACCAGAAACAATGAAATACCTTTGGACCCAGCCTTGGGGTCTGTCTTGGCCGCAACGACTACCATGTCGGCGTGAATACCGTTTGTAATAAAGGTTTTCGAGCCATTCATGACCCACTCATCACCGTCTTTTA
The DNA here is from genome assembly GCA_036960375.1 of Pseudomonadales bacterium. Lineage (GTDB taxonomy): Bacteria > Pseudomonadota > Gammaproteobacteria > Pseudomonadales > CAWVSB01 > CAWVSB01. Next base: position 53,046 of record JBALVY010000007.1, read on the forward strand.
CGGCAGAGCTGCGCAGTGCGGCTAGATCGCTACCCGCTCCTGGCTCTGTCATGGCAATAGCAGTGACACACTCGCCAGTTACCATTTTTGGCAACCAGTAATCTTTCTGCTCCTGCGTGCCAATATTGAAAATGTAAGGGGCCACAATATTTGAATGAATATTAAGACCGGAACCCAGTCCACCAAAGCCCATGCGGCTGCATTCATATAACGCCATCTGGACTATTTCAAAACTCGCCCCGGCAGCGCCATATTCCTCTGGAAGATCAATGCATAAAAGGCCGGCTTCTCCTAAAGTATTCCATAACTGACGGGGCATTATATGGTCAGCTTCCCACTGCTCATAAAAGGGAGCGACTTCTTGCTCAAACGCTCGAACGACCATATCCCGAAACAGATCCAGCTCTTCGTTTTCCATCAGGTTCTCCACTTTGCTAATAATAAGGCGCGATATTTTCTCTATTTCGGGTGGTAAGCACAATGATAGTGTCGGTCATAAATTGATAGAAAAGGCCAAGACCTTGTCAGCAGGGCTAAATAGAGCTATATTTTTAAATCTAAATTAGCCTTAACGGTCACTATGGCGACAAATAATCACACTATTAGCATTCATTTCGTACACACGGTACTTGATTGTGCGCAGTATCTCGGCCTGCCTGTAGATGAATTACTCAAACAAGCCAAAATACCGTCTGAACTATTGAAACAATCCCGAGCCCGCGTTCAGCCCGTCCAATTTGGTAAATTAGTCCACGCTGTCGGCCAGCAAGGCAACGACGAATATATGGGCTGTGCGCGAGAACCCGGTAAATTCGGTATCTTTAACTTGATGGCCAAGCTGGCGGTGCAACAAGCCACTCTGCATCAGGCACTATTGAGCTGCCAGCAATTTTATCGTCTCACTGGTGACGCAATAAGGCTGGAAATCGATATAGTCGACCAACAGGCTAAATTAACTCTCCGACTGATTGAGCCATGCAGACAAGAACACCATTTAATCACTGAACTAACCATGCTGATATGGCATCGATTCAGTAGCTGGTTGATAGATGAGGCCATTGTGCTATCAAATATTCAGTTTACATTCCCCCAACCTGCCTACGCTGAAGAATATGAATTAATGTATCCAGGGCCAGTCCTTTTTAATATGCCATCCAATACACTGATATTTGATCAGCAGTGTTTGAATCGACCAGTAAACCAAAATACCCATAGCCTAAGAAAATACCTGCAGCAAGTGCCCTACCAATGGTTTGTTCGCCAACGCTTTAACCAACCAACCACAACACTGGTAATAGAGCAGCTGGAAGCTATCAATGTTGAGCGACTGCCCGACATAGGCAGACTGGCAAGTATGCTGCATATGTCCGAGCGCACGCTACGCCGAAAACTGCAGCAGGAAAACACCCTCTTCAGCAAGTTGCGTGATCGCATAAAACGCGACGCGGCCATTGGTTTATTAACCCAACATCGTCACAGTGTTGAGCAGGTCGCTGCAGCAGTGGGGTTTAGTGAATCGGCCTCTTTCATTCGGGCATTTAAAAGCTGGACCGGTGTCACTCCCGCAATCTACCGCCATGGTAATACCAAAACCACCTTGAATAGTTGAGATGAAGAGAAATTCAGCACTATAAACCGGTCAACATGTAATAATAGCCAATCAAAAGCTCACTATCACTTATCCGGATTACCTTACATGAGTACTGCTCTTTTTGTTATCGGGCTGCTAAGCCTGCTTGGGACTGTCTCGGCCCTTATTGGCGCGCGCAGACTGAGCTTCTTCATGCCTATTTACTTTCTGGCCTCGTGGTTGCAGGGTGAACTGGCGCCATGGCATCTTATCTGGCAATCGATAGTTGGCCTGTACCTCATCAGTAATGGCGCACTAGAACAAAACAATGGTCAATTGGGCCTGTTATTTCTTGTGCTGTCTTTTGCAGGGCTGGTATACCTTATTGGCAGAGCAAAAAAATCCGAGTTGGCCTTTAAACAGGCACTAACCCATGCGCTAGGTGATGACTACCTCGCTGATATCAGCCCTGACAGACAGCAATACTTGAAACAGAAAATTGACTCTAGCGCCTGGTTAAAACCTTTTTCAATGAAGCGAGACGGCGTCAAACGTATCGCTAATATTTCTTATGGTGATGCTGGAGTGCGCAATCTACTCGACATTTACCAGCCCGAAAAATCCCGCGAGGGCGGCTTTCCGGTACTACTGCAAATCCACGGCGGCGCCTGGATTATTGGCCATAAGAAACAGCAAGCCTTGCCATTAATCAATCACATGGCGGAACGAGGCTGGCTCTGCGTTGACATTAACTATCGACTCAGTCCCAAATCACGTTTCCCGGACCATATTATTGATGTTAAAAAAGCCATTAGCTGGGTAAAAGAGCATATTGCCGACTACGGCGGTGATCCCAATTTTATTGCGCTGACCGGCGGGTCTGCCGGCGGCCATCTTTCGTCGCTTGCCACCCTGACTCCTAATTTTGCAGACTTTCAACCGGGCTTTGAGGATAAGGACACAACAGTACAAGCGGCGGTCCCCTTTTATGGTGTCTATAGCTGGGAAGCCGACGATAGTATAAAAGGCACAGAAGACATCCGAGAATTTGTAGCGCAGCGTATACTTCCAGAATGTGATTTACCGAGCGAATCGCCCTGGCTCGCCAAGGGCAGCCCGGTAAACTATGTTAGGGAAGACGCTCCTCCCATGTATTTTATTCATGGCGACTACGATGCGCTCGCGCTAGTCGAAGGCGCACGAAAAATAGCTTCAGATTTACGTGCAGTATCCAGGGCACCCGTCGCCTATGCAGAAATACCTGGCGCACAACATGCATTCGATATATTTCATTCAATTCGCTGCGACAATGCCGTGCTATCGGTATGCGAATTTTTAGAATGGAGCCACGGCAACCATCAGAAAAACACACCGGATCAATAAACCATCGCCAACAAAAAGGCCGCAGCGATTTTCAACATTCGCTTCGGCCTTGATCGACAAAATTGAGTTACTTCGAATAGGTAATTTCTTTCAACTTAATAGTCACGGCTCCGACAGGGTCCACCTTGCCCGCGACCTGCACAACAACATTGCGCTGCGGGTCGAGGAATAGATCGATATCGCCTTTATAACCAAGAAACTCAAACTCAGCGCCACTGGTATTATCCGCATAAGGCGAAGCCGATACCCGAATTCTCAATGTATCAATCTTTTCACTGAGCTTGCGATCACCCTCAGATGAATGTTCTATAAAAGAAGCCTTGAGACTTACTTGCTCCTCTACTTTTAACTGTACCTGAACCGTGCCCTCTTCTTCATAGACGTAGGCAATCAAAGTGTCGCCCACTTTGGCAAGATCAGAGGCCGCCACCAGATAGAACAAACTCTCAGCCTTTGTCAACGGTAAATCCTGCTCTGCTGCGGCTATCTCATCATAGTTACCACTCGTATTTGTCCACTGACTATAAGGAGTACCTTCTTCACCCTTATTGGCAGGCCTACTCCTGCTGGTATACACGCTATCGGGCAGAAATCTCAGTGCTTTGAAGCGCTCCTTCTTACCTGTCCTCACCGTATTACGCTGTAGCACCGTTGCGTCAGGGTTCATCCACAAGCTTGTCTCGGTGTGCCGACCCATGATTTCGGTGCTTAAAGTAAACTTCATGACTTCAGAGGCTGCTGGCATCACAGCATCACCTTCGGGTACCGACAAGAGCTCGGCGGAAGCGGTTTCAGCAGCGCTACGCTCGAAATGCACGTGGGTGTCTAAGGACATTAGGAATTTAGTGGCGGAATACGTCAGAGTATTCCATTGGAACCGATTAGCATCCAAGTCTGATGCGTGCGCAGCATTAATAAACGTCATCCCCGCCAACATCAAGCCAAATGTAAATGTCAGGTTTGCAATTCCGTTTTTTGTTTTCTCTGTCATAAAATTAGACTCCAATACGCTATACAGCAATTAGAGCACAAGCGAGGTGAAAAGATCCATTTCTCAAAATATTATAGTTTACCGCTATTCAGCGCTAATTCAGCAGAGGGGGATTGAACGTCCCTGGTAATTGCCGATAGCTAGTATGCCGCTATCAAACCTGCTTGCTGTTGGCTGTGAAGATACTCTTCATAGGTTCCCTGGAAATCTACTAACTGATGATCACGAATTTCTATTACTCGCGTCGCCAGTGAAGATACAAATTCCCTATCGTGACTAACAAAAATCAAGGTGCCGTCGTAATGCTCAAGCGCCAGGTTTAATGCTTCAATAGCTTCCATGTCGAGGTGGTTGGTTGGTTCGTCCATCAGCAAAACGTTGGTATCCTGCATCATCAACTTACCGAATAACAGACGATTTTTTTCACCACCGGAACATACCTTCGCCTGCTTTTTAAAATCATCAGAGGAAAACAATAAACGCCCCAAAGTCGCTCGCACTATTTGGTCATCATGACTGGGTTTACGCCATTGGCACATCCAGTCAAACAAATTCAGGTCAGTTTGAAAATCAGCTGTACTGTCCTGCGGGCAATAACCTAAGGTGGCGTTCTCCGCCCATTTAATTTTTCCACTCTGAGCCTGAAGCTCATTCATCAGACAACGTAAAAAAGTCGTCTTACCCGCGCCGTTTTCACCTATGACAGCTAACCGTGTACCAGCTTCGAGAATCAGATTTCCATCGTTAAAAAGAGGATCGTTTTCGAAACCGTGTGTCAGGTGCTCTAGAATAAGCGCCTGGCGGTGGAGCTTTTTCTCCTGCTTGAATCGAATATAAGGGCTCACTCGGCTGGAAGCCTTTATGTCGTCCAGCTTGATCTTTTCAATTTTCTTGGCACGTGATGTCGCCTGTTTAGCTTTGGACGCATTGGCTGAGAAGCGACTTACAAATTGTTGTAACTCGGCAATTTGAGTTTTCTTTTTGCTGTTTTCTGATTGCAGACGCTCTCTGGCCTGCGTCGATGCGGTCATGAAATCGTCATAAGTGCCTGGATATACGCGCAACTCTCCATAGTCGATGTCGGCCATATGTGTACATACAGCATTCAGAAAATGGCGGTCATGAGAAATAATAACCATGGTGCTTTTGCGTTCATTAAGTATGCTTTCCAGCCAACGAATAGTATTGATATCCAGGTTGTTGGTTGGTTCATCTAATAGCAGAATATCTGGATCAGAAAACAAAGCCTGGGCCAGTAACACTCGCAATTTCCAGCCCGGCGCTACTTCACTCATTGGGCCATAATGCAGATTTTGGTCTATACCTGCGCCCATCAAAAATTCTTCTGCACGGCTTTCAGCACTATAGCCATCCATTTCGGCAAACTGCGTCTCCAGCTCGGCAACCTTCATGCCGTCGTCTTCTGACATTTCTGGCAACCCGTAGATACGGTCACGTTCTTGTTTGATCTCCCATAACTCCGGGTAACCCATGATGACGGTATCGACTACGCTGTATTCTTCGAAGGCGAACTGATCCTGGCTTAGCGTTCCGAGACGTTCATTTGGGGTAATCATGACATTACCAGCGGTTGGCACCAGGCTACCTTCCAGAATTTTCATAAAGGTCGACTTGCCGCAACCATTTGCGCCGATCAGGCCATAGCGATTACCATCGCTAAATTTGACGGAAATATTTTCAAATAATGGCTTGGGGCCAAACTGCATGGTGATGTTTGCGGTGGAGATCAAGGGGATATTCCTGAATAAAAGACATGGGTATTATGCGGAGCCGTACTATAGGGATTTGTGGCGCTGAGGTCGAGCAAAATTGAACAAAAAACAAACAAAAACGACAATAAACACCCAGCTCGCTTTAATCTTCGTCAGGTGTTTCTGCTTCTTCAATCCTCTCCAGCCGCTCTCGCTCTTCTTCCATCGCGGCTTTGATTTCCTCAAGCACCCCATCAACATCAGCTTCAGACAGGTCTTCCTCTGAATAGCCGGTTAATTCCACGTCAGGATGTAAGCCCCCGTTCTCGTACAGGCTCCAAATTTCAGCCGCATAGCGGGTGTCCAGCAGATCAGGAGCGAACTGCGCGTAGTATTGGGTCATGTTGTTGACATCGCGCTCTAGCATAGCTTGTGCATTATTATTCGCCGCTGCATCAACCGCCTGAGGCAAGTCAATAATGACCGGACCATAATCATCTACCAGCACATTAAACTCTGACAAATCACCGTGTATCAGCCCGGCGCACAGCATTCGCATAACATAGAACATCACCACAGCGTGGTCTTCTCGGGCCTGCTCTTCTGACATGGATACATCATTCAGGCGAGGTGCAACCTCACCCTCATCGTCAGTGACCAGCTCCATAAGTAAGACGCCGTCAAAACAGCCATAAGGCTTAGGGACTCTCACTCCTGCCGCCGCTAGTCGATACAGGGCATCTACTTCGGCGTTCTGCCAAACTTCTTCCTGTTGTTTGCGGCCAAATTTGGAGCCTTTTTCCATTGCCCGGGCACGTCGACTATTACGCACCTTACGGCCTTCCTGATATTGCACGGCTTTCTTAAAACTGCGTTTGGCAGCATCCTTATACACTTTGGCACAGCGGATCTCGCCAAAACTACGCACAATATAGACAGCGGCTTCTTTTCCGCTCATCAGTGGGCGGATCACTTCATCAACCACGCCATCGTGGATCAGGGGTTGGATTCTCTTGGGAGTTTTCATAGGGCTCTTATACGTTACTTGGGCTCGATATGGAAGACGACGACCAACTATTCAGCGACCACATAGCAATTATCCAACATCCGCTCTGGTCAGCAGCGATTGTGTCGCTAAAATAAGAAACACTGTAATGGAGAAATATTATGAGTTTATCGACGCCTGATCTATGTGATACCAATGAAGGTGATGTGGCATGCGCTGAAATTAATTTTTTCGGCTATGGGCAGAAAGCCGCCTTTCGCGGTCAAATAGTGACAATCAAAGCGTTTGAAGATAACTCCCTGGTCAGAGAAGCCGTTGCGGAACCCGGTGCGGGCAAAGTACTGGTAGTTGACGGCGGTGGTTCGCGCCGCAGAGCCATGCTGGGCGATTTATTAGCAGAAAAAGCCGCCAACAATCACTGGGAGGGCATTATCATTAATGGCGTTATCCGTGATGTAGATGAGATTGATGCACTGAATATTGGCGTTCGGGCATTGGGCAGCCACCCGATGAAAACCGACAAACGCGGTGAGGGCCGGAGGAATATTCCAGTACAATTTGCCAATATCACCTTCACCCCCGGCCACTTCGTTTACGCCGACAACAATGGCATCGTCGTATCTGGGCATAATCTGGACTAAGACACTCAAGCCGTGCTGGCGATCAACTCTGTCGCCAAAGGGGCCAATTGACCTCTAATCCAACTGCCACCGTCGGGGTCCTTTAATACATCTCCCACGCCGCCGGGGTGGTTAACCAGAACGGATGTGGGCTGCTCGACAAAGGCCTCGTCTGCGGGTATTTCCAGTATTTCCAGCGCTCTAGTCACATCATGCGCATTGAAATCCAATTCTTGGCTCAGCTGATGACTCTGTCCTGACCGAGGGCAGTAAATTTTATCCAATGACAAAATTCTGTTAGTGCGGGCTATGACGTCGTTGTCCGCATCATGTCGGCTCAGCCAATCATGCACGGTAAAGCTGATCACTTCAAAGGTCTTATCCATCTGGGCAAGCAACAGTAAGTAGACCTTTGATCGACATTCATAGACGGACATCTTGTCATCAATGTCCAGTGGCTCAAGTTCAGGCGCGAAGGCTTCAAGCAGGGCACGCAACACAGCGCGCAACAAGGGTGTGGCCGGAACGTCAGGCTGCATCGCAAGATAGCGTATCGTCAACGGCATAATATGACCGTGATTGAGAATTATATGCGCAGTGATCATGAAGTAGCCCTCAATACCCTCTTCTCGACCGAAGGTATGACAGCCAACCACATACTCGCCCTTGGCTTTGCCGTAACCGGCGACCGGTATAGCGTCAATTTGGTACTCTTCGCGGCGCTCATAAAACTCTGTGCCGGGTAACAACGTATAGCCAAATATATTGATATTCGGAAATGTCGCCAACAATTGATCAAGATTAGCTTCAAAATCTGCCAGATTATCACCGGGCAAACCCCAAATAAGTTCAGCCGCAATGGGTACACCAGCCTGAGCCATTTCCCGAGCTATCGGCTCGTATTTATTGGCTGCCATATTTTTGCGATTACTCAACTCCAGCGCCAATGGGGTTAAAGTCTGCAGCGCCAACTGATAGTGCGGCAGCAAACCATTGTTATGTAACATTAAGACAATTGTCTGCACCCGAGGGCTGTGTTTTTTTGACCATGAAGTCGCAAACGTACGAGGCAAGCCGGTATTCTGCTTTAGCTCGCAAATGAGTTCGGCCTTGGCCAGGTCGTCCTTCAGTGCCCCAAAGTTAGAATCGGCCAACCAGATGTTGCTGATCCCCGAGGCAACGATTTTTCGCCAATCTCGTTCAATTCTAGCCATGGAGAACTGATGCATCTTGCTGCCAATTGCCCCCGTACCCCATTCGCAAAACGCACATTTAAACGGGCAACCGCGGCTGGTTTCATAGGAAATAGATTCATATAAAGGCTCACCCTGCTCATTGCACAGCGCCACTACGTCAAGAGCCGAGGGTATCTGGTCGAGTTCACGCATACGGGGACGCTCAGGAGTCTCTAGTAACACTCCATCTTCCATGAACGCGATGCCGTCAACCTGTGACCATTGCGCAGGACTATGACAATCGAGCCATAGCTGAAAAGTAATTTCAGCCTCACCCAGCACAATAAGGTCTACAGGTTCAATGCCAAGATACTCTTGCGCCTCCTGTACGTGTGGCCCACCGGCGACGATTAACAGATCGGCACAGGCCTGCTTTAACGTGTGAGACAATTCAAGAAACTCAGCTGCGTTCCAGGTATAGACGCTTAAGCCCACCACAGGCTGCAAGCCGAGGCTTGCAGCTTCTTGTGCTTCGGCCAACAACTGAGGCAATTCATTCTGCTGCCATATAACAATTTCGTCAGCATCACGAAAATGCACCAGACGAATGTCGGTATCTGCGGCTCTGACACCGTATTGCTGGTACCAGGCTTTAAGGCCGCCGGTGGTGGTTGGAGCAGCATAAAACTGGTCTGAGTCCATGCTCAAAAGCCAGACGGGACGTTTGTTACTTGGCATAATATTTTTCAATCTGAATTTTAGACAAAGACTAGCACGTTTTACAGCGCACTCGAGGTGAAACTCCTGTAAAGATTCGCTGCTTCTTTTGTCAAGCTGAGGATCTCCACTGGTACTCGCAGCAATATACGAACTGATTTTTAGAACATGTTTGTTATAAAGCAATTTTTTTTAGCGCTCAACAGCAAAACTAAAATCCACTGCTATACTCGATGAAAACAGGACGAATTAGATACTATGAATCAGCTTGAAAAACCACAGGCAAAAATGGCTATCCGTGAGGCCACCAGAATGTGGCAGCGCAACGAAGACCCCTATTACATTGCCAAAACCCTGTTAAAACAGAGCTATAGACTACGTCAACTCGAAACTCTATTAAAAAAGGCCGAACAGTTATTGCAGGCTAATAGCTCGTCACAAGCCGGCCAGGAACTGCGCAAAGCCATTGACGAGCTTAATCAGGTTACGCAAAGTACCGATACCGAACAAAGCTATTTAATGTAATCCATCAGACGCTGCTTGAAGCCAGACAAGCGCTGGGCTTGCTCGCGCTCTAACTGACTCCAGCCATTACAGCAAACTTCTATTAAGCTCTGAATATGGCTTTCACTGGTGGCAGTTTCAAGCTCAGGCAGCAGTGCCATTTCATCACGCTCTGGCTATCTCGTGCTCTGGATAAGAGCACCAGTCGCTCCAGCTACCCGCGTATAACTGTGCATGATCATGACCAGCCAGAGCCAAGGATAAAAGGTCGACGCAGGCAGTGACTCCCGAGCCACAATAAACCGCTAAGGGCTGATCAGCATAAGCTTGCCAGCGCTGCTTGTGCCATTCGACCGGCCTGAGCATATTCTGCTCATCACAGACATCGACCCATGGCATATTGATGGCGCCAGGTATATGCCCGGCAACAGGATCAATAGGCTCTACCTCTCCTCGATAGCGCGGTGCTTCACGCGCATCGACCAGCGTAGCAAGACCTCTACCGGCTGCACACTCCCTCACTTGTGCCAGAGTAAAAAGCTGTGATTCATCTATCTGTGGTACAAATTGGCCACCTTCGAGTCGAGAAGGGGTAATAGCATCAGAGGCCAAGCCTGCGGCCTGCCATGCCGCAAAGCCACCGTCGAGCACGCTTACCTGCTCATGCCCCAGATACCTCAATAGCCACCACAGACGAGATGCAAACGCCTGTCGATTGTCATCGTAGACAACTACCGGCCCGTCATTGCTTACACCGATTCCCTGTAAGGTACTTACCAGAACCTGTATGTCGGGCAAAGGGTGGCGCCCACCGTGCTGCCCGACTGCAGATGAGAGATCATCTTCGAGGTGCAGATAATGTGCACCGGTGATGTGCGAATCATTATATAAACCATGACCCTGCTCCGGATCCATCAGATTAAATCGACAATCGATTACAACCGTATCGTTTAACTGTTTAGCTAACTGATTCACGCTAATGGCATGGGACATCTCTTCCTCCTTTATACCGCCGACAATATCGCTATTTCACAGGCAAAAATAAAGGCCGGCTTATTATAAGCCGGCCTTTATACACCCAACAGCCGCTAAGCCGTTGGCAACTTATAACCCTTATACTGCGTCCGTAGAACTTTTTTATCCAGTTTACCGGTCGCGGTATGGGGTAGTTCTTGCACAAAAATAATGTCATCTGGCAGCCACCATTTGGCCACTTTATCGGACATATAGGCGTTGAGTTCTTCTTTGGAGGGCTGTTCGCCAGCAGCTATGACCAGCATCAATGGTCGCTCATCCCACTTGGGATGATGAATACCAATGACACAGGCCTCAGCTACCCCGGGGTGACCAATAGCCGCGTTTTCCAGGTCTATAGAACTGATCCACTCACCTCCGGTTTTAATCACATCCTTGGCTCGGTCAGTAATCTGCATATAACCGTGCTCATCGATTACCGCCACGTCACCAGTATCCATATAGCCGTTTTCGTCGATAATTTCTTTATCCAGTTTAAAGTAGCCAGATGCTATCCATGGGCCCCGCACTCGCAGAGAACCAAATGATGTGCCGTCATGCGGCTGCGCATTGCCTTCTTCATCAAATACATCCAATTCGACGCCATAAGGTGGCAAACCCTGCTTAAGCCGGTATGCCATTTTTTCATCCGCAGGTAGATCACTCAGCTCCGGTTTTATCGTATTGAAGGTACCCAGTGGGCTCATTTCTGTCATACCCCAGGCATGATGCACATAGACACCATGAGCCTGCTCCATCTCTTCCATAATGGCCTGGGGACAGGCTGCTCCACCAACAATAATACGAGTCAAGGTCTCTACTGTCTGCTTGGTCTCTCGCAAATGGTTAAGCATGGCCAGCCACACGGTAGGAACCCCGGCAGAGACCGTCACTTTTTCGGCATTAATTAAATCGGCAATTGCTGCTCCGTCCCCCATTTTTGGACCGGGAAAAACCAGTTTGGTACCGCTCATGACCGCCGCATAAGGGATAGCCCAGGCGTTAACGTGAAACATTGGCACTATAGGTAATATGATATCGTCAGTAGTCAGACCGAACACGGAGGGTACAGCGCCTCCCATGGCGTGTAGCACTGTAGAGCGATGGCTATATAACACTCCTTTAGGGTCACCCGTGGTACCCGAGGTATAACATAGCGAACTGGCAGTTTTTTCATCGAACTCAGGAAAGGTGAACTCTGTCGGGCGACCCGCCAAAAGCGTCTCATAGCACTCTAATGCCAACGAAGAGTCAGGCATATGCTCCTCACTGGTCATGACAATTATACGCTCCACTTTGGTGAGCTTGTCTTTAATCGCCTCAAGAGCCGGTAGTAATGTTGGGTCAACAAATATCACTCGGTCTTCCGCATGATTGACCACAAAATCGAGTTGTTCCGGAAACAATCTGGGGTTTATCGTATGAGTCACTAACTCAGAACAGGAAACCGCGTAATAAATCTCGAAATGACGGTAGTCGTTCCAAGCCAATGTACCAACCCGATCCCCGGCGTTGAGACCCATATCGGCCAATACACCAGCTACTTGGCATACACGCCCAAACGCCTCTTCGAAAGTATAACGGTGCAGCGGGTTGTCGGAAGTCACCGAGACGATTTCCTGATTACCATATAGGCTACGACCGTGACGCATCACACTGTTGATCGTCAATTGAAAATCCATCATTTGTCCAATCATCTCTGTCTCCTGATTGTATTATTAGGGGCTGTGCTGGCATGCCAGTAAGATTAATAAAACATAATAGCACTAGATTCAAGAACCCGGTATACACCTACCCTCTAAAGGTTACCCAGAGAACGCATTAGAGTAACTGGCCTCGGCCAAATCATTGCCGGCCACCGCAGGCTTAGAGTAAGGTAAGCAAAAACGGGGCCAAATAGGACACCACCATGGATTTTAGTCAACGGCTACAGGCACTCGAAGATATCGAAGCCATCAAACGTCTCAAATACGATTACTTTTTTTTCTGCGACCATAAACAGCCCAATAAAGTAAAAGACTGCTTTATGGAAGGAGAGGTTAAAATCGATTATGGGCGTATTGGCTGTTTTGATAATAGGGAGACGCTGGTAGCCGTCTTTAGTCAGCTGGCCTGCGCTGAAAACATCGTCGAAATGCATCACGCCCAAAACCCGCGTATCGATGTCGACGGGGATAGCGCCAACGGTGTATGGGGTATCTACTATTATATGATTGATACCCTTCAAAACAGCGTGACTCAATTGGGCGGTTACTACGAGGACGAGTATCGGAAAATTGAGAGTAACTGGAAAATAAGTGCGACGGTATTCCACGTTACCTCTACTGTTCTTACCGATATTGCCAGTGGTGTTGCCAATATTATTTTTGCAGGAGGAGCGGCCCCTGCCGAGCTTGATGACCCATCGAAGCAAGCCAGTTGAGTCATAATCCCATTTGTACCACCCAATGCCGGAGCACTCGCTGAGCGCCCCGGCACATAAGCCTTACTCGGGCATCAGCGCCTGAATACGCTCATAAGATTCAGCATACTCGTTCATTAAACGCATCATAATATCGCGACAAGACTCGATCTCGTTGATTTGCCCCACTACCTGCCCAATGGGATTAAAGGCGACCTTCTGCGTGCCTTCTGCACCGGCGTAACGATGGGTACGACGTTGGGCATCGAAGGTAAGATAACCTTGCATAGGCATCGGTAAGGTGGCGGGAGTATCATCTCTTTCCCAAGCTTCGGTCCACTCGTTCTTCAGCATACGCGCCGTTTTACCGGTGAATGACTTGGAGCGAATAGTATCCTCAGAGGTGGCGTTCATATATGACTCGCGCTGCGCGGGCTCGGCGTGAGCTTCGGTAGAGTTAAGCCACATTGAGCCTAGCCATACCCCCTCTGTGCCCATGGCCATGGCCGCCATGATCTGGCCTCCATTACCAATACCGCCAGCAGCCAGCACTGGCAACGGCGCCAGGGCCTTAACCATTTGTGGCCATAGAACCATCGATGTGACTTCTCCAGCATGACCACCGCCCTCGGTGCCCTGACAGATTACAAAATCCAGCCCCGCTTTCTGGTGATTGATTCCGTGCTTCAATCGACCGGCCAAAGCGCCGATGAGACGGCCAGATTTGTGAACCTGCTCTACGATCTCTGCAGGTGGGGTTCCCAAAGCATTAACAATCATTCGACATTTGGGTCGGGTAAGGGCTTCATCTACCAACAACTGCCCTTGTGCCAGAGAGAAGCTCAGGGTCACTTCATCATTTTCTTCCGGCCATTCTGGTACCCCATGTTCGGCCAACAACTCATTGGCAAATTTGCGGTGCTGTTCAGGGATAGCGGCCTTGATCATCGCCACCAGTTTCTCCGGATCGTCTTCGCCCTGACCTTCGTACTTCTGAGGAATGGCAGTATCTACACCATAAATATGATCCCCAATGTGCTCATCAATCCAGTCCAACTCCTCTTTAAGCTGCTCGGGGGAATATCCCACGGCGCCCAGAACGCCAATGCCGCCGGCCTTACTCACAGCAACAACCACGTCACGGCAATGGGTAAAAGCGAAAATGGGTACATCAATGCCCAACTGTTTGGAAAACTCTGTCTGCATATTCAATCACCGTTATCAGGTATTTATCATCAATACACCATTCTCGGATGCCAGGCTATAGTTGGGCAATGTCTTCGCTGGCCAAGATATATGACGCTTTGTACCGATTAGCTTATGATCGGCGTGCCCTTGTGAAAATGCGCGCCCTGAACAAACGAAAAGTACACAAGCTGCGATTAGCAGGCTAGACCTGCTAGACTCGCGCTTATAGCGCACTTACTTTTCTTGGGCGGACATTATTGTGAATGATGAAATCAATTTCAAAGCCAACCCTCTGCACGGCCTCAGCTTAAAAAACATGTTGATTGAACTAGTGGATCACTACGGTTTCGAGATTCTGTTTGCCTACTTAAATATCAATTGTTTTAAGAGCCGGCCGAGCATTGATTCCAGCGTGAAATTTCTGAAGAAAACAGATTGGGCGCGCGAAAGAGTTGAAGTTTTTTATTTGTACCAATTTAAAAGCCTTCCGGGAGCGTCTAGCGAACAGTTTCAGTTGCCGCCTAGAGATCGCATTATTCCAGAAGATCAAACGCCAGGAGAGCCTGCGGAATTAAGCTTGGAAGATGCCGAACGATTGCGTGAAAAACGCGACAAGAAAGCGGCAGCATATCGTCCGGATCAGAATAAGAATACCAGTAACCGCTATAACCATAGCGAGAGGAACAATGATCGAAAACCAACGAGTTCTCCAAGCTCATCCGTTGATACCGCTTTTGATCCTTGGGGGAAGTGGAAAAATAAGCAGTGAATTAAGCGTTCGCGCTAAGTGAAATCTAAGCGGACTAAAGACGCATTATCTTCTACCTGAAATCGCCTCCATGGAATCCGAGTAATACTGCCTACCAGATTCGGTTTTTTTGGGTAGATTTTGCAGTTCCTTGATGATGGCAGGGCTGGTTTGGTAATCCTCCTTTTTCTGTAAGTAAAGATATTTTTCATCCAGTGCATCCAAATCCCCCTCCACTTGCGTCTCTATAGGTAAGAGCCAAATAAATTGGCATTTTGGAGTGCAGGATTATGAAATACCCACCATCTATGGTATGCGCGCTACTCGCAACCGTTATTATTACTAACCCCGTCAGTGCTGAAGAAGTGAACAGCGACGCCTGGCAGTTACCGACTATCACCATCGAAGTGCAAAACAAAATTGATGAAAAAACTACCGAGCAGTTGCAAGCCCTACTCAAACAGCAGAAACTCCAGCGGGATATAGTGGATGAGTGGAATCGACCCATAATGGAAGGCTTTTCTCTGCAACAACCCTTGTGTGCCTGCATGGCTACTCAAACTCAGTCCGCTTTTAAATAAAGGAAAATACAAATGAAATTACTTATTGCCACGCTACTCGCTTCCGTCCTGATCCTGCAGACAGCCCAGGCTGCCCCTGAGGAACCACTTCAACAGAATGCTAAGTTAACCACCGAGGTAACTGCGGCGACCGTTGACCCAGTAATGGATTCCGTGTTGCCCGACATTTCTGAAGTACCGCCTAACCTTGAAGCCCCAAAGAAACATGGCTGGGCTAAAGACGATATGACGAATTTCGATCCCGGAAACATGCATGGTAGTTGGCCAGATGCCCTGATTCCGATTTTAGGTATTATCTTTGTCTTTGGCGCCCCAGTCTTGCTCGTAGGTATTGTAATGCTGGTTAGCTTCCGTAAAACCCGTCTGCAGCACGATACCATTAACAAGTTTATTGAGAGCGGCCAGGAGATCCCTGCAGATCTGTTCGCAAGCCTGCAAACAAAAGCGACGCCTAAGAGTAATCTCCACAAGGGTCTTATGCTGTGTGGTGCAGGTGCTGGCATCTGCCTGGCCGGCTTTATATGGGGTAATATTAATATTTCAGCCATTGCCATGATCCCCTTCTTTATTGGCGCCGCGCAATTGCTGATATGGAAGTTGGAAAAAAATACCGAAACGAGTTTAAAGTAGCCTTCCATGATCACGAATGACCGGCTCCTGATTGCCAGGATACTTAACCAGAACGATCAGAGAGCCTATGCAGAGCTGGTAAAGCGCTATCAATCCCGGCTCCGCTACAGTCTCCGTCAGCTTACCGGGTGGGACGCTAGCTTGGCGGATGACCTGGCCCAGGAAACTTTTATCAAAGCGTTTAAAAACCTGGGGGCATTTAAAGGGGATTCGCAATTCTATACCTGGCTCTATAGCATCGCCTACCGGGTATTTGCCAGTCACTACCGTTCGCGCAAACCTACCGAAGCGCTCCCGGAAAATGAGCTGGAATTACAAACGTATCGACCCCAGGGTGGAGATGAATTACATCGGGACTTTGCCATGGCCCTGGCAAAACTGCCTCCGGATCAGTCCATGGCTCTGCATTTACATCTGCACCTTGAATGTACCCACGTTGAAATTTCAACGATTATGGGTAGTCCGTTGGGCACCGTGAAGAGTCACATACAGCGTGGCAAAGACAAGTTAAAAGTACTACTATCTGATTGGAACAAAACAGATTCGCGGAGCGAGGTATTGCAATCATGAATACGACGAAAGATCAGGACAATATCGAAATGATGTTTCAAAACCTGCGCAAGTCAGAACCATATCTACCGGACGACGGCTTTACTATGGCGGTGATGGCCCAGCTGCCCACACCGACAATTCTGCCGACTTGGAAAAAGAACCTGTTGTTGATGACGGCAACCGTTATTGGGACTGGCCTGACGGCTAGCCTTTTACCTGTCGGTACCATCCCTGTTAACGAGATAATCAGCCAGTTCAGCCAGCAGTTAATGAATTTGAAAAACCTCGCTATGGCTGGAGCAACTTTACTTGCTCTCGGTGGTTGCGCCATTTGGGCTAGCGAGCAGGAATTGATTTAGGATGATTGGGTTGAGTATAGGCAGAATAAAAGCCCTTTTGAGTCCAATCTAATATCAATAAAGTACCTTTGGCAAGAACTGCCCGGTGCTGCATCTGAATCACTCTCGGCTAAGTTCTTAGCGAGCTTTTTAATCCTTCTATAGAAATTATAGTATTCCCGCTTAAGAAGTTTTTATTTGTACCAGTTTAAAAACCTTCCGAGAGCGTCTAGCGAGCAGTTTCAATTGCCGCCTAGAGATCGTATTATTCCAGAAGATCAAACCCCGGGAAAGCTTGCGGAATTAAGCCTGGAAGATGCCGAACGATCGCAAACCAACGAGCTCTCCAAGCTCCTCCGTTGATACTGCTTTTGATCCTTGGGGGAAGTGGAAAAACAAGCAGTGAATAAGGCGCTCACGCTACTGTAAAGCTTGCCACCTCAAATTTTGGCGGGACAAATTTACCCATCGGCGCAGAAAAGCCAAAGGGCTTTTTCGGAAAGTCAATAAAGTTAGTGCCGAGCTCCAGGTTGGAATTATAGCTCCAGCGGCGCTATTTCTGTACAATGCTGCTCCTTTAGCAATACTCGCAACAATCGGTACCCCGCATGACCTCTAGCCCTGATAAACAAAAAGTTGGTTTCGTAAGCCTAGGCTGCCCAAAGGCGTTAGTTGATTCAGAGCGAATACTGACTCAACTCAAGCTCGACGGCTACGATATAGTGCCGGATTACGACAGCGCTGATGTGGTAGTGGTGAATACCTGTGGTTTTATCGATAGCGCCAAGCAGGAATCGCTCGATGCCATCGCTGAGGCGATGGCGGAGAACGGCAAGGTTATTGTGACTGGCTGCATGGGCAAGGGCACTGATGCTGAGAGCATTCGGGCTGCCAACCCCGGCGTACTGGATATCAGCGGCCCCGCAGCCACCAATGCGGTCGTCGACGCGGTACACCGGTTTATCCCACCGACGGTCGCCGAACACAACCCCCATATTGACCTGGTACCACCGCAGGGCATTAAGCTCACCCCGCAGCACTATGCTTACCTGAAAATTTCGGAAGGCTGCAACCACCGCTGTACCTTCTGTATTATTCCCGCCATGCGTGGTGACCTGGTCAGCCGCCCAATAGGCGATGTCTATGAGGAGGCCAAGACACTTGTCGATGCAGGCGTGAGAGAATTACTGGTGATCTCGCAGGATACCAGTGCTTACGGGGTCGACGTAAAATATAAACTCGACTTTGTTGAAGGACAGGCGCTCGAGACCCGCATGCTCGATTTATGCCAGGCCCTGGGCGAGTTGGGCGTTTGGGTGCGACTTCACTACGTTTACCCTTATCCGCATGTCGACAAGGTCATTCCATTGATGGCAGAAGGGAAAATTCTGCCTTATTTGGATATCCCTTTCCAGCACGCCAGCCCACGCATTCTCAAATTGATGAAGCGCCCTGGCAATCAAGAAAAGACGCTGGAGCGCATTAAAAAGTGGCGTGAAATTTGCCCTGATCTGGTTATTCGCTCGACCTTTATTGTTGGCTTTCCGGGTGAAACTGAAGAAGACTTTCAGATGCTGCTGGACTGGCTGGAAGAGGCTCAGCTCGACCGTGTAGGCTGTTTCCAATATTCCCCGGTTGACGGCGCCACGGCCAATGAACTGGAACACCCTGTTGCCGACGACATCAAACAGGCTCGCTGGGAGCGTTTTATGGAAACCCAGCAGGCTATCTCTGCAGCCAGGTTGCAGGCTCGAATCGGATTGGTATTACCCGTCGTTGTAGATGCCATTGAGGAAGACCGGATTGTGGCGCGCACTTATGCTGATGCGCCCGAGATAGACGGCAATATATTCCTTCCCCCCGGCTATGACCTGCAACCGGGAGATATGCTGTATGCCGAGGTCACCGATGCGGATGAATACGATCTTTATGGCGAGCCGGTTGATGTAGAATGAATCTGGTCCTGCTACAGGAAACCGATTTTTCACAAGCAGACCAAGTCCAGTTGCAGGACCGCCGCGCCGACCATATTCGCGACATCCACCGCGCCAAAGTAGGCGATAGCGTGCGTATTGGTATGCTCAACGGTCTCACGGGTATGGGCGTCATTACGGGTCTGAATCAACAGAGCGTTGAAATCGAAACGGGTCCGCTAGACCAACCACCACCGCCCGTCTCGCCGATTACTCTGGTACTGGCTTTAGCACGGCCCAAGCAAATGCGACGAATCTTCCGCTCTGTCGCCGAATTTGGCATCAAACACCTGATTGTCATCAATAGCTGGCGAGTCGAAAAAAGCTACTGGCAAAGCCCGCTTTTAGAGCAAACTGCCATTGATGACTATTTCTACCAGGGCCTTGAGCAAGCGCGAGATACTGTGATGCCAATAATCGAGTTCAAACGTCTGTTTAAACCCTTCGTTGAAGACGAACTCCCCGGGCTATTAGAAGGCAGCACAGGGCTGGTAGCCCATCCCGGCAGTGATGACCCCTGCCCGTTGACCGCATCTGGACCAATTACACTGGCCGTAGGGCCGGAAGGTGGCTTCATTCCCTATGAGGTGGAAAAACTCTGCTCTGCCGGTATGAGCCCTATCCATTTGGGGCCGCGTATCCTGCGGGTAGAGAATGCCGTTAGTGCACTCAGTGCCCGATTGGGCGGCACATTATGAATAGAATAAAATTTGACCAATTACGCTAAGGGCACTACAGTGCGCGCCCCAAGTCATTACCACAATAACTGTGAGGATAATCATGGAACAACTCAGCGGTCTGGATGCCACTTTCGTTCATAATGAAAGCGCACGCACGCCCATGCACATCTCTCCTCTCATGATCTACCAACAACCAGCCAACAAAAAGAAAGCGGTACGTTTTAAAGACATATTAGGCACATTTGAAAGGAACCTGCATAAATCAGCTATTTTTCGCCGCAAGCTGGTACAGGTTCCCATGAAAATGGACCAACCTTACTGGGTCGAAGACAAAAACTTTGATCTGGAATTCCATGTTCGACATATTGCTTTGCCAAAACCCGGTGACTGGCGTCAGTTCTGTATCCTACTGGCCCGCTTACATGCTCGAGGACTGGATATGTCTCGGCCACTTTGGGAGGCTTACGTCATCGAAGGGCTGGACAATGTAGAAGGTCTGCCCAAGGGTGCCTTTGCCATTCTGATGAAGGTTCATCATTCAGCCATCGACGGTGTATCCGCCGCCGGTATTATTAACGCATTGCACTCCCTTGACCCAGTGGCCGATAGTATCCGGGTGGACGATAGCTGGGAAGGAGAGCCGGAGCCAGGCAAGTTTGATCTATTAACTCGAGCCTATATGAACAATATACGCAAGCCATTGGAAATGACCTCTGCCATTGCCAATATTGTGCCAGCCTTCTCACGCCTGAAAAAGCTGAAAGAAGAGCTCGGTGGTGAAGATGGTAACGTCTCTATAGGTACCCGATTTAACGGCCGAGTCAGTAATCATCGGGTGGTTGACGGTATCGCAATGGAATTCCAGAAAATCCGGGCGATAAAAAATGCCGTAGCCGGTGCTACCATTAACGATGTCATCGTCAGCATTGTCGGAGGCGGCTTGCGTCGCTACCTTACTGCCCACGATGAGTTACCAGACACATCGCTTACAGCGGCCGCACCTATTAGTGTTCGTTCCGACTCTGACAGCAATTCCAAAGGCAACCAGATTAGCGTGATGACAATGTCATTGGGAACCGATATTGCCGATCCGGTTGAACGTCTCACAGCGGTACATTCTGGCGCAACGCGATCCAAGGCATACTCTTCCGCAATGGGCGCCAGCACGATGACTGATGTCGCGCAAAGTATGCCTGCGCGAATGATGGCGCTGGGACTTAAAGCCGTATCCGCAGCAACTATGCTGGACAATCTTGCAGTGCCTGTCCATACAGTGGTATCCAATGTTCCTGGACCACAAGTGCCGATATATATGTCGGGGGCGAGAGTTCATACACTGATGGGTTTGGGCCCCTTACTGGATGGCGTCGGTTTATTTCACGCGGTTATCAGCAACTCTGACAACATCTCCATAATGGCGGCCAGCTGCCGAGAAATGATGCCTGACCCAGAGTTTTACGCCCAGTGCCTGCAAGAGTCATTTGACGAGTTGCGCGACGCGGTTTTGTAAAACATCTACTGTGTGAATTGCGGTTATAAAGCCTGCTATCTGGTGATTTCGTTCAATATAAAGGACAATTGGACTTATTGCTCACGCCAAGTGAGCCTGGCTAAAACTATTCACCTATATTGAAGACATGTCATGACAACGAACCGAACCACTGTAGGCGGCCTGGATATTGCCGATGAACTCTATTCATTAGTCAATAATGAAATACTGCCTGGCAGCGGGGTAAATCCCGACAAATTCTGGCTGGGCCTTGAACAAATCCTGGACGACCTAGCGCCCCAAAATGCAGCCTTATTAGCCAAACGAGAAGACTTGCAACGGCAAATTGATGGCTGGCACCGTGCTAATCCTGGTCAACCAGATATTGTGGTATACAAGCAATTTCTCGAGCAAATTGGTTACTTGGTAAAAGAAGGCGAAGACTTCGCCATCGGCACAGAAAATGTTGATAGCGAAATTGCCCTGCAGGCTGGCCCGCAGTTGGTCGTGCCCGTGATGAATGCACGTTTTGCACTAAATGCCGCCAATGCACGCTGGGGCAGTCTTTATGACGCACTCTACGGCACAGATGTCATACCGGAAGACGGCGGTGCTGAAAAAGGCCGCGGCTATAACCCGGTTCGTGGCAACAAGGTCATTGCCTATGCTCGTCAGTTTCTCGACACTGCCGCACCGCTGGCTCGCGGTACACACGCAGACACTGCCGGCTTCAAAATTGCCGATGGCAAGCTCTCAATAGCGCTAACCGATGGCTCTAGCACTGAACTGGCCAATAGCAGCCAATGGATAGGATATACCGGCAGTGCAGCTAAACCCGACTCCATACTGCTGTGCAATAACGGTCTGCATATCGATATTCTGATTGATCCTCAGTCTGATACAGGCAAAGACGATGCAGCGGGCATCAAAGATCTTATTCTGGAATCCGCGGTAACAACCATTCAGGATTGTGAAGATTCGATTGCCGCAGTTGACGCGCAAGACAAGGTAATTGTATACCGCAATTGGCTAGGCCTGATGAACGGCACACTGGCGGAGTCCTTTGAAAAAGGCGGCCAGACACAGACCAGATCGCTGCAAAAAGATCGGATCTACACAGCCTGTGATGGAGAACAAATCAGCCTGCACGGCCGCAGCCTGTTATTTGTCCGCAACGTTGGCCACCTAATGACCAATGATGCGATATTGCACAACGGGCAGGAAGTACCCGAGGGCATTCTTGACGGCATGATCACCAGTCTCTGTGCTATACACGATATTAATGGTTCGGGAGAGACTAGCAACTCTCGCACTGGTAGTGTCTATATTGTTAAACCCAAGATGCATGGACCGGAAGAAGTGGCCTTTACTGGCCAACTGTTTGGACGTATTGAAGATGTGCTTGGACTTTCGAGAAATACACTCAAAGTCGGCATTATGGACGAAGAGCGCCGCACCACAATTAACCTGAAAGAGTGTATTCGTCAGGTGAAAGATCGAGTGGTATTTATCAATACTGGCTTCCTTGACCGTACCGGCGACGAAATACATACCTCGATGGAAGCCGGTGCAGTAGTACCCAAAGCCATTATGAAACAACAGGCCTGGATTGGTGCCTACGAAGATCATAACGTCGACGTTGGCTTGCGAGCGGGCCTGCCAGGCAAAGCGCAAATAGGCAAAGGTATGTGGCCCATTCCGGATGAAATGGCCTCTATGATGGAAGCCAAAATCGGCCACCCACAAGCCGGCGCCAATACGGCATGGGTACCCTCTCCGACCGCCGCTACACTACATGCAATGCATTATCATCAGGTTAATGTAAAAGCCCGGCAGCAAGAGATTGTGCAACGTACGCCAGCCAGGATCGAAGACATAATCACTATCCCGCTGAAGGACGACAGCCCTCTTGCAGCAGATCAAATTCAGTATGAGCTGGACAATAATGCGCAGGGTATTCTTGGATATGTGGTGCGCTGGATAGATCAAGGAGTGGGCTGTTCGAAAGTGCCTGACATCAACAATGTGGGCTTGATGGAAGACCGCGCGACACTGCGGATTTCCAGCCAACATATCGCCAACTGGCTGCGTCACGGTATCTGCACTACTGAGCAGGTCACTGAAACCCTACAGCGTATGGCAGCCATTGTAGACCAGCAAAACGCCAACGATCCGCTATATCAGCCAATGGCGCCGAATTTTGCTGATAACGTGGCTTTCCAGGCCGCCTCTGATCTGGTCTTTAAGGGATGTGAACAACCTAGCGGTTATACCGAGCCTTTGTTACACGCCCGTCGCCGTGAAGCCAAAGCCAAACAGGCTATCTAGATTCGCTGCAACCAGTACTAGACCACAAGCTTGTCTAGTACTGGTCTTTAATGCTGTGGAAGGCTAGAGCTCTCTTGATGTGATCCTGCATGGGCATGCTCTGGTTCAATTTGACTGAGACCCCAGGCCAACAATACGCCGAAGACCAACGCCAGGGTCAGCTTAGCCCTATCGTGGCTGTGAAACTGTACTTCGGGCAATAAGTCACTGAGCGAAATACACAGAAATGCGCCAGCCGAGAAAGCCAGCGCGGCGCCAACTACCAGCGCCTGGTCTTCCACGTACTGACCCACCCCAATAAAGAACAAAAGCGCTCCCAATGGACACATAAGGGCGAAAAGAATATTCATGCGTAACTGAGCATGTTTACTCCAACCCGCAGCGGCCATAAGTGAAGTAATGCTCAAGGCATCTAAAGGCTTGTGCAGGATGATAACTGCAAATACACCCAGCCCAGCAACACCTAACAACGTCGATTCAGATCCACCCAGCTGCACACTGGCACCCAAAGCAATGCCATCAATAAAAGTATGCAAGGCCAAACCAAAGGCCACACCCACCCAACTCAAGGTATGCGCGCCACCCGCGGTGGCATTGACATGATCATGCCCACAGGCCTCCGCCTCGGCTTCATCCGGAGGCTGGTAATCATGCTGATGAAAATGAAATAGCCGCAACAGAACAAACATGACCAACAAGCCAACTAACATCCAGGCAGATGCCAAATTAACAGAAGCATGACCAGCTAGCTCCTCCACCGACAGGGGCAGTAAATATAACAATGCAATGCCCAACATCAGACCAGACACGAAACTCATCATCACCTGCATACGGGTGTGATTTAAATGAATAAGTGACGGTAAAACACCGCCTAAAAGTGACACCATAATGATGGCAGTGGAATAGAAAAGCAGCAGCTGAAAGGACGACATGGTAACCAGATTCATTTCCATTGAGAGATATGCGCAATGTACCATATCTATAGGTTTTCAAGGACAGTAATAACTATGACAAAAAATTCCGACCCGTGTTAGTTACTGTAGCTGTAATGATCAGAAGGATTTTCACTCTACTTCCATTGGGCCCCTCACTAAGAGAGGCCGGAAAGTATCGATCATTTTCTACTACTCTAGCATCAACACTTGACTGTCTTGACGACCATTTGCATACTTTCGACCATGTTAAATAGGGATGTGTAACATCATGAATACAACAATGCGCTTCGTCAGGCTAATATCCATTGTAGCTGGGATAAGCCTCTACTCATTGCTGAGCGCCTGTAGCAGTATCCCCGAGAGTGACCGAGATGCCGCGCGGAATATAATTGACCAGACGGCAAACGATACAATCGCTGAGTTAACGGCGAAAAACCAGGGCTTTAAGCAAGAGCTAGATCAGGCCGCAGGCTATTTTTCAGGGCAGATGTCCGGCGCGACCGTAGCCGTATTAGGCGGGGGATACGGCCTCGGAGTCATACATGACAATGTAGACCAAACCAAAACCTATATGAGCATCAAGCGCTGGGATGTAGGCGCAGGCCTGGGGGCAGGAAAGTTTCGCGTATTCGTTCTGATTAACGATCAAGATGATCTCGAAAGTTTCAAACAAGGGAAATGGCAATCTGCGATTGGTGCAGACTCAGTGGCTGGTTCAAGCGGCAGCTCGACAGCCTACAGGGGTAGCAGCGATAAACTGCAAGTTTATACATTATCCGATAAGGGCGCCATGCTCTCTACCACCGCCAGGCTACTTAACTTATCGGTCAATCAGGACTTAACCGATACCGGTGTTTCGGATGTCAGCATCCCAAATAAAGGCTTCAATAAAGGCCAACAGAACACAAAACATGCTCCTCGGCAATGGAACCGTGCACTGCCCTTTCTTGCGCAGGAGGTTATCGATCGCGGTTATGACTTACCCCTACCCTACGGTTTGGGACTTACCTACGCCTACGTTGAGCAGGATATGAATCTGGACAATCTCTGGGTAGGTTTTAACGGTTCTGAAAAAGAGCCATTTCCCTTTGTCAGCTTTGAAAATGCCAGTTCAAAAAATGATGCCGTACTTATTAAAGCTGATGCGTGGCTGTTCCCCTTTATGAACGTCTACGCTACTTTAGGCAAGGTGAAAGGCGATGCGCCTCTAGATGTCAGCTTGGATGGCAATGGCATGCTAGATCAACTTGGCACCGATTGCTCAGTAAAACCTACTCCGCCACTATGCCGCGCACTGCAAGACAACATCATAACGTTTCCAGTAGATGCTAAATTCGAGGGCACAACATACGGTGTAGGCGCCATTCTTGCTGGTGGCTGGAAGAGCTACTTTGTCACCCTGCCAATTAACATCACCTATGCCGCTATGGATGGTCAGGACACTGAAGGTACAGTCGTTACAGCCACACCGCGTATAGGAAAGATATTTCGTTTGGATGAGGCCGGAAATATTGCGGCTTTTATCGGAGGAAACTATCTAAAAAGTGACCTGACCGTCAGCGGTTCCGTCACCGTACCTAATACCGACTTCGATATCGATTACACCATTGATCAAAGTAATACTGACCGCTGGAACATCGTTGTCGGTGCCAACTGGGATTTCAACAAACATTGGAGTTTGTCCTTAGAATATAACGGATTTGATGGATCTCGAGAGGCCGTTATCAGCTCTTTGGTGCGGCGTTTTTAAACAGGACAGATAACACCTGTGCCGCCCATGCCGCAGTAGCCGGCGGGGTTTTTCGCCAAGTATTGCTGATGGTACTCTTCGGCATAATAAAAATGGACATCCTGACGTAGCTCAGTTGTCACTTCCGGGTAACTTGCACCGAGTAAAGCCTGCCTGTAAGAAGAAAGACTCTCGTTGGCTATCGCCATTTGCTGCGAATCGCTCACATAAATGGCAGATCGGTATTGCGTGCCGCTGTCGTTTCCCTGACGCATTCCCTGAGTGGGATTATGTGACTCCCAAAATACCTTTAATATTTTATCCAAGGAAATCACCGCCGGCTCAAATACCACTAGCACCGCCTCAGTATGGCCGGTCAAACCCGAACACACCTCTTCGTAACTGGGGTTAGGGGTAAATCCGCCTGCATAACCAACCGCGGTGGAATACACGCCTGGCAAGGCCCAGAACTTTCTCTCCGCACCCCAAAAACAGCCCATGCCCAACTGAACCGTTTCAGTACCATCGGGAAATGGCTCCTCTAAGCTAGCTCCGCTTACATAATGCTGCTTGGGTACAGATACTGCCTGTTCACGGCCTGGCAGCGCATCGGCCTGCTCTATCATGCGAACTTTCCTGAATGACCCGTTGAAATTCATCGAATAATGCCCCATATCTCATGTATGCTTCAGTATAGGCTGACGAAGAGAATTTTACCTCTTTGTTATTAGTGGTCTGTGTTCCGCAGGACCAAAATCGTGGTTTCAATTACATATTGAGTGGCAGCTTAATGGATCCAGTTTATGTTATTCAAAGTCTTGACGGGCTTTATTTCACCAAACAGAAAGAGTGGAACAATGGTCAGGATGCAGCGGCTGTATTAGGCACACCGCACTACGACCTGGCCCTGAACACCCTGATTGAAATAAACGCCAAAGACTATCACTTGCGCGCCAAGGTTGTTGAGGTGGCAATTGACGAGCGTAAACGACCCATATTAGAGATTAGCGCTGCGCCACCACCATTAACGGAGCAAGTTGACGCACAACTTGCTCCTGCGGCTGGGCACGAGGCTTAAGTATGTTACGCGTCGGGCTATTTATCGCGACTAACCTGGCCATTATTGTTCTGGCCAGCCTGACCTTTCAGTTACTCGGCCTGGAGCAAATGCTCTCTTCCAATGGGGTCAATATGGACCTCACTTCGCTATTGATATTTTGCGCGGTATTTGGCATGAGTGGCGCATTCATTTCTCTGCTTATATCGAAACCCATGGCCAAAAGGTCAATGAAGGTTCAGATCGTAGAGCAGGCTAATACATCACAGCAGCGCTGGCTGGTTGACACAGTGACAGAGCTGGCACAACAAGCTGGCATCAAAACGCCCAATATCGGCATATTTCCCTCTCAAGTATCGAATGCTTTTGCCACCGGCTGGAATAAAAACTCGGCACTGGTTGCCGTCAGTGAAGGGCTGTTAAATCGGTTTACACCTGCTGAGGCCAAAGCCGTATTGGCCCATGAAATAGGCCATGTGGCCAACGGAGACATGATTACCCTGACTTTGGTACAAGGGGTGATAAATACCTTTGTGATGTTTTTTGCCCGCATTATCGGCATGCTCGCCGATCGACTAATATTTAAATCACAACGCGGCAATGGTCCCGGTTATTGGATTGTCACCATTGTGGCACAAATTGTTTTGGGCATATTGGCATCTACGATTGTGATGTGGTTTTCCCGCTGGAGAGAATATCGAGCAGATGCCGCTGGCGCTGAGTTGGCAGGCACTGCAGCAATGATTGGCGCATTGCAGCGTCTGCAAGCAGAACAAGACATACCCACAGAACTTCCCGAGCAGTTGATGGCCTTTGGTATTAGCGGCGACAAGAAAGATACTATCAGTCGTTTATTTATGACCCATCCGCCACTAGCCGAACGCATCGAAGCTTTACGCCAAGCAGGCTAAAGACTCACTACAATTTTTAGAACACTATCGTAGCAGATACCAGGCGTTATCCAGAAAGCCCGCTATAGACTGGGCCGCCATTAACTGTTCCTCAGGATACTTGCAAGGCAGACTGACACCCAAACGCAGCAGCGCAATATCATCCATCACAGCGTAACCCCAACCCGCGTATTCCCAATCTAAAAACATCAGCCGATCACCCACCATCAGCAGATTTTCCGGGTGCAGATCATGATGTACCAGTGATACGGGTGAGGCAGATTGATGGAGTAAATCAAGCGCGGAAATTGCTGATTGGTATTGTTGCTCCAGCTCTAGGTGACCACCAGCCAACAGTTGCTGCCAATAAGCCTGCATTTGCTGCCGATAAGGAAAAGAGGGTAAATCCAAAGACAATGCCCGCATGGCATTCATCGTTCGCAAAAGAGCAGCCTGCCATTGAGGTCGCCCTAGCAGAGCCTGATCCGGGGTAATGCCGTCGAGAAATTCTGTCACCAAAAGGCCACTATCGGGTTCGGCGTATACCACCGCGGGCGCCAGGCCTGCGTCCGAAGCCGCAAACAATATCTTTTGCTCTCGATAGCGATCCGCTCCGAGCAATTCAGCCCCAGCCAAGCCCAAACGTAATACCAACTGACAGGAGCCTGCATCAAGCAAAAATGTCTGATTAGACAGACCACCAGATAATTCGCAGCAGACACTCGGCTCGGTCTCCAGCCGTTTATTCCACTGCGGCCAGGTCGCTAATGCATTTTCAAGAGTAAGCAAGTTGATCCCTGCCCTGCCAGTGGCGACGCCAGCTCATATAACCGGCCACCGCCATGATGGTATAGGCAGCCATAAGTAACGAGGTAAGAACCAGGCCCCGCTCGAAATACAAGGCTACCGAAACAGCATCGATCACAATCCAGTACAACCAGTTTTCCAATACCTTGCGTGCAACCATGAACGTCACAATGACGCTTGACCAGGTAGTAAACGAATCAACAAAGGGCCAGGCAGCTGTGCTCTGCTCTGTTAACAATAGCCCGGACACTAGACTAAGCACGGCTATCAGTGCAAACACTGTCAGATGTGATCGCCAGCTCCAGCGGGTAATCTGTACTCCGTCCCCCTGCTCACTACCACCCCGCCACTGATACCAGCCATAGACAGCCATCGCCATATAATAGACGTTCAATGCTGACTCCATCAGCAGGCTGACATTCCAAAACAATACCGTATAAATCGCGGTGCTGGCGAAAGCACAATACCAGCAGAGAATATTCTCCCGCATGGCCAGCACGAGATAGGCGATAGCCAATACAACAGCAAGCACCTCCCATCCCGACATGAGCTGCAATGTGTCGATTACGGCAGCAGAAATCTCGCTCACTAGAGTTCGTGATCCGCAATAAATTTGGTAACAAACACAGCACGACCAAACTCGGCATAACTGTGTTTTATCGCCTGCTGAATTAAGCCAAACACCAGGTCATAGTCGCCGTTTACCTGAGTACAGGTAGCTGTGGTGATAACCGTCAGTCCGTCCTGCTGATTCAAGCGTTCAATAAAGTCATCGATGGCCGGAATATAGTTATCGGCCAGCGGATACATACTAATTTCTACTGTGAGCTTCATCGAGTAATCCTCTAAAAATGATAGTTGGCTGCAATACCGTAACTGCGGGGTTCGCCCCATTGACGATAAGTTTCATTAACCCAGCCCTTGCGCGGATCATTACCAAAATATAGACCGTGAACAGCATAATCGTGATCACCTAAATTGCGTCCCCACAGCTGAACATCAAAATTTCCCTGTTGCCAATTTACGCTGGCGTGAACCAACGAGTAGGCGTCCAATTGACCATTATGGTAGTAACCAAAATAACTTTCATCACGGCCTTCAACTTCCAAGCGGCCGCTGAACGAAGAGGTAAATTGATAGCGTCCGCCGACGTTAAACTGGTATCTCGGAGACTTGGCCTGTTCTCGATCTGTGCGCGTCACGAAATCATAAACATCAAGATCGAAGACCCCTATTTCGTCTACTTCCGTTTTAAGTAAACCCAAATTAGCAAACAGCTGAAGGGAATCTGTTAACATAAAGTCCAGCTCTAGTTCCGCGCCATAACTCTCGGCTGCGTTGACACTATCAAGATAGCCTATCCATAACCAGCTGACATCATCCCACATCCAGGACTCTAGCTGTGCGTTACTCCGATCCATATGAAATACCGCCAAGCGCATGCGCAAACGCTGGTCGAGATAATTTCCTTTGAGTCCAATTTCCTTATTGAACAAGGTTTCAGTAGCAAAGCGCAATTTGTCTGCCATAAAAGTCTGGAAGGCTGGTTGCATCAAATAATAGCTCGAGCTGGCTTCCACATTCACACCGCCGGGTTTGGCCCCTTGCGACAATGTGGCGTAAAACATTTGATTGTCATTAAAACTGTATTCAAGGCTGAGCTCACCGGTCATGAATCCATCGCGTGAATCACTATTGAATAGGTAGGAATCCTCGAAATCGTCCTCAAATTGCTCAAAACGCAAGCCACCCAATAGGCGTAATTTTTCAGTGACATTACCACTCAGCTGGGCATACATCGCAGTGCGGCGCGTCTCATAATTACTGACATAACTGCCATAGTAACTTCTTTCCATATCCTCTTCGCGGCTCTGATAATAGACACCAATAACCCCTTCGATATTCTCGCCACTCGACAACAAACGCACATCGATAGACGACTCATCGCGATCACGGTCGATATGATCGGTGCCGGAAAAAGCATCGTCCCAGGGACAATAAAAATCATCGCAAATACCCACATACGTCCAGTCTTCATCAAAACCATAAGCCTGCTCAGTGCGACTTTTAGTGACGATAGCCTGAAGCTCGGAATATTCATTTACCGCCCACGAAAGATCCAATGAAAGTGCGCTAAATTTCTGCGCGTCCTGGCCGGGCTGGTCTGACAAGGTCTGTCGATTGTTATCTAATGACCAGGCGTCATAGCCATTATCCATATCGGCATACAAGGCATTAAAGTCTATCTGTACTGACTCACTGGCCTGCCAGCGCAATTTGGCTCGAACACTGGTTTCATCCAAATTGTTGGTATCATCACGACCCAGGGCCGTGTTTTCGATATAGCCATCACTGCGATTACTCTGCAATGCCACGCGACCGCCCAGCTTGTCCGACAACGGACCGCTCAGTACCAATGTGGCACGCCGGCTATCATAATTCCCTACACCTGCTCCTATGCGACCGGAGAGTTCTTCGGTGGGGTCATTACTAGTAATATTGATCATGCCGGCCAGTGCATTGGCGCCAAAACGCGTACCCTGTGGTCCTCGCAATACCTCGACCTGTTTCGCGTCCAGCAGCAAACTATTGCTCGCTGTGCCGCCCAGAGCAATGCCGTCAATAGCAATACCCACAGACGGAAAGTGTTTTGGCTCGTTAAACTGTTCCAGATCTCCAACGCCGCGAATTTGCACAAATCGCGCGCGCGAGCCGCCAGAAGAAAAACTCACATTCGGGGCAATATTGATAATTTGCTCCAAATGCTCGGCAGCACGTTCGCGAATCGTATTTTCACCAACCACACTGATACTGCCCGCAGTGGTCATCAGGTTAGATTCGCGGAAGTTGGCTGTAACGGTAATTTCTTCCAGCACAGGGCTGGCCAAGACAAGGGCGGGGCAGAAAAACAACAGCCCCGAAATAGCAGATAAAACTTTTTGATTACTCATTAAGAGTCTCCTTAAATAGTGCTAAAGAGACCCGGTATGGACGGAAGAAAAGGAAGACGAAAATCCCTATCCCTACGCCGGTGCTAACCGGATCAGGTTCATAGGGTTCACCAATAATGGTGTCTCAGGCTCGCGCCACCCCCTAGGAAGTCACAATGTGACCGGCGCCATTGTATTCGCCTGTCCGATAATTACAAACTATTCTTTAACTACAGAATGCTTGGCCGGCAGCGAGCCTTGCGCCCAATTTAGCCAGTTGCGCTGCACTACCCCCTAGCGACATCTCGTTATGACGCAGCCACAAACAATAGCGCCACAAAGGGTAGTCGCGATCGATACCCATGCCACCATGTAAATGCTGAGAGGCGTAACTTACCCGGTGACCGGTATCGCCAGCCCAGACCTTGGCAATCTGCACCTCGGTTGTGGCATCCAGACCGGAATCCAAACGCGAAATTGCCTGATAGGTCGTCAACCGCAAACACTCGACATCAATGTAGCAATTAGCTGCCCGATGACCCACCGCCTGAAATGTTGCTACCGGCACACCAAACTGCTTGCGCTCTGCGGTAAAAGAAGCGGTCATACGCATAGCATGGTCTGCAAGCCCGGCTTGCATGGCGCACATTGCCGCCATAGTCCGTTCGGCAATCCATTGCACAGCCTCGGCGCCATTATCGGTACCTGTAAGCACGTCTTCAGCGGCAATGAATACATTGTCGAATACCAGCTGATAAGTTGGCTCACAGGTAGTCACTTTTTGCTCGCGCAACTCTACTCCTTCTGCCGTCGGGTCAACCAGTACCAGTATGCTGCCATTATCCGTAACAGCGGATACGATAATGCGCTCAGCGCGGTGGGCAAACGCCACCTGTGTTTTACTACCGCTAAGTCGATATGCGTCGCCTTCAACTATCGCCCGCGTGCCCGTCACCGCGCCAATTTCAAACTGCAACTCCTCGCTTAATGCCGCAGTAAGCAAGGTATCGCCTTTCACTACGCCAGGAAGCCAGCGAGACTTTTGCTGTTCGGTGCCAAATTTCTGTACTGCCAATGCCGCACTCACCAATACCGGGATCAGCGGAACGGGGGCAATTGTGCGACCGCTTTCTTCTATCAATAATGCCAGCTCGGTAAAGCCAAAGCCCATGCCACCATAATCCTCCTCGATAGCAATACCCAGCAGGCCGGCCTCGGCCAACTGCGCCCAAAGTGCCTGATCAAATCGTTCTGCGGCATATTCATCAAAGGCCGACAGTTTCTCAGCACTCACCTGCTCGGATAGAATAGTCCGCGCCAGGTTTTGAACGTCACCTTGCTCTTCACTAAAACCAAAATCCATATCCCACCCCCTATCGTGCAGCGCGCGGCATCCATAGCCCCGCTGCCGATATAATGTCACGCTGAACTTCATTGGTACCGCCGCCAAAAGTAATAATGGAAGCCGTACGGTATAGACGCTCAATGCGCCCTTGTAATATTTGGCCGTGATCTGAATGCCGGGTAATCAGCGATGCCTGACCAATAATTTCGCCTAACAAGCGATAAACCTCAATAAAATATTCAGAGCCATACACTTTGGCTGCTGAGGCGTCCGCCATTTCCAGCGTACCTTCAGTCATTGCCCATGCCTGTTTGTAAGACACCAATTTCAAGGCCTCGACGCCAGTGCGCACCTTCGCCAGATTAATCTGTACCCAGGGCTGATCAATGACCTTTCCGCCTTCGCTCAGTTCGGCCTGTTGCGCCCAACGAATGGTATTGTTTAGCAATTCAGCCGTGGGCCCAAAATTCACCAAACTCAAACGCTCTCGATTCAACTGGCCGGTAATCAGCTTCCAGCCTTTGTTTAGTTCTCCTACGAGGTTTTCATCGCCAATACGAATATTATCGTAGTAGGTCGCATTGGTACGCACCCCACCCAGAGTCATTACGGGTGTATAGCTCCAGCCGGGGTCCGAAGTAGGTACCAGAAACATCGAGATACCCTTATGTTTCTTTTCTGCTTCCTGGTCAGTACGAGCCGCCAGCCAGACGTAATCGCAGAAATGCGCCAGGCTGGTCCACATCTTCTGGCCATTAATCACCCACTCATCGCCATCTCTGTCAGCCCGACACTTTAGACTCGCCAGGTCGGTACCCGCATCGGCTTCCGAATAGCCAATCGCGATAAGGCATTCACCAGCCAAAATTTTGGGGACTATCTCGCGTTTCTGCCACTCGTTACCATGCTCGGCCAATTGTGGACCAACGGACTCGGTAGTAAGAAAGGGAAAGGGATAGCCAACCCGCATGATCTCTTCAACAAAAATAAACTGCTCAATTGGGCTCATGCCTCGTCCACCCAGCTCTTTGGGCCAACCCAGACCAATCCAGCTGTCGCGGCCCATTGTCCGCAAGGCTTCGCGCCATAAGGGCCCGCCACCTTCGCCCATGGTATCTTCACATTCCGCCTGTAGCTCCGGCGTCATTAGTTGCTTAAAATAGGCGCGCAATTCAGTTCTCAGCGCATCTTGTTCGGGGGTAAATTCGACCTTCATGGTTAGCTCCCGGCTCACCTGGGTAAATTAATCAGTAGATGAGGCCATCATCAGCAATATTACGGCAACGAACAATTACATATACGGCCAGTGAATCAGGTCATAAAGATCACTATAAGGCGAACTGACAAACCTGAAGTAGTTATATCAAAGGCGACAAGAGCTGATTGCTGACCATTCAGTAAGGTTTTTCTGCGCCAAAATCGGCTATTCTAGTCTCTGATAAAACAATCGGTTTCACACTGCCCCATTTACCAACTCAGGGAGATATTCATGAGTGAAAAGCCTATCCAGCCAGCCATTGAAGGCTGGTTTACCATGGACCAAGAGCCCTGTTTATTGGGTTCAAAATGTACCAGCTGTGGAACGTATTACTTCCCCAAGACTATCAGCTACTGTCGTAACCCCGCCTGCGAAGGTGAACAGTTCGACGAAGTACCGCTGAGCCGCAAAGGCAAGATTTGGTCTTATACTAATGCCTGCTACAAACCACCGGCGCCTTTTGTTAGCCCGGAACCTTTTGTACCCTACGCCATTGCTGCAGTTGAGCTGGATCAGGAACAAATGATTATTCTCGGCCAGGTAGTAGAAGGTATAGACGTAGATCAGCTTAACGTAGGCGATTCAGTCGAGTTGGTACTTGAAACCCTTTATGAAGACGAGGATGCCGTGAAAATGACCTGGAAGTGGCAACCCACCGGAGGTGCAGCATGAGTCAGGATATAGCCATATTAGGTGTTGGCATGCACCCCTGGGGCAAATGGGGCAAAAATTTTGTTGAATACGGTGTTGCCGCCGCCCGCGCTGCAATTGCCGATGCCGGTATCGACTGGCGCGATGTACAGTTTGTTTCTGGTGGCGCCACTATTCGTAATGGATACCCCGGTCAGGTAGCAGGTGCAACTTTTGCCCAGGCACTCGGCTGGCAGGGCGCTGAAGTCAATACATCCTACGCGGCCTGTGCTTCAGGTTCTCAGGCATTGGCTGCAGCTAGAGCTAAAATCCTCTCGGGAGCCTGTGAGGTAGCGCTGGTGGTCGGAGCAGATACTACCCCAAAAGGTTTTCTTGCACCTGCTGGTGGCTTCCGCCCCGAAGACCCTGATTGGGTACGTTTTTATCTGGGCATTACCAACCCAACCTATTTTGGCCTCTACGCCCGCCGCCGTATGGATGTCTACGGTGACACTGAAGAAGATTTTGGTCTGGTGAAAATCAAAAACAGTGAGCATGGCTTCACCAACCCCAATGCACGCTATCGCAAAAAATTCACCATGGAAGATATCAAAGCCAGTGCCATGGTGGCTGATCCCTTGCGCCTGCTAAACGTATGTGCCACCTCTGACGGCGGTGCGGCTCTCATTGTGTGCAGCATGGAATATGCCAGAAAGATGGGCCGGGGTGATGCGGTAAAAGTGGCCGCTATCTCTACTGTCACACCAACCTTCGCCAATGAAACTGTCGAAATGCCCGACATCGCCACCGATTCTGCTGCGGCAGCAAGTGTAGAGGCCCAACGTTATCGTTCCTCAATACCCGCAAAAGCTTATGCCGAGGCAGGAATCGGGCCCGAAGATATTAACGTTGCTGAAGTCTATGACTTGTCGTCTGCACTGGAACTGGACTGGTATGAAGACTTGCAACTTTGTGCCAAAGGCGACGGGGCGCAGTTGATTCGAGATGGTGTCACGCGACTTGGCGGCAGAGTACCCGTAAACCCTTCAGGTGGTCTGGCCTGTTTCGGCGAAGCGGTTCCCGCTCAAGCGATTGCGCAGGTTTGCGAACTCACCTGGCAATTACGCGGCCAGGCTGGCGACCGTCAGGTAAAGGATGCCAAGGTGGGTATTACGGCCAACCAGGGTCTGTTTGGCCACGGTTCATCGGTGATTGTAAAACGCTAAACCTAAGCCATGCTCAGCTCAAACGCGGGCATGGCAATCTATCTCCCCCGTCATTTAATAATTCGCTATACTAAGTCATCCATACCTTATAGCGGCCAGATTTATGCCTAAAACTAAATCTGTATATTCATTAGCAAGCCTGTTCGGCCTAATCCTGATATGCACAAATACCTCAGCGCGCGAGCATTGGGTTTGTAATGACGAGGAACAGGACTGGAGCTGTAAAACAGTAGAATTACAACAGGCAGAAATAGATGTTGGCGGAGCACCGGCGAATACATTTGTTTCAAATACAAGTAATTCAGCTACTCAGCAATCCGCTGTTCTCGATATTACGCCACCTGTTCCACCAAACTCAGCTTTAGGCATACCGGTAGAGCCGACATATGTGGTGCAACTGATGGCTTCGGAGTCTTCCTCGCGACTAATCGAGCTCATTACGCAAAATGATTTTTCAGCCAAGGTCTATAGATATGACACAGAAGAAAAGACGCTCTATCTTTTGGTTACAGGTTATCAACCATCAAAGCAACAGGCCGAGACTGTAAACCAAGAGCTACTACCTTTTTTGCCCGCCGACATCAAACCCTGGGTACGGCCTACATCTGATCTGACAAAAATGGCTCTGGTTTACGATACCACTCGATAGAACAGAAAATACACAAAATTATTTGGAAACGAGACAAATGAAATACTTACACACCATGGTTCGCGTCAGTAATCTGGAGCAATCACTGGATTTCTACTGCAATAAACTGGGCTTGATTGAAGTCAGTCGCTACGACAGCGAGGGCGGACGATTTAGCCTGATATTTTTGGCTGCGCCAGAAGACAAGGCGACGGCAGAGGTCGACAAAGCACCGGTATTGGAGCTGACTTATAATTGGGATACAGAGGCCTATGATGAGGGCCGCAATTTTGGCCACTTGGCATTTCGGGTTAAAAACATCTATGACACCTGCCAAATACTCGCCTCTAAAGGTGTATTAATTAACCGCCCACCCAGGGACGGTCATATGGCGTTTATCCGTTCACCTGACAATATCTCTATCGAGTTATTACAAGAAGGCGAACGACTTGCGCCCTGTGAACCTTGGGCATCGATGGAAAATACCGGCAATTGGTAACTAGTAACTAGGGATTTGTGGCATTGCGGTAATTTGACAGCGCCGTCCCAATTTCATCCAGTATCGCTGGATCATCAATCGTCGATGGCACACTGAATTCTTCGCCATCGGCCAATTGACGCATGGTTTTACGTAAAATTTTACCCGAGCGCGTTTTTGGCAAACGTTCGACAACCATGGCATTGCGAAAACTTGCCACAGCGCCAATTTGCTCTCGCACCATGGCAATCAACTCTTTCTCCAATTGCAAATCATCAATCGTCTGACCCATTTTTAGCACCACCAGACCCAAGGGAATTTGGCCCTTGAGCGCATCGGCAATACCAATTACAGCGCATTCCGCGACTGCAGAATGCGCTCCCAAAATTTCTTCCATTTCACCGGTCGATAAACGATGACCAGCGACGTTAATCACATCATCGCTGCGCCCCATAATAAAGAGATAACCGTCTTCGTCGATATAGCCGCCATCGCCACTGAGGTAGTAGCCAGGATACGTTTTTAAATAACCGTTTTTAAAACGCTCGTGATCACCCCAGATGGTAGCAAGCGTTCCCGGCGGCAGCGGCAATTTGATTGCCACACTGCCCTGCTCACCGACAGGCAAGGGCTTGCCGTGGGCATCCAGTATTTGGACGTTATAACCCGGCATCGGCACAGTTGAAGAGCCTGACTTAACCGGCATATCCTCGATCCCTATCGGGTTGCCCGTGATGGCCCAGCCGGTTTCTGTCTGCCACCAATGATCAATAATGGGCAGGCCGGTTTTTTCATGCAGCCACTCGTAGGTGGGTGGGTCTAATCGCTCGCCGGCAAGGTAAATTCGCTCAAGATGTGAGATATCGTAGTGCTGTAATAATTCAGCTTCAGGGTCTTCCTTGCGCATAGCACGGAAAGCCGTAGGCGCGGTAAAAAGCACCTTCACCTTGTGCTCTGCGCACACCCGCCAAAAAGCACCGGCATCCGGTGTCTTGACCGGCTTGCCTTCATACAGAATAGTGGTGCAGCCGGTAATTAAAGGGGCATACACAATATAGGAATGCCCTACCACCCAGCCCACATCTGAGGCCGCCCAGTAAACATCGCCGGGCTCAGCACCGTAGAGCATTTGCATACTATGACGCATGGCTACAGCGTGGCTGCCATTGTCGCGTAGTACTCCCTTTGGCTTGCCGGTAGTACCCGAGGTATAAAGAATATACAGCGGGTCAGTCGCCAGTAACGGAACAGGGTCTGCTGGGCTGGCCGCC
The DNA here is from genome assembly GCA_036960375.1 of Pseudomonadales bacterium. Lineage (GTDB taxonomy): Bacteria > Pseudomonadota > Gammaproteobacteria > Pseudomonadales > CAWVSB01 > CAWVSB01. The sequence goes on from JBALVY010000007.1 coordinate 91,830, forward strand.
GCTACCCACGACTTCCAATCCAAGTCGCGCGTAGCCTCCAGAGCGGCCTCACACTGAGGCCGTTGCAATACAGCGACATAGGATGGTTTGTGCGAAGAAAGTTCAATGGCGGCATCTACCAGCGGCTTGTAGGAAATGACCCGGTCTATTTCAATGCCGCAGGAAGCAGTAAGAATCACATCAGGCGTCGCATCTTCAATTCTTACAGCCAGTTCTTTCGGCGCGAAGCCACCAAATACTATTGAGTGGACTGCGCCCAACCGGGCACAGGCAAGCATGGCAACAGCAGCCTCAGGCACCATCGGCATATAAATGACCACTCGATCACCTTTGACCACACCGAGATCACGCAGAGCTCCGGCGGTTTGCGCAACCTCCGCGTGTAATTCACGATAGCTATACGATTTACCGCTGCCGGTCACCGGCGAATCATATATCAATGCGGTCTGTTCTCCGCGACCTTGCGCCACGTGATAGTCGAGACATAGATAAGAGGTATTAATTTGTCCATCGACAAACCAGCGCGGATAATCATTGTCATCGTTGGCCAAAATAGTCTGCGGCGGCTGATACCAGTCAACCAGTTTGGCTTTCTCTGCCCAATAAGACTGTGGGTCTTGCGCGGCCTTCATGTATTCGGTGCGGTAATCATTCATATCAGCAACCTCTCTTTTTACTAACATAACCCTAGCAGCCTTTTATGCCATTAGACATAGGTAGCAAGAGCTTGCTTTCTGTCGTTATTTACACCAAAATTTGATGACGTTTGGCAGAATAACAAACCATGATTAACCAAGCCCTTGGCGTTGGAGAATCTAGCTACCGCCTTAATAGCACGACAAGCCAAACTCCAACAACGATGACTGCATGACCGGCCTGATAGCGCGTCAAGCAAGAGATCAAAGGCGATCGTGATCGTCTGACGATGAGTGAGAAACACGCTGTGTAGCAGCGTTTCATTTATAACAAGAATAATGGGAGATACAAATGCCTTTAAGCCCTGATGACAACGCCAAGCAGTATTGGCAGGAGAATGTAAGGCTGTTGCTGACGCTACTGGCAGTTTGGTTTGTAGTGTCCTTCGGCTTCGGCATTCTCCTGGTTGAGTCACTTAATACAATTCAATTCTTTGGCTTCAAGCTGGGGTTTTGGTTTGCACAACAAGGATCCATTTACGTATTTGTGGTGCTTATTTTTGTCTACGTGGCAAAAATGCACAAACTCGATCGCAAATATAACGTACAAGAAGATGGCGAATGACCATGGATATTCAAACCTGGACCTTTCTGATTGTTGGCCTGTCGTTTGCTCTGTATATCGGCATCGCGATCTGGGCTAGAGCCGGCACAACTGCAGAATTTTATATTGCCGGTGGCGGTGTTCCCCCTATCGCCAACGGTATGGCTACGGCTGCCGACTGGATGTCGGCCGCTTCATTTATCTCGATGGCGGGTTTAATCTCGTTTATGGGGTATGACGGCTCGGTCTACCTGATGGGTTGGACCGGCGGCTATGTGTTGCTGGCATTATGTCTAGCACCTTACTTGCGTAAATTTGGCAAGTTTACTGTACCCGACTTTATTGGCGACCGTTACTACTCACAAACAGCACGAACGGTAGCCGTCATCTGCGCGATCTTTATATCCTTCACTTATGTGGCAGGACAGATGCGTGGCGTAGGTGTGGTGTTCTCACGCTTCCTCGAAGTCGATATTACGACCGGCGTTATCATTGGTATGGGCGTGGTATTCTTCTACGCGGTTCTTGGCGGTATGAAGGGTATTACCTATACACAGGTTGCGCAGTATTGTGTTCTGATCTGCGCCTACCTGGTTCCCGCCATATTTATCTCTATGATGCTGACGGGTAACCCCATTCCACAACTTGGCTTTGGTAGTGAGCTGACTGATGGCTCGGGTACCTACTTGATCGACAAGCTGGACGGGCTAAATGTAGAACTTGGCTTTACGGAATATACCTCCGGGACTAAATCTACCATCGATGTATTTTTTATCACCATGGCTCTGATGGTTGGTACCGCAGGTTTGCCTCATGTAATCGTACGATTTTTCACCGTACCTAAAGTAGCCGATGCTCGTCGCTCAGCCGGCTGGGCATTGATCTTTATCGCTATTCTTTATACTACTGCACCTGCTATAGCCGGATTTGCCCGAGTCAACATGATCGAGACGATCAACGGCGCTGATGGTCAGGGTACATTGTATTCCCAAGCTCCTTCCTGGATTACCAATTGGGAAGAGACCGGTCTAATTAGCTGGGAAGACAAAAACGCAGACGGCCGGATGTTTTATGCCAAAGATGACCGTGGAGAAATGAAAATTGATCGCGACATTATGGTGTTGGCCAACCCCGAAATTGCTGGTCTGCCTGCGTGGGTCATTGCGCTGGTTGCCGCCGGTGGTGTAGCCGCAGCTCTATCCACTTCAGCTGGTTTATTGTTAGTTATCTCAACCTCGATATCCCACGATTTACTTAAGCGTAACCTGATGCCTAACATCAGTGACAAGAAGGAATTGTTCTTTGCTCGCTTAGCTGCAGGCGTTGGTATCTGTATCGCAGGTTATCTGGGTATCCACCCGCCCGGGTTTGTAGCACAGGTGGTCGCCTTTGCCTTCGGCTTGGCAGCATCCAGCTTCTTCCCCGCGATTATTCTTGGTATTTTCTACAAGAAAATGAACTCGCAAGGTGCAATTTGTGGCATGTTGAGTGGAATCATTTTCACCGCCTCATATATCATATACTTTAAGTTTATTAACCCTGCGGCCAACGTACCTGAAAATTGGTTGTTTAGTATTTCACCAGAAGGCATTGGTACGCTGGGCATGATAATCAACTTTGCTGTAGCATTTACTGTACAGAAGATGACTGGCGAGGCGCCTCTTGAAATACAGGAACTGACCGAGTCTATTCGCTACCCGAAAGGCTCTGGCGCTGCATCAGCTCACTAGGGGGACTCTAGCCCCCCTTTCCCTGGCCGCGCCTGACCAAGACAGAGCGGCTGCTGACGCCAGATATATATCCAGGGTAACCAGCGCAGTGTCTTAAAATCTCTACGCACAAGTCGGTTCTAAGGGTGAGTTTTTATTCAACGACTTGCTGATATTCGGATTTAAGTAATGCGGGACATTGAGACCGAATCATACTCAGTACCCCCGATTTCCAATCAATACGTGTTTCACCAATTAACTCATGCATACGGGTGGTATCGATGGCCAGGCTGCCAAAAGCTTTATCATTCTGCTGAAATTGCGCCTCAAAGCCAGTCAGCTCAGTCAAGTAAGCACACCACTCCTCTATACTGGTCGCGTCAGATCCCCCGAAATTCAGCGTTGTGACTTCGCTACTAGCCGCTGAGATCAAACCAGGGATCTTCGCAATATAATCTTCCGCATGAAGTAAATTATAGCTATTGGGCTGATCAGGATGAACATCTATCGGAATGCCCGCCTGCATCATCAACAAATGGTAAAGAGGCCAACCTCCGTTGTCCCCATAAGGCACACTCAGCCGCGCGATGGTCGTCGGAATATCAAACTGTCTTGCGACAAATCGAGCCACCGTTTCGGCGGCTATTTTGCTAATACTGTAAGTAGGAAACATCATTCGATGGTTATCACCCAAAGGAGAATTCTCCGCTCTGGGCTCATGGCCTGCGTATTCATAAACGGCAGTAGATGAAAAATGAATAAATGCCTCGACATCACGACAAGCCATCATTAGACGACCTACCCCTTCCGCGTTGGCACGAAGGTCATATTCGAAATCGTCCGTTTTTACGACGGCGTAATTGAGTACATAATCCAGACCCCCTGGGATATTGTCCAGCGCATCGCTGGCTAAATCCGCCTTGATGGTCTCAGCGCCCAAAGCTTTCATCTCAGCTTCATCTTCCGGTTTTGAAAATCGGGCCAAAGCGTAGACTTGATTGGATTTTGCCAGCGCTTCAACAACGGGCCGGGCGACCTGGCCGGTTGGGCCGGTAATGAGAATTTTCTTGCCTGATAGCGGCGTAGCAATAGTCATAGAGTTCTCCTTCGCGAATACACTATTGTAGCGCTACAGCTGCCCGCAGGAGATTTATTCAGGTGACAATCAGGTAAGACTATTTAAAACCGCGTTTCTGTTTGATCTTGTCATAAGCACCGCGAATTTCTTGTGACTTCTCGGTTGCCAGCTTGATCATGTCTTCGGGGACACCCTGTGCTATGAGTTTGTCGGGGTGATGTTCGCTGATTAACTTACGGTAGGCGCGCTTTACCTCTCTATCAGATACGGAGGAGTCGATCCCCAAGGCCTGATAGGCCAATTCCAGGTCATTACGACCCGCTCTCTCGCCACCGGCCTGAGAAAAGCCGTATTGGGCCGAAAACATTGCCATGAGACGATCGAAGCGACGCCCGGTCAAGCCTAACCAGCGGGCAATATTGGCCAGCACCTGTCTTTCAGAGTCCAGCAGCTCGCCGTCACCAAAAGCCAAATGGCAGACATACTCCAGCAAGGTCTGCTGTAATCGAGGATAACGGCCACATTGGGACATGAAATGAATCATTGCGTCATCGAGTACAAAGTCAGCAGAGGAGCCACGCTTAAACAACGCGATGGCTTCACCCCGGTGTTGGGGTGTTAGCCCCATTTGACCCATTATGACTTCGGTTTGAGCCACTTCCTCTTCGCTAATACGACCATCGGCCTTAGCCAAATGCCCCAGCAACAAAAAAGTTGTTTCAAAAAAGGTCTCTTGCGCCAGATTACGCTGAGCCTGAGGCGGATTGGTATCCAGGCCGCGTAGGCCTTTATCGAAGTAATGACCTACTATCAAGCCAATGATGGCGCCGATGGGGCCGGCTACCATGGAGCCGAAGACTACGCCGATTATTTTTCCTAAAACCATTTGAAGACTAGTACCTGATGATTTAATCGATAACTATATTACGCACTGCGGCTATAGCGCTACCTTTATTATAGCGATGTCTTGGTATCTTCTTCGTCAGCTGGCGTTCCTGCAGCCCAAACCCCCAAAGCCAATACAAAATAAAAGCTTGGCTGGGCATGATAAAAAGTGCCGTCGGTTAAACCATGCACTCCTAATACAACCATCACTGCCAGAGGTACAAGTACGCTATAATCGCTCATGGCAAACTTGGCACAATGAGCTTTAAAGCCAGCCCACAAGCCCCTCAGAACCAGCCCACAGAAAAGTAAACTTCCTACTAAGCCCCATTCGATTAAAAACTGAAAAAACATACCATGAGGCTGTACAGGGCCACGACGCTTTCCCGGGATATACAAAAAGCCTTGAGAGCCATACCCAAACCACGGTTCCTGCTTCCATGCTTCCAGCGTAAACAACCATAACTCAAAACGACTAGCCGAGGGGTCGGCACGACTGAAGCGTGTCAGAGCATTACCCCGCTGTTCCATTTTGTAATTAAATTCCAACTGCAAATAACAAAACATCGCTATCGAGAAAGTACCTAATATAACCATTACATGCCAGAGCTTTAAACGTTTGTGCAGAAACATAAATACACACAAGGCAAGAATAACCAACAGGGATGCGATTACCGCCATTCTGCCGTCTAACCAAACGACAAATAGCCATGAACCGAGCAAGAGCAGACCAAAGCCCATATGCTTAAAAGTAGAATTCACTGCGACCAGATAACAAGCTCCTAGCGCCGCCAGCGCTGTTGCCGCTTGATAGCCCGTAAGGCGAATATGGGCATTAAATGGTGGATCTCCGTACCAATCCCACTCTTTACCTAAAGGAGAAAACCATGTAAATACAAATATTACAGCAATCCATAAATTAGCCGCTATAACAGCCCAGAAAATCCGACCACGGGGAAGTTTGAATCGGCTAAACAAATCAAATACAAAGACAAAAAAAACAAGATGGCCCAGCGTCACCAAAAACCTTTCCATTCCTCGTTTTTTGTCTAAAACTGAATATGGAGAATAAATTGCCGATGCGATAATAGACAGGACGAACAAAACCAAAAGTATTGAGGTCACCCGATGGCGGGAAAAATAGTCAGCAATACTCGGAAACCCTACTAACAATATTGAACAAAAAACATAGAACATTTCATAGCGCAATATTAAAACTGAGTTATCAAAAGAATTTTGGCCGGTGCTCACGCCGGCCAAAAATACCACAATGAATAAAATATAAAACGCCAGCGCCGCACGAATACTGGCGTCCACACGAACCCAACTCGGCAGGGCGCTACTATTGGGACTGTAAGGACTAGAATCCATTGGTATTCCTATTGCACTAAATTAGTAGCCATCGCGTCGAGACCATAATAACCGGCCAAACTTGTCATAATCCGATTACATTCGACATCACACTCATTAGAGAAATTACTTTGGGTCAACTCAATTATCGTATTGCGTTCTAAACTTGAAAGATACCAGCCAAAGCTACCCTCTTTTTCTGGCAAGTAAGCCACAGTTTGACGCCCGTTGGTGGAAGCGCGCTGCTTGCCACGAATTATTTGCTCGATACGCGCGTCGCTAAGCTCCAGCAACCCCCTGCTATTGATGTGATAATTAGCCGCCTCTTTCTCGAATAAACGCACCGCGTCAATATCAGAATTCTTTAGCAAGGGTGAATAATAGCCCGTTTCCATAAACACATCGCGTTCTACCACTGAACGATCACTGACCCCCAACCACGGCACCAATGAGATACCTATTTGGCCAGCCAACGGCCCTTCTTTTTCACCCATCAGCTCCATCAGAGTTGGGTAAATATCCACGGTGGAGGCCAATTGATTCCGTCTACCTGGCTGCAGAGATTGACCTCCAAAACGCTGAAAGGCTAAAACGATACGATTCTGGTGCGCAGACAATACATTGGTACCATGCCCGGATCCAGCTAGCTTCCTGATCGTTGGGTTAGCTTCATCTGTTTGAATTGAATCCTCTTTATTTGTATTTGCCTCACCATGATCCGACAACAAAATCACTATCGCGTTTTCCAGCGCTCCCGCTTCACTTAAAGAAGCCAACAAATGCCTTACCTGCTTATCCACCCCCGCCAAGGTCCATATATATGAGTCACGATAACCCTCCGTTTCACCTTCAGCGAAATCAGCTAAAAACTCTTGCCTGCTCAATGCGGAGTCGGCCCACTCAAAAGGCCAGTGAGGCAGGCAAAAATGACTGACCAAAAACAGGGGTTTGCCAGTATGGCTTTTAAGTTGATAGGCCAAATCACGGCTAAATATTTCAGGCCGATATAATTTATCCAACGCCCGATTTGCATGGGTATAAGGAAAGAGATGGCTATTAAGCGAGAAAGACTGCAGAACATTTAATGCGGGCATATCGGCAAAAAGCGACAAAAGAAAGTCTCCCGCACCCGCCTTTGGCCCTACAATGGTATCAAAACCATAATACTCGTCGAAGTTAGCGAATCGACGCTCGTCCATAGCAAAGACTGTATTGTAGCCAAGAGATTTAAAGCGCCAGGCCAGTGAATCATCGAGGGCCAGCTTTTGCTGGGAGATCAGATTACTACGTGCTCCTGATTCTTGAGGATACCTACCGCTGAGAATACTGAACCATGACGGAAAGGTTCTTGCCAATGGTGTGTAAACGTCCTCAAATATAACCGAGTCGTCCACAAACGCTTTAATGCCGGGTATTACTTTTGACGCTATCGGACTTTGTAATACATCAGGACGCAAGGAGTCCACTCCAATGATAATGACATTCGGCTCTCCCTGCTTGCCATAACCTTCATCACCATGACTCATCGTTTGGTACAGGCCCAGCGGCAATACCAAGGAGACAAATACAATGCCAACGTGGCGCCGACCCAACCAGGAAATAAGACCCAAAATAAATGGAACAAAACCCAGTAACAATATCGACCATCCAGTCGCCACAACAACCGCATCAGGCAGATAGTCCATCACTCTATGAGAATAGCCTGATCGTGGAAACCAGGCTCCATTGAGCAAAATTATTCCGGTCCATATTGACAGAAAAGTTAATAATAGAACCAGGCTGGCATTCCACTTACACCACCCAGACTGCCGGCACAACATATAGCTACCGCTGGCCGCCACTGCAACAATCAAAATATGAACCGACAGTGCTTTGAAAATAAAAAACACCACATCAAAAATTAATATAGCGGGGTAATCAAAGTTCCGCAGCGTGACATAAACCTTGCGAGATCCGCTTAAAATATCACTAGTGAGAAACTGGCCAAGCATCTGAACGATAAGCATCAACACGCTCAGTACACATAGCCAGATAACCAGATTTTTGAATGACATCTCTGCCGACGTATTACTGCGTGCCATCAGAAGCCTTTTTTTCTGTTGAAGAAAAAAACATAGACTCGAGGTTTTGGACCGGCTGAGCAGAAACAATCACTGCACCAAGATTCTCCAACCGGGTAATTTCCGCTCCTAGCTCCGCACGATTAATTTCTCGCTGATAATAATCGCCAGTCTTGGCTTGATAACTTTCTAGTGGTTTGGCAGACCACACCATTAATACAAACTTATCGCCCTCGTGCCAAAGCGACTGGCAGCTTCGATTAGCAATAATTTCACCCTGGTCAATCACTACAACTCGGTCTGCCACACTTTCCACATCGTGCAGGACGTGGGAAGTAAATAACATTGTGCCACCAGCCGAACGAAACTCCTGAAGTAAATCGACAACCAATCTTCTACCTTGTGGGTCAAGCCCCGACAGCGGCTCATCCAAAATCAGCATTCTGGGCTCAACGGCAAAACATTGTGCCAGTAAGGTGCGCTGCATCATCCCTTTTGAAAAGCCGCCAATTCGCTTGGAGGCAACTGAGGCAATACCAAACCTATCCAGCCAGTTCATACAGTGGCTTATTTCATCGGTGCGTTTGATATCATGCAGAGACAAATTCAGCCGCAAAATTTCCAGCGGGGTAAGCAGCCCGTTGGCGGTAGCTTTCTCTGGTAGATAAGCAAGACCTCTACGGCTATTGGGTGAAGCGCTATCTTGCCCATAAAGAGTGACTACACCGCGATCAGGCCTGACCAAATCAAGAATAATTTTTATCGTGGTGCTCTTGCCAGCGCCATTGCCACCAATAAAGCCGCACACCTCTCCCTCGCTCACTTGCAAGTCGATGCTTTTTAAGGCCTCAGTTTTTTTGCGCCCCTGACCAAAGCTCTTACAAATATTTTCAAGCTGCAATACAGTGGACATACTCATTCGCTCTTATAGATAGGCAGGCCTGAGGGATCCAGAGTATACCCCAGGCCAAAAGGATCCTCGGGCAATTCAGGCAGATAAGCTTCATCCACCAGACGATCCAAAGATTGTAACTTTGAGCCATTATGGTCTTCTGAATATATCACCGCCGCTTTACGCAACATCCTCAATCCATCCAGCCTGGTGATTCTGGCGTCCAGGGTCCGCCGAACGGGTGCAGATAACACGCTTTTTGAAAGCTCTGTTAGTATGGCGTGCGCCACATCGAGATCCTCTCCTTGACCATACCACTTTGAGGCAATCTGAAGTAAAAGTCGCTTATTTTCACCCGTGGTTCTTTCGGCGCTCTGTTCAGCTAACCGGCCCGCGGCGCTAAAATCACGATCAAAATAATACGCATTAAAGCCCTTAAAAAAAAGTGGCCATGGATCAGCAGGCCGGTAATCTGCCGCAACCGTCAATATTTGCTGAGTCATATTCAGATGACCGGACCACGCCAGCACAGCCGCCGCCAGGTAATAGTTATCTGCATGATAGGGGTTGAGCACGTTAGCCTGACCCTGTAGTAGCGACTGGGATTTGATATCCAGCTCATCCAGGGGGTTACTCAAAAGCGTGCGTATGACTAAAAGATTTGCCGCCAGGTAACGATCTCCTGCTGCCAGAGTGACATTGATGTAGCCCGGCAATACCACCCCGTAGTGTTCACGGTCTACTCGACGCTCGTAGGCCAGCAAGGTAGAGCAAGCCCAGACATAGACCAATAACAGTAGCCCCAATAAAACAATGCCACGCATTTTCGCCGCAAGCACTTAAGGAAACTCTCGACGCTGAAATACGACAATACCTACAACAAGACTCAGCACGGCATAACAAGCCATGACAAACGCGGTTAGCGCCAACTCCGACCAGTCTGGTACGGCGTTATAAATTGACCAGACGCGTATATCCATTCTATCGAGATCAGGTATCAGGTAACCGGCAAACCGCAGTGATTCAAGCAGTTGGTCCTGGTTTTCTACCAGTCCGGCATCTGCTTGCGACAAGAATTGTCGAGTAGGCCCCAAAACGCTTGCCATCAGAGCAAAGAGTAAACCGCTTAACAATGGCAAAAACGGTGTAGTGGAAACGACCGCTACCATGGTGGTGAAAGCCAATATAACCAACAAACAGCTATAAAGCGCCAGGCCAGAGGCAATAAACGGCAGACCCAAATTAACGGGTATAAGCTGCGAGGAGCCATCAATTAACTGCATTGTTAGCCACAGAATAGCAAACAACAAACAGCAAGCCATAAAGCTGAGCACCGATACACCGGCATACATACCCACTACCCACTGCCAGCGGGGCCGGGGAAGCGATAGCGCAGCGGCCAGTGACTTTCGCTCAATATCCTGAGCCACCATATCGTGTACCCAGTAAATACTAAAAAATATGGTCAACATACGCACAAGAGAAAAACCCGTACTAAGGGCAACGGCCGCAGGCTCTCGCAAAGAAAAATTGCTAACCAGCATCACGGCGGCTGAAATAAACACGCCCAAAACCAATAGCAGATAAAAACTCTTACCTCTAATACCGGTTAGAATTACAGTATGTAAATGGGCTTTCATATACGAATTATCTACCAATAGAAAGTAAAAAAAAAGCCCGGAAATCCGGGCTTTTGAACTGCGAGTCGATATTAGCTACTGCCAGAAGTACAACCGGTAGAATCTATATCTGAGATTGAAGTGGCGGCACAGGCGCTAATCGTGCCACCATCACTGTTGCCCACAAAGACTTTACCGCTACCTTTAGACGAGGTAGTTGCTACCACCACATTGGTCGCACTCTCGACATAATTAAGAGTCACGTTATCCGATACGTTGTAAGTAAAGGTTTCAACAATAAACAGGCTACCGGCTGTTGCCGTAGCTGCCGAAGCACCAGCGGAAACCACAGATGCAGCTATTGCGATACTTGCTAATAATTTTTTCATTATCATTCTCCCTTAGATACTATTGGCAATAGCCATAGTCAGAAAATTACGCGCATCGGAATGCGCCGCTTTATCATTGGCTTTCTTCTGGTACTCACTGTACTGAGGGATAGCTATTGCTGCCAGAATACCGATAATCGCAACCACGATCATTAGCTCAATCAGCGTAAAGCCGGATTGTTTTTGCTTTTTCATAGAGCCTACTCCTAATAATGATTATTTTGTCAGGGCTGGAATCTTAGCCCAAGCCACTGAGGTAGTACATACAATTAGTGTGCCAAAAAACACAATAACTACTAAATCAGACCTAATCATGCTTTTTTTCAAAAAAAGCGTGAAGGGTGTCACGCTTCATGCCTTTCTCCGCAATTATTTGCGACTATACTCGTCAAACTTTGGCACAAACACTACCAGATAGTGACGATAATTGTCACTCGCGCATTAAGTTGGGGTGCCGCCTCCACACACCTGATCAATCTGCTCTTGTGGGGTGCCTTCTGGAGCGCTGTCGATACACGCCTGCTCCTCATCGCTAACATCACCACCATCAGAACCGCTAGTACAGCCACTAGTATCTATATCTTCGACTGAAGTGGCGCTACAGGCCGCTATCGTGCCGCCATCACTATTGCCCACAAAAACTTTACTGCTACCCTTGGAAGAAGAGGTCGCCACCACCACATTGGTCGCACTCTCTACATAGTTAAGACTTACGTTATCCGATACGTTGTAGGTAAAGCTTTCAACAATAAACAGGCTTCCGGCTGTTGCCGTACCTGCAGAGGCGCCAGCAGAAAATACAGTTGCGGCTACCGCGATACTTGCTAATAATTTTTTCATTATCATTCTCCCCGTTAGATACTATTGGCAATAGCCATAGTCAGAAAATTACGCGCATCGGAATGCGCCGCCTTATCATTGGCTTTCTTCTGGTACTCGCTGTACTGAGGGATAGCTATGGCGGCCAGAATACCGATAATCGCAACCACGATCATTAGTTCAATTAGGGTAAAACCCGATTGATTTTTCTTATTCATACTCTGTAACTCCTAATTCAAATTTTTTATTAAAACGTTATTTGAAATAACCAATAAAACCAGATGCAGTTATTATGCCAACTCCATCACGTTTTAAGCGCATAGTGTATCCAAACTTGAACACATGCCGCTAATAACCCCAGTATTTAGCCGCCAGACCCACCTGACACAGCCCAATCCCCCACACCGATCACATTAATGTAATTAAGCCTGCTAAAAACATGATATTTATAGAGATTATTAAGAATACTGCTAAACTTTGTGTTATCGACTATAGAAATAAGAAGAGATATTAGCGTGAGCAATGCTATTCCACTGAGCGGCCTGGCAAGACGTCTCGTAAAAGATGGCATCCTGGACGAGGAAAACGCCCAGAATGCGTACCAGCAAGCCGCGAAAGAAAACACCAGCTTTGTTAAGGTTGTAGTCAACAACCAATATGCAGAAGCAACTGACGTTGCTCAGTCTGCTTGCGATGAGTTTGGCTCACCCTACTTTGATTTCAGCGTATTTAATATGGATGCACTGCCACGAGGGCTGGTAGACCATAAGCTGGTACGTAAACTACACGCGCTGCCCTTGTTCTCCCGTGGAGGGAAGCTCTTCATTGGCATCTCTGACCCAACTAATTTACGCGCTATTGACGATATTAAATTCCACACTGGCATGCGTGTTGATGCCGTGCTACTCGATGAAACATCCCTAGCAGAGGGTATAGAACAATACATTACCAGCCAGGAAGAAGAACTGGATACCGGCTTTGACGACCTGGAAGACGGCCTGGAAGACATTGATGTTGAGTCGCTCGATGAAGGGGCCGACCTGGATGAGGATAGCGGAGCCAGTGCCGCTGATGAAACGCCGATCGTGCGTTTTGTTAATAAGATACTACTGGATGCAATCAGGCAGGGCTCATCAGACGTGCATTTTGAGCCGTATGAAAAACATTATCGAATACGCTATCGTACCGATGGCGTACTGCACGAGGCATCCAAGCCACCCATCAACCTGGCTAACCGCCTGGCAGCGCGCCTGAAGGTTATGTCGCGCATGGATATATCCGAGCGTCGCAGACCACAGGACGGCCGGATAAAGATGAACATCACCAAGACCCGCTCTATCGACTTCCGGGTTAATACATTACCCACATTGTGGGGCGAAAAGGTTGTTTTGCGGATACTTGACCCTGCCAGTGCACAAATGGGCATAGACGCCCTGGGTTACGAGGCAGACCAGAAAGCACTCTATTTACACGCACTATCAGAACCCCAGGGAATGATTCTGGTAACCGGCCCTACCGGCAGTGGTAAGACGGTCTCTCTCTATACAGGGCTCAATATTCTTAATACGTCAGAACGTAACATATCTACCGCGGAAGACCCTGTCGAAATCAATATGGCCGGTATCAATCAGGTCAATGTTAACCCTAAAGTAGGTTTGGATTTTTCCTCTGCTTTACGATCTTTTCTACGTCAGGATCCAGACATCATCATGGTAGGTGAGATCCGGGATTTGGAAACTGCAGAAATTGGCATCAAAGCGGCCCAAACCGGACACTTGGTCTTGTCCACTCTGCATACTAACAGCGCAGCCGAGACAGTTACCCGACTATTAAACATGGGGGTTGCGTCCTTTAATGTCGCCACCACTGTCAGCCTGATTATTGCCCAGCGTCTTGCCCGACGGCTATGTAGCAAATGCGCAGAGCCCGCAGATGATGTCCCAAAACAAGTACGACTGGATCAGGGCTTCCTCGAAGAGGAGCTTGAATCAATGACGTTGATGCACCCCAACCTTAAAGGCTGCCCCAGCTGCCACCTCGGTTATAAAGGTCGAGTAGGTATTTATGAAGTAGTTCGCATTACACCCGGGATTGCTCGGCTTATCATGGAAGGCGCAAATGCTATCGATATTTCAGAACAAATGCGCAAAGAGGGTTTTAGTAATTTAAGACGCTCCGCGCTGAAAAAGGCTGCCGACGGCATGACCAGTTTGGAAGAAGTTAACAGAGTAACCAAGGATTAATACATGGCCACTGATACAATAAAATCTGCCATTTACGTATGGGAAGGCATGGACCGTAGAGGTCAGAAATCGCGCGGGGAAATTACCAGCGCCAGCCTGATACTGGCCAAAGCGCAACTGCGTAAGCAAGGCATCGCGCCCACTGTGGTCAAAAAGAAACCCAAGGCCCTGTTTACTGCGCGTAAAAAGCCGATAAAACCCATGGACATAGCCCTGTTTACGCGACAGATGGCAACTATGACCAAGGCTGGTGTACCATTGGTGCAATCTTTCGATATCGTCGCTGAAGGTCTTGAGAACCCGGCCTTGAGGGATCTTATCCTTGCAATAAAGAATGAAGTGGCCAGTGGTACCGCATTTGCCAGCGCTCTTGCTAAACACCCGCGCTACTTCGACAACCTGTTTTGCAGTCTGGTACAAGCTGGTGAGCAATCAGGTGCATTGGAAATTATGCTGGACCGTGTTGCTACATATAAAGAAAAAACCGAACAATTAAAAACCAAGATACGCAAGGCGATGACTTATCCCATTGCGGTAATCTCTGTTGCGATCGTGGTTACGGGTATTTTGCTAATTTATGTTGTACCGGAGTTTGCCAAGACATTCCAAGGTTTCGGCTCCGATTTGCCCGCCTTTACGCAAATGGTTGTAGCTCTGTCTGAATGGGTTCAGGCATACTGGTGGATGATTATCGCGGGCGGTATTGCCACGTTTTATGCGTTTAAAGAGGGAAGACTTCGGTCGAAAAAATTCGCCGACTTTGTTGACCGTGCAACACTCAAGTTACCCATCGTCGGTAACATACTGTACCAAGCTATAATCGCGCGCTTTGCGCGTACTCTCGCTACTACTTTTGCCGCCGGTGTTCCCTTGGTTGAGGCGCTTACATCTGTTGCCGGTGCGGCAGGTAATGTGGTGTATGAGAATGCCATCATACAAGTACGTGATGATGTGACAACAGGGCAACAACTCAATACCGCCATTAAAACCACAGGACGATTCCCCATCATGGTGGTGCAAATGGTGTCTATCGGTGAGGAATCTGGTGCTCTGGATGAGATGCTGGACAAGTGTGCAGAACACTATGAACTTGAGGTCGATGCTGCCGTTGATAATCTGACTACGCTGCTAGAGCCAATGATCATGGCAGTACTCGGCGTATTGGTCGGTGGCTTGATGATTGCAATGTACCTACCTATCTTTATGTTAGGCGAAGCGATCGCGGGATAAGGGGATATGCAGTTTTTAGTTGAGCTACCCTGGTCGCTCATCATCCTTGTGATGGTTTTAGGTCTGTGCATTGGCAGTTTTCTCAATGTCGTCATTTATCGCCTACCGCTGATGATGCAGCGCGAATGGGCGGCAGAGTGCAAAAATATCGAGCAGGAAGAGTTTCCTGATCTACCCGAACGATTTAATCTGGCAACGCCGACGTCTGCTTGCCCCAATTGCGGCAATGGCATCAAGCCGTGGCAGAACATTCCTGTTTTCAGCTACCTCTTATTGCGGGGACGCTGTAAACATTGCGCTACTCCTATCTCAGTAAGATATCCACTGGTGGAGTTTTTCACTGCTGTTATTTCTTTGTTGGTGATATGGCAATTTGGATTGACCGAACAGGCAGCTGTTGTACTGATATTTAGCTGGCTGTTGATCAGCATGGCACTGATAGATGCCGACACCATGTTATTACCCGACAGCTTGACGCTGCCGCTTTTATGGCTGGGTCTGGCGGTTAATAGCCTGGGGGCGTTTGTTCCTTTGGTTGAGGCAGTTTGGGGAGCAATTATAGGCTATCTATGTTTGTGGTCTGTCTATTGGTTGTTCAAACTGGCAACAGGCAAGGAGGGCATGGGCTACGGTGACTTTAAACTGCTGGCTGCCTTAGGTGCCTGGTTGGGCTGGCAGGCGCTACCCATGGTCATTCTAATCTCCGCACTATGCGGCGTCATTTATGGCCTAACGCAAATGGCTCTATCACGCCATGAACGCAGCCAACCGATGCCTTTTGGCCCATGGTTAGCCGCTGCAGGCTGGATTACCATGCTCTGGCAAGAACCTATAAGCAATACCTACCTCCGATTATCTGGGCTACAATAAAGCCAAACAAAACACGGAATATCTTATGTTTATTGTTGGCGTTACCGGCGGTATTGGTAGTGGGAAATCTGCTATAACAGACCTGCTTGAAAAAAAAGGCATTACCATTGTCGATGCCGATGTCATTGCCAGGCAAGTCGTGGAGCCGGATAGCCAAGCGTTACTGCAAATAGAAAAACGATTTGGCAGCGACATACTGACAGCTGACGGAAATCTCGATAGGGCTGCTTTACGTAAAATCATATTTGCCGATACCGATGCCAAACAATGGCTTGAGCAATTACTGCACCCTCTGATTGGCGCCGAAACCTTTCGCCAACTGGAGACTGCCGATGGCCCCTATGTCGTTTTTGTATCACCGCTACTGGTCGAATCTGGTCAGGACGCTATCTGCGATAGAGTACTGGTTATTGATGTGCCTGAAGCCTTGCAGATATCTCGCACTTGCGAGCGCGACAATAATGATCCGGAGCAAATTAAAGCTATTATCGCTAGCCAGGCAAGTCGACAACAACGACTGGAAAAAGCCGACGATAGAATAGATAATAGCGGCGATTTAGCCACATTGAACACCACAGTAGAGAGACTGCACTTACAATATCTCAAGCTGGCCGCTGGAACCGACATCGATGAAAAAGCCCATTAAACTCAATTGCCCGCGCTGCGGAGCACAGAAAACCTGGGATAAGACTGACCCTTACCGTCCCTTCTGCTCCGCCAGTTGTAAAAACTCGGACTTTATTGCTTGGGCCAATGAAGATCAGGTGATTGCCGGTGAAGACGAGTTAAATGATGTTATGTCGGAAGATCTCAACTACCAACATTGAGATTGCAGTGCGTCTACAATAGCGCCGTTGGCCTGTGGGAAAGGAATGTCTTTTAGCTCCTGCACCGATACCCAGCGTAGCGGTTGACCCTCGAGTCCTTGCGGTTCGCCAGCAAACTCGGCAACACACCATACGTCCAGCAGCACCTGTTTATCCGCATAGTCATGAGAAATCTCCAACAACGGTGTACAGACAGAGATAGTAATATCGAGTTCTTCTTTTAGCTCACGGGCCAAGGCCTGAGCCACAGTTTCACCCTGTTCCACCTTGCCTCCGGGAAACTCCCACAAGCCACCTTGATGGTTATTTGCGGGTCGACGGGCAATAAGAATTTTGCCCTCGGGATTTCTAATAACACCAACGGCCACATGTACTCGTTGGCTCAACTGCGATACTCGGCATTGATACGCACATAATCGTAGGACAAGTCTGTGGTCCATACTTTACAGGCGTGCTCTCCTCGCCCTAACAGGATATCGATAACAATATTCTCCTGTGACATGGCCCGCTGGCCTTGTTCTTCACTATAGCTGGCTGCCCGTCCGCCCTGCTCAGCAATCAATACGTCATTAATACGTACAGATACACCATCAACTTCCAGGTCGTCGACTCCGGCGCGGCCTATTGCAGCCAACAGACGCCCCCAATTAGGGTCGCTGGCAAATAAGGCGGTCTTCACCAAAGGTGACTCAGCCACAGTATATGCTACCTTCAGGCATTCGCTTTCGTTAAGGCCCTGTTGAACAGCTACGGTGACAAATTTACTCGCGCCCTCGCCATCTTTTACCAAGGCCTGGGCTAGTTCAATAAATAATTCTAGTAGTGCATCCAGAAACACCTGCTCATCCTGGCTACCTGCATGCACTGCAACGCCGGTAGCGCCTGTGGCTATCAGGCTACAGGCGTCGTTAGTCGAGGTATCACCATCAATGGTAATCCGGTTAAACGACAAATTCACCGCCTGCTCCAAATATGCTTGCAGCTGCGCCTTACCTATCAGTGCATCCGTGGCTACGTAGCCCAGCATCGTCGCCATATTGGGCTTGATCATACCAGCGCCTTTGGCGATACCGGTGATGGTAATAGTCTTACCACACAATTCTATCTGCCTGCTGGCGCCTTTGGGGCGCGTATCAGTAGTCATAATACCAGCCGCGGCATCAGCCCAGCCATTTGAATCTAATGCAGCAATAGCGGCAGGCAGAGCTGCCTCAATAACCTCTACTGGCAAGGCCTCACCAATAACGCCGGTTGAATAAGGCAATACCTGACTTGCGGACACGCCGGTGAGTGATGCCACAGCGTCACAGCAAGCTAGCGCATCCTGCAGCCCCTGCTGTCCTGTACCAGCATTAGCGTTGCCCGTATTGACTAACAGATAACGCGGCGTATCCGATTGCCAATGCTTTTTGGCAATCTGAACAGGTGCTGCGCAGAAACGATTAAGGGTAAACACACAAGCGATTTCCGCCGCCTCATCCATTTCTATCAAAACCAGGTCTTGCCGCCCCGGCTTTTTTATTCCAGCACTAGTAGTACCCAGCCGCAGCCCTTCAATACTATGTAGAACAGCCAATTCTCCATTACCAACGGCCATGTGTATCTCCTTATAGCTTGCCGTGACACTGCTTGTATTTTTTACCGGAACCGCAGGGGCAGGCCTCGTTGCGACCTACCTTGCGACCTTCACGCGTTGTGGGCGCAAAGCTGGCAGTAGGTTTATTGGGTTTCTCTTCCAATAGCGCGGTAGCCTGCTCATGGCGCAGTTCAATCTGTTTTTTGGCTTCTTCTTCCCGGCGCTGCTGCTCCAGCGCCTCTGCATCTTCCAGTTTGATCTGCACCTTCGAGAGGAACGTAATAACCTCGCGGTAAAAATTATCCAGCATCGACTCGAATAAGCCATAGGATTCACGTTTATATTCCTGCTTGGGATTCTTACTGGCATAGGCGCGCAAATGAATACCTTGGCGAAGATGATCCATTGCAGAAAGATGTTCCTTCCACAACTGATCCAGCACCTGCAACATAATGTGCTTTTCAAAGCGGCTCATCTCAGCGCCAACCATGGCGGCCTTTTGCTCATATCCCGCCTGGACATCCGCTACGATACGCTCGCGTAGTGGCTCCTCGTGTAGATCATCGTCAGCGTCCAGCCATTCTTGAACCGCTAAAGTGCAATTAAACTCTGATTCAAGCTGCTGTTCCAAACCCGCCACATCCCATTGCTCCCAAACAGAACCGGGAGGAATGTAATCGCTAATAACCTCATTTACCACATCAGAACGCAGTCCAACCAAAAGCTCAGAAAAATCCTCCAGTTCCAACAATGTATTACGTTGCTGATACACTATCTGCCGCTGATCGTTGGCTACGTCATCATATTCAAGTAGTTGCTTACGAATATCAAAGTTGCGTCCCTCAACCTTGCGCTGAGCTTTTTCAATCGCATTGGAGACCATACGATGCTCGATCGCCTCGCCTTTCTCCATCCCTAAGGCCTGCATAAAGCTCTTCACTTTATCTGAGGCAAATATACGCATCAGGTTATCTTCAAGGGACAGGTAAAAACGCGATACGCCGGGGTCTCCTTGACGGCCAGATCGACCTCGTAATTGATTGTCGATACGACGCGACTCATGACGCTCTGTTCCCAGAACATGGAGCCCGCCAGCATCCAGCACCTGCTTGTGCCGCTCTTCCCAGGCGGTTTTGCGAACCGCTATATCATCTTCTGACGGATTATCCATGGCCGCTACTTCAACTTCAAAGTTGCCACCCAGAACAATATCTGTACCTCGTCCGGCCATGTTTGTCGCTATAGTCACCGCTCCGGGGCGTCCTGCCTGAGCTATAATTTCAGCTTCTTTAGCGTGAAACTTGGCATTCAATACCTTGTGCTCAATGCCCTTTTTCTCCAACAAACCTGACAACTCTTCGGAGGTTTCTATCGAGGCGGTACCAACCAGAATTGGTGCGCCTTTTTCCAGACAGGTTTTAATATCATCCGCTATGGCATCAAACTTTTCATCCTGAGTCAGGAAAATCAGGTCATTCATATCATCACGATGAACATCAACATTGGTAGGAATTAACACAACATCAAGAGCATATATTTCATGAAACTCTTCAGCCTCTGTATCGGCTGTTCCGGTCATACCCGACAATTTGTCATACAGACGGAAAAAGTTCTGAAAAGTGGTGGAAGCCAGGGTTTGGCTTTCGGTTTGAATAGCCACACCTTCTTTGGCCTCTATTGCCTGATGCAAGCCCTCAGACAAACGACGACCAGGCATGGTACGGCCTGTATGTTCGTCAATTAGAACTACCTGCTTTTCCTGAACGATATAATCAACATCACGAAAAAACATTACATGTGCTCGCAATCCGGTCAGCACGTGGTGTAATAGATTTAGATTGGCGGGCGAATAAAGGCTATCACCTTCTTTTAACATGCCCGACTTACTTAACAAACTTTCTACTAATTGATGACCTACTTCATTAAGCTCGAGGTGACGACTTTTTTCATCAATCGTATAGTGTCCTTCTTCCTCTTCCTCTTCCTTTTCTTCTCCGTCCTCAACGTCTGCCGCTCTTTTAAGCTGGGGAATAAACAGGTTTACCTGCTTATAAACGGCAGAGTGATCTTCCGTTGGGCCTGAAATAATCAGCGGAGTGCGCGCTTCGTCGATCAGAATCGAATCGACTTCATCGACGATAGCAAAAGCCGTATCACGCTGCATTTTATCTTCCAGTGCAACGGCCATATTGTCACGCAGATAATCAAAACCAAATTCATTATTGGTGCCATAAACTATATCGCAATCATAGGCAGCCGCCTTTTCTTCCCGGCTCTGACCTGAAACGACAAAGCCTACTTTCAGACCTAAAAATTCGTGCAATGGGCCCATCCAGCCCGCATCTCGTCGAGCCAGGTAGTCATTCACCGTCACCAAGTGAACAGGGCTACCAGATAGGGCGTTCAAATATGACGGTAAGGTGGCAACCAGCGTTTTACCCTCACCGGTTCGCATTTCAGCTATCTTGCCTTCGTGCAGGGTAAGACCGCCAATAAGCTGTACATCAAAATGCCGAAGACCAAGAGCTCGCTCGCTCGCCTCACGACAAACAGCAAAGGCTTCAGGCAAAATGGCATCAAGAGTTTCCCCGTCAGTGACTCGCCGCTTGAACTCAGTTGTTTTTTCCCGCAACTGCTCATCACTCAAGGCTGCAGTAGCTTCTGTGAATTCGTTGACTTTCACGACGACCTTGCGCATGCGCTTTAACTCGCGGTCATTGCGCGTACCAAAAATCTTTCCTAATAAACTGGCCATAATTCCATGCCGGGGACAACTAAATTAGATCACTTGCAACCCACCCCTTAATTTGGGTCGTCAAGCGTAAGTTCGAGAATACGAATTAGTTGAGGGAAAATCAGGATTGACGGGTACGTCGGACATACGAGGCAGGGTCAACGACGCGACCGTGCTTAAACACTTCCAGGTGTACATGGGGTCCGGTGGACCGACCACTACTGCCCACTGCTGCTATTTGCTGACCCTTTTTCACAATATCGCCGACAATCACTAAATTATCCTGATTGTGGGAATAACGGGTGACATAACCTTCGCCATGGCTGACTTCAACAGTTAGGCCATAACCTGATCGACTACCAGCCCAAACTACAACACCAGAAGCGACTGCCAACACCGGCGCACCGTCTTTGCTGGCAAAATCAACGCCATTGTGCCAGGTGGTCTTGCCGTTAAAGGGGTCTACTCTGTTGCCATAACGTGAAGAAACCCAGCCTTTTTCAATGGGCCAGCCATCAACTCGCTGCGCCTGATGCAAATCCCGATCTATTAATAGACCTTCAAGGGCATCGAGCTGCTGTTCTCGCAAATGAATCTGATCTTCCAGCAGTTCCATCGACGAGGATAGATCGCCCAGAGAAGAATATGTTGGAGCACCAGGACCAGAAACCGCACCGCCCAGGGCAGGCTGCTGACTAAAATCGAATTCATCGGCATCAAGCCGAGCCACTTCCGTGACTCTTTCGCCAAGCGCGTCAAGACGCATTAAACGGGCTTGTAACTCCGCCATACGTGCAGTTAGCGCATCAACCTGTTGCCTTGATTCGGTCTGAACGTCATTGAGAAGCTGATCTTGCTGAGATATTTTCTCACGCCACTGAGCAACTTGCTGATCTATACCAGCAGGAGAAGACATTAAAGCAAGAGAATAACCCGCAAAACCGACTAAAAAAGGCACAAAAACAAGACCCGCGCCGAAAAGACGACGCGACAAAGGGCCCAGATGAAAGGTTAACGAACGTGCACCTTTCCTGTGAATGAGTATCAATTTCATAGATTAAACGCTGAAGTTTCGCGACTACATATGACAAAAAACGCAATACTAACTGAAACTGGCTAAAAAGCCAGTACAGAAGGGTGCTTTTTAGGCCATATTAGGCCGCCAGCACAGGTGCCATATAGGAGATCGGCGCCGTCGAGGCGTCGTTAAAGGTCACCACTTCCCAGGCATCTTCCTGCGCGATGAGCTCACGCAACAGCGCGTTGTTCAAGGCATGACCGCTTTTATGGCCCTGAAAGGCGCCAATCAGGCTATTGCCGAGCAGATATAGATCACCAATAGCATCAAGTACTTTATGCTTAACAAATTCGTCTTCGTAGCGCAGACCATCTTCGTTCAAAATACGGTAATCATCAACCACAATGGCATTATCGAAGCTGCCACCACGTGCCAGACCCTGCGAGCGTAAGTACTCTATCTCGTGCATAAAACCAAAGGTGCGTGCCCGGCTGATTTCTTTAACAAACGAGGTGCTGGAAAAATCCACTTCAGCGCGGGCAGAACGGTCACGAAATACCGGATGATCAAAATCGATGGTAAAAGTCACTTTAAATCCGTCAAAGGGGATGAAAGTCGCCACTTTGTCGCCATCCGTGACCTCGACCTTTCGCTTGATACGAATAAATTTCTTCGCTGCAGCCTGCTCTTCAATACCCGCCGACTGGATCAAAAAGACAAAGGGACCTGCGCTACCGTCCATAATCGGCACTTCGGGTGCACTTAACTCAATATAGGCATTATCGATGCCCAAACCTGCCATGGCTGACAGCAAGTGCTCTACAGTAGCCACCTTTACTCCATCTTTGACTAAAGTAGTCGACAAAGTCGTCTCACCCACATTTTCGGCGCTGGCCTGAATTTCTACTGGCGGATTGAGGTCAACACGACGAAATATGATACCTGCGTCGATCGGCGCCGGTTTAAGAGTGAGATAAACCTTCTCTCCGGTATGTAATCCAATGCCGGTAGCCCGAATCTCGTTACGTAAAGTTCGTTGCCTGATCATCATCTGATTTCCCTGGTCATGCTGCGGTAAAAACCCGAAAAGGGTAAAACACTCACATTTTATTCTTGGAACTCCATAACCGGGTCCAATAATGGCCCTTAGGCTGGAGCTTGGCTTATTTAGGAGCTACATTCTTGCCGCGATCGCAATGGAACACCATACGTAAATTCCCTAATAGGGTCATAGGGGACTAAAACGGCCCCAATAAGGGGCCGCTGAGAAAAATCGGAGGGAGCATGCCACTCGCGCTCTAGCGAGCACGGTTAAACCGGCAAAAGCCGATACTGACAAAAGGGATGCACTCACACAAAGAGTGACAGCTCCCCTAGCGAGCGTTAATCCGCCTGACGGCGCAAAAACGCCGGGATATCCAGAAAGTCCATATCCTTGTCACTTGGCGCCGGCGTCGCACCTGCGTCGCTGCCAGCGGTGCGCTGACGAATAAACAAGGGTTTATCATAATCATTATAATTCTGATTGCCCCCGCTGGTCGGCGGCCTGCCAGTGTCAACCACCTTCATCGGCCGCTCACTCTGCACAGTACCACCCAGCCCTGTTGCTACAACAGTGACTCGAATCTCATCCGTCATGTCGGGGTCTATAACCGTACCCACGACAACAGTGGCGTCATCAGAAGCGAACTCTTCTACTGTATCACCCACCGAAGAGAACTCAGCCAGGCTCAAATTTGCGCCAGCAGTGATATTAACCAGAATACCGCGGGCACCCTCAAGGTTGACGTCTTCGAGTAACGGACTGTGAACAGCAGACTCTGCCGCTTCTCTGGCACGGTTTTCGCCGCTTGCGACTCCAGTGCCCATCATCGCCATACCCATTTCCGACATAACCGTTTTGACATCCGCGAAATCGACGTTAATCATTCCCGGACGGATAATCAGATCAGCTACGCCTTGTACAGCGCCAAGCAGTACATCGTTGGCAGCTTTAAAGGCATCCAGCAATGAAATATCAGCACCTAATACAGGTAATAATTTCTCATTGGGAATTGTGATCAAAGAATCCACGTGCTCTGCCAAACCCGCCAAACCTGCATCGGCTATCTTGCTGCGCTTTTTACCTTCAAAAGGGAATGGTCG
Source organism: Pseudomonadales bacterium (assembly GCA_036960375.1). Classification (GTDB taxonomy): domain Bacteria; phylum Pseudomonadota; class Gammaproteobacteria; order Pseudomonadales; family CAWVSB01; genus CAWVSB01. Next base: position 116,513 of record JBALVY010000007.1, read on the forward strand.
CGTCACTACCGCAACGGTCAGTATTCCCATATCTCTGGCTATTTCAGCGACTACCGGAGCAGCTCCTGTACCCGTGCCACCGCCCATACCTGCGGTAATAAACACCATATCAGCGCCACGAAGAATATCCGCTATGCGTTCACGGTCCTCTATGGCAGCCTGACGTCCAACATCGGGGTTAGCACCAGCACCCAGCCCTTTAGTCAGCTCTCCTCCCAGTTGCAGCTGAGTTTTTGAGTCAATATCCGTGAGTGCTTGCGCATCTGTATTAGCACAGACGAACTCAACACCCTCCACATTACAAGACATCATGTGCTTGACAGCATTACCACCACCGCCACCTACACCGATAACCTTGATCACCGCACGCTGCGGCACGCTATCTACTAATTCAAACATTTCTACTCTCCCTTTTGCCATACAATGGACAGTCACCCGTCCAATTCTTTAAAGATTGCCTTTAAACCATTGTTTAAGTCTTACGAAAAACCCACCTTCGGGTATCCCCTTGGTCGATGTCGGGCTAAAGTGCTGATCCAGCCCGTAATGCAACAAACCCACGCCTGTCGCATAAATTGGATTTTTAACGATATCCGCCAAACCACTAATATTGTTTGGCGCGCCAAGCCGTACCGGCATGTGGAATATTTCTTCCGCCAACTCTACCGCGCCCTCCATCTTCGAGGTTCCGCCGGTTAATACCACGCCGGCGGGCATCATATCTTCGAAGCCACTACGGCGTATTTCTGCCTGTACCAGCGTGAATAATTCGTCATAGCGCGGTTCAACCACCTCAGCCAAAGACTGCCTGGATAAATCGCGCGGCGGTCTTTCGCCAACACTGGGTACTTTTATCGTTTCATCGGCACCGGTTAACTGCGTCAAGCAACAGGCATATTTAATTTTGATATCTTCTGCATGCTGCGTTGGGGTTCGCAAGGCCATGGCTATATCATTGGTAACCTGATCACCGGCAATCGGGATTACACCCGTGTGTCGAATAGCGCCCTCGGTAAATATCGCGATATCGGTGGTGCCACCACCGATATCCACCAGACACACACCCAGTTCCTTTTCGTCTTCAGTCAACACGGCGTAGCTGGAAGCCAGCTGTTCCAAAATCACGTCTTCTACATCCAGCCCGCAGCGCCGTACACACTTCTCAATGTTCTGCACAGCATTGACAGCACAGGTCACCAGATGCACTTTTGCCTCCAGCCGCACCCCGGACATTCCCAGCGGTTCCTTAACGCCCTCCTGATTATCAATAATGTATTCCTGCGGCAATATATGCAGCACCTTCTGATCTGCGGGAATCGCAACAGCCTGGGCTGCATCAATAACTCTGTCGACGTCCAGCGACTGCACTTCACGATCATGTATGGCAACAATGCCATGTGAATTCATACTGCGGATGTGATTACCAGCAATGCCCACGTAGACAGAGTGAATTTGGCAACCCGCCATTAACTCCGCTTCTTCGATAGCACGCTGGATGGACTGCACCGTAGATTCAATATTGACTACAACGCCTTTTTTTAAGCCGCGAGATTGATGCGAGCCAAGACCAATGACTTCTATATCGCCTTCTTCGTTTACCTCGCCAACCAAAGCCACAATTTTGGACGTGCCAATATCCAGACCAACGACCATGCGACTTTTGCTTTGGTTACCCATCGACATTCCCCTGCTGCCCCATACTGACTGTCCGCATTTCCTTATCCCCGTCTTTGATATCGTCATCTTGCCAAGCCACGGCCAGACCATGGGGATAACGCAAATCTATACGCGCCACTCTCGCGACGTGTTTATGTAACTGCCGATCATATATTTCAAAAAAACGCTGTATTCGCGCCAGCACGTCATCTTTACCAAAATCGAGTTCAACCCCACCGGTTAATACCGCACGCCAACTGCCTCTGGCATCCTGCTGCAGAGACTCCAATTGCAAACCGCGCTTTCGCAGCAGTTGATTAAAATCCAAATACGCTTGCATAACCGCCGCTTGATTTTTCTCAGGGCCATCCAGCTTGGGCCAGGGCTCAAAACCTTCCAATGACTCAGGCCTAAAGGACTGTCCCCGATGATTCAGTAATTCATGTTTGCCCCAACGCGCTACTGGTTGCTGTTCTTTTACCTCTATCAACAAGCCATCTGGCCAATCACGTCTAACAACTGCTGTATCAATCCATGGCAGCCTTTCAAGATTTTCACGCACTTGCTCCAAAGGAATATCCACCAGTCCATGACCCAAAAAAGGCTCTATTACAGACTCCACTGCCTTTCGACTTACATGTTCCATTTCACCCTTGATACCGACCTCATTGATTGGACGATAACTTAATGTGGGCCAATACCAGATAACGGCAACTACACCAATCGAACAGGCCACCAGCAGCAGCCAGTTAGTCACCTGTCGAACAGGAGACACACGTAAAGGCGCAGCAGGACTCTGGCGCGTTGCACCACCCCTAATCGACCTCTTAGTCTCTGCCCGTTGCATATTCCTCTACGCCTCCACAACCAAACTGGCGGCCAAAATACGACACACCAATTCCGTAAAATCATAACCGGCGGCTTTAGCCGCCATCGGCACCAGGCTATGATCTGTCATGCCCGGTACAGTATTTGCCTCCAGCACATAAAATTGCTCACCATCGCGCATAAAATCAATTCTGCCCCAGCCTTTACAGCCCAGAGTGGAAAACACTTCCAGCGCCATCGAATTCATTTCCAATTCTTCCGACTCCGACAATCCGCAAGGACAGTAATAGCGAGTACTATCTGACAGATACTTCGCATCGTAATCATAAAATTCGTTTGCAGGCTCCAGTCGAATAGCTGGCAAGGCCTCCCCGTCCAGCACCGCAACCGTATACTCGGGACCGTCAATATATTGCTCGGCAATGACTGCGGTATCGAACTCACCCGCTGCATCATAGGCGGCAGACAATTCTTCAGCGTTCGCTGCAATAGCCATGCCCACACTGGAACCCTCACAGGCCGGTTTCACCATAGCCTTGCCACCTAACTTTTTCAGGGCGCTACTCCAATCTACAGTGGCCGTTAGCAGGCACCAATTCGCTGTAGGAATATCGCTGCCGCGAAATAAACGCTTACTGCGCTCTTTATCCATCGCCAACGCAGAAGCCAATACTCCGCTACCGGTATAACTAATACCCAGAGTCTCTAACACACCTTGTACCGTGCCATCCTCTCCCGCACCGCCATGCAGTGCTATAAAGCTATGAGCCAAACCACTGGTCTGTAATACGCTGAGCCAATCACCGCTGGCATCTATCACCTGATGATCGATGCCAGCCTGCTGTAGCGCGTCGCAAATCGCTGCTCCACTATTTAATGATACCTCGCGCTCAGCGCTTTCTCCGCCAAGCAAGACTGCCACCGGTGTGGTCAACAGACTGTTAATATGCTGGATCAATTCCAGATTCATACTCACTACCCTTTCACCAATTCGACTTCGGCTAATCTACGTGACAAACCGCCCACACTGCCCGCCCCCTGAGTGACCACGATATCTCCAGCCCGAACAAGCCCGGCAAGCACGCTCGGCACCTGATCAATATCCGCCACATAGACTGGCTCTACCGCACCGCGTTGGCGCAAACTACGGCACAAGGCTTTACTATCAGCGCCCGGTATCGCCGGCTCACCAGCGGAGTAAACTTCCAGCATGAGCAATTGATCGAGCGCGGAAAGCACTTCAACAAATTCTTCGTATAAATCGCGAGTACGGCTATAGCGATGAGGCTGATATATCATTACTAAACGCCGATCAGGCCAGCCCGCCCGTATAGCGGCGATCGTCGCCGCCACTTCGGTAGGATGATGCCCATAATCGTCAACCAGCATCGCAGTGCCATCGTCTACAGCGAATTCTCCATGCACTTCAAACCGACGGCCAACACCTTCAAACTTTTTCAGCCCCTGCAAGATGGCCTTGTCGCTGACTCCCTCATCTGTGCTAACAGCGATAGCCGCTGTGGCATTTAATACGTTGTGCATGCCCGGAATAGACAGTTCTACCTGTAAGTCCGCCAAGCCTTCCGGTCGAGTTACGGTGAAAGAGGAACGTCGTTGATTAAGGCTTACCCCGGAGATTCTGAAATCGGCTTTATCAGAAAAGCCATAGGTCAACATGGGACGCGCAACATCAAGCAAGATAGATTCCACATGGGGGTCATCCACACACAAAACAGCCAAGCCATAAAAAGGCAAATTGTGGAGAAATTCGATAAATGTCTGCTTCAACTTTCCGAAGTCACCGTCATAGGTAGACATATGGTCGGCATCGATATTAGTAACTACTGCGACCATCGGTTGAAGATGTAAAAAAGACGCATCACTTTCATCGGCTTCTGCTACCAGATAACGACTTTCACCCAATCTGGCATTTGTACCTGCGCTATTTAAGCGACCGCCAATAACAAAAGTCGGGTCGAATTTTGCCTCTGCCAAAACAGCCGCGATTAAACTGGTTGTGGTAGTTTTTCCATGAGTACCAGCCACCGCAATAGAATGACGATAGCGCATTAATTCTGCCAACATCTCCGCACGGGGCACAACCGGAATACGATTGTCTCTTGCGTAACGCAACTCTGGATTATCCGCATCTATTGCTGTGGAACAAACCAGCACATCACTGCCAACCACATTATCTGCCTGATGCCCTATGAATATAATCGCGCCCATAGATTGAAGGCGATCAGTCACATCACCGGCTTTTATATCGGAGCCCGAAATAGCGTAACCCTGATTCAATAAAACCTCGGCGATGCCGCACATGCCCACGCCACCAATGCCAATAAAATGTATTCGCTTAATGCGACGCATTTCCGGAATCGCAAACTTATCCTGCAACTCAACCACGACACGCCTCCTCGCAGCGATCTGCTACTGTGCTAACGGCCTGGGGCAAAGCACTAGCACGAGCGCTAATGGCCATAGTGAGAGTCTTTTTTCGATCTCTACAATAAACTTCCAATTGCTGTGCCAAACTATCAACCGAAATGGTCGACTGCGGCAGCACCAGTCCACCGCCCTGCTGCTCCAACCATCTAGCATTTGCTGTTTGATGATCGTCTATAGCGTGTGGATATGGCACCATTAAAGCACCTAGCCCCGCACAGGCCAGCTCAGCAACAGTTAAAGCACCAGCGCGACAAACCGCAAGATCCGCCCAGCCATAAGCCTCAGCCATATCACCGATAAAATCATCAGCTCTTGCATCGACACCTGCATCAGCGTAACGAGCAGAAACTTCCTGTGAACGATCACGACCACATTGATGCCTTATTTGGGGGCGATAGGCAGCATCTATTTTAGCTACGGCCAGGGGCAGTATTTCATTCAGTACTACCGCGCCTAAACTACCGCCTAAAACGAGCAAACGTAAAGCTTCACTGCGACCCTCCATTCTTATCTCAGGCGCGGGTAAATTAGTGATGTCGTTACGAACCGGGTTGCCGGTAAATTCTCCATCGTCAAAACTGCCTGAAAAACCCTGCAAGGTATACTGCGCTACTCGATGCAATATTCGATTAGTGGTTCCTGCAATCGCGTTTTGCTCATGAATTAATAATGGAACTCGTTTCATTGCCGCGGCAAGGCCCCCAGGGCCAGCTGCAAAACCACCCATGCCCAGCACCGCGCACGGCTTAACACTATTCAAGATTTTCATGGATTGCCACAGGGCACCAATCAATAAGAAGGGCACCTTCAACTTGGTGAGTAATCCTTTGCCCCTCACCCCAGTAATGCTAATGAAGTGCAATGGAATACTTTCTGCGGGAACCAGCCTGGCTTCAATACCGGCGAGAGTACCCATCCACTGCACGTCATAACCACGCTGACGCATTTCACGAGCGACTGCCAACGCAGGAAAAACATGGCCGCCAGTACCACCGGCCATTATCAGCAATGTGCGAGTAACCTGAGTCATTCGCTCACCTCCGGATTTTCCCCGGCGCCATGCTGGCATTCTTTGTCTACCCGGAAGACTAAAGCCAGCATCACAAAGCAGGCTATCAGGCTGCTTCCGCCATAACTGAAAAAAGGTAAGGTCAGCCCCTTAGTAGGTAAAATACCGACATTAACACCTATATTGATAAACACCTGAATGGCCATTAGCAAACCTGTACCGTAAGCGATATACGCCCCAAAGTACTGGCCGGCCTGCTCCGCTTTACGAGCAACGATAAAGATACGGGCAATAAGGGCCGCAAACAGAGCGATAGCTAAAACGGAGCCCACTGCGCCCATTTCCTCGGCCAATATTGCAAAAACAAAGTCAGTATGGGCCTCAGGCAAGTAAAAGAGTTTCTGCACGCTGTTACCCAGACCTACACCAAACAATTCGCCGCGGCCAAAGGCGATTAGTGACTGAACCAACTGGTAACCACTGCCGTATTGATCAGCCCACGGATCGGTAAATGCGACCAATCTCTTCATGCGATATGCCGACGAAAACACCATTAGCGCCGCGGCACCAAGACAGCCTGTGAGCAATAGAACAAACTGCGATAATCGCGCACCGGCCAAAAACATCATGCCAAGCACTGTACCCATGATAACCACTACAGCACCAAAGTCCGGCTCGGCCAACAACAACACCACTATGCCGGACATGACGATCATGGGTTTTAGAAAACCACTCAGACGTTGACGCACTTCCTTCTCTCGTCTGACTAAATAGCCAGCGATATAAATTAGCACACAAATTTTAACCAGCTCAGACACCTGTAACGTTAATGGACCCAACGCAACCCAACGCTGAGAGCCGTTGACCTCTCGCCCAACCCCAGGAATCAACACCATAACCAAAAGACCAAATGCCACCGGCAATAACACCCAACCCTGTTGCTGCCAAAAAGACATAGGCAGCTGATATACGGCTACCGCAGCAATACTGGCAAGAATCAAATAAACTGAATGTCTCACCACATGATAAAAAGAATCGTTGTATTGCACATAGGCGTATTCCATCGACGCCGAACTCATTGCAACAAAACCCACCAATACCAGCGCCGCCATAAAACCCAGTAACAGCGGATCAAGACAACGCAGATCCAAAGCTTTAATAGAAAGGGAAAGTCTCATATCGCCCCCCCTTGCATGCCAAGCACTAAACCAGAAAATACTTCACCGCGCTCTTCAAAATTGGCAAACATATCAAAACTTGCACAGGCCGGGCTAAGTAATACACGATCGTCGGCGCTTGCCAATTGACGGGCTGTAGCCACTGCCGCCGACATGTCTTCGACATAAGTACAGGCAACTACCGGCTCGAGAACGATACCAATATCTCGTGCCGCCTGGCCCATCAACAGCACGTGTTTTAATGCAGGAGCCAATTCCACCAGAGGACCAAAGTCCGCATCCTTGCCTACGCCACCGGCTATCAAAACAATATCGTGCGCAGTCAAACTCAAACCCTCGACTGCGGCAATCGTAGCACCAACATTGGTGCCCTTCGAATCATCGATATAAGTCACCCCCGCAATTTCGGCGATAGGCTGACAACGATGCGGCAAGCCATGGAAATCACTTAGAACTTCCAACATGGTTGCCATGGGCAATCCGGCAGCATCACCCAGCGCCAAGCTGGCCAGGGCATTTTCAATGTTATGTTTTCCAGGTAAAGATATCGCAGTCACTGGCAGTAAACGCTGCGGGCCTTTAGCGAGATAGGCATTCTCTCCCTTACCCACTACGCCATATTCTTTCAAATCCGGGGAGCTCAACGCAAAGGTCGCAAGCGAGGCGTCTTTCGCCACCAAGGGCTGCGTAAGACGGTCTTTGCGGTTACACACCATATGATGACAACCGCGAAATATCCGTTGTTTTGCTGCGTGGTAAGACATGATGTCTGGATAACGATCCAGATGATCCGGGCTGAGATTCAAAAAGGCGGCGGCGTGAGCTGCCAGTAACGGAGTGCGCTCCAATTGGTAGCTCGACAACTCAAGAACATATAAATCGTATTCTTTGTCATCAAGTAATAGATCTAGCGCGGGCGTGCCTATATTCCCACCGACACCGACAAGCCTGCCTGAACGCTCCGCCATTTCTCCCAACCAGCGCGTTACCGTACTTTTGCCATTAGATCCGGTAATCGCAATGACAGGTGCATTCGCCTCCTGTCGGAACAGGGCAATGTCGCCGGTAATATCGCTACCCGCCACCTGAGCTCGGCGTAGGGCAGGCACATCCAGAGATATCCCTGGGCTAACCACAATCGTATTAAAGCCAATTAAATCATCTTCTTCCAGCTTGCCACTTATCAGTCTACTATCGGGGAATTCCTCTCGAAACTGATCAACTCTCAGCGCGGCAGGCGACTCATCAATCATCACAAAAGATTTTCCCAGACTGGTAAAATAGCGCGCACAACTCAGGCCTGTCAGCCCCAGTCCGAGAATCGCTATTGTTTTGTCAGTCGCCAAATTCATTAATAATTTACCGTAATTTCAAGGTTGCCAAACCGATTAGAACCAGCATCAGGCTAATAATCCAGAAGCGCACGATAACTCTGGGCTCTGGCCAACCCTTTAACTCAAAATGGTGGTGAATAGGAGCCATCCGGAAGATCCGCCGGCCAGTCAATTTAAATGAAGCCACCTGGATAATGACGGACACGGTTTCCAGTACAAAAATTCCGCCCATGATAAAAAATACAATTTCATGACGAACAATAACCGCCACCACGCCCAGCGCGGCACCTAGTGCCAGAGCACCGACATCTCCCATAAAAACCTGTGCGGGATAGGTGTTAAACCATAGAAACCCCAAACCAGCACCTGCAATCGCAGCACAAAAAACCAGCAGTTCTCCTGCGCCCGGAATATGAGGAATAAACAGATAGTCTGCAAAAGTGGCATGTCCGCAAAGATAAGCAATAACACCCAGCGCTCCACCCACCATAACTGTCGGCATAATCGCCAGCCCATCCAGACCATCGGTCAGGTTGACAGCATTGGAGCTACCCACTATGACGAAATACGTCAGCACAACAAAAAGGCCGCCCATAGGCCAGGCAACCTCTTTAAAGAAAGGAATATACAACTGTGTATGAGCGGGTAAATCTGCCCAGTAATATAGCAATAATGCTGCCCCGAGCCCTCCCACAGATTGCCACAGATACTTCCATCTGGCCGGCAATCCGCGTGAGTCTTTTTCAACGACTTTACGGTAGTCATCGACCCAGCCTACAGCGGCAAATATGGCTGTCACGCCCAAGACCAACCAAAGATAACGATTGCTTAAGTCTCCCCACAACAAAGTAGCCAGCGCCACAGCGATCAATATCAAAGCGCCGCCCATAGTAGGCGTGCCAGATTTACTCAAGTGAGACTTGGGTCCGTCGTCGCGAATAGACTGTCCAATCTGACGGGAGTTTAGCTGCCTAATGACCGTCGGCCCGACCAGAAGGGAGATCGCCAGCGCGGTCAAAACACTTAAAATAGCTCGCAGGGTCAAATATTGAAACACCCGAAACCCGCCCGCATATTGTGATAACCAGTCCGCCAGCAATAACAACATCAGCCTTCCCCCTCTGTAGAATGAAGGCCCAATGCAGATAAGGATTGAACCACCTGCTCCATGCCGGTACTGCGAGATCCCTTTATTAACAAGGTTGTGGTTTCATCCAGCGCTGAGCGCAGCGCATCCGTTAAGGCATCTTTATTACTAAACCAATAGGCATTATCCCCAAAGGCTTCAACCGCCGCGGACATTTCGCGCCCAACTGCGTAAAAACCGTCCAGACCAATATCTCTGGCGTAACAGCCGATATCAGCGTGAAGCGCTTCACTGTCAGGGCCAAGCTCAGCCATAACACCCATCACCAACAAACGCTTGCCATCAGCCAACGCCAGTACGTCGGCAGCTGCCTTAACTGCAGTGGGATTAGCGTTATAGCTATCGTCTATGATAGTGGAGCCATGTAAACCGGCGAGTCGTTGCTGACGGCCTCCTACTGAAGTGAAACCCGACAGACCGGTCGCGATTTGATCAGTACCTATACCGAGGGAATACGCCACCGCCGCTGCAGCCAAAGAATTCCTTAGATTATGCATACCAGCAGACATTAATCGCACGGGGTGTGCTTCCCCGTCTATGTGCAACTGATAGTTACTATGATCTACTTCAAGATGGATGTTTTTTGCACTGACATCCGCTGTCTGCTCAATACCAAAGCTAATAAGCCTGGCTTCGCCAATCAGACCACGCCAATAGTCGGCATAATTATCATCCGCATTGATGATAGCTACCTGATTCGGGCTCATGCGTGAAAATATTTCACCTTTGGTTTCTGCAATGGCTTGCAGACTACCAAAGCTGGCCAGATGAGCAGGACAGGCATTTAGCAACAAAGCCACATCGGGCGAAGCGAGATTTACCAGATGCTCGATATCCCCGCGCTTAGCCGCTCCCATTTCTACCACCGCATATTGATGCTGTTTTTCTAAGCCCAATAGCGTTAGCGGCACACCTATTTCATTATTCAAATTACCTCGCGTAGCCGATACCGACCCGCACTGTGACAATACCGCCGCGATCATTTCTTTGGTTGTTGTTTTGCCCGCACTTCCGGTTAAGGCAATCAATTTTCCGGTAAAAGCCTGCCTATTCAAGACAGCCAACCGATCTAAACCGTGCTGTGTATCAGGAGTTTGTAATTGCGATATAGGCGTCGTCGACAACTGACTGACCATCGCGGCACATGCACCAGCGTCAACCGCCGATTGAATAAAATCATGTCCGTCAAAATTCTCACCTTTTAACGCGACATACAAATCGCCATGCGTCAGGCTTCGACTGTCGATAGAAACCCGCGAGAAAGTCACGCCATCTCCGATCAAAGACCAATTCTGTGACACTGCCAACGATTCCAACGACATCGCCTCAATCATCGCGACGCCCTCCGAAGAGCCAGGCACTGGCGCGCCTGAACGACGTCATCAAAGGCAATTCTATTACCCGCGATTTCCTGATAGTCCTCATGCCCTTTACCCGCCAGAACGACACAGTCCTCTGGCTCGGCTTCTTTAATGGCGACCGCGATAGCCTCTGCACGATCTGAGTGCACTAAAATCTTATCAACGGCGGTAATACCCAATAGAATTTCATCAATAATCTGTTGGGGATTTTCGTTCCGAGGGTTGTCGTTGGTAATGACAATTCTATCGGCATACTGTGTAGCGATACGCCCCATGGGCTCACGCTTACTCTGATCTCGATCACCACCACAACCGAACACCAACCACATCTGACCTTGAGTATGGTCCCGGCAGGTTTGTAATAGCTGCTCTAGAGCATCGGGGGTATGGGCATAATCTACAAGCACCAGAGGGCCGTCACTAGAGACTACCTGCATTCGACCGGGAGCCGCTTCAACCTCGGGTAATAAAGCCAAAATTTCAGCAATGGCATAACCACTAGCGCCCAGCACAGCGATCGCTGCCAGAATGTTCATCAGGTTAAATCTGCCCAACAAATTACAAATTAGTTTACCTTCGCCCCAGGGTGTTACCAGCTCACCCCGTATTCCAACAGCGGTAAACTGCATGTTTCGCATGTAAATATCCGAGGCCGGATCACTGGCAGAATAAGCCCAGCTTGTCACTTCGGGTGACATATTAGCCAACAGAGTACGACCAAATTTATCATCAAAATTGACTACTGCACACTGTAAACCTGGTAACTGAAAAAGCTTGGCCTTGCACAGAAAATAGCTGTGCATATCACCATGATAGTCAAGGTGATCATGGCTCAAGTTAGTAAATACGGCCGTATCGAAACGCACACCTGCAATACGATTTTGATCCAATGCATGTGATGATACTTCAACTACCAGAGCCTGAGCTCCGCCTTGCCTGACTTCGGCCATCGCACGATGTATTGCCATAACATCCGGCGTCGTCAGACCTGTGTCTTTTAGCTCACCGGGCACCCCATAACCCAAGGTTCCCATAACAGAACAGGGCATGCCCAATCGGTTTAACAATTGCGACAAAATAAAACTGCAGGTTGTTTTACCATTGGTACCGGTTATTCCGATCACAGATAAATCTGCACTATATTCACCGTAAAATCGCAGTGCCAGGTCACCTAGCTGCTCGCTTATTCCTTCTTGCTGCAACAATGGAGAAGATGACTGTACGACAGGCAACGATCTGCCGTCGCCAGATTCTGCTAATACTGCAAACGCGCCGTTTTCCAAAGCCTGTTCGATATAATCACGGCCATCACTATCCTCTCCAGGCAAAGCGATAAAAAGATCGCCTGAGGTCACTTTACGACTATCCATACACAGCCCGGATACTCGTAAGCTGGCATCCAAATCGGCTCGGTTGAGTAGCGCTGCCAAGCTCATGGAGAATTTTTCTGTCACGGCAGCCATATTCATCTCTGCCCTATCAGTGGCATGACAGAGAAATCATCCAGTTTATCTGGTCGTGCATTGAGTAATGGCAAGGCTTTGGCTATCACTTGAGAAAAAATCGGCGCCGCTACCAGGCCACCGTAGTATTTGTCTCCCTTTGGATCATCAATAACAACAACGCCCACTAAACGAGGATCATTCACTGGAGCCATACCGGCGAAGAGTGACATATAGCGATGAGGGTCGTAACCTGACGCGCCAACCTTATGCACAGTTCCGGTCTTTCCGGCAAAGTTATACGCCTCAACCTGTGCCTTGGCCGCTGTTCCTCCTTGCTGCCCGACAGTCTCCAACATAGAGCGTATCTGTTTGGCCAATAGAGGCTCGACAACAAGCTCTGCCTGAGCGGGCTGCTCCAGTTTCAATAAACTTAAGGGCATTTTATAACCCCCATTCGCCACCACTTGATAGGCTTGAGCCAACTGCAAGGTAGTCACACTTAAGCCATAGCCAAAAGCAAAATTTGCGCGCTCAATATCGCGCCAGTGCCGCCGGGATGGCATGACACCCAGCGCCTCCCCAGGGAAACCTGTACCCGAAGCCTGACCCAGGCCGAGACGATAAAAGGTTTCGCGAATTTGTTCCGGATCCAGACTCAATGCTATTTTAGTTGTCCCCACCTGACTGGATTTAGTGATTATCTGGGTAACATTTAGAGGCCCGTAATTATGATGATCCTCAAAAGTCTTGCGGCCAACACGGATATAACCCGGGTGAGTATCGATGATGGTATCCGGCGTATACAAACCGCTTTCCAGCGCCGCCAGCACGGTAAACGGTTTAACCGTTGAGCCCGGCTCGAATACATCAGTAATGGCTCGATTACGGAGATTCGCCACCTTCATTAAACTACGATTGTTAGGGTTGTAAGCCGGCTGGCTGGCAAGCGCCAGAATTTCTCCCGTCTTTACATCCAATACAACAACCGAGCCACCTGCGGCATCAAAGTCGGACACCGTCTGTTTTAGCGCTCGATAAGCAGCGTATTGAATTCTTAAATCAATGCTCAGCTGCAAATCACCCCCCGGCTGAGCCTCTTTGATCTGCTTAATTTCACCGATAGTACGGCCCCGCAAATCTTTTACGACTTGCTTGGCACCAGCATGACTTTCCAGAAATTCATTGTAGGCCAGCTCGACACCTTCCTGGCCTTTTTCATCCACATCAGTGAAACCGACCAAGTGAGCACTTACTTCGCCGGCAGGATAATATCGCTTGAATTCCCGGCGCGCATATATGCCTTCAATATCTAAATCGAGTATCTCAGTGGCGATTGGCGGCGGCACCTGCCTGCGCAAGTAAAGAAATTGCTTTGAGCCAGGGGATTCAAGCTTCTTAGTTAATTTTTCGATTGGCAGGCCCAAGGCCTTGGCAAGGGCGGCGATGTCTGTTTTGCTGGCCACAAGCCGACGTGGGTTGGCCCATATAGAAAAAACCGGGGTACTGACAGCAAGTGGCTCGCCGTTGCGATCTGCAATCATGCCTCGATGAGCCTGAATTTCTACGGTGCGAATCGCTCGCGCATCGCCTTGGTCTTTAAGAAATTGATGTCCACGATCAGTATCTACAAGCTGCAGCATAATTATTCTGGCCACCAGCAAACCACCCAGCAGGGCAAGTAATACCCACACTAGATGAAAGCGCCAAAACGAGCGATCAATAACCGCTGCATTTTTTGTTGCTGCCTTAGCCTTCACTTCACTATCACCACGTCTTTGGCTTGCATGGAGCGCAAGCCTAACTCTTCAACTGCCATTTTTTCAATTCGACTGTGAGACGCCAAAGTAGAGCGCTCCAGTAACAATCGGGTCCACTCGGCCTCCAGTGCTGTTTCTTTTCGGCGCAACTGCTCCAAGTCATTAAAAAGGTGCCGGTTCTTTTGCGCCACAAAAGTCACCGCCAGTGCAGATGTCACCACACATAAAACCAATACCACACTTACCAGTGCGCGAGATATCTGACCCTGCTCGGCCAGCATATCCTGGCCCGTCACAATAGCTTCTCCGCCACACGCATGACCGCACTGCGCGACCTGGGGTTGGCATCAACCTCTTCCTCCGACGGTTTGATTGCCTTACCTACAGGACGCATACGCCGCACGATATCCTTATCCATAATAGGAATCGACGCATGAACGAACTCACCGCGCGCCTTCTGTCGAATAAACTGTTTTACAATCCGGTCTTCCAAAGAATGAAAACTGATCACCACCAGACGACCACCCGGCGCGAGAATATCTAAGGCCTGCTCTAGAGCTGTTCGCAACTGCCCAAGCTCATCATTAATATGGATACGAATCGCCTGAAAAGCGCGAGTTGCCGGATGTTTGCCCTTCTCCCAACGAGGATTCGCCTCTGAAATAATCTCGGCTAACTGCGCTGTGGTGGTAATGGCTTGCTCTTGACGTTTCTCCAGAACAGCCTTAGCCATTCTGCGAGCAAACTTCTCTTCGCCGTATTCGCGTAGCACTTTTATAATTTCGTTCTCGTCAGCGCTTGCCAACCAACTCGCCGCAGTAATGCCACTGGAACTGTCCATGCGCATATCCAGCGGGCCGTCCCCCAAAAAACTAAAACCGCGACTGTGATCATCCAGTTGCGGCGAAGACACTCCTATATCAAGCAATACGCCACTAACCTGGCCTTTCCAGCCATGCTCTTCTATTAATCCACTCATCTGGGCAAACTGACCGTGCTCAATGGCAAAACGTTGATCATTCTTTAACTCACCCGCGGCTGTCACTGCCTGAGGATCCCTATCAATTGCCAGTAAATGGCCATCAACATCGAGCTTTTGTAAAATTGCACGGGAATGCCCTCCTCGTCCAAATGTTCCATCTACATAAATACCGGTTCTATCAGTAACCAGCATGTCGACCGCTTCTTTCAGCAATACCGACTCATGTGCCATGTCGGTGAGTTCCTTTTATAGGGGGATCGACAAAAATTCTGCGGAACGAGAGACGTCAGTCTTCAAGTCCGCCATAGATTCCTCTTGTTCCGTAGCCCAGTTGGCCTCGCTCCACAATTCAAACTTGTTACCCTGTCCGATCAGTACCAGCTTATTACCCAGCTCAGCGTACTCTCTCAAGGACGCAGGCATTAAAACCCGGCCATTGCCGTCAAATTCCAGATCACTGGCATAACCTATCAATAGGCGCTTAACGCGTTTGTGGCTCGCACTGTTGGGCAAGGCCTGGATCTGGCGTTCAAGTTCTTCCCATACATGAAGCGGATATACGGCCAAACAGTGGCTATCCAGGTCTATCGTGGCCACCAATTGTCCGCCACAGACAGCCATAAGGCGCTCGCGCTGCCTTGCTGGCAGGGCCGTACGGCCCTTGCTATCCATAGAGATATGGTGAACACCACGAAACACTTTACGGGGACTCCTTTAGCTTATTAACTACTTTTACCCACAATCACCCACTATCTGCCACTATAGTAGCGAGTCAAAGTAGCGTCAAGCTGAAAGAAGGGTAAACATGCAGGAAACTGCATAGAACTTGCGTGGAACAGGCGGGGATCATCGCCGAAACAGCAATAAAATCAGGTCAACCTCTGATCTTTTATAAGCTTACGGTGATAAGTTAAAGTAATTTATTAAGAGTCTAGCCTCATGAAGGCCAAAAGGAGGGAAAATATCAAAAACTATAGGTAATAAAAGATGAGAAGGGGCAACGCTATGCGCCGCCCCACCACAATCAGGGGCTGCTAACTTTAATGGTCCGAATAAGCTCTCGAGCAGCCTGTCTGGACAGATTGCTGCGCATATCTCGGATTTCATCTCGACTTCGTTGATCGTAACGGCAATTGCCACTGGTCAGGTTTGGCCCCACCAAGTCACTGGCATATTCCCATGCCGGCAATGCCACAGGATTATTGCCGCGACTATTGCGCTGGTCCGCAGAGTTTTGGTACTGAACGTAATTTTCCACCTGCCGATAATTTGTCACATAACGACGAGAGCCCAATTCAACCGAATAATCAATCTCACCACTATTCAGCTCATTGAGCTGATGCTTACCAATCCAAATAATCTCACCTGATTTCACATTTATTAGCTTGGCATTTAACTCAGCAGCAAGAAAACCACAGGGTAAATATTGCTTCTCCTCCATCTCTTTCTTAATTTCCGGGTTAGCCGCGGTAAAATCCCTCACTTGCGAATTGGATAACAGATTGATGCTTTTTCGCACGATCTTAAGCGTATCGAAACTATTGATCTGCAAAATATATTCACTCTGGATGTCTCCCTCTTGCGCGGCGCGTATTACTTCGGAGATGTCAGTCAGCTCTTTCTCTCCCTCACCTCGACTACGACCAACCGAAGATACCTGCATCTGAGCCTTAAACTTCTTTACTTGATCGGCATATTCAGTAGCTTCGATATCACCGGATTCAAATTGCTCGGTCAACTGATCGAGGATAGTGGCCACTTCTGGGTCAACCGAGGAAGAGGAACAACGCCACCAACGATCCGTACAAGCACCTTCATCACGTAAATTCCGAAGCTTGGCCTCCAGTTTTGCGCGACTGAGCACGCGAAACCCATGACGAATTAACTCTCTTTCTATTTCTTGCTCAGCCTCATTAAAAAAATCTTTTGTCTTGAAATCATCCTGATCTTCCAGCTCAGGATCACCTTTTTCAGTAAACGCATCTGCGGGAACGTTAATCACAACCGAGCTGCCCGCCTTAATTAGGTGATAGGGCATCTGTACCACGTTATCGCTCAAATCGAAGTCATTTGCCAAAGTCAAACTGGCCGAAATCACATCGACCTGATCAGCTGGCTTAGCAGGCATAGAGATAATGGGACCAGGGGATGCGCAGGCGCCCAGAAACAGCACACCAGTAAGTAACGTCAAAGTCTTGAAAGGGGCCGTACAGGGAGTGATCATGAACAGTAATTCCTGAGGTTTTTATTTTACCAGCTTACGCTGCATCAGGTGATAACAGTACTGCTTTAGACAGCGATAGGCAACCGCATAGGAGCGGAACTACATGCTTATTCATGTAGAGAGACAAAAAAGTTGAGAGCCGGCCTGTAAGCCGGGTTCTGTCGTGGACAGTCATTCATCTGGGTCAGACGTCACCGTCTGCCTCAAGCAACCTACCCGCCTTCAGTGCGGGCCGCACCAATGAAGGCCTATTTGGTCTTGCTCCGGGTGGAGTTTACCATGCCACAAACTGTTACCAGCTGCGCGGTGTGCTCTTACCACACCCTTTCACCCTTACCGGTCTATATAAAACAGACTTAGGCGGTCTACTCTCTGCTGCACTTGTCGTAGGCTCACGCCTCCCAGGAGTTACCTGGCACCCTGCCCTGTGGAGCCCGGACTTTCCTCCATTCAGCTTACGCCAAACAGCGACTGCCCAGCCGACTCTCAGCGCGCATCCTAATCGCTGTAACAATAGGATGCAATCAATGGTGATCAATAAGCCACTGATATAACTCCTTTCGTTTACAGCCAGTGGCCTTGGCCGCTAAAGAAGCCGCCTGATTGGGCGGCAACTCTTCTGCCAAAACAGTTAAAAGATGTATTACTTCTCCGGACAAGGCATTAGCCTGTTCGCGCGCACCTTCAATCAAAACAACAATCTCACCGCGTTGTTGATTACTATCCCCTACCACCCATGCATGCAATTCGGCCAATGGCAGCTGCCTGATTGTCTCAAAGGTTTTTGTTATCTCGCGTGCTAACACGGCCAAACGCTCGGCACCAAAGGCTTCAACCATATCCGCAAGACTATCCACTATTCTGTGCGGAGACTCATAGAAAATCAGGCTACGGCTTTCTGTAGACAAGCCTGCCAGAATCTTTTTTCGCTGCTGCACTTTTGCCGGTAAAAAACCTTCAAAAGAGAAGCGGTCCGAAGGTAGCCCAGACGCACTTAGTGCGGCGATCAGAGCACAGGCCCCTGGCACCGGCACTACCCTGACCTCATTCTCCTGCGCTAGCTTAACCAGACGATAGCCAGGGTCTGACACCAAGGGCGTACCGGCGTCGGATATCAAGGCGACTTCTTCGCCGTCCAGCATTCTCTGTACGAGATTCTTCGCCTGTGCTTGTTCATTATGCTCATGGTAGGCAACTAATGGGGTATTTATTGAGAAATGCTGCAGTAATCTGCCGCTATGGCGAGTATCCTCAACAGCAATAACGCTCACCTGCTGGAGAACATTCACCGCTCGCGGTACCATGTCATCCATATTGCCGATGGGCGTAGCCACCACATAGAGAACCCCGACTGTCATCTTATGCCTCACTGCCTAATTAGATCGATCCATACTATACCGCGATTCATACGCCTGCTGTCAGCCTGTCTAACAATACTGGTCATATCGGCTTGCGCATCTAATATCACCACCGATGACAGTACAACCAAGGTAAGCTCCGGTGATCCACAACAGACCATGCAGCAGGCGAAAAATTCGTCTGAGCCTCGGAGATCAGAGCTATATCTGCAGGCCGCAAGCCTGCTCATGCAGGAAAACCAGAACAGCAAGGCACTGGAGACTCTGGATCTTGTCGACAGATCCCTGCTGAACCCTGAAAAATCTACGCTATATATTCAACTGCGCGGTGAACTACTGATCGCCAATCAACAGGTTGAAGAGGCACTAAACTGGCTTTCGCAACAAGACCAGGCTTCACCACAAACTCTTATACTTGTAGCCAAGACACAGAGCCTCCGGGGGCGACATATTGCCAGCGCCGCTCTGTTTGCCACCGCCATCGATCGATCAGAAAATGCTGACCAACAATGGTCAATTGATCTTTGGCAAATACTATTGAATCTTGATATTGCGGATATTGAGGCAGCCTACGCTTTGTACACAGATCAACCGCTGAACCCCTGGCTGTCTTTAGCCATTATTCTGAAAAATGATGTAGGTTCACTACAAGCACAACAAGAGAGACTTCAACTTTGGCTAAATCGCTATACCGGGCATGCCGTCGCAGAGTATCTGCCAGCTCAAGCGCGGACGATACAAGAACTGAATTCGCAACAACACATAGCCGTGCTACTCCCCCTGCAAGGCCGAACAGGTAATGCAGGCAAAACTCTACGAGACGGTATTTCCGCTGCTTATCTGGCTGATACTAATAGCCATAAGAAACTCGTGTTCTACAATACGGCAGGAAATGAGGATATTTCCGCCGTATATACCAGAGCCGTAACAGCTGGCGCAGACGCTATTATTGGGCCACTACTTAAAGATAATGTACGGAAAATACTGTCCGTAGCCTCCGTCGATATTCCGATCCTGGCCCTGAATGTCACTGAGCCTGCAGCACAAGGTTTCCAGATGGGGCTGGCCAGCAGTGATGAAACATCAGTCGCCACCGAGCAAGCAGCTGCATTAGGATACCAGACCGCCCTGATAGTGAGCCCCAATACAAAATGGGGAGAGAAGCTTGCCAGTGAATATCGTGACAACTGGGAGAAGCTGGGTGGAACGATTACTAATCACGCCATTTTTGAACAAGACAGCGAATTGTCAGACAAAGTTAAGACCGCTTTAAACGTCACCAACAGTGAACAGCGCGCCAACAAGCTAAAATCTACTCTTTCGACGGAGCTGCTATTCCAGGCCCGTCGCCGACAGGATATTGACGCTGTTTTCATTGCAGCTAGCCCGGCACAAGCGCGATCTATTAAACCCATTCTCGCGTTCCACTTTGCGGGCGACCTGCCAGTTTATGCAACGTCAACTATTTACACTGGATATATGAACCCGGCAAGAGATAGCGACTTGAACGGCATTCATTTTGCTGAAACCCCTTGGGCTCTGACGCAACAACAAGATGTAAAAAGACAAATAAATCTATATATCGCCCAAGGTGCAGCGAACTCCAAAAACCTTTATGCGATGGGCATCGATGCTTACAACCTGTTACCCCGGCTCTCATATCTTAGATTATATCCGGCACAGAAATTCACTGGCTATACCGGAAGTTATGCTGCAAACGGCAGCGGCATTCTAACGCGCGAACCCGACTGGGCACAGTTTTCAGGTGGCCGCGCCATTGCAGCAATCAAACTCAACACAGCAGGCATGGAGGCCAGCAATGACATACAAGGAAGAGAAGAACACCCCGATACAAAACACAACTAGAACGGGCAAGCAATACGAACAAGAAGCTGAACAATATTTGTGCAAACATGGATTAAAAACCATCGCGCGAAACTGGCGAGTAAGCTGTGGCGAAATTGATTTAATTATGCAAGATCAAGACACTACAGTTTTCATAGAAGTTAAATATCGCAAGAGTGATCACTGGGGCTCACCTCTCGACCAGGTAACAAGAGCCAAGCAAACTAAACTTGTGCGGGCTGCGCAACTGTATCTCAACAAGCAGGACCAGCAACGCCGCAAAACTTATCGGTTTGACGTAGTGGGTATTTGTGGACTTACGCCAAACCTGAAAATCCAATGGGTCAAAAATGCGTTCTGACCAGACCAGGTAAACACATGGATCAACAGCAACAAATCGTAGAATTATTCGCCGAGCATATTGAGCTGGCAAGCATGAGCGCGGCGCCGCTGGCAGAAGATTTACAAATCGCCGCTCAGCTCGTGGTTCAGTGTTTTCTGGCAGAAAGGAAAATACTATGCTGCGGTAACGGCACCGGCGCAACCATGGCCACATTGCTCTGCGACTATTTGGTGAATGGGTTGGAAACAGAGCGACCGGCCTTCCCTTCAGTGAATCTTGGAGCCGGTGGTACGCTAGCCGCCTCCATTAGTAAGGCTTCCAACTACCCGGACATTTATGCGCGCCAGATTCAAGCCATCGGCCAGCAGGGCGACGTATTAATAGTCATAGTAGAGCAAGAGGCCTGCGAGCCGCTGGTACGGGCGGCAAGAGCTGCTCGTGATCGAGACATGACGCTACTGGTTCTCGGCTCTGATAATCAAGGCGACATTACATCACTATTAACCAGGGATGACCTGGAAATTCGCTTACCCACCGCTGGATTAGCCAGAACACTTGAGATACAAGTTATGGTGGTACACGGGCTGTGCATGTTAATTGACGGTATTTTATTTGGTATTGAGGACTATTAATGCGTTTTGGAAAAACTTTGAAAATCATCATCATAGGCTACGCTCTTTTCATAATCAGCGGCTGTAGCAGCGTTATTGACGCCACCACCTCAGAGCCCATTGAGGAAAATAAAACCAGCAGATCAATGGGGGAACAAATCGACGATGAAGTTATAGAGACCAAGGCGCTGGTAAATATCGCCAAGGCCGACCCGGGGCTGGAAGACGCTCACATAATCGTCGTCAGCGTACACGGCATGGTGCTTTTAGCTGGGCAAGTTCCCGATGAAGGCCTGCGACAGGTAGCCGAAGCGGAAATAAAAAAACTACGTGATGTACGCTCTATCCACAATCAACTCACAGTGGGCGAACCAAGTTCCGGCAGTGTACGCGCCAGTGATACCTGGATAACCACAAAGTTAAAATCGAAGATGGCATTTAATGGTGAAGTGAGCACGTTTAAAACCAAGGTGGTCACTGAAAACGGCGTAGTGTATTTGATGGGTTTAAGTAATCAGGAACATGCCGCAAACGCCGCCGTAGTGGCAAGAGAAACGCGCGGAGTACAAAAAGTGGTCAAAATATTCGAATATGTCGACTAATCAAATACCTATTTAACCACCTTAAGCGCCGGCCGCTTTGGCTTAACGGGATCTTCTGGTGGTATAGGCGGCGGCATATCCTCCGCTTCAAACATCATTCCTTGACCATTTTCACGAGCGTATATTCCTCGAACAGCATGAATAGGAACATAAACATCGGTCGGCACCCCGCCAAAACGGGCATTAAACATCACAGCGCTATTATCCATATCGAGGCTGGCAACCGCGCTAGGCGAGATATTAAGAACAATCTCGCCGTCTTTGACATACTGCAAGGGGACCAAAGCCCCCTCAGCATTGGCATCAACCAAGACATAAGGAGTGCAGTCGTTATCTAGAATCCATTCATATAAAGCCCTTAACAGGTAAGGACGACTTGAATTCATAGCCACATCAATACAACCCGGACAATAGTGATAAAACGCTTATACCGTACCAATCGGACGCATTTCCAGCTCAAACTCAGAGAGGCTGGCCTTAAACGATGGCATCGCAAATAAGCGATCCATATAATCCAATAACGGTTTGGCCTGTTTAGTATTAGGAATCTGAATTCCCAATGCCGGTAGACGCCATAAAATTGGGGCCATGCAGCAATCCACCAGGGTGAATTCTTCGCTCATGAAAAACGGCATGTCGGTAAATACGGGCGCTATACCTACCAAACTATCGCGCACATCTTTTCTCGCTGCCTCTAGAGCTTTATCTGAGCCTTCGCCAGCGGCCAAAGCATCGATAAACCTGCACCAATCCCGCTCGATGCGATACATCAGCTGTCGACACTGGCCTCTGGCAACCGGATATACAGGCAACAACGGTGGATGAGGAAAACGCTCATCCAGATACTCCATCATGACTTTGGATTCATATAACACCAGGTCACGATCAAGTAGTGTAGGCAATGAGTTATAAGGATTTAACTCTGCCAGCTCTAGGGATGTATCTGTCTCGGCAGAGTCGATAATATCAACCGTCACCCCTTTTTCAGCCAATACGATACGAACTCGATGACTATAATGACTATTTCCGTCGGAGAAGAAGGTCATTGAAGACCGTTTGGCTGTAACGCCCATGGGGAAACCTCTATTACTTTAAATGCAGAGCCAGGACCCTGAGGCCCCGGCTATATGATCCAACCAAACTCAGGGTTTAGTGGACGTCTTTCCAGTACTCACGATTGAGCATGTAGGTTACAACAAGCAGTAAACAGAGGAACAACATCACGTAGCCGCCTATTCTTTTTCGCTCTACTGCCATAGGCTCAGCCATATATGCCATAAAACTGGTCAAATTATGGACAGATTGCTCAAATTCATCCGGGCTCATCGTGCCGGTTTCAGCAACGTGCTGCACGCGACCACAAGGGTGCTCTGGGTCTTCCAATTGCTCACCGGTGAGCGGATCTTGTGCAACACCGCCATTAGCAGCGGTAGCCAAGGCAGGCAAACAAACCTGCTCACCTTGTAATTCCAGCAATACATGGGGCATGCCGACATCTTTGAATGCCAGGTTATTGACGCCCCAAGGGCGAGTCTTATCCTGATAAAACGTTAGCAGGTAAGTATATAACCAGTCAGCTCCGCGAGCACGGGACACCAGGGTTAAATCTGGTGGTGCAGCGCCGAACCACTTCTTGGCGAGGGTCTCTGGCATCGCATTGGTCATCAAATTACCGATCTTGTGTTTGTCATCAAAGACCAGGTTGTCCATCATCAAATCAGCAGGAATATCTAAATCTGCGGCTACTCGCTCAAAACGAGAATAGCCTGCCTCATGACAACCCATACAGTAATTCACAAATAATGCGGCACCACTTTGCAATGCTGCTTTATCTTCCAAAGCAGGATCGAAATCATAACATTCGATAGTGCCGCAACTCTTGTCGTCAGAAGCATGTACAACCAACGGCAACAAGATCAAACTCAGTGCAATCAGAATCTTGTTCATTTCATTGTCACCCTTTCAGGAACCGGCTTGGTCGCCTCCCACTTGGTATAGAACGGCATCAAAAGGAAGAAGGCAAAATAGGCTACTGTAAATAACTGCGCCACAGTGGTTCGTCCAGGCGTGGCAGGCACTGCCCCAAGATAACCCAGCACCACAAAGGATACAGCAAATGTGTATATAGCCACTTTGGTCATCCAACCCTTATAGCGCCAGGATTTTACCGGGCTGCGATCAAGCCAGGGCAATACAAAGAATATTGCAATCGCCGCTGCCATTACCACAAAACCCCAGAACTTGGCGTCGACTCCAAACAATGGATATGTCACCGCCCGCAACATCGCGTAGAAAGGCGTGTAATACCAAACTGGAGCAATATGCGCTGGAGTTTTAAGAGGGTTGGCCTCTTCAAAATTTGCATGCTCAAGGAAATAACCACCCATTTCCGGCGCGAAAAACAAAATAGCGCAGAAAACAAACAGGAACACCGTAATACCCACCAGATCATGTACGGTGTAATAAGGGTGGAATGCGATGCCGTCACGAGGCACGCCATTCTCATCTTTATTGGCCTTTATCTCAATACCGTCTGGGTTGTTGGATCCAACTTCGTGCAATGCCAGTAAATGCAATACAACCAGAGCGATCAATACAATAGGTATCACACAGACATGAAGCGCGAAGAAACGATTTAATGTCACGCCGGAAATAAGAAAATCTCCGCGTATCCACTCAACAATAGCCTCACCCACAACCGGGATGGCACCAAATAACGAGACAATAACCTGTGCACCCCAGAAAGACATTTGCCCCCAGGGTAAAACGTAACCCAGAAAGCCTTCGGCCATCAGAGCAACATAGATCACCATGCCAAACAGCCACACTAACTCGCGCGGTTTTTTATATGAGCCGTAAAGAATTCCGCGGAACATGTGAAGGTAAACAACAGCAAAAAATGCCGACGCGCCGGTGGAATGCATATAACGCAATATCCAGCCGTATTCCACATCGCGCATAATGTACTCGACAGAAGCAAACGCACCCTCAGCAGTCGGCTCGTACAACATAGTGAGCCAAAAACCGGTAAGTAGCTGATTAACCAAAACAAACAGCGACAAAACACCAAAAAAGTACCAGAAATTAAAATTCTTGGGAGCGTAATACTCGGCCATATGCGTATTCCAGGCACGCATAATCGGCAGACGATCGTCTACCCAATCTCGCAAATCAACCAATGCTTTCATTATACAACCCCCTGATCTTCGCCGATCACAATCACCGCATCGCTTTCAAAGCGATAGGGAGGCACTTCCAGGTTAGCCGGAGCTGGAACACCCTTATACACACGGCCAGCCAGATCAAATTTGGAACCATGGCAGGGACAAAAGAATCCACCTGCCCAATCGGCACCCAAATCCGGGGCTGTTAATTCTGGACGAAATTTCGGAGCACAACCCAAGTGAGTGCACAATCCAACCATAATCATATATTTGGGTTTGATAGAACGAGCTGTATTGGTTGCATAGCTTGGCTGCATAATCCGCTCGGAGCCAGGATCAGCCAGTCGATCGGTATCTTGCTCAAGGCGTGCAAGCTCTTCTTCAGTACGATGCACAACATAGACTGGCTTACCGCGCCACTCCACTACAATCATCTCGCCTGGCTTGACCTTGCTGATATCTACCTTTACTGGTGCGCCGGCCGCTTTAGCCTTGGCACTTGGCTGCCAGGAACCGACAAAAGGTATCGCTACCCCTACCGCTCCAGCGCCACCTACCACACATGTGGCTGCAGTCAAAAAGCGTCGCCGCCCCGTATTGACCCCATCATTGCTCATGAGGAAACTCTCCCATCACAGCTAACAATTACTTTTTTGTGCTTACAGTCTCAAGTCTGGCTCGAGCCGTCTACACCCCTAGTTTTAAGTGCCGCAAATGTTAAAGAAAACCCCCTTAGCTTACAAGGAGAATAGACTTAAATGCGCCACTTTTACCTGATTGAGCTCAATATTCAAACAGCAAAACGCCCAGCGTGAAAAACACGCCGGGCGTTTGCGGAAAATCGAAGATATCGATTAACGCTTGGAGAACTGTGGACGCTTTCTCGCTTTACGCAAACCGACTTTCTTACGCTCAACTTCACGGGCATCTCTGGTCACAAAACCAGCCTGACGCAGAGGAGGACGTAAACCTTCGTCATACTCCATCAGTGCACGGGTAATACCGTGACGAATAGCACCTGCCTGACCAAAGCTTCCGCCACCGCAAACGGTCACGTTAACGTCAAACTTTTCTGTCATTTCAACCAGTTCAAGAGGCTGACGCACGATCATACGAGCGACTTCACGACCGAAGAAATCTTCAATTGTGCGATTATTGATAGTAATTGTGCCACTGCCATTTTTCAGGAAAACTCGTGCAGTTGCAGTTTTCCGACGACCAGTGCCATAGTATTGAGTAGCTGACATATTGCGAGTCCGTTAGATGTCTAATTCTTTGGGTTGCTGTGCACCATGTGGGTGAGAATTACCCGCATAGACCTTCAATTTCCTAAACATTTCGCGACCCAAAGGATTCTTGGGCAACATACCTTTGACGGCACGTTCAATGACAGACTCAGGCGCCTTGGCCTGTAGTTTCTCAAAGGTAGTAGACTTAAGGCCGCCTGGATACAAGGTGTGGCGGTAGTAAATCTTGCCTTTAGCCTTATTACCGGTCACTTGTATTTTCTCTGCATTGATAACCACAAGGTAGTCACCAGTGTCCACGTGAGGGGTATACTCGGCCTTGTGCTTGCCGCGCAAACGATGCGCCAATTCGGCCGCAAGGCGCCCTAAAGTCTTGTTTTCGGCGTCTACCACGAACCAGTCGTGTTCGACATCTGCCGGTTTTGCACTAAATGTTTTCATCTATGTTTGCCCTAGCAACTCATACCGGCCCGTCAGCTGACAGACCCACAAAAAAGAGCGCGAATACTACACAATGGATGCCGCTTTTACAAGCATCGCGCACGAATTAATTATCCAGCCTATGCACCTCGTCATGGCTTATGCTCAAGCGCAAGGTAATCATGGGACTGCATCTCCAGTAATCGGCTGGTAGCACGCTCAAACTCGAAGTTCAAACGGCCATTTTTATAGAGCTCGGATAGGCCAACTTCCGCCGATATCACCAATTTCACATTCCGATCGTAGAATTCATCAACCAGATTGATAAAACGTCGGGCTTGATCATCAATATTGTCAAAACATGGCACATTGGAGATCAATACCGCATGAAACTCGCGCGCGAGCTCAATGTAGTCATTTTGACTACGAGGCCCATCGCACAATGCTGGAAAATCGAACCATACCACATCATCGCAGACCCAGCGCGATTGAATTTCCCTGCCTTCAACATCCAGCACCCGATCGGCGACTCCTGGGTCGGGTGCCAGGCTATTAAAACTCTTCAGCAAGCTGGCATCCGCCCCCTCATCCAGAGGGGTATGATAGAGCTCGGCCCGCTCCAGAGCCCGCAAGCGGTAATCGGTGCCGCCGTCGACATTGACCACCTCAGTATGCTGGTTAATCAGCGCTATGGCCGGCATAAAGCGTGCCCGCTGCAAGCCATTTTTATACAAACCATCAGGGACGATATTAGAGGTCGCCACCAATATGACGCCATGAGAAAATAATTCCTGAAACAGGCCCGACAATATCATCGCATCAGTGATGTCAGAAACAAAAAACTCATCGAAGCAAATGACCCGTAAATCTCCCGCCATCCGCGCCGCTACATGCGTCAAAGGATCCTTTTTCCCCGCATGATTTCTCAACTCGACATGAACCAGGCGCATAAATCGATGAAAATGCGTCCGCAGTTTCTGCTCAAAAGGCAGGCTATCGTAAAATACGTCCATTAGGTAAGTCTTACCCCGACCTACACCACCCCAGAAATACACACCCTTGATCGGCGGTGACACATCCACCCGGCCTAGCATCTTCCTCCACCAGGATCCCACTTGATCAGCTGACAAATTAACTGCTAACAAATCATCATAAAGCCGCTGTAAATGCCTGACCGCCTCCTCCTGCGAGGAATCTCGGATGAAATCGGGATGCAGGAGATCCTGCTGATATCTTTCCAGGGGTGTCATAATTTCCTTACGCCTGCGGCCAACCCAAATGGGGGCGCAAACTTTACCTATACAGCCTACATTTGGCAAACGCCGTTTTTTGCGACAAAGCGCATAGGATCGACCATTGTAGTATTTCACACGCTCGCCCAACATGGTTTAATACACGCGACTGTGGCGCCGCATTGAATGAAGGAGACGCGCGTGGGAAATATTGAAATCATTCTAATTTGTCTGGGCGGCCTCATCGTGGGCGCAGGCATTGGCGCCACCGTCAGCAGCCGGCTGTTCGGTGATAGGCGCAGAGAGAAAAAAGCCGAAAAGCGTCTTGCTGAAACAGAACAGGAACTTAAGTCTTATCGCCACGAAGTTGCCCATCACTTCGAGCACACAGCGCTGCTGGTGGAAAATCTGACAGAAAGCTACCGCGACCTACACAACCATCTTGCAGACGGCGCACAAGGCCTCATGGACCTGCCTCACGCCCCTGCTCCTATAGGCGCGCTATCGGAAAGCAACGACGAAACAAGAATTCAGCCAGCCATAGCGGAAGATATCAGCGCACCGAGGGATTATGCGCCCAAAAGCTACCCCTATGAACCCGGGATGCTGGATGAAAGCTTTGGCCTGGATAGGCAAGCTGTCGAAGAACACGCCGATACTCCGATAAAGCAACCGGCTGCCGCGACATAGCGCCCGCCCCAACAGCGGAACCAACTATACCGGGTTATCAATATCGACAAAGCGATGCTGGAGGCCAAATTCATCGGCTAGTTTCTCACCCAATGCCTGAATTCCGTAACGTTCCGTCGCATGATGTCCTGCAGCAAAAAAATGTATCCCTGACTCTCTTGCGATATGCACCGTAGGCTCAGACGCCTCACCGGTCAAAAAAGCATCAACCCCTGCCGCCACAGCCTGCTCAATAAACCCTTGTGCAGCACCGGTACACCAGGCAATCCGTCGGATTTCTCTTTCTGCCGGAATATGCAGCGGCTCACGCCCCAGACGCTCTGCAACTATACGACTCAGCTGTGTACCTGTAACAGGGCTCTGCAAACTGCCTATCAAGCCTGCCGGTTGCTTAGCGTCACCCAATACGCCGTCAACGCTAAAACCCAGCTGTTTTGCCAACTGCTGGTTATTACCCAACTCCGCGTGATAATCCAAAGGTAGATGATAGGCGAATAGATTAATATCATTTGCCAATAGACTTCGCAGGCGTGACCGCTTCATGCCGACGATTCTGGCATCCTCTCCTCGCCAAAAAAAGCCATGGTGCACCAGCAGCACCTGAGCATTGCACTCAACAGCAACGTCAATCAATGCCTGACATGCGGTTACGCCAGTAATAATGCTACTGACCTGCCCACTGCCTTCAACCTGCAAGCCATTAGGGCAGTAATCACTGTAACTATCTGGTGACAACCACTCAGTTAATCGCCGTTCCAGCACTATTCGGCTCACACTCATGTCAAATGTCCTTTTTTATCTCTAAGATAGATGCCTATAATACGGCCTACAACAATAACGAGAAGTAATTTTCATGTTTAATGTGTTTCGATTTCTGGCATGGCCGGTAATTTGTGGCGTACTTATTGCGACCATAGTACTGCTTGAATATCCAGAAACCTTTGGTGTAGCCAGATCCGCATCAGGAAACTCTGCACCGGTTGCATCCTTCGCGGAAGCCGTTAATAAGGCCGCACCAGCTGTCGTCAACATTTACACACGTAAAGCGCTCATTCGCGATAATCCTCTACTTGAGGATCCATTCTTTCGCAATTTTTTCAAAAACAATGAAACCACCGAGCCAGAAGATCAGGGCGAAAGCCTCGGCAGTGGAGTAATTATAGACCCCCAGGGCTACCTGCTAACCAATAATCATGTCGTTGCCGGCGCCGATGAAATTGTGGTCTCTCTGTACGATGGCCGCGAAACCCTGGCCACCGTCGTCGGCATTGATCGGGAAACTGACCTCGCTGTACTCAAAATTGATCTTCCAGACATCAAAGTGGTGACGTTTGGCGACCCTAACGCTGCCCGAGTCGGTGATGTGGTTCTCGCCATAGGCAACCCCTATGGTTTTGGCCAAAGTGTCACCCAGGGCATTATCAGCGCAACCGGAAGGTTCGGACTGAATATCAATACCTACGAAAATTACTTGCAAACCGATGCTGACATCAACCCGGGCAATTCCGGCGGAGCCCTCATCGACGCCCAGGGTAATCTACTGGGGATAAATTCCGCCATTTTTAGCCGTTCGGGAGGCTCACAGGGAATTGGCTTGGCCATCCCGGTAGATCTGGCTCACAAAGTGATGCAAGACATCATTAAACATGGTCGCGTCATTCGCGGCTGGCTAGGCCTCGAAGTACGCCAGTTCAACCCGGCTTACGCTGCAGAGTTTGGTAACACTGAATTGAACGGCGTGATAATTACCGGACTTTATCGCGGCGGACCTGCCGACAGTGCCGGTCTTCAACCCGGTGACGTCATTACCCACATTGACAGCACCTCAATCAGTGACGGACGATCCGGTAGTTTGCGGGTGGCCGATATGCCGCCCGGCGGAGAAATCAGTGTGCGAGTTTGGCGTGATGACCGATATATAGATATTCAGGTACTTGTCGGCACGAGACCCGAACAAGGGGTCTAGGGCACCTCTAGATTAGGCTGCCAATATCTGCGTCATAGTGTCCAGAAGGCGCTGATTCTGCTCCGGCGTACCAATGGTAATACGCAAATAATTATCTATTCTAGACTGCTTGAAATGGCGCACAATGACGCCTTCCTCGCGCAGAGCTGCCGCCAGTACAGCGGCGGATTTGGCAGGGTGGCTAACGAATAGAAAATTGGCCGCCGAAGGGACAATTTCAAAACCCATCTGTGCCAAACGGCTTTCCACTTGTTCTCTGCTGGCCACAATTTTGGCGCAAACTGCCTGAAAATAGGTCTCATCCTCAAATGCGGCCACTCCGGCAAAAATATCTAGCTGCCCCAGAGGGTATGAATTAAAACTATTTTTCACCCTTTCCAGCGCTTCTACAAGGCCGGGGGAACCCACCGCAAAACCGACTCGCAAACCTGCTAGCGAGCGTGATTTTGACAAGGTTTGAATCACCAATAAATTAGGGTATTTGACAGTAAGAGGAATGGCAGAGCTACCACCAAAATCTATATATGCTTCATCAACTACCACCACCGAGTCAGTATTTTTCTGCAACAGCTGCTCGATCTCCGTCAAAGCCATCAAGCGTCCGGTTGGTGCATTAGGGTTAGGAAAAATAATCCCCCCATTGGGTCGCAGATAGGCTTCTACAGAAATACTGAAATCCGCCTGCAGCGGTACAGTTTCAACATCAATATCATAAAGCCCACAGTACACCGGGTAAAAGCTGTAGGTAATATCAGGAAACAATACGGGTTTATCGTGCTTTAACAAAGCATTGAAAACATGCGCCAGCACTTCGTCAGAGCCATTGCCAACAAAAACATTGTCGACGCCAAGCTGATAATAATCTGCAATCGCCTGTTTCAATGCGTCGGCGTTAGATGGAGGATACAGGCGCAAGGCATCACCTACGCCATCGCGTAGCACCTTAAGCACTTCTGGAGAAGGGCCATAAGGATTTTCATTTGTATTCAGCTTGACCAATCGGTCATGTTTGGGCTGCTCTCCCGGAACATAGGGCTCCAGATCAGCCACAAACCGGCTCCAGTATTTACTTGATGACTCACTCATGGGCTGTTTTTTCTATCCGATATTCTGCAGAACGAGCGTGAGCGGTCAGCGACTCGCCGCGCGCCAATACGGAGGCCACCTCACCCAAACTGGAGGCGCCCTGACGCGAGCAATTAATCACCGAACTACGCTTCTGAAAATCATAAACGCCTAAAGGAGAAGAAAACCGCGCGGTCGATGAAGTGGGCAAGACATGATTAGGACCGGCGCAATAATCACCTAAAGCCTCTGCTGTATATCGGCCCATAAAAATGGCACCCGCATGGCGAATAGACGGTAGTAATTGCTGCGGATTTTCTACCGAAAGCTCCAAGTGCTCAGGTGCTATTCGATTGCTAAGTCTAACGGCCTCATCCATATCCTGCACTTTAATGAGCGCACCGCGGCCAGCCAGTGAGGCTTTAATAATTGCCGACCGCTCCATGTCGGGCAACAAACGCTCAATACTCTCCTCAACAGCCCTCAGGTAGTCCGCATCAGGTGAAATCAACAAAGCTTGTGCGTTCTCGTCATGTTCGGCTTGGGAAAAAAGATCCATTGCGATCCAGTCAGCAGGGGTTCCACCATCGCAAATAATCAGGATTTCAGACGGACCTGCCACCATATCCAGGCCTACCTGCCCAAATACCCGACGTTTGGCAGCCGCCACATAGACATTACCGGGCCCGGTAATCATATCCACCCTCGGTATCGTCTCAGTACCGTATGCCAACGCGGCAATCGCTTGCGCTCCACCAATGGTAAATACTTTATCTGCGCCGGCAATAGCGGCAGCCGCAAGCACCATATCATCCAGGTCTCCGGCAGGCGCCGGCACCATCATCACTATCTCAGACACACCAGCCACTTTCGCGGGTAACACATTCATCAATACAGAAGACGGGTAAGAAGCCTTTCCGCCAGGCACATAAACACCTACGCGATCCATCGGAGTAATTTGCTGCCCTAATACCGTGCCATCGGCCTCGGTATAACTCCAGGACTTCTGTAGCTGGTGCTCATGATAGCCACGTACTCTTTCCGACGCCTGCTCAAGCGCTGCACGCTTGGCGACCGACACCCGCGCCAAAGCCGACTCAAAGTCAGCCGGACCCAGGCAAAGTTCTGCCATACCTTTAACGTTACGACGATCAAAGCGATTGGTATATTCAATCAAGGCACTGTCGCCGCGACCACGCACAGCGCCAATAATCTCGGCCACTACAGCCTCTACAGACTCATCTGCCACGCTGTCCCAGGCCAATAACTTCGACAGTCGACAATCAAAATCATCCGCCTGACTATCTAGCCGGGAAATATGAGACATAGTTAAATCCTGTTTACTGTGCGGCGCTCACGGCTTGCCCCAAACGATCTACCAGACCTTGAATCGAAGCATGCTTCATTTTAAGAGAGGCTTTGTTCGCTATCAGCCGAGAACTAATATCGGCGATAAATTCATAGGGTTCCAGCCCATTGGCACGCAATGTATTGCCGGTATCGACAATGTCTACGATTTGGTCAGCCAGATCCATCAGCGGAGCCAGTTCCATCGCACCATACAGTTTGATGATGTCAGCCTGCACTCCCTGGGCTGCATAAAATCGCTTGGCGACATTGACAAATTTGGAGGCCACCTTCAAACGACCATTTACCGGCTTGCGCTGAACCGGTCCTGCTGTCATCAATTGGCAGCGAGAAATACCTAAATCCAGTAATTCGTAAATATCGTTATTACCCTGTTCTAAAAGCATGTCCTTACCGGACACACCAAGATCTGCAGCACCAAAACGGACATAAGTGGGCACATCGGTACCGCGTAATAACAGTAAACGCACCCGACTATCATTAGTGGCAAAAATTAGTTTGCGACTTTTCTGCATATCTTCAAGAGGACTGATACCCGCCTGCTCAAGCAGCGGCAGGGTTTCACCCAAAATACGCCCCTTGGTCAATGCTATGGTTATTTGTTCTGTACTCATATTATCTGTTCCTGGCATCATCCAGGTAATCGGCGAATCTCCGCCCCCAGTAGTTGCAGTTTTTCCTCTATACATTCGTAACCACGGTCAATGTGGTAAATACGATCCACTACGGTTTTACCTTCAGCCGCCAGCCCGGCAATAACCAAACTTGCCGAGGCCCTCAAATCGGTAGCCATCACGGGTGCCGCCTGAAGCCTCTCTACCCCGGTTATAATTGCCGTGTTCCCCTCTATCGAAATATTCGCCCCCATGCGATTCATTTCATGAGTCTGGATCAGACGATTTTCAAAAATCGTCTCAACCACTGCCGCTGTTCCGTCCGCGATGGCATTCAATGCCGTAAACTGAGCCTGCATATCTGTCGGGAAGGCCGGATAGGGGGCCGTCTTTATATTGACAGACTTCGGTCTTTTACCGTGCATATCAAGCTCAATCCAATTATCACCTACTGTGATTTCGGCTCCAGCCTCAGTCAACTTAGCCAGTACCGCTTCGAGGATATCCGCACGGGTATTACGCAACCTCACCTTGCCTCCAGTGGCTGCCACAGCAACCAAATAAGTACCGGTTTCAATGCGATCCGGCATAACGGTATATTCACAGCCATGTAAACGTTCGACGCCGTTAATCACTATGGTATCGCTACCAGCGCCACGCACATCGGCACCCATCGCATTCAAACAATTCGCCAGGTCAACTATCTCAGGTTCTCTAGCCGCATTTTCGACAACCGTTTGACCTTCCGCGAGACTTGCTGCCATCAGCAAATTTTCTGTTCCGCCCACAGTGACAGTATCAAAAAATACGTGGCCTCCCTTCAGGCGGCCATTACAGGTAGCATGAATATAACCCTCATCAATTACCACCTTGGCACCAAGAGCCTCTAGCGCACGAATATGAAGATCGACGGGGCGGCTGCCGATAGCACAACCACCGGGAAAGGATACTTTCGCCTCTCCATGCCTGGCCAGTATTGGACCCAGAACCAAAATTGAGGCCCGCATGGTTTTGACCAGGTCATAAGGTGCTACCAGACTCTTAAGCGTATTACCGTGTACTTCCACACTCAATTTTTCGTTTATCAATAATTCCACGCCGAGACTACGCAATAATTCGTTCATCGTCGTAATATCGTGGAGATGTGGCAAATTATGGATAACCACTGGCTCATCAGCCAACAAGGTGGCGGCCATGATTGGCAGCGCCGAGTTTTTGGCGCCAGAGATCCAAATCTCTCCACCCAAACGGTTACCACCAACTATTTCCAGCTTTTCCATGTTATTTCCTTTGCCGCGTATATTACGCGTTGGATTGCTGCCACTCTGCGACAGTAAACAGCTTCATATTCACAGCATGAATAACACCGGAGGCAATTGCGTCGTTCAACACAGCGTAGACCAGTTGCTGCCGGCGCACTGCACGCAGGCCCTGAAAGATATCGCCTATGATAGTGACACTAACATGACTACCTTCGACCACCACATCTACCTCACAAGCTTCCAGGCCACTTTCGAGAAGGGCCTTGATTTCCTCTACCTGCATATCCTATTACTACCTGTTACACACATGATTTTAAGGCGGGCATTGTAGTCAATAAGGGGGTAAAAGGCGAGAGAAGCCCGGCCAAATGACCGAGCGAGAGTAATGAACTAGGCCTCAGCAGGATCGGCGGAGAGACTCCAATTAGCAATGGCAGCGTCTACGTCCCCGCCAGCATCTCGTACCGCACTGGTAAACTGTCCCTGATAGACCTTCCCCAGATTAATGTTATCGATAACCACGTTGCGAAGCTTCCACTCTCGTTTCTTATTGGGAGCCAGTTTATACAAGACTTCAAAGGGTTCAGCTGCGTCGCCATATATCAACTGCCGAACTTGCACCGATTTGCCGGCTTCAATAAGAGCCACAGCGGCGGCATCGGCAGGTACGACGTCTACTCGACCATTACTGAAAGTTATCAGGCCCTTACTGTAGGTTTGAACTAAAGTCTGGCGGAATTTACCCGAAAACAAGGTAATTCTTGCCTTAAATGCCGTTTTCTCTTCCTTAGACTGTAATTCGCGATAAGCCTCTGTACTGCCGTGATAACCCATTACGCCCCTGGCAAAGCTGGTAAAATCCACGATAGGATCAAGAATAAGGCCCACTTCTACATAAAAACGCTGCGGGTCCTCAGCATAGTAGCTCCCTGCATTTTCAATAGCCGCCAGCATCTGCGTCGTTGCATCTTCAATAATTTTGTGCGGACCACGGCCATCCTGTGCCTGTGCCGAAGCCGCTATGACCAAAACCATGCACAGAGGGGTTAATCTGACCAAGCACTTCATAAGCCTAACTACGAACATATACATATACCTGAAAGCCATAATGAACGTCATAATATAGGCCAAACCATGAATCGACAATGAATAGCTCGGGTTTGTGTACTCTTACCAGATCAACTACTATCCACGAACTAACAAATCCACTTCATTTGGTTGGAAAAACAGGAATTTCGCCACGCAATGAGTACTTCGTTTATTGAATCAGCAACCCGCACAATTGAGCTGGAAACAGCAGCCATTGCGGACTTGAAACACAGCATTAACGAGAACTTCACGCTCGCCTGTGAAATTATGCTGGCCTGCAAAGGCAGGGTTGTCGTTACCGGCATGGGTAAATCGGGTCATATTGGAAATAAAATAGCTGCGACGCTGGCTAGCACCGGCACGCCTTCGTTTTATGTCCACCCGGGCGAGGCCAGTCATGGAGATCTGGGCATGATCACCCAGCAGGACGTGGTTCTGGCACTGTCTAACTCTGGAACAACAGGAGAAATACTGACTATCGTGCCTCTGATACGTCGTATGAACGCTAAGCTCATCAGCATGACGGGAGTACCCGACTCGACATTGGCGCAAGCAGCGGACGTGAACCTCAATACCGCTGTCGCAACCGAGGCCTGCCCACTGAATCTTGCACCCACATCATCTACCACAGCGACGCTGGTAATGGGTGATGCGCTGGCCATCGCTTTACTGGAGGCCCGTGGATTTACCGCGGAAGACTTTGCTTTCTCTCACCCAGGCGGTGCGCTAGGACGACGATTACTGCTCAAGGTAGAAGACGTCATGGTATCTGGCGACGCTACCCCTAAAGTAGGTCCTGACACCTTGTTGAGTGACGCGCTACTGGAAATCAGCACTAAAGGCATGGGTATGACCACCGTTGTAGATGAGCATAATCATTTGCTGGGTATATTTACCGATGGCGACCTCCGTAGAGCTCTGGACGCGCGACACGAAATAGATATTCACAATACTCCCATTGCCGAGGTCATGTCCCGCGACTGTAAGGTTTGCTCCTCAGGTATGCTGGCGGCCCAGGCAATGAATATTATGGAAGAAAACTCCATTAGTGTTCTGGCTGCGGTAAATACAGAACAAGAAGTCATTGGTGCAATACACCTTCATGAACTCATCAAAGCCGGGCTGGCCTGATGAATAGAGTAAACAAGCAGGAATCATCGCGCATGATTAGCGCAAAAGTCCTGCTGAAGGGCACCAAATGAAAATACCGCGCAAAACCCTTAATATTCTCAGCATTGGGTTAGCGGCTATAGCTATCGCGCTCTTATTGCCGCCAGCAAATGAGACGCATGCGCCTTCCACTTCGAAACATGACACCGTTGATCTGTACCTGGAACAAGCCATATATCACCAATACAATCAAACTGGACGATTGCACAATACCGCCAGTGCATCTACAGTCACTCACTACCAGCAAGCAAAGACAACACTATTAACGGAACCCGAATTTCTGGCATATAGTGATGATGGCACAGCCTGGAGAACCACGGCGTCGACGGCGCAATTGCTCGCCGACGGCAATACCATCGAGCTTAAAGACAGCGTCAAGGTTGTAAATACGAAAGAAGGTTTGGTAATTCGCACTGAATTTGTGACCGGTAATACACAAACCAACCTGGTAAGCACCGAGCTGGAAATTATAATTGAAAGCCCCGAGGGCCGTACCACGGCAGTAGGCCTGCGCGGCGACCTTAATCAGGAAAAACTGGAATTACTCTCTGATGTTAAGAGCACTTACACACCACGCTAAACACATTGTCGCTGGCGTTTTTTGCACATTGCTTTGCTGCACCGCACAGGCCCTGCCTGAAGACCGAAACCAGCCAATTGTGCTGGAAGCTGACCGTGCCGAACGCAACGAAAAAAGTAACATGATGATCTATGAAGGTAACGTTGAACTGCGCCAAGGTAGCCTTTTAATTACCGCAGACAGTCTGGAAATAAAATCCCTGGACGGCAAAGTCAGCTTCATTGAAGCAAAGGGCAGCCCTGCTTATCTCAACCAGGTTCCCGCTATTGATAAACCTCCCATAAAAGCCTGGGCGCGAACAATCGTCTATAGAGTCGATACTGAAGTTCTACAACTGCAAACCGAGGCTCGCGTCGAACAAGACGGCGCCATCGTTGAAAGTGACATCATTGATTACTTCATCAAACAAGAGTTGGTAAAGGCCAGCGGCAGCACCAAGAATGACGGTAATAGCCGAGTTCGAGTCACCATTCCACCCCAAACCAGAACGGAAGCACCGACTAGTGGCAACCCTTAAAGCAAATAATCTGGCAAAATCCTACGGTGGCCGCGCCGTGGTAGGAAACGTATCACTGGAAGTCTGTAGCGGTCAGGTAGTGGGTTTGCTTGGACCCAATGGTGCGGGCAAGACCACCTGTTTCTACATGATAGTCGGCTTTATCAGTGCTGATCGCGGATCCATCTTTATTGACGACAATGATATTACTGGCGATCCGATGCACCGCCGAGCACGTAAAGGTTTGGGGTATTTACCCCAGGAGGCATCCATTTTTCGCAAACTTAGCGTCAGCCAAAATTTAATGGCCATTCTTGAAACCCGCAAGGATCTTGACCGCAGCAGCCGTATGGCAAAGCTGGAAGATTTGCTACAAGAGTTCCATATCACCCATATTCGCGATAACAAGGGCATGTCACTTTCCGGCGGTGAACGTCGCCGGGTCGAGATTGCGCGCGCACTGGCTGCTGAACCGAGCTTCATTCTTCTCGACGAACCCTTTGCCGGTGTAGATCCCATTTCGGTCAGCGAAATAAAGACCATCATCAAACACTTACGCGATCGCGGCATAGGTGTGCTGATTACAGATCACAACGTCAGGGACACCTTGGATATTTGCGAGAAAGCCTATATCGTCAATGCTGGCCAGCTTATTGCAGAAGGCACACCGGCAGAAGTCCTTAACAACACAGAGGTTAGAACAGTCTATTTAGGTGAACAATTCAAGCTTTAGGCAACACCTCCCCGACTACATATACACACGCAGAGCCAGTGAAATATCTCATTATTACTGGCCCGAATCTTGCTAGTCACAACGCTGAACACTACACTGTAAGCATGCTCCAATTGCTAGCCGAGTAGCTTAAGCAGTAAAGGAAAACCTGCATTAAACAATGAAACAATCGTTGCAAATAAAACTTGGTCAACAATTGACCATGACGCCGCAATTGCAACAAGCAATCAAGCTGTTACAACTGTCATCAGCTGAATTAGAGCAGGAAATTCAAAGCGCGCTAGAAGAAAACCCCATGCTTGAGGTGGCTGAAGACGAAGCATTCAGCGTCGAAGACACAACCAAACAAGCCAGTCAGTCGGCAGAGCCAGAAGCCCAACAATCACCTGAAACAACCGAATCCAACACCTCAGATGAGCCCGAATGGAACCAGGATATTCCTGGTGAGTTAGCACTGGACACCCAGTGGGATGATATATACCAACCGGCTTCCCCTGCCCCCTCCGGTATAAATGATGACTTTCAGGAGCAAGGTAGTACCTCTGATTCGCTGCAAGACCACCTGGCCTGGCAACTGAACTTGACCCCAATGTCGGATAAGGATCGTCATATAGCGACGATGATACTGGATGCAGTAGCACCATCCGGCCTGCTAACTACCGATCTCGAGGAATTGCACGCAGGCCTGGACCCCGAGCTGGAAATAGACTTGGATGAAGTCGTTGCAGTAATTCATCGCTTGCAGCACTTCGACCCACCTGGAGTGGTCGCCCGAGACCTGCGTGAATGCCTTCTTATTCAATTGCGCCAATTAGACGCTGAGACGCCTTCTCTTGCTGCAGCGATAAGCCTTGTAGACCGCCACCTTACCACTCTGGCAGCACGGGATTTCCGCGCATTAATGCGACGATTACGCCTCACAGAAGCACAGCTTAAGGTGGCGGTTGACCTGATTCGCACGCTCAACCCCAGCCCCGGAGAGGCTATATCCAGCGCTCCGCCCGACTACATCACACCCGATGTCATCGTATTTAAAAAAGACGAGCAATGGCACACTGAACTCAACCCGGAACTGGCACCACGGCTACGAGTTAATGCGGACTATGCTGCTCTTGTACGACGATCCGATAACAGCCGTGACAACTGTTATCTACGCGACCACCTTCAGGAAGCGCGCTGGTTTATCAAAAGCCTGCAAAGCCGTCATGACACACTATTACGTGTTTCCACCGAGATCGTGCGTCGTCAGCAGGATTTCCTCGAACACGGCGAAGAAGCTATGATACCCTTGGTATTACACGATATAGCAGAAGCGGTAGAAATGCATGAATCAACGATATCTCGCGTTACCACGCAGAAATACATGCACACAGCACGTGGCATATTTGAATTAAAGTACTTCTTTTCCAGTCACGTAAGTACCGAAAGCGGAGGCGAGTGTTCCTCTACGGCAATCCGCGCTATTATTAAGAGACTGGTATCAGAAGAAAACCCGAGGAAACCACTGAGTGATAGCAAAATCACCCAATTATTATCAGACCAGGGCATCAAGGTTGCACGCCGTACAATCGCCAAATATCGTGAATCGATGTCTATTCCACCGTCCAACGAACGTAAGAATCTGGTGTGAGCTTGCCTAGTCGCACCACCTATGGACTGCTGCCAACACGATGCTGGCAGCAGTAGCCAACCACCGCTTGAGGAGAGGCTTATGCAAATAAACATCAGTGGCCATCACGTAGAAGTTACCCCCGCCCTGAAAGATTATGTCAATGCCAAGTTTGAACGTCTGGCCCGACACTTTGATCACATTACCAACTGCCACGTTACGCTTACCGTCGAAAAGCTTCGGCAACGAGCGGACGCCACAATGCATGTATCAGGAGCCGACCTGGTCGCATCCTCTGAGTCCGAAGATATGTATACCGCGATCGATCAGTTGTCTGATAAGCTCGACCGACAACTGATAAAACACAAGGAAAAAACCCAAAACAAAAAAGCCGGCCTGGTAGGTCGCTAAACCAAGACCTGTAAACTTATGCAATTACACACAATACTGACACCGGCTCGCACCCTGTACGGTGCGGCTGGCACCAGTAGAAAACGTACTTTGGAAACCGCGGCCTCATTTATTGCAGCACAAACGCCCGCAGTCGATGCCGATGAACTGTATCGCAGCCTGATCGAGCGAGAACGCCTTGGCAGCACCGGTATTGGTGAAGGTGTGGCTATCCCCCACAGCCGGATGCACAACTGCGATGCCATTACCGGAACACTGATCTCGCTGCAGCAGGCGGTCGATTTCGACTCTATAGACAATAAACCCGTCGATCTACTCTTTGTCCTGCTAGTCCCCATTGAAGCCAGTGATGAACACCTGCAGGTTCTAGCAGAACTGGCGCGTCTATTTAGTCAGGAAGAGTTCAGATCAATACTGCGCGATGCGAATAACGATGCTGAACTTTACGCCGCCGCCATTAATTA
Organism: Pseudomonadales bacterium; assembly: GCA_036960375.1. Lineage (GTDB taxonomy): Bacteria > Pseudomonadota > Gammaproteobacteria > Pseudomonadales > CAWVSB01 > CAWVSB01. Next base: position 158,221 of record JBALVY010000007.1, read on the forward strand.
TGCGAGTGCCAACCCCTCCAGTATAAAACAATGAAACTGGTAATCATCAGCGGCCGTTCAGGCTCAGGAAAAAGTACTGTCCTCAATGTACTTGAAGATGCCGGTTACTACTGTATCGACAACCTCCCCGCGGGTCTATTAGCTGCGTTGGTAGCCGAGACTCTCAGTCAGGAATCAACTGAACACGAGTATCTTGCGGTCTGTATTGATGCGCGTAATACTTCCAGACAACTGGCCGACTTTCCCGGTCAGCTGGAAAAATTACCGAAAGATATTGAGCGCCTTATTCTTTATCTTGATGCGGACGACGATACACTTATCGCTCGCTTCAGCGAAACTCGACGCCGCCACCCACTGAGCGACAGCCAGACCGCTCTGGCAGAAGCGCTAAGAAGAGAAAAACAGCTGCTGACCTCCATAGCTGACAGCGCGGATCAAACCATTGATACACGGCATATGCTATTTCACGAGTTGCGTGATCATATCCAGCAGGTAGTGGTCGGACGGGGCCAGAGACAGATGGCTGTGCTAGTGCAATCTTTTGGTTTTAAACATGGAGTGCCAAGTAATGCTGACCTGGTTTTTGACCTTCGCTGCCTGCCAAACCCTCACTGGGAAGCTGCCCTTCGCCCACTCACAGGACAAGACCAGGGAGTGATAGATTTCCTCAGTCAACAACCGCTGGTTCAATCAATGCTTGAGGATATAGAACATTATCTGGAACGCTGGCTACCGCAATTTGAACGTAATAATCGCCCCTATACTACGGTCGCTTTGGGTTGCACAGGCGGCAGACATCGGTCAGTCTATATGACTGAAAAACTGGTTCTCAAGTTGGCCTCAAAACATCAGGTGCAAATACGCCACCGTGAACTACCAGGCTCGTAATACGGAAAACACATGATCGAAAAAACTATAACAATAATCAATAAATACGGTCTGCATGCCCGTGCAGCAGCCAAATTTGTCTCTACAACATCCGCATTCAGTTCCACTATTATGATCGAAAAGGACGGCAACTCGGTTGATGGAAAAAGCATCATGTCAGTTATGATGTTGGGTGCGGCGAAAGGCAGCGTCATACAATTGCAAGTAGATGGCAGCGATGAAGCACTCGCCCTACAAGCTATCGAACAAATTATCCTCAATCGTTTTGATGAAGAAGAATAAACCTCACCAAACGCCCTGAGTTCAGACCTAAAAGAAACAAGTGTGTTTATACTCAAAGAACATTAAAATTACCGATGTATAGTATATTTCCGGTAATTGTCAGCGCCAGCTGAGAATTTCATGCGTTAAACAAGGGCGGGCACCATGCCACATAACCTGGACGCCAAGAGCACGCAAAGCCAATTAGAGGCACTAAATGATGCCCTGAATGACGGCACATTTGCGCCTGTTCGTCGTATGCTCAATACTCTAACCGGCCCTGATATTGCGCACCTGATCGAATCTGCCCCACCCAAGCAACGCGCCGTACTCTGGAAGCTATTGGCCATAGAGCGCGAAGGTGAAGTTCTACAAGAGCTAAACGAAGATATCCAGGCCGACCTTGTACGCGGCATGGAGACCGACGAATTACTTTCCGTACTTGAGGGCCTCGAACCCGATGACATAGCAGATATTCTGCAACAGCTGCCCAATCGAATAATTCACGAAGTCCTGCAGGCCATGGATACGCAGGACCGTCATCGCGTCGAAAGAATTCTGCCTTACGATGAGGATTCCGCTGGCGGCCTGATGAACACCGATACGGTCACGGTGCGTCCCAGCCTGACGCTCGATGTTGTGTTACGTTATTTACGACGCCACGATGAAATACCGGAAATGACCGATTCTATTTTTGTGGTTAACCGAAGTGATCATTTCCTCGGCGCATTAAGTATCAATAAACTATTGGTCTCTGACCCAAACCTGACGGTCAGAGAAGTCATGGACACGGGTGTGGAGCCCATTCCCGCCGACATGCCCGACACCCAGGTTGCCATTTTATTTGAACGACACGACTGGGTATCTGCACCGGTGGTCGATACCGATAATAGTCTTTTGGGTCGCATCACCATTGATGACGTGGTTGACGTCATTAGAGAGGACGCAGACCACTCTCTCATGAGTCTGGCTGGCCTGGACGAAGACGAAGATACCTTTGCAACAGTACGAAAAACTGCTCCACGACGGGCAATATGGCTCGGCGTAAATCTGATAGCCGTATTTATATCCGCCAATGTCATTGGTATGTTCGAACAAACCATTGAAAAACTGGTAGCGCTTGCCATATTGATGCCCATTGTTGCCAGCATGGGCGGTGTCGCCGGCAGCCAGACCCTAACTATTATTATCCGGGCTATTGCGCTGGGCCATATCAGCCGCAGTAACGCTCGCTGGCTGTATACCCGCGAGATCTGTGTGGCCCTCATCAATGGTATGCTATGGGCCGTTACGGCGGGTATACTAGCGGCACTTTGGTTTGACGACAGCACACTGGGGCTAGTAATCTCCATGGCTATGGCTATCAATCTACTTGTCGCTGCGATCGGCGGAGTCGCCATCCCGCTAACGCTCAAGGCGATGAAGATCGATCCTGCACTGGCCGGTGGTATGGCCGTCACCACACTTACCGACGCAGTCGGTTTCTTCTCTTTTCTGGGACTTGCGACACTTTTTTATGGCTAGAGCAAAAAAAACTGACATCGATACTGACGACCTGCCTTCTCGTTCACAACTAAAGAGAGAACAACAGGCACTGCATGCCATGGGTAAACGATTGGTTGAGCTCAAACCCGGCCAACTGACCAAGCTGCCACTCTGGCCAGATTTATCAGAGGCGGTAACGCTTGCCCAACGATTGAAAAACAACGAAGGGAAACGCCGTCAGCTAAACTACATTAGCCGTTTGCTACGCGAAGGCGACAATACCACTATCACTGAAGCCCTCAAAGATCTCGACAAAGGTGATCTGGCTAATAATTTGCGCTTTCACGCACTTGAACTGATGCGAGATCAGTTATTGATCGCGGGGCCAGATGGCGTCGAAACGATTATTGAGAAATACCCTCAGGCTGATCGCAGCCTGCTGCGTCAACTGGTACGCGTAGCGGCCAAAGAGGAAAAAGAAAACAAACCGCCTAAATCGGCGCGTAAAATATTCAAGTATCTTCGTGAACAGGATGAGTCCGCGCAATAAATTGCCCACTAAAAGTATTGACCCTACTTTTTAGTCCGCTCAAAGAGATGTTCGAACTTCATTTTCGGATCATCCCAGGGACCATTAATGCTATAGACGGCACTGGATAATTTCTCGATCTGTTCTTCAAATAGTTTGCTGGCTAAAAATACCCCTGCGGCGACGGGTATTCCGCCAACCAGCGCTGCCATCCAGGGTAAATTGGAACCGACTGGAATAATTGCCACCAATTCCGCAGCAACGGTCTCCTCATGAAGATCAAGGGTGCCTGTCAGCTTTAAATCACTGGAAGGCCCTTCAACATGCAAAGGCTCTTCAATTTTTAACCAACCCGGCTCAAATTCCAGGATACCTTTAACCCGCTTATATTCCAGCCCTGTCTCGGTCACGTCTTTAAAATCCAACTGCAGTCGCCGCACCAAATTACTAAAGTTCAGCAAACTAATCAGTTTTAAGCCGTCTGCCGCAGTGCCCTCTGTCTGGTAAAATCGTCCATCCTGCAATTCCAGCTGTAGATCTCCAGACAAACCCTCTAGACCGATACCTACGGGTGAGCCTCCCCATTCGATATCCGCCAACACCACCGCTTTTTTACTGCTAACACCAGGATCCATATCATAATGTGCGAGCACCTCCCTGATGTTGCCGGCCATCAGCACCCCCATAAATGACGAGCGTTCTTTGCTCCCTTCTCTAAACCATTGAAGCTCCGCGCCCTCCTCTTCATCCAGACCGCGCAGAGTCATACCGCCCATACTGGCTGATAAACCCGAGATTAGCGCACCAGTTTCTGTCGGTCGAAATTTAAACTTCCAACTACCAAAATCCACCTCAGATACGCTGACATTAGACAATTCGGCATCCATCGCCACATATTCCCTTGGATCTGTGCCTTCCAGTAAATCACCCTCCGGAAGTACCTGCTCCGGGTTTATCGGGAAGTGTAAATAATCCACCTTGATCTGTAGCGGCTGATCTTCGTCTTCAACCCTAACATGAGCCTTCACCCGACTATGCTCAACATCAATCAGCCAGCTTTGAAGATCAGGATTAATAATTATATCCACATCGGTCAGATACTGGCCAAAGGCATTAAATGATCGAAGATTGAGTTTATCTACTCTTACCGAGGTGGCCGCCACCCCTTGTTCTGCAACACCCGAGGCGGCAGACATCTCCTCAAGCACAGCCTGATAAAGATCAACAGCTGACAGCCACTTATCCAGGTCGGCATGCTCAAGACTGCCTTCAACCAACAGGCCGCTGTCAGGCAATGAGGACGGCATTGGCGCTGCGCCAACATGCATCAAACCACGAACACCATCAGGCCCATTTAATTCCATTTGAAATTCACCGACCCCTGCCAGCGTGCCTGTCATAGGCAAAGATGGCTCGGACAAAGACAAGCGCATAGCAAGAGGCATTAGATCTACTTCTGCCTTGATAAACGGTGGCGGTAAATCTGTCGACACGCCAAATAAATCCGTCCGCAAGTCCAATCGACTGCCTCCATCGTCAAGAGCATTAACTCTCAACACGGCCTCAAATGGCGCTTGGCCATGGAAGAGCCCCAATACCGGAAGCTCGAGCCAATCACGAACGGCTAAGGCGGTCACCTGTCCAGTTACCGATACCTCTGTTTCAATTTTTTTACCTGCCCCTCTGGATACGATGTTTGCGTCTATTGGCCTATCCCAAAGTGTCGCTTTCAAGCCAGAAGATACCAGGCCTTTTTCGCTACTGTAATTTAATGGTCCGCTAACATTGTCAAAACTCAGGTTCAGGGTTTGGTTGGTGAGCTTAACACCCTCAAGATTCGCTCGAACTCCAACCTGCGGTTCGCCGTCTCGTATTAGCGGCAGTTTAAGATTTAACTTGGCATTGTATCGACCACTGGCCTGCCAGGGCTCAATGACATCGCCAAGTACTTTCCGTAAAGGGCTCTCAACAAACAATCTTGGTATATCTTTAGCTGGTCCCGTCAGCGTTCCCGATACATCCAGCTCCAAATGCCCTGCAACGCGGTTAATGCTAACGTCAGTATCAGTAATTGAAGAGCCGTACATCATCGCAGAATGCACATCTACCCGAGTATCATAATTATCAACAAAAAGGAGTGCACTGATCTCCGTGGCCTTAGGCCACAGGGGGTCATAACGCACGACGCCTTCGGCGGCATTTAACATCAACTGAATTGATCGATCGAACTCGCCGCCCTTCAATGAGCCCTGATAGATGAACCCGGCATCAGGCACCTTTGCCCCTCGCAGACTATCATCGAGCCACTCTTTCAGATTTGAACTCACTAACTTTGGTATAAATACATCTCGAAATTTCGCATCAGAATCATTCAGACTGATCATCAGCGACATTTGTGGGTCCAGCCCAGTGCGTTTAGCCGGAAACTCCAGCGTAATATGCCCTCGACCACTGCCAAAATCACTGGCTAGAGTCAGTGGCCCCGAGGCAACACGCACGCCATCAGGCTCTATCCACCACGCTGCCTGTCCACTAACAGAAGCGATCTCAAATGCATGATCATAGAGTTTGGGTAAAAACAGTGACAGCGGCTGATCTTTTATCCAAAGTCCGCCACTCAAAGCACTGGCTTCGATATAGCCAAAAACCCTGGCGCCCGGCGCTGATTTCCAGGGCTCTATGCTCACGTCGTCCAGTATCGCCTTCAGCTGTAGTGCTTCAGCGACAGGTTTGCCCGGATGATAACCAACAGACAGATTTCTTATTGCCCCTTTGGGGGCCAAGGTTGCCAGAGTGTCCGCTAACATTTCAGGTAATTCACCGGTATTAATCAACCACCGGCTCCAGTACTCCAGCTGTAATTCCGGAATAGAAAAACGCCAGGGTTGCGCCAGCTCCTCGCGTTCTATTAACACCTTACTCAGAGACAGAGAATTACCCTGCCAATCCAGGCTGAGCCCGTGCAGCCAGCTGGTTATTTTCTTGCCACCCAGAATTTCAGTACCAAAGCGAGTAGAAAAATTGTTGAGAGCAATACCTTTTTCATTTCCCTCTCGCAGCAATTCAAAGCCGGGAGAGTTAAGCTCGCCCTGAATAATTAAACGCTCGCCGCGCACCCAGTCCAGCGAAATATCACCACTTGCGGTTAACTGTTGAGAGACTGTAGACATTTTCGAGATTGCGACATAAGGCGCTAAATCGACATCTTCAAAAGAAGCCTGGCCACGCAGACGAAAGCCCTTATCACGGATTTTACCCTGACTTTCCAAATCCATTGTGACAACAGCATCGCCATTGCCATCAACCAAGGTCAATACCATCTGCCTCATATTCAAGCCGCTGCGCACCTGCAGGCTCATTTCCTGCAGATGCCAGGGAGGCTCGTCGAGCGGGTGAAAATTGATCTGTAAATCTTGCATATCGACAAACGTTGCCGTCTCAATGAGACGCTGAATAAAATCGTTTGAATTGCCCTTGCCAGGCTCGAAGCCTCCTACCCACCAAACTCCGTCGGCTTGTTGATAGACATGTAATACCGGATTAATCAGACTGACCCGCTCCAACAAAGGCGCCAGTGCAAACACACTGGCATTGGCGTCCAGCCGTAACATAAGCTGATCGACTTCAATTGCCGGCCTGCCGCTTTTGTCACCAGCTGCAACGCGAAAGCCTACCAATTCTATCTGAGGTGAAAAAGCGTGCCAGGTACCCTCCATCGCCTGAACTTGAATATCCAGACCACTGAGAGAGTTAATTTCCTCGAGTAATACATCCTGAAATCGTGAAAGTTGAGGCAAGTAGTAGCGCCCCAGAGTGACATACAGCGAGGTAAAAACAATCGCCAATACAATGCCGCCCCAAAGCCAGCGGGTTAGCAACTTTAGTATGCGCTGCGGCATAGTCAGAACTCTAGGCCAGATGAGCAGATGAGCTATAACAAAATAACATCGAACTGCTCCTGTGAGTAAAGTATCTCTTGCTGAAACTTGATGGTCGCGCCGGTGAATTCCTCCAGGTCAGCCACGCTAGCCGAGTCTTCATCCTGTAATCGATCGACGACTAATGCGGAAGCCAGCACCGTAAAATTACGACTTTCATAAGCTCTGGCAATCCTCAGTACTTCTCTGAAAATCTCATAACATACCGTTTCGGCCGATTTCACACTGCCACTGCCATCACAGGCAGGACACGACTCACATAATATATGCTCAAGGCTTTCGCGGGTTCTTTTGCGTGTCATCTGTACCAAACCCAATTCGGACACGCCGGATATATTAGTTTTAGCCCTATCACGCAATAGCGCCTTTTCGAGAGCACGCAGAACCTGGCGCTGATGCTCGACATCCTTCATGTCGATAAAATCGACAATAATCATACCACCCAGATTTCTGACCCGTAGCTGGCGGGCTAATGCGGTCGTAGCTTCCAGGTTGGTTTTAAAAATTGTTTCTTCCAGATTACGATGCCCAACAAAAGCGCCAGTATTGACATCGATAGTTGTCATCGCCTCAGTTTGATCAATAATAATATAGCCACCAGATTTCAAGCTCACTTTACGACTCAGTGCTTTTTGAATTTCATCTTCAATACTGTAGAGATTAAATAGTGGGCGCTCACCCGGATAATACTCCAGAATACCTTCCGCCTCTGGTACAAACTGGTGAGTAAACTCCTTCACCTTGTCGTAGGTTTCCTTGGAATCTATGCGTATTTTTTCCACATGCTCGTGCATCATATCGCGAATAGTTCGCATCGCCAGCGGCAAGTCCTGATGGATAGCATAAGGAACAGCCCCCTGCTTGCGATGATCCCCTACCGCCTGCCACAGGCGGGCAAGAAAGGCCATGTCGCTGCTAATTTCTTCAACCGCTGCACCCTCAGCTGCGGTACGAATGATATAACCGAAGTTAGCAGGCAGCTCGAGCTCATCGCGACAGTCCGCAACAATGTCACGTAAACGCTCGCGCTCTTCTTCTTCATCAATTCGCTGGGATACCCCGATGTGGTCGGTTCCGGGCATAACAACCAAATACCTCGAGGACACAGATAGCTGCGTAGTAAGGCGCGCACCTTTGGTCCCCATTGGGTCTTTGGTGACCTGAACTACCAGTTCCTGTCCTTCGCGCAATACCGTGCGAATATCAATGTCTGCAATATGTCCCTTCTCAGGATCACGCGCGGCAGCAATATCCGCGACATGAATAAAACTGGCACGTTCAAGACCGATATCCACGAACGCCGCCTGCATTCCGGGCAAAACCCTAACCACCTTTCCCTTGTAGATATTACCGACGATACCGCGATTAGTGGCGCGTTCAATTGAAACCTCCTGTAGTACCCCGTTTTCTACCAGGGCTACCCGAGTCTCAGTTGGCGTCACGTTGATCATTATTTCTTCGCTCATCGATCCTCACAATAATCCGCTAAAAGCGTTTCCGTCTCATATAAGGGCAAGCCTACTACACCGGTATAACTGCCATCTATTCGGGTGACAAATCGTCCTCCTGCACCTTGAATCGCATAAGAACCTGCTTTATCACGGGGTTCTCCACTATGCCAATAGTCTACAGCCTCCTGCACGCTAATCGGTCGAAACCATATTGTGCTTCGCCTTAAAACAGAGCGCCTACCTTTGTCACCACAAACGGCAACCGCCGTGAGCACTTCATGACGGCGGGCGGATAAACAGGCCAACATCGCAAGCGCTTCCGCTTCATCTACAGGTTTACCTAAAATACGACCATCCACTACTACAATCGTATCGGCTCCCAGCACCATCACTGACTCTGCTTCACCCAGTACAGACCAACCGGCACGTGCTTTTTCATGCGCCAAACGTAATACCAGCGCTTCCGGGGTTTCATTGTATAACGGAGTCTCGTCAACCGAGGCATCTATGCACAAATATTTGACCCCTAATTGATCTAATAGGTCCCTGCGACGCGGTGACTTGGAAGCTAGATAGAGGGTTTTAGACACGCCATTTACACCAGATGGCTCTGACGTATCCAGGGCCGAGCTAGCCCTAGCAGCAACAACCAAACCAAAGCCGAACCTGGTACCGGAGATAACCATAGCGAGAGCTGTATCGGCCGATCGGTGAAGCTAACCACCCATAGCGACACTAACTGTGCAACGGTCACCATCAGTAATACGAATCCTATTTGCTGTAGCAGGGTAAAATGTCGAACTCGCTGACCAGCTCCTGCAGTGACATAAGCCACCACGGCAAAAGCCAGCGCGTGCTGACCCACAATCGCGCCCTCAAATCCATCCAGTAAAAAACCCATCATCCAGGCAAAAAACACACCCACGACAGAGGGCGCATATAACACCCAATAGATCACCACCACGGCTACCCAGGCAGGACGCCAGAGGCTCCAGCTTACCGACATAGGCACAATACTGAGCCAAAATGCGACTAACAGGCTTATACCTATCATAAAGAACAGCGACGTATTATTCGTCATTGACCAGCTCCGCCTCAGGCTCATTGGCTGGAAACACCAGTAACAGGTGACGTGAACGGGTAATCTCGGCAGTCGGTTCGGCGGTCACCAATAAAAAAGCCTGGCCAGCATCACGAACAATATGGGTCACTGTAGCAACAGGGTAGCCAGCGGGAAAACGCTGCCCGAGCCCAGAACTCACCAGTAAGTCTCCTACCTGGATATCGGTGGTTAAAGCAACCTGAGTCAACCTGAGCTCACTGAAACTACCCACCCCTTCAACCACCGCACGATAGCCACTGCGATTCACCTGCACCGGCAAAGCATGTCGTTCATCGCTCAGTAATAATACGCGACTGGTGAAAGGATTTGTTTCTACCACTTGACCCATAATGCCTTTGGCATCCAGTACCGGCTGACCGACATAAACCCCATCATTGCTACCCTTATCAAGAATGATGATGTGTTGGTCGATACGCGGCGATACGCCAATGAGTTCTGCAATAACGACGTCATCGCTTTCTAGCAGGGAAAAGGAATTAAGCAAATTACGCAAACGGCCATTTTCAGCCGACAATGTGGCCATTTTTTGGACCCGTCCGGCTAACACCCGAGATTCAGAACGAAGTTGGGCATTCTCTTTTATCAGCTCTTTACGGCTTTGCCATGTCTCGTCTGTCCACTCAGACATGCGGGCGGGAATATTGGACAACCAATAAAAGGGCATGGCTGCCATACCCATCACCGCCCGCACATTTTTCATCTGGGCAAATTGATAGTCAGCCAAAATCAGAGCAAAGGAAAGCACACACAAAATGACTGCGCGTGCAGCCAGAGAAGAACTCTTGCGAAATAACGGTTTATTAATTGACGCCACCCAACCTGCAATAAAACGGAATTAGCTTAGCGCCAAATGATCACACGAACAATGCTGAAGGGCTAATCTTCAGAAGACAGTAAATCCAGACCTGCTTTATCCATTATTTCCAAAGCCCTACCGCCACCGCGTGCGACACATGTCAGAGGATCATCGGCAACTATAACCGGCAGACCGGTTTCTTCACTCAAACGTCGGTCAAGATCGCCCAGTAGCGCACCACCACCGGTAAGCACAATACCACTTTCGGCAATATCGGCGGCCAATTCAGGTGGAGACTGTTCCAGCGCTCCTTTTACCGCCTGAATAATAGTGGCCAAGGGCTCTTGCAGCGCCTCAAGAATCTCATCGCTATTCAGTGCGAAAGATCGAGGTACACCTTCTGCCAAATTACGCCCGCGTACATCTATTTCTTTCAGCTCAGAGCCAGGATAGGCACAGCCAATTTCCTGTTTAATGCGCTCAGCTGTCGCTTCACCAATAAGACAGCCGTGCTTGCGTCTGACATAGGTCACAATGGCCTCGTCAAAACGATCGCCGCCAATGCGTACTGAGTCAGCATATACCACGCCATTAAGAGACAGAATGGCGATCTCGGTGGTGCCACCGCCTATATCGACCACCATAGAACCGGTTGCCTCATCTACCTTCAGGCCTGCACCGATAGCCGCAGCCATCGGTTCTTCAATTAAATATACCTCGCGGCCACCGGCACTCTCTGCCGACTCGCGAATAGCACGTCGTTCTACCTGTGTGCTTTGGCAAGGCACACAAACCAATACCCTGGGGCTCGGCCTGATCCAGCTATTTTTATGCACTTTGGAAATAAAATGCTGCAGCATTTTTTCGGTGACTTGGAAGTCCGCTATAACACCGTCTTTCAACGGGCGAATAGCCATAATATTGCCCGGCGTACGACCCAGCATACGCTTGGCATCGGTACCCACGGCTTCGATTGATTTTTGACCCTTGTGGGTTCGAATTGCAACGACGGATGGCTCATCAAGCACAATACCTTCGCCGCGTACATAAATAAGGGTGTTAGCGGTACCCAGATCAATAGAAAGATCTTTGGAGAACATGCCACGAATACGCTTGAACATAAATATTTGGTCGCTTGCTTGAAGTGCTCACTGTTGCGCGAGCTTTGTTATATCAACACCCGGACGATTTCACCAGACTCTAATCGGTGGCAACTCTATCAACGGCAGGGATTTTGGGCAAGGCGTAAATGTGTTACTTTACGCCTTTTTGCGCGCAGTTCGCATTTCCTGGCAAAATTCGGAGCAAAAATGGCTTTACAAGGCTCAGACATCGATAAATTGGCCGTACTCGCTCGGCTCAAGATCGACAATGAAATAAAACAAGAGGTGGCAGAAAAAATTTCTGACATCCTCTCAATGATAGATCAAATGCAGGCAGTTGATACCTCTGCGGTGCTGCCTATGGCAAACCCTCATGATGCCACCCAACGCCTGCGTGCGGATGTCATCAGTGAGACCAATCAACGGGAAGCCTTTCAGGCTATTGCACCACAGACCGAAGACGGCCTGTATCTTGTACCCAAAGTTATCGACTAGATCTAATCAGGCTTATATATGCACACACTTACACTAGCCCAGGCCACCCAAGGTCTGGAAAATGGTGATTTCTCCAGCGAAGAAATTACCCGCCACTACCTCAACCGTATTGGCCAGCTCGACGAACACTATAATAGCTATATAACTGTCACCGCCGATGCCGCTATAGAGCAGGCACGCGGCGCAGATACAGAGCGCGCCAAAGGCAATGCCGGCACACTGTGTGGCATTCCTATGGCACATAAAGATTTATTCTGCACCCAAGGTGTGCGCACCAGCAGCGGCTCACGCATGCTGGATACCTTTGTACCGCCATATAATGCCACCATCGTCAGTCATATAAAGGGGGCAGGTGCCGTTGTATTGGGTAAAACCAATATGGATGAATTTGCCATGGGCTCATCCAATGAGACCAGCTGGTATGGTCCGGTGCGCAACCCCTGGGATATCGAACGAGTCCCCGGCGGCTCCAGCGGCGGCTCGGCCGCAGCAATTGCCGCTCAATTGGCGGTCGCCGCCACCGCCAGCGATACCGGCGGGTCTATTCGCCAGCCAGCATCACTGTGTGGCATTACTGGTTTAAAACCCACTTATGGACGTGTCTCGCGCTACGGCATGATCGCATTTGCCTCCAGCCTTGACCAAGCCGGCACCATGACCCGCACCGCCGAAGATGCGGCAATCCTGTTGGGTGCAATGGCAGGTTTTGATCCTCTCGATTCAACCTCTACCGACATCGCTGTGCCAGATTACCGCGCCACGCTGAACGACGATCTCAGCGGCTTGAAAATCGGCATACCCGATGAGTACTTCAGTGAAGGCTTGCATCCGGGCACAGCCGCCGCCGTAGAGAATGCTATAAAAGAACTGGAAAAGCTGGGTGCCACCACACGCCGCATCAGCCTGCCGCACAGCAACCTGGCTGTTCCCTGTTATTACGTGCTGGCACCCGCCGAGGCTTCGGCCAATTTATCGCGCTTCGACGGCGTGCGCTACGGACACCGCTGTGAAGATCCGGAAGATCTATATGACCTGTATACCCGCAGTCGGGAAGAAGGTTTCGGCGACGAAGTTAAACGTCGTATTTTGATTGGAGCCTATGTATTGTCGGCAGGCTTTTATGACGCTTACTATCGCAAGGCACAGCGCATACGCCGTCTGATCAAAAACGACTTTATCGGCGCTTTTTACGATGTCGATGTTATTCTTGGGCCTACCGCGCCCAGCCCGGCCTTCAAACTGGGCGAGAAGACCAGCGACCCGGTGCAAATGTACCTGGAAGATATCTATACCATCGCTACCAATCTAGCCGGGCTGCCCGCCATGTCTATTCCAGCCGGCCTTGCTGAAGGTTTACCCGTTGGCCTGCAGTTAATTGGCCAGGATTTTGGCGAAGCAAAGCTGCTGAATATTGCACACCGCTTTCAGCAGGCGACCGATCATCACTTGGCTTGTGCCCCTATTATAGGAGGAGACCTGTAATGGAATGGGAAACTGTCATCGGGCTTGAAATTCACGCCCAGCTCACCACACAAACGAAAATATTTTCCGGTGCGCCTATCGCCTTTGGGGCCGAACCCAATACACAGGCCTGTGCAGTCGACCTGGCCATGCCCGGCACGCTGCCCGTACTTAACGAAGCCGCCGTACGCAAGGCAGTGCTGTTTGGTCTGGCAATTGATGCAGACATTAATCGCAGCTCGGTATTCGAGCGTAAAAACTACTTTTACCCCGACTCACCCAAAGGCTACCAAACCAGCCAAATGGATGAGCCCATTGTTGGCCCCGGCCATGTCGATATATTGCTGGACAACGGCGAGCATAAAACTATCCGTATTCATCACGCACACCTGGAAGAAGATGCAGGTAAATCCTTACACGAGGATTTTCATGGCAGCACCGGTATAGATCTGAATCGCGCCGGTACGCCATTGTTGGAGATAGTCACCGAACCCGATATGAACAGCTCCGCTGAAGCCGTCGCCTTTGCCCGCAAGCTGCACTCCATTATTACCTCCATCGGTATCTGCGACGGTAAAATGTCGCAGGGCTCTATGCGTTTTGATGTCAATGTATCGGTGCGTATCAAAGGACAGGAAGAATTAGGCACGCGCACTGAGACCAAAAATCTGAACTCATACCGCTTTATGGAAGAAGCCATCAAAATGGAGGTAGAGCGCCAAATTGAGGTTTTAGAAGACGGTGGCACAATCGCCCAGGAAACCCGCCTCTATAATGGTGATACTAAAGTCGCCCGCGGCATGCGCAGCAAAGAGGAAGCCAACGACTACCGTTACTTCCCCTGCCCCGACCTGTTGCCAGTGGCCATTGAGGATGACTATATAGATGCACTGCGCGGCACGCTGCCCGAGTTGCCTGATGCACGTATTCAGCGCATCGCCGCTGCGCATGATCTATCAGAGTACGATGCTAATATATTAGGCGGAGAAGCAGGTATGGCGGCGTACTTCGAGACTGTCAGTCACAGCAGCGGTGATGCCAAGCTCGCGGCCAACTGGCTGATGGGCGAACTGTCTGCCCGCCTTAACAGTGAAGACAAAACACTCGAGGACAGCCCGGTCAGCGCCGAACAGCTCGGCGGCCTGATATTACGCATCAAGGACAACACCATATCTAACCAGATCGCCAAACAGGTATTTGATGCCATATGGCAGGGTGAAGGCGATGCAGACAGCGTCATTGAAGCCAAAGGCCTCAAACAAATGTCTGACAGCAGCGAGTTGGAAGCCATTGTTGATACGGTTATTGCCAGCCGACCACAGGAGGTTGAAAACTTCCTCGGTGCAGACGAGAAGAAACGCAAGAAGATGCTTGGCGCCTTTATGGGCCCCATCATGCAGGCGACTAAGGGCCAGGCCAACCCGGGCATGGTCAACCAAATACTGCTGAAGAAGCTTAACGAACAACAGAGCTAGGCTCTGCATTAATAAGGACAATACAATGAGCTTGAAGAAAGACAAAGAAAAAGTATTAGACGAGGTTTGGACAGAAGACCGCATTCGCAGCTTCCTTGATGTATTGCCGCCCGCAGGCGTAGATGCCGATTACCACATGCTACTAAAAGCCTATCAATCGATGCGCGCAGACGATTTTGCCATCTTTGTGGAGATGTTTACCAGCGCAGGCCGTCATATCAACAATACCGGCCCTGACGGTAAAACAGTGATGGATATCATTGCTGAACATCGCCACGGCAAGGCCCATGCCGCCATACTGACGGCCGCCAGCGCCTAAATCCCTCCGAGGCAGCGTGATTGCTGCCTCACAACGCCCCATATATCTCTGAATTTCTACTGGCCATTAGAAAAATCCCTGCCTATACTCAAATTGGCGCAAACATTACCATTCAAATAATTTCGTTTTTCGCCTATTCACCATAAGAACTTAATTTGTTACAGTATGCGCAACCAGTAACGCTTATCTTTACGCAAAGCGATACTGATATTTAAAAACACTACCAAAGCTAGGGGTTTATACATGATGAAATATAAGATTCCGTTCACAAAGACGGTACTGGCTGGCGCCATATTTACTTTGGCCACTGCTGCTTCCGCACAAGACTTTATGTTAGAAGAGGTAATTGTTACGGCGCAGAAGAAAGCTGAGAACATACAAGACATCCCTTCGACAGTTACTGCCATATCTGGCGACGCCATTAATGAATACGCCATGTTAAGCATTGATGACATAGGCAACTTAACCTCAGGTGTGTCCTTTGACAGACCAGACGCACGCCGACAGACAATGACTATTCGCGGCATCACCTCAGACCCCGACAACGTGGCGGCTTCCCCCATAACTTCGTACTGGAACGAACAGGCCATCCGTACTGGTGAGGCCTTTGCCGGCCTGTACGACATGGAACGCATAGAAATACTGCGCGGCCCTCAAGGTACTTTGCAGGGTAAAACAGACCCCGCCGGTTCGGTACACTTTTATACAGCGAAACCTAATACTTCCCAAATTGACGGCCATGTCCAGCAGATATTCTCCGACAACAGTGGTTCTAATACGCAAGCTGGCATTAGCTTCCCGATCATCGAGGATGTATTAGCCATACGTATTGGCGGATTGTTTGATACAAACGACGGCCAGGAGATCAAAAACGTCAATAATGGTCAGGAAGAAAATTCCGAGACAAAATCCGGCCGACTAACTATTTCCTGGATGCCCACTGACAGTTTTGAGACTACGTTTTACTACCAGAACACACAAATAGACTCCGAAATCCCACAGGCAATGGCTGGCGCGTTTAATAACAGCCAACTTGCGGTTATAGGGGGCACAAAGTACCTTGGTGGACTGATTTACGGATCCTCTGTTGCAAACATACAAGCTGATCCATTTGCTAGAAGCGCCCCTTGGTACAATTTCACTGGCGTCCCCGCTTTTGACGATAATACTAATACGACAGCCTATGCTACCTCTCTGTTCATGAAAGATAACTATTCACCGAGTCATTTGGCAGGTGTATCGCTTAATCAGGAAGACCGCACGGCGATTAACGGTGGATTACACACCCGTTCAAACGAAAATGAAATGTTCAACCTGAATATGAACTGGGATCTCGGTAGCCATACCATCGTTGGTATTCTGGCGTACAAAGATAATGTTAACGATAATATTCTCGACCGTGATGATGTAGGCGTGCTGCCCCTACCTCAGTACCAACAGACCACCTCTCAAACCGAGAGCAAGCAGGCAGAACTGCGCATCAATAACAACGAAGGTGACTTCTGGGAATACACTGTCGGTTTGTATTATCAAAAATCTCCCAGCACAACCGATAACGTCGTTGACGTCAGTGGTCAAATCGCTACGCTTGGAACGTTTCCGGGTATAGAGCAAGGTGATATTTTCTTACATACCTATGTCCCCATTGAGAGCGAAAATTTCTCTGTATTCACCCATAATACCTTCCATTTCAGCGATACCACTAATTTACAAGTGGGTTTACGCTGGCAGGAAAACAAGTTTTTCTCAAAGACAGATATCACTACCCACACCCCTTATATGCCTCCCGGCGGATCTGACTTTACCCCGACTAACAATTATTATTCGCCTGGCGACACACCCTATGGCGTTCAATACCCATGTTTCCCCGATGAGAACGGCTCGCAGGGTTCATGCGAATTCTATAACGCTATCGGCGATCAAATCCTTGGTGGTCTGAATGCAGGAACTCTTCCCGGCGCCTACTACGGACAAGTATTACCCGGATTCCCAGGTTGGAGAGACACTGAAACGGGAGATCTTCCCCCTCCAGGCTCAACAGTGGGCTACACCCAGGCACTGATCCCAGAGGAGTACCAGAACTCGAAAGAAAGCACTTGGACTGGCGGCTTAAAAATGACACATTTCTTCGCTACAGACCTAATGGCTTATGCGTCGCTTGACCGCAGCTTTCGTCCGGCCGGCATCACGATAACCCCATCGCCGCTGCCTGCCAGCGAGTTGTTATGGGACTCGGAGACCAGTGATTCACTGGAACTGGGTATCAAATCGACTGTATGGGATGGCCGTTTGCGTATAAATGCCTCTATTTTCATGCAGAAGTATGACGGATATCTGGCTCGCGCTGATGAAAGTGTTTATTACGAATACGACGCTAACGGTGAAAACCCGGAAAAGAATAACGTGCAAGGTGGTATTACCTTTAACGCTGACACGACAGTCCAAGGTATAGAAGCGGAATTTCAATCGCTACTCACCGAAACCTGGTCTTTGGGCGGCTCTATTGCCTATATCGATGCAACTTTCGATGGCGGCGCTACAGGTCCTTGTAACCGGGATTTGACCGCAGAAGAAGAAGCGAACCAGGTTGTTGTGCCTTACTGTGACATTAGCGGCGCTCGCGTAAGTGACCAACCGCGTGAATCAGCAAACCTTTTCTCCGAGTTCTATGTACCTACGGGTAATGTCGAGTGGTATGTTCGCGGTCAATACGCCTATAAAGGCGAGCGAATCAACTACCAGGTTACTGAACGCACTATTGATGCATACGGTGTATTTAACCTGTTTGCCGGTGTTCGTAGCGGCAACGGCGCGTGGGACGTCAACATTTGGGCTAAAAACCTGGCTGACAAACAAGCCGCTGCTGGTATCTTCACTAATACCCTGACTGGCTTTGACACTGGCATGCGCAAATCTACCATGATTCAGCCTCGGCTGATTGGTATGACCCTGCGTTACAACTTCGGTATCTAAATTTCGTACTGAAATCTCAAGGCCACCTTCGGGTGGCCTTTTTTATGCCTGCCTCAAAAGCCCTGCTACAATAGGCGCATCAACAAACCATGAGTCAGTACATTGCAAAACCAACAACAATGCCCGCTTTGCCAACAGAGCAACAACTGCCTGGTCGCCGCAGACTTACCGGCAGAAAACTGTTGGTGTATGACATTCAGTATAGATTCAGAGCAACTAAAGCAAGCTGTGGGCAACAATACAGCACAATGTATTTGTATGGCGTGTGCACATAAATTAGCGCACATAGCAACGGAGGCCAGCAATGGAAAATAAGGCGACAGGCGGATTTCACTATTTAGTAGAGGGTTTCAGTCTCGCCCGCACGCCGGGTATCAGACCCTTTGTGATAATCCCTTTGTGTATCAATATGGCCTTATTTGGTGGCCTGCTGTACTGGGGTTATACCGAAGTATTAGCACTGAATGACTATTTACTCGGCTATATTCCCGACTGGCTGTCGTGGCTCACCTGGCTGCTCTGGCCGTTGTTTCTAATTTTGGCGTTAGTCTTTGTGATGTATGGCTTTAGCGTAGTCGCCAATCTGGTCGCCTCACCGTTCAACGGCATACTGGCCGAGCAAGTTGAAAAACATTTAACCGGACAAGACCTGCCTATAGAGAACAATTGGCAAAAGATGTTATTGCTGGTGCCTAAAAGCATTTTGCGCGAGCTGAAAAAAATGGCTTATTATTTACCCTGGCTTGTGCTCGCCATCATCATCACCGTTATTCCCGGCGTTAACGTGATTGCGCCTGTCGTTTGGTTTGGCTTAAACGCCTGGATGATGGCTATCCAGTATCTGGATTACCCCATGGATAATAACGAGCGCAGTTTTGCCCAATTGAAGACTGCAGCCGGCAACAGAAGAATGACCAGTCTCAGTTTTGGCGGCAGCGTAATGCTGGTGACGATGGTGCCATTGATGAACCTGTTTATTATGCCAGTGGCCATTTGCGGGGCTACCGCCTGGTGGGTAAAAGAGCGTGCGCTACTTGAGCCCGAGTTCAACGGCGATGCGCAAGCGCGGATTAAGTAATATCAATTTGTGTCAAACCAGAGTCGATTGGTAAATCAAAAACCAACGGGCTCAGACTTTATGGTTCAGCAAATAAAAACGGGATAGCCAAGGCTATCCCGTTTTTTTACATGTCGTGTTTTAGCGCAACATCTCTTCAGGCGGCAACTCACATTTCAGCTTTTTACCCAACAGTTTCTCCAGATCCGGAATCAGGAAAGCATCGTATTCGCCAGCAAAAGTGATTGAGACACCTGTTGCACCGGCGCGACCTGTACGGCCAATACGGTGTACATAATCTTCCGGGTCTTCTGGCACGTCGTAGTTTACAACGTGGCTGACACCGTCAACATGAATACCACGACCCGCCACATCGGTGGCAACCAGCACATTGATCCGGCCTTTCTTGAAATCTTCGAGTGTGCGGGTACGTTTGTTTTGTGGCACTTCGCCAGACAACATACCGACCTTAAAACCGGACTTCTGCAAACGCTCGTAGACCCGACGAACAGAATCACGGCGGTTACTGAATACCATGGCACTTTCAACTGCGTCGGTACTCAACAGATTTTTCAGCAGGGGCAGCTTTTCTTTGCTGCTGACCATATAGATCGTCTGCTCTACGGTATCGGTAGCCACAGACTCGGGCTCTATCTCTACGGTAATAGGGTCTACCGTCCACTGATAAGCCAGGTTCAGTACATCCTGGTTGAATGTGGCGCTAAACAACAGTGTCTGACGATGGGTCTTGTCAGGTGTACTACGAATAATTTGTTTTACCTGTGGGATAAAACCCATATCCAACATACGGTCAGCTTCATCCAGCACCATGACTTCAACCTGATCGAGATGTAAATCACCGCGACGCTGAAAATCGAGTAGTCGGCCAGGTGTTGCCACCACAATATCGACCACTTCGTTTTCTATCTTACTCAATTGCTTGTTGTAGTCCATGCCACCAATCAATACAGAGGTTTTCAGGTCCAGGTACTTGCACAACTTACGTGCGTCCTCGCCTATCTGCATTACCAGCTCACGCGTGGGTGCTATCACCAGTGCTCGTGGCTCACCCGCATAGCGCTCTTCCGTCACCGGGTTATTCAGCAAATCATTAATAACCGTTATCAGAAAGGCAGCCGTTTTACCGGTGCCGGTTTGCGCCTTGCCTATGGCATCATGGCCGTCTAACGTATGCGGCATGATCTCGGCCTGGATGGGCGAACAATACTCAAACTTAAGATCAGCAATGGCATGCATCACTTCCAGTGGCAGATCCATGTCGTGAAAGCGAGTTTTACCCGCTACAGGCTCAACCTCAAACTGGGATAAATTCCAGCTTTTATGTTCATGAGGAGCGCGCGACCGTGTCTGCCTTGTGCGACCGGATCCACTCTGACCTTTATCTACTGAGCCCATAGTTTGGCAACCTGATTTTGAAAGTGGCGCATTCTAACATTTTCCCCAGCCTTTGGTTCGTTTTTTGATCAATTGCAACATATGCAACTTTTGCGGGCTACAATGGTCTGATCCTGCAAGCAAGAACAACAAGGACGGAAACCAGACGATGTATTCCATTGCCAGTATCTATTACAAATTCCACCGCTCTTTATTCACTACACTAAAACAGATAGACGGTCTGCCTGCATTGGCCCTGCGCTTGTATCTGGTGCCGGTTTTCTGGATGGCTGGCTCAAACAAGCTCAACAATATGGACAGCACTATAGAGTGGTTTGGCAATGCCGAATGGGGTCTGGGCCTACCCTTTCCCACTGTCATGGCTTACCTTGCGACCTATACCGAAGTCGTCGGTGCCATATTGCTACTGTGTGGATTTGCGGTGCGCTGGATATCGATACCTCTGATGGCCACGATGGCTATCGCTGCCTTGTCGGTACACTGGGAAAATGGCTGGCCCGCCATTGCCGACTCCAATGTTGATGGTGTCGCTGAACGACTGGCAACAGCTAAAAATCTGCTCAGGGAATACGGCAACTACAATTCGCTCACAGAGAAGGGTGGCTTCGTCATTCTTAATAACGGCATTGAGTTTGCTGCCACGTATTTTATTATGCTATTCGCCTTATTCTTCAGTGGCGGCGGCCGCTATTTCAGCGTCGATTACTGGCTAAACCAACACTTTAACCGCAAACTCTAGTCGACTGATTGATTAAGACTGCCCACATGCCGGGCAGTCTATACGTTTGGGGATACGCAGCTCGCGCCATTGCATGGTTTTTGCATCCAGACACAATAGACGTCCCGCTAAAGACTCGCCCACCGAAGTAATCAGCTTAACGACCTCCATTGCTTGCACAGCGCCAATAATTCCTACCAGCGGCGCGACTACACCGCTTTCAGAGCAACTGAGCGAAGCATCGTCCTGCTCCTGATACAGACACCGATAACAGGGAGCCTTGGGCTGGCGGCTATCGAATACACTGACCTGCCCCTCCCAAGCAATAGCTGCACCACTCACTAAGGGTTTACCGGCAGCAATGCAGGCCGCATTGAGAGCGAAACGTGTGCTGAAATTATCACTGGCATCGACTATCACGTCAGCCGCGGCAACTTGCTCTGCCAAATCCTCGCCCTGCAGACGCAGCGGAATTGCGACAACTTGGACATGAGGATTGAGTGCATCTATCGCCTGCCGGGCAGACTCTACTTTGAGATAACCAATAGCTTCGGTTTGATGAATAATTTGGCGCTGTAAATTAGACAGGTCAACGTCGTCGTCATCTACCAGCACCAAACACCCGACACCCGCCGCTGCCAGATACATAGCAACAGGACTGCCCAGACCACCGACACCGATTAGTAATACACGCGCCTGCTGCAAGGCCTGTTGACCTTCAATTTCGATATCTTCCAGCATGATTTGCCGGCTATAACGTAATAATTCTTCGTCTTCCATCAATCCTTCTCCCCTGGCCACTGGCCCAGACTCACGCGATCATTAGCGGCTAAATCTCTGCGACAATCCACAGCGCAGAAACCCGCCTCAGTGAGCATTGCCTGTACCGCTGTGCCCTGATCATAACCGTGCTCCAGCAATAACCAACCACCTGGACAAAGATACGCCGGCGCCTGTGAGATGATATGACGTAAATCAGCCAGACCGTTGTCCAGTGCTACCAAGGCCCGACGAGGTTCAAATCTGACATCGCCCTCATTCAAGTGTTTATCGTCGGCGGCGATATAGGGCGGATTGGAGACAATTACATCAAAGCGCTGACCCGCCAAAGCCGAATACCAATCGCTTAATAAAAAACGTATGTTATCCAGATCGAGGGCGGCGCCATTACGTTGCGCCAGCGCCACGCATTCAGTGGCTACATCGGTGGCAACAACCTGCCAATCAATACGCTCACTGGCCAGTGCAAGAGCGATTGCCCCAGTGCCCGTACCCATATCCAATAGCTGGCTATTCGCGGGTAAATCGAGGCCCAGCACAGTCTCGACCAGTAGTTCAGTGTCCGGCCGGGGTATCAGCGTTGTGGCATCAACGGATAAAGAGAAAGACCAGAAATCTCGTTGCCCTAAAATATGCGCGATGGGTTCGCCTTGTTCGCGCCGCGCCAACAAACGCTCAAATGAGGCCAACTGCTCAGCGCTTAACTGAGCTTCTGGCCAGGCGTAAAAATAACTGCGGTCTTTTCCCGTGACATGAGCCAACAACAGCTGCACGTCGAGTTGTGGGCTATCACTGGTAGCCAGAACACTGGAGCGCAACAAACACTGTGCAATGGTGGCCATAGGTTTTAGTCGGCCAGCGCGGCCAATAGATCCGCTTGATATTCAGTAATCAGCGGCTCGACTATTTCATCTAAAGCGCCCTGGGTAATTTCATCAAGCTTGTATAGGGTCAGGTTTATCCGATGATCTGTCACCCGGCTCTGTGGGTAGTTATAGGTGCGAATGCGCTCTGAACGGTCGCCGCTGCCCACCAGGTTACGGCGTTCATCTGATTGTTCTTTGTCTTGTTTTTCCTGCGCGCTGGATAACAATCTGGCCTGCAACAAGGACATCGCTCTGGCCTTGTTTTTGTGCTGTGATCGCTCATCCTGACACTCTACTACCACACCCGAGGGCAAGTGAGTAATGCGAATAGCCGAATCGGTCTTGTTCACATGCTGACCACCCGCACCGGAGGCCCTGAAAGTATCAATGCGCAGATCAGCCTTGTTGATTTCAATGGCATTAACCGCCGTGGCTTCGGCTAAAATAGCGACGGTACAGGCCGAGGTATGAATACGACCTTGTGATTCGGTCTCTGGCACACGCTGTACACGATGCGCACCTG
Organism: Pseudomonadales bacterium; assembly: GCA_036960375.1. Classification (GTDB taxonomy): domain Bacteria; phylum Pseudomonadota; class Gammaproteobacteria; order Pseudomonadales; family CAWVSB01; genus CAWVSB01. Next base: position 181,878 of record JBALVY010000007.1, read on the forward strand.
ACTCAAATTTGAGCCGGGAAAACACATCACTGCCAACCACCCGGGCCACAACTTCTTTGTAACCGCCGTGATCCCCTGGCCGCTCACCGACTAACTCAATTTTCCAACCGCGTATATCGGCATAACGGCTATACATACGAAACAAGTCACCGGCAAATATCGCGGCTTCGTCGCCCCCGGTGCCGGCCCGCACTTCCAAAAAGACGTTGGCGCCATCACGCGGATCTTTCGGCAACAGCAATTTCTGTAGATCCAACTCCAGTTGTTCGGCCGCAGTGCGCGCAGAAACCAGTTCATCTTCAGCCATCTCACGCATTTCGGCATCACCATCTTTTAACATGGCGGTGGCTTCTTCTATGTTCTCTTGGGTAACTTGATAAGCTTCAAAGGCTTTAACTACTGGCTCAATTTCAGCATATTCCATACTCAGAGCGCGAAAGCGATTCTGGTCTGAGATGATCTCCGATTCACTGAGCAGTGCACCCAGTTCTTCGTAACGCTCACCCAAAGCTTCAAGCTTGGCCTCAATTGATGCTTTCATCAGTTCTCACTGTTGTCGTTGTGGCCGCTGATTTTATACAGCTCGGTCACAATGTTAATGACATCCTGACGCCCTTCAGCGCCAGCCTGTTTTACCGCCACGCTGGGCGGATGAATTAATTTATTGGTCAAACTGCGACCTAGTTCAGCAATGACTGCTTCAGCATTTTCGCCAGCCTGTAAACGCTTTAGCGCGCGCTGCACCTCTTCATCACGGGTTTGTTCTGCCTGACTACGAAACGCCCGCAAAGTACCGACGACACTCTGGCTGCGCGTACGTTCTTCATAGTTAACGACACCCTCGGCGACTATTTCATCTGCCTTACAAACCTCACTTTGACGCGAGAGTTTGTTTTCCTCAACGATACCGCGCAGGTCATCAACACTGTACAAATACACGTCTGCCAGCTCGCCAACCTCGGGTTCGATATCACGGGGAACCGCTATATCCACCATGAAAATCGGTCGATGGCGGCGTTTTTTCAGCGCAGACTCTACCGCACCCTTTCCAAGAATAGGTAACTGGCTGCCTGTTGATGAGATAACAATATCGGCATCTTCCAGTTGGCGCGGTATTTCAGGCAGCAAAACGGCTTGTGCGCCAAATTTTTGAGCCAGCTCACTGGCACGACCCATGGTCCGGTTTGCGACGACCAACCGCGATACGCCGTTTTGGTGTAAATGGCTGGCTACCAGCTCTATGGTCTCGCCGGCACCAATCAGTAAAGCACTGGTACCCTCGAGAGAACTGAATATATGTTTGGATAAATCGACTGCGGCATAGGCTACAGAAACCGGATTTTCACCTATAGCCGTATCGGTACGGACTTTTTTTGCCACTGAGAAGCAATGTTGCATTGTACGGCTTAAATGTGAGCCAACCGTACCGGCAGTTTCTGCCACACTGAGGGCCGATTTAATTTGGCCGAATATTTGCGGCTCGCCCAATACCATGGAATCCAGCCCTGCCGATACTTCAATCATGTGGCGCATGGCGTCGCTGTCGCTATGGCGGTAACAATGCCGCTCCACCTCGCTGTCGGTCAAATGATGGTAGGCGGCCAACCAACGCAGCGCGCGGCACTCTTCTTGCTCTGCACTGGCCTCACTGATGGCAAATACTTCAGTACGATTACAGGTAGATAACAGCACCACCTCAGTCAAACCACCTACCTCAACCGCGTGACGCAGTGCATCTTCCAGTTGTTCAGCAGCCACAGCAACTTTCTCCCGCACCTCAAGAGGGGCAGAATTGTGGTTCATACCTACTACAACCAGCGTCATTTGGGGGTGAATCCTGCCTTGGGCCTGTGACTGTGGGAGGCTATTGCCTTAAAAACGCGCCATTCTACCAATAGTCACAAGTAAGTGCATTGATAGCCGAAGGGAATTTACCGATGACTAGTGTGTCTGACAAAGGTATATTGTCAATTAGTATCATTTCCCGGAATAACTATGCCAGCTCTTCTCCCTCTTATTTTTATCAGCCTGTTGCTAATGACTGCATGCGCAACGACGACCGACGTCAAACCCGAACCCGTGGCAGACGTAAAAGTCGTCACGGAAGAGCGCATAATTCCTCTCAGTGAAGAAGCGCTGCTGGACCTGTTGGTGGCCGAAATAGCCGGACAAAGAGGCAATTTCGAAGAGGCCCTGCCACGCTACCAGAGACAAGCCGTGGCCACCCGTGATACTGAAATAGTCGCCCGCGCTGCTCAAATGGCCAGTTACATCGGCACCAACAAAGAAGCCCTTGAGTCGTCCAGTTTGTGGCTTGAGATAGAGCCCGAGTCAACTGAAGCCGCCGCACTCTATACCTCAGCTCTAATCCGCGAAGGAAGAATTCTTGAAGCCATCGATTCGATAGAGTCTAAACTCGATGAAGGCGAGGAGGTCAACTTTACCGCATTAGCAGCAAACAGCCTGGAACTCTCTGATAAGGAAATTAAGGCGGTACTGGAGAGGTTCACCGAGCTAATGACCCGCTACCCGCACAATACATCCCTGCAATTGGGGCGCGCAATCCTGGTCAGCCGATTTGACCCCGAAGAGGCGCTGCAAACAGCCAGACAAGTCCGCGCTGATGACCCTGATTCCGAGCACGCAATAGGGCTTGAAGCCAACTTCCTGATTCAGCTGGGCCGTAAGGACGAAGCACTGCAAGTATTGCAGCTAGCCATTGATGATGGCGCCGGCTCCGGTTTACAGCTGCAATATGCCCGTCTGGTGTCGCAGAAAGACATGATTAAGGCGCGCTCTCTACTGATGGACCTGCTCGAACAACAACCCGGCAATGGAGAAGTTATTTATTCACTGGCGGTGTTAAATCGCGAATTGGGTCTCTACGGTGACGCAGACAACTTTTACCACCAGCTAATTCACTACGCTCGATATGAATCAGAAGGTCACTATTACCTGGGCTTGCTTGCGCAACGCAAGGGTCTGCTCGATCTGGCAGCCGGTCACTACGAAATGGTGCAAGCCGACTCGCACTTTTTGCCCGCCATGCAAAAATTGGCTGCAATACGTGTCAATGATAATCAGGTAAGCGAATTTTCCGAGTTTTTACAACGCCAGCGGCTACGCTACCCTGATTTTTCCATTGAGCTGTATTTACTTGAATCCAGCGTTTTAATGAGCACCGAAAATTACCCAAAAACCCACCAAATACTGTCAAGTGCCTTGCAACAATACCCTGATGACACCGAATTATTGTATGCGCGATCACTGGTGAGTGACAAAAGAGGCGATTTTCCTCTGCTGGAGTCGGACCTGAATGTGATTCTGAGTAGTGACCCCGATAATGCGATGGTACTAAATGCTTTAGGCTATAGCCTGAGCAACCATACACAGCGATATGACGAAGCCCTGGCCATGATCCAGCGTTCGCTGAAGCTGGAGCCTGGCGAACCCGCCGCACTGGATTCGCTTGGCTGGGTTTATTTTAAAATGGGCAAATTACCTTCAGCTATTCTGTATTTAACTGAAGCGTATAAACGCAGCCCTGACCCTGAAATTGCCGCCCATCTCGGTGAAGCACTGTGGGCTAGCGGCCACCCGGAACAGGCGAAAAAGTTATGGCAAGACGCACTGACTGAAGCGCCGGAGCATCCGGTGCTGCGAGACACCATACGTCGCCTGGCCCCACAGGAAAGCCTATAGTGCGAACCCGGAATTTCCCATTTCATCCCCGCTGTACGCTGCTACTGCTAAGCTTGTTGCTCAGCGCATGCGCCACCACACCGGCTTTGCTTGATAGTGAATGGGCCAAACATCAGCAAGATCTAGCCGCTCTGTCCCACTGGACTATGCACGGTAAAATTGCCATCCGTCATCCAGACAACAACCAGAGCGGCTATATAGAATGGCAGCAGGTCGAAAACGCTTACCAAATTCGTCTTTATGGCCCTCTCGGGCAGGGTAATATACTTATTGAGGGCAAACCCGGCTTAACAAGCCTTACTACCCAAGACGGCCGCTTCAGTGCCAGCAACCCGGAAACACTGCTGCTACAGCAAACTGGCATGAATCTGCCGGTATCAGACTTACTATACTGGGTGAAGGGCCTACCTGCGCCAAACGCCGAAATTAGTGCCCAGACACTACTACAGGGCCGCCTGCAGCAACTCACACAGAATCAATGGTCGATAAATTTCAGTGACTATCAAGCCATTGGCAAGCAGATACTACCGGGTAAAATTCAACTACAGAGGGATCAGCTAACTATCATCGTTTTGGCCAAAAACTGGACTCTGGATACCCTTCCCTAATGCTCTCGATTAGCGCACCGGCAAAACTTAATCTATTCCTGCATATTACTGGCCAACGGCAAGACGGCTACCACACGCTGCAAACGCTGTTTCAACTACTCGATTTTGGCGATCAACTGGAGTTTGAACTACGCTCGGACAATAAAATCAACCTGGATCAGGGAACGCTGGACTGCAGCATAGAAAATAATCTGGTCTACCTGGCAGCCAAACTGCTGCAAACAATCACGCAAACACCCTTGGGTGCAGATATAGCCCTGCACAAACGTTTACCTGCCGGCGGCGGTGTCGGTGGCGGCAGCTCAGACGCCGCCAGCACGCTGCTGGCGCTGAATAAGCTATGGCAAACCGGTTTGAATCTTCAGCAATTAGCCGATATTGGCCTACAATTGGGTGCAGACATACCGGTATTTATCCACGGTCACAGCGCGTGGGCGGAAGGCGTGGGAGAACAACTCAGCCCAGTATCGCTTCCAACCAGTTGGTATCTGGTAATAGACCCCCAAATTAGTGTCTCTACAGCAGCAATTTTTAGCCACAAAAATTTGACACGAAACAGCCAAGCCATTACATTAGCCGCCTTTCTTGAGGGGAGCAGCCGAAACGACTGCGAACCGGTGGTACGCAAGGCGTATCCTGAGGTGGATATTGCGTTAAAATGGCTATCAGAATTTGCCATTGCACGCCTCACAGGAACTGGCGCCTGCCTTTTTGCTCGCTTTGATACTCAAGCTGAAGCAGACATTATTAAGGCTAAGGTACCAGCACGATGGCAAGCTTTTGTAGCCCAGGGCGTTGATGTATCTATCACGCACCAGCAATTGTCCAGCCATCGCTAAAACAAGTTTATTGGGGCGTCGCCAAGCGGTAAGGCCCCGGGTTTTGATCCCGGTATGCGTAGGTTCGAATCCTGCCGCCCCAGCCATACATCGTTGTCACTCCGCATTATCGCGGCAGGATGAGAACCGTAAGCTTTCGTAGAAAGCCGTAGGTTCGACAAATGCATAGCATTTGAACACCGAAGCGTAGCGACGGTGGCCCCGAAGGGGTGACAGCAGCCGGAGGCGGATGGAATAATCCTGCCGCCCCAGCCATACATCGTTGTCACTCCGCGTTATCGCGGCAGGGTGAGAGACGGACAAATGTCTTCATCCGCAAATCAGCAGGAAATCGCCAGTGTCTAAACTTATGGTCTTCACGGGGAATGCCCATCCCCAACTTGCCCAAAAAGTCGCCCTCCAGCTCGGAATTGTGCTGGGACGCGCCGATGTCTCCAAATTCAGTGACGGCGAGATCTGCGTCGAAATAAAAGAAAATGTGCGCGGTAAAGACGTCTTTATCCTGCAGCCCACCTGTCAGCCCACCAACGCCAACTTGATGGAACTGCTATTTATGGCAGATGCCCTGCGTCGCGCCTCGGCTGCACGCATCACTGCCGTAGTGCCTTATTTTGGTTATGCACGCCAGGATCGTCGAGTCCGCTCCGCCAGAGTACCTATTAGCGCCAAACTGGTCGCCGATATGATTGCCAAAGCCGGCATTGACCGGGTATTGACCGTTGACCTGCACTCAGAGCAAATTCAGGGGTTTTTCGATATCGCGGTAGACAATATATACGGCTCACCGGTATTACTGGACGATATCCAGCGCTGCAACTACGAAAACCTGATGGTGGTATCACCTGATATCGGCGGCGTAGTACGGGCAAGAGCCTTGGCCAAGCAATTAAACTGCGATTTAGCCATCATCGACAAACGCCGCCCAAAAGCCAATGTATCAGAAGTGATGAATATCATTGGTGAAGTTGAAGGCCGTACCTGCCTGCTAATGGATGACATGGTAGATACCGCCGGCACGCTATGCCAAGCCGCCAAAGCCTTGAAAAAGCAGGGAGCCGACAGCGTCATCGCCTACTGTACTCACCCGGTACTTTCGGGCAAGGCGCTAGACAATCTAATGAATTCAGATTTGGACCAACTGGTCGTCACAGATACCATTCCACTCAGTGACGAAGCGCTACAATGTGAACGTATACGCGCGCTGGATATGTCCAAACTGCTGGCCGAGGCAATTCGCCGGGTCCGCAACGAAGAGTCAATCAGTGCGATGTTTACCAGCTAAACATCGCAACAACAGTTTCAACCACCAAAAGTCCGTCTGGTCGCGGAAGGACTTTTATTAAACCATGAGGAAATAAACGATGTCAGATTCAATCGTTATCGAAGCCACAGTGCGTACCGACTTAGGGAAAGGAGCGAGCCGCCGCCTTCGTCGTATCGCTGGTCTTATGCCTGCCATAATTTATGGCGGCACCGAAGACCCTGTATCCATTTCAATCCCGCACAAAGACATTTTGCGTCAAACGACGAACGAAGCGTTCTTCGCTTCAGTGCTCGAGATCAAAGTTGACGGCAAAGTCATTCCAGCCATCATCAAAGATTTGCAGCGTCATCCAGCAAAACTTGCACTGCTGCATGCAGATTTTCTACGTGTCGACATGAAAAAAGATATTCATGTTCATGTACCGCTTCACTTCACTAATGAAGAAGCTTGTCATGGCGTGAAAATGCAGGGCGGACGTATACAGCACAGCATGATCGAAATGGAAATCAGCTGTTTGCCTGGAATTCTACCTGAGTATCTCGAAGTCGATATGACTGACGTGGAGCTGGGTCAGGTACTACACATCTCTGATGTGAAATTGCCTGAAGGGGTTACCAGTATTGCATTGTCTCACGGCGAAGATCATGACTTGCCTATCGTGACAGTTGTAGCGCCTAAAGTTGTATCTGAAGATGATGAAGATGCTGCTGCTGCCGCTCCTGCAGAAGATGCTAGCGAAGAGACCAGCGAAGAGTAATCTTCCTGAGGCCTTTGTGTGAATGCCGCAATACAGCTAATTGTAGGGCTGGGTAACCCCGGCCCGGATTACGCCAATACGCGGCACAATGCCGGTGAGTGGCTAGTAGAGTCACTCGCCCGGCAATTTGGTTGCAATCTGCAGCCCGAATCCAAATTTTTTGGCTCTACCGGCAGAGTAACTATCGCAGGTAATGATGTGCGTTTGCTCGTCCCATCGACATTTATGAACCGAAGCGGACAAGCCATAGCAGCCATGGCCACCTTTTATAAAATTCCAGTGCAATCTATTCTGGTGGCTCACGATGAACTTGACCTGCCCCCGGGTACCGCACGCCTGAAGACCGGCGGCGGACATGGCGGCCATAACGGTCTGCGCGACACCATTGCGAGCATGGGCAACCAGAAAGATTTTGCCAGGCTGCGTATTGGCATTGGCCACCCGGGACATGCAGACAAAGTGACCGGCTATGTATTGGGCAAATGTCCCAGTAAAGAACGCGATATTATTGAGGCTGCAATCGATGCAGCCATCGATCAAATGCCAGCCATAGTCAGCGGTGACCATGGCCAGGCGATGAATCAACTACACAGTTTTAAGGCCTAATCATGGGAATCAAATGTGGCATCGTCGGACTACCCAATGTGGGCAAGTCCACCCTGTTCAACGCATTAACCAAGGCGGGTATAGACGCAGAGAACTTTCCCTTCTGCACCATCGAGCCCAATGCCGGAGTAGTACCAATTCCAGACTCGCGGCAGGACAAACTGACTGCGATCGTCAAGCCTGAGCGCACCATTGCCACTACTATGGAATTTGTCGATATCGCCGGCCTGGTCGCCGGTGCATCTAAAGGCGAAGGGCTGGGTAATAAATTTTTGGCCAATATTCGCGAGACAGACGCCATCGCCCATGTGGTGCGCTGCTTTGTCGATGAGAACGTCATTCACGTAGCCAACCAAATTGACCCTCAGGCGGACATTGAAGTCATTAATACCGAGCTAGCCCTTGCCGACCTGGAAAGCTGTGAGAAGCAGCTACAGAAGGTTGCACGCATGGCCAAGGGCGGCGACAAGGAATCAGTGGCCCTCAAGGCGCTACTAGAAAAACTGATACCGCACTTGGACGAAGCCAGGCCCGCTCGCTCAATGGATTTAAACGATGATGAGAAAGCGTTGACTCAACAACTGCACCTTCTCACCGTCAAGCCCACTATGTATATCGCCAATGTGGACGAAGAAGGCTTTGAAGATAACCCTTATCTCGACAAGGTCAGAGAAATTGCTGAAAGTGAGGGCGCAGCAGTAGTACCCGTATGCAATAAGCTGGAATCAGAAATTGCTGAACTCGAGCCAGAAGAAGCACAAGAATTCCTGGCTGAAATAGGCATGACCGAACCGGGCCTGAATCGCGTGATAAGAGCTGGCTACGACCTATTGGGCTTACAGACCTACTTCACCGCTGGAGTAAAGGAAGTCCGTGCATGGACCGTCAAAGTCGGCGCTACGGCACCTCAGGCAGCCGGCGTCATCCATACTGACTTTGAAAAAGGCTTTATCCGCGCAGAAATCGTCAGTTATGACGACTTTGTCAACTATAACGGCGAACACGGCGCTAAAGATGCCGGTCGCTGGCGCCTGGAAGGCAAAGACTACATCGTTGCCGATGGCGATGTCATTCACTTCCGTTTTAACGTGTAATGCTGCCGGCCAGCCCTTGACAACAAGAGGGCTTATCGGCAAAATGCGCGCCACCTTGGCAAGGTAGCTCAGTTGGTTAGAGCACATCACTCATAATGATGGGGTCGGCGGTTCGAATCCGCCCCTTGCTACCATACATACAAAAACGCCCGCTGTTAGCGGGCGTTTTTGTAACTGTCTAAACGGTTTTATGGTGTCTCCATCACCAACTCTACCCGGCGGTTTTGACGACGCCCTTCGGCAGTACTGTTGTCGGCAATGGGTTTGCTAATACCAAAACCCTGGGCCTGAATTTGTTCAGGGCTAATCTGATGGTCGTTGATTAACATGTCGCGCACCACCTCTGCCCTCTTGGTGGATAACCACAGATTGTAATCTTCAGGGCCGGTAATATCCGAGTGCCCTTCCACTACCGCAGTGACACCCTTGTTTTCGCGGATAAACTTGGCAGCATTGGCAATTTCACTGTCAAAATTCTCGGTAATCACTGAAGAATTAAAGGCAAACAATACCTGCAACTCCAGCGCGACTTTATTCTCTTCTACCTGACGATAGCGGGAATTACCCGAGAACTTGGCCAGCAAAGCTTCTTTATCAATAGTAATTTCTGCCGGTATCTCTTCCGGACACAATGGCTGGCTATTTTCGTCAGTGCCGCGAGTCAGGTCAATATCAGCTTGCTTATCCAGCCCATCAACACCCATGGCGGTTAACAACAAACCCATACTGGATAGCGTCGTGGCTTGGGCGGCTAATAATTTAGCCCCAGCCGACACGTAAGCACGCTGAGTATCAAAGTATTCATTTTGTGTATCAAGTAAATCAAGCAGACTGCGCTGGCCCAAATCAAACTGATCATTATAGGCGGTGCGTGCACTGGCCTGTGATTTACGACTACGATCCAGATAAATAAGCTGCTCACGCAGACTACCAATATCGTTAAAGGCAATCACAACGTTTTGACGCACATTGAGACACGCCTGCTTACGCTCTTCCAAAGCAAAGTTGTAACGCTGATAATACTCGCGCTTGCGTGCACTATCGGCACCACCACGGTAAAGGTTATATTTCATCACTAATTCAATGGCCCGTTCATCAAAACGGCCGTCTACCAAATACGTGTTATTTTCTCTCTCTTCTCGAAAACGCAAATCAAAACGCGGCATCATGGGTGCATTGGTCGCATTTAACGCTTGCTGTGCGGCCAGCAAACTTTCAATTGCGGCATTAATTTCCGGGCTATCGGCATAGGCTTGATTTAAGGCAGCTTCACGCGCCTGGGGTATCAGCTCATCGGGAACTGTCGGCATAGCCAAATTATTGGCGGGCAAACTACCCACTATGCGCTGGAATCGAGTGCGCACATCGTGGAGATTGGTCATCTCAGTCAATAGATTGGTTTCCGCCAGCGCTACGCGACTCTCTGCCTGTTCAAGGTCCACTCGTTGACTAACACCACCACCGGCGCGCTCTTCAATTTTGTCGTAAATACGTAGGTGCTCGACGTAATTTTCTTCGGCCAGAACAACTAACTGCTGATAGCGATAGGTATCAAGGAAAGCCACTGAGGCATCAAGAGCGGCCACTTCGGAGGCTTGCCGTAATTCATACAATGCCGCCAATCTTTCATAACCCAGACGGGCAACTTCATCGCGGGTGCCAAAACCGTCAAATAGTAGCTGCGTGATTGTGAAACGTATGGCATCCCGATTAAACGTATGTTCATCACTCAGTAAGGGATTATCATTCTCCTGCCGACCAATATCACCCTCTAGATCTACGCTGGGGTAATAAGCCCCCTTGGCACCACGCTGCTCTTCTCCCGCAGCCTCAAAGGCATAGAAACTGGCGTTAACTCGCGGATTCTTTAATACCGTCTGCATCACGGCTTCTCGTAAATCACCCACCGGAGCTTGTGCTGTAGCAGGCAAACTATATGCGACAAGTACCAAAGGCATCACAAGTGCACGACATATACTCATTTTCATATCCCTATCTCCCAATTCACGACTTGCCATCAGATACCAGTGCCGTATTATCTAAAGCACTACAATCCGAGTGCAGGGATTAATAACAATAGATTATGAATGGAGATTGTTCAAATAATGGGTCGAAGTTAACGCTTTAATGGCCAATCTATCAATAATATAAGCGGAGAATCCGCATTCAGGCGCCAAAATTGCATAATGACTAGGGGCTTAGCAGTATTCAAGAATATTCTACTTTGTACCTTACTGGGAGTTAGCCTGGTTCTGGCACAAGGCGACGCTCTGCGTATGCAGGAACTGGCCAAAAAACGCTATGGCAGCGAGGCAGCTCAAACCGTCTATCAGTGGCGCTCTCTCATTAGCGACATATCACTGTTATCTGACTCCCAAAAACTGCAGCGCGTTAATGACTTTTTCAATCAGCGCATTCGATTTGTCGCCGACAGCGACACCTGGCAACAGACCGACTACTGGGCCACACCTCTCGAATTTATGGGCCGCAAACAAGGCGACTGCGAAGATTTCAGTATCGCCAAATATACCACCCTGCTAATGGCCGGTGTGCCAATGAAAAAACTCCGTATGACCTACGTTCGGGCCCACTTCAACGGCCTTAATCAAGCCCATATGATTCTGGCCTATTACCCCTACCCTAATGCCGACCCATCACTGCTGGATAACGTGGTACAGGATATTCGACCCGCGTCGTTACGCAAAGACCTGACACCCGTATTTGGTTTTAACAGTGCAGGTTTATGGGTAGGCAGTGAAAATAAACTGAAAACAAACAACCCGGGCGCCAACTTATCTCGCTGGCGTGATCTATTATTACGTATGGAGCTAGACGGTCTTATCTAAAGGCCCTCGCTCAGGGGAGATCACTATGTCCTTATACAAACAGCTGTGGTTAGCGATAGCATTGCTGATGAGCCTGGCTTTTACCGGCAGCTTTGTGGTCAGCAGCCTGTCGGCCAAAGCCTATCTGGAAGAACAGCTGTATATCAAAAATTCGGATAACGCTAACGCATTGGCTTTATCGCTGTCTCAATCCGACAGCGACCCGGTGTTGCTGGAACTGGCCATCTCCGCGCAATACGATACCGGACATTACGAATACATAAAGCTCACCGATCCAACCGGTACGGTGATGGTAGAGCGGGTCGATAGCCAAGCTCTGGTAGAAGCACCGCTGTGGTTTACCAAGCTGTTCCCTATCGACACCGACCAGGGCATTGCGCAAGTGCAACAAGGTTGGCAACAGCTCGGTACGCTCACCATTAAAAGTCATAGTCGTTTTGCCTATCGGCAGCTGTGGAGCAATAGCAAGCAACTGATTGGTTATTTTTTACTGATATTTATTGCCAGCGGCCTGGTGGGCAGTTGGTTACTCCACATCATCACCCGCCCTCTCGGCGATGTGGTCGATCAAGCCAAAGCCATTGGTGACCGACGTTTTATTACCACACCCGAACCCTCTACCCGTGAATTCAAGGCAGTGGTCAGCTCAATGAATACCCTGTCGCTGCGTATTAAAAACATGCTCGAACAGGAAGCGGCAAGGCTTGACCAGATAAGACGAGAAAAACAGCTAGACGACATAACAGGCTTGCGTACCCGAGAGCCTTTTTTGAATATGCTGGCAAGTGCTTTATTACGCGAGGATGCCAGCGCCAGCGGCGTACTGGTGATTCTGCGTATTCATAATCTGCAGCAGCTGAACGAAACCGAAGGCCGCCCCATCATGGATGCCTTGCTCGGGCGCTTTGGCGGCACCCTGAATAATATGCGAGGACAGGACCGCAACTGGGTAGGCGGCAGGCTCAATGGCTCTGATCTTGCCCTACTGGCACAGGGAGAAGACGAACCGAGTCCAGTTGGCCGAGCCTGCAAAGATACCCTGCTTCAAATCAGTCAGGAATTTGACATGGGTGAAGTACTTTTCATTCCTGCCGCAGCAACACACTTCCACTCAGGTGAGTCAACCTCGGCAATCCTGTCCCGGCTCGATACCGCACTGATTTCGGCTGAGCATCAGCATGAATCAGAGATCGCGATTGCAATGCAATCCGATACTCAGATTACCCGTGCAAGAACGGACATCAAAACCTGGGATCAACGATTTACTATTGGCTTCCAGCACGATCAATTCTCGCTCGCGGCATTCCCGGTTGTCGATATGGAAAACCGATTGCTGCATGAAGAATGCCCTGTGAGATTACAAAGCGGCGAAGACATTCTATCCGCCGGAGAGTTTCTACCGTGGATTAATCGGCTGGAAAAATCGATTCAGCTGGATCGCATGGTAGTGGCATTAGCCATTAAGAAATTAAAGTCCGGCGCTGATAATGTCTGTATCAACCTGGCCCCGCAGTCATTGGGAGATACCAACTTCATAGATTGGCTAGTGCTGATACTGCGTCAACACCGCTATGAAACCAGCCGCCTGTGGCTGGATATTCCAGAAGCTGCCGCCTACCAGCACCAGCAGGAATTCCGCACCCTGTGCCACGAACTCAAACCCCTCAACTGCCGTATTGGCATCAAACACATGGGCCATCAGCTAACCGAGATAGGGCAGCTGCACGATCTGGGGCTGGATTACGTCAAAATTGATGCCGCCTTTATACGAGGCATTCATGACAATGGTGCCAATCAAACACTGGTCAGAACCCTGTGCATGATTGTTCACTCTATAGGACTGCTAGCGCTCGCAGAAGGCGTACACACCGAGGAAGAATGGGACAGCTTGCAAGGCCTGGGACTGGATGGCGCAACTGGCCCCGCGGTTAGCAAAAACTATATAGCCGAGGATGAAAACGAACAGAACAATACTTAAAACTCTATAGAGCCGTCGTTTAACAGGTCGAGTTTATCATGCAGCGTATGGCGCAACTCCTGGCGCAGCAGCATTTTCTCCTGCGCTGATTCTGGCAGGTCGGTAAACAAAATAACCCGTTTGGAAATCAACAATTCAACGACGTCTTCCAGTACCCGAATAAAATCCATATCGGTTTTATTCAGGGCCGAGCGTTCAACGTCTATAGAATTTAGAAACTCTGCCAGCTGCGGATCAGCCACAGCGACTTGCTCATCCATATCTGCTGCAGCATCTCGGCTCACGGCGATAATCGCGCCCGTCTCATCTCGCTTTACATATAGCAATGGCTCTCTCCCAGCGAAGCCTCCGGCGCCAGGAAAGCGCCGAAGGTTTTAGCGCAGCTTATCTAATCGGTGATGAGCTTACCAGCATCTAATAGCCCGGTAATTATCGCGGTGTCATCGACTCCAGCAAGTAATACGGAGTCCAGCACAATGGTTTGATCAACTACGCCGCTATCAAATGCGCCAGAAAAACCACCGCTACTACTGATATGTATAGTCGTGCTTACACCATCATCATCAAAGCGCAGATAATCGGTTAACTCCAACGGAGTATCACCATTTTCACCCACCAGCAGATCGCGCAGATCCAAGACATCAAGACCTTCTGTATTGAAATTATATACAGTGTCTGCCACCGGCGAGCCCGGAGTCAGTGAAGCATCTCCCAGCTCCCATACAAATGTATCGTTGCCTGTTACATCACCAAGCAAATTGAAATCCTCTGCCGCACCAGTGGCAAAAAAGACATCATCCGTCGCGGTGCCAGTTTCGACCCCCTCACCCAAAATGGTAGTACCACCCAAACCATCAGGATAGATCGTCGTACCAATAGCGCCACTGATTGGATCGCCATCTCCATCAAGACCATCAATAGCATAAGACAGATGAATCGGCGTAGGTTCACCAATAAGCGTGACACCGAAGTCCTCAAATAACTTAAAGGTCGAATAGTTACCAGCTTCGGCTTCCATTTCGAGCGCCATGTAAGCTTCTGGCGCTACAACCTCCAGGATCCAGCCTTCCTCGATACCCGTAATTGTTACTGAACTACTACCGAAGTCATCCAGAGCCAGATTATTCCCTACCCCAGGCACAACTAAAGTTGTGCCGTCAGACTCGAAAACTTTGATATGTGATTCGTCTAAGTTGATTATTGAGGGCACGAGCCTATCGAGACTAGAATAGACAGTAATAGTGACGGCCGCTTCACCACCACCACTGACAGTAGAGAACTGCTGAGTGAAATTATTAACCGGATTTCCCAAATAGTTACCATGAGTTGGAGTATCATCGAGGTCATCGAGGTCACTAAGATATTCAAACCGAATAACTTCTCCATCTGCTACGCTCTGACCTCCACTGATACCGATCTCCGTGGAATTCGTATTCACTCCTAATGCTACGTTAGGCGCACTCTCATCAAAGGCACTTACTCGAATATCCAGATCCTCGGCAATATTAATGGCATTGACCCATTCATCAAAGCCACCGCCGACAAAGTCTCCGACCGGAAGATTATTGAATTCGCTTCCGTTGGAGATGATGTCGTTGTTGGCCTCAAATGTATATGTGCCGTCCGGGTTAATCGTGATGGTATAGGCAATCTCATCAAGTTCAGGCGTAGAGTTAGTAGCGGCCGTTAACACCGTGTCTCCTGCAGTAAAGTAAATAAACACATCCTGACCGTTTAGCGTCAAGATCTCTCCATTCACATCCCTGGCCATATGGTCATCCGGTGAATCAGGGTTGGTCGTATCAAAAACCACTGAGGCACCCAAAACATCTGCACCGGTACCAAAATTCAGAGACTCGGTTTCACCAACCCCGTCAGCCCCATCAACTGCATGCGCCACATCGGGATCCAACAGGAAGGGTGTATCGTCAGCTATGGTGACGACAATATTGCCACTGGCCTCATCGTCAGTAATATCGTGAACCACCACGGCGATGAGATCCTGGCCATCCTCACCGTCATGATCTTCATTTGAAGTTAAGGTGTATTGGAAGCTCAATGTCCAACCAGCAGCTTCGCTACCGGTAAGACCGGTTAATACCAAACTGCCATGCTCTGTGGCATAGGCGGTAGCGGCGCCAATCGCTGTCGTGATCGCTCCAATAGTATTGAAGGAGTTACCACCGATAGAGATATCTTTAAAACCATCCTGTGTCTGAAAATCAAAAGATCCAATCTTAACTAATGTTGCTCCACCGGCATCTGAGCCATTGGGCGAAAGATATTGCTCGTCCACTGAAACAGGGGCATTGGTCAAATCCAATACGACCGGATCATCCACATCGTTGTCAGCTATGTTCACCGTTGCAGTCCGATTTGCCGGAACAGTATCCAGAGTTATCTGAGGGTCACCGGATACGCTTGTTAGCGTCGCAATAACTGTCTCATTTCCCTCAATAAAATTGTCATCAACAATGCCGCTGACACTAATTGTCGCGCTAGTCAGACCGGCCGCTATAACAACAGTACCAGTGAGGGCGGTATAATCTGTTGTAGGTGTTCCAGACCCTGTCACGCTGTAGCTCACGGTCGTAGCAGTATCCGCGGCTTTAGTGAGCGTAACAGTGAACTCTCCATTATTTGTTGGCGTCTCTGATGCACTGGCATCAGTTGCAGCGATACTCACCGTCGCTACATCGTCATCAGCAATATTAACCGTAGCAACCTTATTAGAGCCATCTACCGTTACCTGCGGATCTCCAACAGTGACAGTACCCAAAGTAACGGTAACCGTTTCTGTACTCTCTAACAGCTGATCATTTATCACGTCCACCGGAATTTTGGCGCTGGTACTACCCGCCAATATTGTCACGCTACCTGTGAAAGTCGTGTAGTCAGTGCCCTGTGTTGCCGTTCCAGATGTCACACTATAACTCACCGTAGTATTGATACTCGCAGCCTTGCTTATAGTCACCGTAAATTCACCATCGGTGCTCGGCTCTGCTCCGTCTTTGGTATTGGCAATACTCACTAGCGCAGCATCATTGTCTAGAATTGTACCCACCCCTGATGAGTCACTAATAGTGACACCTTGGGTCGCGCTGGACAGGGTGATATCAAAAGATTCCGTCGCTTCAACCAGGTCGTCATCCTCGATATCCACAGTCACGGTCTGGGTCGCACCACTCACACTGCCCGCAGCAAAAACCACCTGGCCACTCAGCGCATCATTGGCGTTGTAATCTTCCGGATCGATGGCGCTATCTTCTGTTATATCGTAGTCCACCGTAAAGCTCTCTTGTACGTTACCTGTGAGCGTCACGGTAAACATTAGGGTGCCGTCGTCTTCATTTACCTCTACATTGTCTACCGCCACGCTAGCCGCGTCGTTGTCTGTGATATTGACCGCGGCACTGCCCACCGCACCAATACTGGCATTGTCAGTATCCACCAAGGTCACGGTGACATACTCTGTGGGCTCCAGTACCGCATCTTGTAATACCAATACATCGATTAATGCCGTCTGCTCTCCCGCTTCGATAACCACCGAGCCGCTCAACGTCGTATAATCAGTGCCTGCCGTGGCCTCCGGGCTGCCGCCGCCAACACTATAGTTCACTGTCAAATCCGCACCGGTGTTATTCACCTGACCCAGGTCCACCCTAAACTGTCCGTCATCCGGTCCGGTTTCCGAGGCATTGGGGTCGATGGCCGATATCGTCACGTTCGTTGAATCATCATCCAGTATGGTGCCCACCCCTGATGGATCACTGATACTGACACCTTGTGTTGCGCTGGACAGGGTGATATCAAAAGATTCCGTGGATTCTATCAAGTCGTCATCCTCGATATCCACTGTCACGGTCTGGGTCGCACCACTCACACTACCCGCAGCAAAAACCACCTGGCCACTCAGCGCGTCATTGGCGTTGTAATCTTCCGGATCGATGGCACTGTCTTCCGTTATGTCGTAGTCCACCGTAAAGCTCTCTTGTACGTTACCTGTGAGCGTCACGGTAAACATTAGGGTGCCGTCGTCTTCATTTACCTCTACATTGTCTACCGCCACGCTAGCCGCGTCGTTGTCTGTGATATTGACCGCGGCACTGCCCACCGCACCAATACTGGCATTGTCAGTATCCACCAAGGTCACGGTGACATACTCTGTGGGCTCCAGTACCGCATCTTGTATAACCGATACATCGATTAATGCCGTCTGCTCTCCCGCTTCGATAACCACCGAGCCGCTCAGCGTCGTATAATCGGTGCCTGCCGTGGCCTCCGGACTGCCACCGCCAACGCTATAGTTGACCGTCAGATCCGCTCCGGTGTTATTTACCTGACCCAGGTCTACCCTAAACTGCCCGTCATCCGGTCCGGTTTCCGAGGCATTGGGGTCGATAGCCGTAATCGTCACATCGATCGAATCGTCGTCCAGTATGGTGCCCACCCCTGATGGGTCACTAATACTGACACCTTGTGTTGCACTGGACAGAGTGATATCAAAAGATTCCGTCGCTTCAACCAGGTCGTCATCCTCGATATCCACAGTCACGGTCTGCGTCGCACCACTCACACTGCCCGCAGCAAAAACCACCTGACCACTCAGCGCATCATTGGCGTTGTAATCTTCCGGATCGATGGCACTGTCTTCCGTTATGTCGTAATCCACCGTAAAGCTCTCTTGTACGTTACCTGTGAGCGTCACGGTAAACATCAGGGTGCCGGCGTCTTCATTTACCTCTACATTGTCTACCGCCACGCTGGCAGCGTCATTGTCTGTGATATTGACTGCGGCATTGCCCACCGCACTGATATTGCTATTATCAGTACCAACCAAGGTCACGGTTACCTGCTCTGTAGGCTCCAACACCAAATCCTGTAATACCGACACATCGATTAATGCCGTCTGCTCTCCCGCTTCGATAATCACCGAGCCGCTCAGCGGGGTATAGTCACCGCCCGCCGTGGCCTCCGGACTGCCACCACCCACGCTATAGGTTACGGTCAGGTCTTCACCAGTGTTATTTATCTGCCCCAAATCCACCGTAAACTGACCAGGGTTAAGACCCTGCTCAGAAGCAGCAGGATCATTAGCGGTGATAGTAACCGTCGCGTTATCATCATCCAGAATAGTACCTTCACCAACCGCATCAGCAATAATTTCATCAGTAACAGCGCTAATAATTACGGTAAACGTTTCATCTGGTTCAACTAATCCGTCCGCAGTGGTTTGCACCTGAAATGTTTGACTACTCACCCCTTGGGCAAAAACTAAATTACCATCATTCGCTGTGAAATCTCCCACCGTAGCGGTGTCACCGCCTTCTATACTCGTAGTAAAATTAATTGACTGATTAGCCTGTGCATCGCCAGTGCGGCTTACAGTGAAGGTCATAAGACCACCTTCGCTGATACTCACATCATCGACACTGAATGCGGGTGCCGGGTCATCATCCAGAATAGTACCAATGCCTTGGTTATCAGCAATTTCAGCACTGGCACTCACATTGGTAAGATTTACTTCGAAGGTTTCCGTTTGTTCAAAAATCGCATCGTTGGTAATTAATACCGTCACCTCTCTGGAAGTCACATCACCGGGAGCCCAGGTAAGCGTATCGCTTGCTGCCGAATAATCCGGCCCTGCCAGTGCGCTGGCATCGGCGGTGGCGTAATCAACGGTCACTTGCTGGGCACTGGAATGACTGATTGACACAGTGAAGGTGGCAGTTCCGTCAGCTTCATGAACTTCCACATTATCAATAATTATCTGGGGAGGGCCGTCATTATCAATAATCGTAGCCTCATTCGAGGCAGAGGGATTAGTGGTTGTACCCGCAGTGACGGTCGCTGTCAGACTAAAGTCTTCGCTTCCCTCATCTTCTTGATCATCAATGGTCGCGTTGCGAACAAGTATACTTGTCTGCCCGGCGGCAATAGTTCCGCTGGATGATGCAGACCAATCGACTCCACCATTAGTCGACACCTCAAGATTATCGCTATAGTCGACACCACCGCCATCTGCGGATCCATCAGTCAAGCTAAGATCAAATTCAACATCCTCATCGCTTGGGTTACTGAGGGTCACTGTAAATACTTCAGGGTTACCCTCAAGCGCCTGCGCAGTACTGACACTCAAAGTAGGAGTGTCATCGTCGATGGGATCTGTACCTGTACCCGTACCGTCATCCAAAATCGTACCGGTACCCGTGCCATTTGGCACACTGACTACCGCGCCATCGGTAGCACCACTTAGGCTGACCGTGAAGGTTTCTGCGCCTTCAAATACATCATCCTGAGTGGTCTGCACAAGGAATGTTTTAGTAGTAACACCGGTTTCAAAATTCAGCGTCCCACCAGCAGGTGAAAAGTCATTTATCTCGGCGCTGTCGCCGCCTTCAATACTCGTGGTAAAGTTTACCGATTGAGTTGCCTGAGCATCGCCGCTGCGACTAACCGTAAACTGCATCAAGCCGCCTTCGCTGATACTGACACTATCGACACTAAATACCGGTGCAGGGTCATTATCGGTAATGGTGCCCTGGTTATTAGCAGAGGCATTGTCTGTGGTGCCGCTTGTGACAGTGGCGGTGAGGGTAAAGTTTTCCAACTCTTCGTATAGTGCGTCATCAGTTATGGCTGTGCGCACCAATACACTGGAGCTACCCGCCGCAATAGTGGCGCTACTAGCCGGCGTCCAATTGGCCCCGCCATTGGTAGACACTTCCAGGCTGTCGCTATAATCCACTCCACCGCCGGTAGCAGAGCCAGCAGCAAGGCTGAGATTGAAGCCGATATCCCCCGCGCTCAGCGCCGTAATACTGACAGTGAACTCTGCGTAGTCGTCTACACCTTCTGTGACTGCCGCACTACTCACCTCCAGCACTGGAATATCATCATCGTCCAATATGGTACCCAAGCCGGTTTGACTACCCACATTGAGGTTAAATGTTTCATCAGACTCATCGAACAAGTCTTGGGCTCCCGCAACTGTGACCGTGAAAGCCGACACACCAGCTGGAACGGTAATGGTACCGTTGCCGTTATCTGTTACGCCATTACTGAAGCTAACAGCACCGTAATCATCTGCGTCGGTAGTGATATCCGCCAAGCTAAAATCGTGTATTTCTGTGGAGGCACTAGGAGCATTCAATGCGACATCAAATACTAGGTTAACGCCTTCGTTTTCGGTTTCATCAGAAATACTATCGACCACCTGCGGGCCGTCATCGTCCAGTATGGTTGCGGTGCCTGTAACACCTTCGATATTCAGAACGAAGGTCTCAGTCGCCTCGATGAGGCCGTCATCCAAGCCGCCGCCGGTAATAGTAAAGCTGGTGACTCCGGCGGGGATTGTGATGGTATGGGCGACCGTATCTACTGTGACACCGTTACTAATTTCGATACCGCTATAATCTTGCAGCTCTACAGCGGTGACATCATCTACAACGTAATTATATGTCTCGTCCTGGTCACTTGGTGCATTGACCGTTACGGTCAGCGTAAGGTCAGTACCTTCTACTTCAGTCGCATCGGTAATACTAACGATTTCCTGCGGGCCATCGTTATCAAGAATGGTACCGGTACCGCTCACACCGCCCACAGTCACGGCTAACTCTTCCGTGGACTCTATGACCGGGTCATCTATGGTGGGAACGCTAACGATAAAGCTCGATACACCCGCAGGCACAGTGATCTCACCAGCCTCGGAATCGTAAGTCACGCCATTACTGAAACTGGCCGAGGTATAATCCTCCGGCTCTGTGGTGACATTAGACAAATCAAAGCTATGGGTTTCAGCCTGGAATGACGCCGAACTCAGGCTGACAGTAAACTGCAGGGTATTGCCCTCAACCACCTGATCGTCACTAATACTTTCTACTGTCTGTGGATCTTCATTATCAAGGATAGTGGCCGTACCGGTAACACCGTCTATAGTCAAGGTATAGGTTTCTGGCGTCTCCAGAATAAAGTCATCAAGCCCGGTACCGGTAATGGTGAAGCTGCTAACACCCGCAGGGATGGTTATCGTCTGATTCTCTGAATCGACAGTCACGCCATTACTAAGAATAATCTCGCCATAGTCTTGCGCACGTACAGCGGTTACATCATTGACACTATAGCTGTGAGTCTCATCCTGAAAACTGGGTTCATTAAAAGTGATGGTAATCGTTAGATCATTACCTTCAATCTCTGTGACATCGGTGATGCCGACAACCTCTTGCACATCATCATCAAGAATAGAACCCGCGCCACTTTGCCCGCCCAGGCCAAGTGTAAAATCTTCCGTAGGTTCAATAAGAGGATCCTGGGCGCCTGCTACTGTGACGTTGAACTCTGTTACGCCAGCAGGAACGGTAATCGTACCGTCGCCATTATTAACAACCCCATTGCTAAAACTCAGACTGCCATAATCCGCAGTACTGGTACTTATATCATCCAAACTGAATGCATGGCTTGAACCGAGTGTATTCTGGCCCGTGAGGACAACTGAAAACACCAGGCCAGTACCCTCAACCTCGGCTTCATCACTTATGCTATCAATTTCAGAGGGTAATATAATGAGATCGCTTTCAGCCTCAATGGCCAGGTCTAGCACCGGGTCACTGGCTATATCCAGATTGGAGAATTCATCCGTACCTTCTAATACCCGAGATAACCTGACGATGGTATGACCCTCGTCTTCCACGCCTCCAGCAGCCGGTGCTTCAAGCAACTCGCTAAAATCCTCCGCTGAACTGCGCGATGCAACCACGGTGGCAATCGTGGCGCCTTCCAGCCCACTCTCCGTAAGAGCCGGCGATTCACTGGCCAATAAATCCGCGGTTAGGGTCATTTCTGGCATGGAATCAACAATCATCGGGTGGCCGTCACGCATTTCCAGCTCGACCCTGCCGTCGGCTGAAGTAATAAGTACTTCTCCTTCCAACAATTTGTCGCCGACCGAAAGCTCTCGCAGCTCCCCGTCACTGTTACGTGCATAGGCTTGACCGGTAATCTCGAGAACGATTGCAATAACTGAAGCTGCCATGACCAAATTCCTTCTAGTGTTCGATATCCGCCAAATTCAAGGTGAAATTGTGCGATCTGACACCAAGAATAAACCTGTGTAATAGACGGTACATTGTACAAAAGGGCAGGTAGTCGTAATAAAGAGAGGGGATCTAATGCAGAGGGCTGGACGGGATATTATGCATAGCCAGGGCAAGTTGCACGCGGTCACGCAGCTGGAGTTTTTCGAAAACAACGGTCAAATGCGCCTTCACGGTCCGTTCGGTGATACCCAGTTGCTGCGATATCTCACGGTTAGAAGCGCCCTGGGCGACCAAATTAGCCACTGTGAGCTCTCGGTCGGTCAAGCTATCAACTAGAGCAGAAGGTGCTCCGGCGGCCTCTACCGTCCTGACAGACAGCTTTAACAGGCGCTGCATTAAGTCTGGCACCAGCCATACACCGCCATGAGAGACCACCAACGCGATCTCCCGCAACAATTCAGGTGCAGACATCACATGGCTATAGCCTGCGACACCGACTTTGAGCGCATTGAACGCCTGTGTTTCAGAGGGTTTGGAGACAAGAGCTATAACCGGAAAGCCACTGCGGGTAGCGGCAGAGATTACTGCATCATGCTCACGATCAGGCACAGCTGCCAGATCGAGCCAGAGCACAGTATTCTCTGGCAGGCTTGCCGAATTGATGTTCGTTACATCATGGCCTAATTCTGCCTCAGGAAATGCAGCCGCCCAGCGCTCCATTAACGCCTGGCGCGGGGAAATAAACACACAATGCATTCGTTCCATCGAAGGCCTATCTTTCGGTTAGTGCATATTGCTTGGCACGCAATATCGGTTTCAGTAAGTAGGCCAGTATGGTCTTTTTACCGGTTAGAATATCAACCTCGGCCGTCATTCCCGGAATTATCGGTTTGCCCTTGGCAAAATCTGGTGTACTGGTTCTCAGCCTGACGGTATAAAACGGATTGCCCTCTTCATCGGTTACCGTATCGGCGCCGATATGCTCCAATACGGCCTCCATGCCGCCATAAACGACAAAATCATAAGCACTAAATTTAATTAATGCTTTTTGCCCTGGCACCAGAAAAGCGATGTCTTTGGGTCGGATTCTTGCCTCCAGTAATAAAGTGTCATCCATGGGCACAATTTCAGCGATTTCTTTACCTGCCAGCACTACGCCACCGACGGTATAATAAAACAACTGCGAAACGGTACCTCTTACCGGGGAGCGTACGGCGGTTTGATCGACGCGATCCGACAAACCGGTACCGGTCTCTTTCAAGCTATTAATACGCATCATGGTCTGGGCAATTTCTTCACGCACATCATTAAGAAATTCAAGTTCGACTTCTTCCAGCTTTCTCTCTGCCTCGTTGATGGCAGACTCAATGCGGGTAATCCTGGCTTTGGACTGTTCATGCTCACCATTGAGACGATTTACCTCGCGCTCCAGCCGTAGTAACTCCACTTCTGATACCGCCCCCGATGACACCATGGGCCGAGTAATACCCATTTCCTGTCGCACCAACTGCAAAGAGCGCTTTAGCTGCTGCCTGCTGGCGGTTAATTCAATGAGCTCCTGCTGTCGCTGTATTAACTGCTGAGCCGCAATTTGCTTCTCTGCATTCAACTGCGCCTTACTCGATTCAAATATAGCCTGTTCTTGATCAACGATACGTGGCACCGCTTTTCTTAGCTCCTCCGAGGGAGCAAAACCTCTGCCGCCAGCCACCGCCAACAACCGCTCAGACTTGACCATCAAGGCTTGGTACTCCGACCGATTCTCCCGAAACGATGATTGAAAGCGAGTCTGATCCAAACGCAGAAGTAATTGACCTGCCTCAACAACATCGCCTTCATGCACCAGGATTTCGCTGACCATTCCTCCGTCTTGCGACTGCACCACCTGTATTTGCTGCGAAGGAATAACCTTGCCCTGACCGCGAGTCACCTCATCAATTTCAGCAAATGATGCCCACACCAGCAAACTCAGCACCACTACCACCAATGCGTATAAAATAATTCTGGCGCGTAATGGCTCTTGCTCCAAATAGGCCCGATGCACATCCTGCTGCCAATCAAATTGCTCACCTTTTTGCGGTATCCAGCGAGATACAGCCTTGTCGAGACGAGACTGAATCGGCGAGGGTTTGAGGGCTTTCTGCTCATCGTCCATCATGATGATTTGCCTATTTTTCCCTGCCGTAAGGCTTCAACCACACTGGCTCTTGGGCCATCAGCCACCAGCTTGCCGTTATCAATGACGATGATGCGGTCTACCATTTCCAGCAACGACGTGCGGTGAGTGACTACCAGCAGGGTGCGACCTTTAATATATTCTTGCAGCTGTCGCTTCACAGTCATTTCGCTGGAGTGATCCATCGAGCCGGTGGGCTCATCCATCAATAATAACTGCGGGTCGTGTACCAGGGCGCGAGCAAGCGCCACAGCTTTGCGCTGGCCACCCGATAGCGTATCGCCCCGCTCGCCCACTTGTAGATCAAAACCCTGGGGATGCCGGTTAATATATTCCGTCAGGTTGGCGACTTCTGCCGCCTTAAGCAGGGCGGCGTCATCTACCATAGCCGCACTCATCGTCAGGTTATCGCGCAAGGAGCCATAAAACAGAGTCACGTCCTGCGGTACGTAACCGATACGACTGCGAAGCTCGGTTGGGTCCAGTTGTCGCATATCAATACCGTCGACCAGAATCGAGCCTTCGGTGGGTTGAAACAAACCCATGGCCAATTTTTGCAAGGTAGATTTACCAGAACCGACCCGACCGAGTATGGCGACACTCTCGCCCGCTTTTACCTTAAAAGACACATCGGTCAGAGATGGCACGTCACTGCCCGGATAAGAAAAGGACACATTCTTGAATTCCAGCTCACCCTTAAATTCGGCACGGGAAATAAATTTTGCATCGGCCGGGCGTTCCAAGGGCTGCGCCATAATGCCATCTAAAGATGACAGCGCAATCGTCGCATTGTGATACTGCGTAATAAGACCCGCGAGCTGTCCAAAAGGCGCCATGATACGACCGGACAACATGGTACAGGCAATCAGTCCACCCAGACTCAACTCACCTGCGGTAATCAAATAGACTCCGGTCACAATGACAAACACCGTGACCATCTGCTGCGCCCACATGGTCACATTGATACTGGAGTTGGCAAGAAGACGTAGTTGCACACCAACATGCGCCAGAAATACTGTGGCATCCTCCCATTTGCGTTGCATGCGGTTTTCAGCGCTCATGGCCTTAATAGTATCCAGGCCAACAAGGCTCTCAACCAATGTCGCATTACGCAGCGCACTGGCCCGATAGGTGGTCTCGGCCAACTCTTTAAGTTTGCCCTCGATGGCCAGCGCATAAGCAATCACTACCAGCAGTCCCAGTGACAGCGGAATTAATACCGGCGCCGCAATCCAGCCGATAACCAATATAAAAATAATGGCAAAGGGAATATCGATAATGGTGGTAATTGAGGCGGAGGTAATGAAATCTCTTACCGTTTCAAAAGAGCGTAAATTAGCTGCGTAGGAACCGACCGAAAGCGGCCTGTGCTCCAGACGAATTCCCAACACCTGCTCCATAATACGTGCCGACAATTTGATATCGACGCGCCTGCTGGCCAGATCAAGAAAATAACCGCGAATAGTCCGCAAAGAAACGTCGGCCAGCATAATAAGCCCGATGCCTATGGCCAACATCCACAAAGTTTCAACTGCATGGTTTGGCACCACCCGGTCATAGACGTTCATCGTGAACAAGGGTAAGGCCAAAGCAAAAACATTGATAAAAAAAGCGGCTAAAAGCACATCTTTGTAAACTGGCATGTTTTCCCGAATGGCATTCCAGAACCAGTGCCCGCGCTCGACGGTGTTTGTCTTAGGTGCTCTGCTATCAAAATTAAATCGAGGGCGAGCCAGTATTGCCATACCGGTATAACGGCTTGCCAGCTCCTCTACGGGCACCTCAACAACAGTTTCATTCAATTCCGGATGAATAACTTGCGCGTGACTTTGGCTTGCATCCCAGCCCATCAATAGACAGGCTTGCTCATTATCCAATAACAGCACCACCGGCAACAAAGTCCTGTCAATTTGTTGCAAGTCACGTTTGGTCAAGCGGCTGACCAGGTTTATGCGGCTCGCTGCCCTTGCAAACAAAGACGGTGTCAGGCGGGCATTTTCCAATGGCAAGCCAGCCGTCAGCCCTTCGGGGGTTGAGGTACTGCCGTGTATGCGGCCCAGCGCCAATAAACACTGTAATAATGGATCTTCAGTCGAAGACTTCATTCATACGCCTTTACATTGTTGTTATATAGTCCCCTGCCGCCTTATTAGGACGGCCACGCAATTACGGGCATTCACTCTTTCCAGTTAAGCAAAGCCATGCCCTTAGCGAGGTCTTTCATTAAAAGTATAGTTCGATATAGAAATTTTGGGAGATTAAGCCAATGTTTTTTACCTGATTTTTCGCAAAGGCTCTATAGGGGAAGTTCGCTTGTCAAAAACGCCACTGCGGCTGGAGGATTGCCAGCTAATTCGATAGAAGGCACGCAGCCTATTCAGTGAAGAGTATTTTTCGTTCTGTCTTGCCTGGTCGACTGCTAAGCAGCTTCTGTTGATCATCCAATAGATGAAATTCTCTGTCGGCAACCGTATTAACGTAATGCCATTGGGCTTGAACTTCCGCAGCGCTAAACTTCACCAGCATAAAACCACGATGAGATGTCTGGGCATATTGTAACCCATCTATAAGCTCCACCATGCCGGCGGCCAATTCATCCGGAACCTCATCCAAATAAGCCTCCAAACCGGGTGAGGACACACTGGAGGTTGCAAACTCGACACCAACGGCAACGCCGTCCTGAGTAGTGATATTATTTGCCCATCCGTTATGGCTATCACCGGCAAACACCACTAAATTTTTATCGCCGCCGACACAGGCGTTCAATAGACGCTCGCGCTCAACAGGATAGCCGTCCCAGGCATCAAGATTGTAGGGGATCAGCGGTTGTTGCAATACCATCTGCTGCTCAGCAGAGAGCGCTTCAGGTTGTTCCTGAGCAATACGTGCCATTTGTGCGTAATCGCCAAAAGATACATTGCGGGTGACCACGGGAGCAGGCAAAACCATTCGCCCTATCAATGTCTGCTGACCGAGCACCTGCCAGGTAGATGACGATGCCTGCATCTCATTTTTCAGCCAGTTAAATTGCTCCTCACCCATCATAGCTCTGGCCGGGTTGGTCAGCTCTGACTGAAACCGCTCGCCGTCAAAAGCGCCTGTCTCTTTGTCGATATAGTCGGAATACTCCAGCGGTTTATCTCGCCCGACGATACGTGTATCGAGCATATAGAGATCAAGTAAATTACCCACCTGTAAACGCCGATACAAATTGGCTCGTTCACCACCAATGGGTTCGCGAACCGGCATCCACTCATAATAGGCTTGAATTGCTGCCGCTTTGCGCTGCGCCCAGCCGCCCTCTCCCGACTGATGATTTTCTGCTCCGTCGCGCCAGCTATCATTGGCAAATTCGTGATCATCCCATACACAGATAAAAGCATGGCGCTGGTGTGCATGTTGTAAATCACTATCGGAACGGTATTGTGCGTAACGCTGACGATAATCTGCCAACGACTGTATTTCTGTTACGGGCGAAGGAACCCGTCCCATGGCCTCTGCGTCGGAAGTCGCATAACCGCCCATGCCGTATTCGTAGATATAATCACCAAGATGGACAACTGCATCAATATCACTACGATCTGCCACCGAGCGATAAACATTGAAGAAGCCTGCCGGATAATTCGCGCACGACACAACAGCTAAACTAAACTCTGCAACATCCCCCGCTGGCAGGGTAAGAAAAGAACCGACAACAGACGAAGTATCAGCCGCCACAAAACGGTAATAATATCGCTGGCCCGGGTTGAGCCCGGTGACATCCAGCTTCAGGGTATAGTCCCGACTTGCATCGGTGGTCTCCCTACCCCGCCCCACTATATTCTGACATTCAGAATCGGTTGCTACCTGCCACTCGATCTCCACAGCAGCTACCTGGTCCTGTGACTCGGCCCGCGTCCAAATTACGGCTCTATCTACGCCGGGATCTCCGCTGGCAACTCCGTGATCAAAACTTGCCTTAGCCAGAGCAGGCTCTGTATTTGTGCATGATGCCAAACCCGTGATCGCCAGACTACCGGTTCCGATCGCGACGGTTTTAATCAATCGACGTCGTGTCAGATTATTGACTGGCATACATGAGTTCCCCTGATAATAAATTTTATAAAGCGTCATCACTCAAAGTGATGGCCGAATAAGCTAGTATAGTGGAAAACGAGAAGTTTTCTGCATAAGAAACGAGGCACAACAAAGAAATGTTAGCGGGAGCCCATTGATGGGCCCCGCGAATGAAGCCGAAGCTAAAGTGCCTGCTTTTCTCTGGCCATATCGAGCGCCAGATCTTCAATCATATCTTCCTGACCGCCCACTGTGCGCCGACGACCCAGCTCGACCAGGATATCGCGCGATGAAACGCCGTATTTGGCCGCAGCACGCTGAGCAAACAGCAGGAAGGACGAATATACACCGGCATAACCCAGGGTGAGTGAGTCTCGGTCAAGCC
>JBALVY010000002.1:0-140764 GCA_036960375.1 Pseudomonadales bacterium
AGCCGATGCATTTGTTCAGGTCCATGACCATGGCGAGTTGTCTATTGCTCATGATTCAGGCCCTCCTGATACGTACTCGGCGCGTTCGATATCGATGCCGGATTCATTGGATAACTGATTGGGATTCCAGCGGAACAGGGCAAACTTGAGATGGCCCCAGTTACCTACCAGTTCCAGCGGTTGGATCAGGGTCGCCACTACATGGTTAAGGCCCTTCCTTTCACGCATCTGATAGGGCTCCCAGGCGTGTTCCATCATCACTTGGTCGTCTCGCACCGTGGGTACCACCTTGGCTTGGGCGAAGAATTCTCCCAAGCCGTTAAACACCCGTACCTGGCCGCCATCCTCGATACCCTTTGCCGAGGCCATGGCCGGGTTAATATAGACATGGGGTTCGCCGCGCTGTTGGCGCATCATGTATTTATTGGCACGCCAGGTGGTGTGAATACCCCAGCGGGTATGCGGGGTATAGAATGTATAGGGATAGTTCGATGCTTGCGGGCCGGCGTTCATTCGTGCTGTTGGCACTGTCGAATTCAGTTTCTGGTACCAGTCATGGTCGCAGTAGAAAGTGATACGGCCGGACAGGGTGGGGTAGGGGTCTTTATCTTCTGTCTGTCGTTGCCAGGGTTGTACCGGTTCGTTGGGTTTTACCTTGGAACTTACAGGAGAGGGGCTTTCCCACATGGTGAGAAAGCCTTTTTCGACACCTTCTTCAAAGGTCTGGCCCTGAAACTGGGGGCTATTTTCAATCATATATTTCACTTGTGCTTTCGCATCCATGACGGTGCTATTCATGGTGTAATCGTCGTGAATGGTATGCAAGTCACGTGTGAAAGGCCCGTCTGGGTAAGAGGTGATTCCCCTTGCGATAGCTTTCTCCTGAATCTTTTTGGTCAGCAGGACAAATATATCCCACTCTGGCTTGCCTTCTCCGATGGGTTTTACCGGCGCGGTAAACAGGTTGGCAAAGCGGTGTATCGGTGTTACGCGGAAATCCCAGCTCTCATAGTGGCCAGAGCCGGGCAGGATGTAATCTGCATACATGGCAGTGGAGTCCATGCGGATATTGATATTAACAAATAGTTCGGAGAATTCTTCCAGCATACGTTCCCGGTAATGCGGCCCCTTGTTGCGCTGGAATTTATTATCCGCCATCAGTATCGCGCCTTTAATGCCGTTGTAGACGGGCATCTGGCCGGTTTCGATCGACTCCTCGATCATCTCTTGCATCTCTTCGATATCGAAACCGGCGCGGGCCTTCAGTTTTTCGTTATCGTAGTGCGCTCTGGCTTCAATGATTTTTTTACCGTGCACGAACTCGCCCAGGCCGCCGCACTCAAAGTTCGGAGCTTTGCCTGTATTTGCGAAGCCCATCAGGTAAGTTGACTCCCAGCCCCAGTCTGTCCAGGGACTCCAGAAACCGCCTTTATTGCCGTTGTGGCCGGTAAGAGCGCACATCAGAATTTGTGCCCACTGAGTGTAAATACCATTGAGCATTTTAGCAGAGGCAAATCCCGACACTACCGCGGCCTTTTTGGCTTTGGCAAAAAGTCGTGCTTCTTCGCGCACGATGTCCGGATGTAGATCTGTATGAGCCTGAGTTGATTCGGGTGAAAACATCATCGCTTCGGCGTGCATATGGACAAAGGCGGGCTGGACTGCAACGCCCTTGACCTCAAACCGGCCGTTCAGAGCAGGGTCCATGTCGCCCAGTGCAAGTGTCTTACGCTCGCTTCCCATGGAACCTGGTGCCTCCACGGCTTTGTTTGTCTTGCTGTCCCACAGATAGAAAATATCTTCACTACCGCCGTCCACTATATCGGCCTGGCGCAGCAGTTTCTCATTGTCATCGCGTACTAACAGAGTCAGATCGGTTTGTTCTTTAATGAAGCTCCAGTCCACCAGGCCTTCTTCAAGAATGGTATACACCATGCTCATGTAGAGGAAGGGATCAGCGCCCGGTTTTATGTTGAGCCAGCGATCCGCGTGGATGGCGGTGGGGCTGTAGTCGGGTGCGGTTATGACAACGCGCGCTCCGTTGTATTTTGCTTCCCATAGGTAATGGGCATCGGGGATACGGGTCGCGTTGATATTAATGTAGGACAATAACAGATAGTCTGCGTCAAACCAGGCGTCCGAGGTAGCATTTTGTATGGCGTCGCCATAGGCAAGTTGTTGTCCCGACTGACCATCTCCGACGTCAGTTATCTGGTCTTCCTGAATGCCCCCTAGCAAGGTGGCAAAGCGCAGGCCTGCAGCCAGTTTACCGTTGGATACGATACCGGTGCCGGTATGGGTCATTAGACAGCCGGGCCCGTGTTCCTCGTACATATCGATCACCTTGTCGGCGATTTCATCGGTAGCCTGATCCCAGGTGATACGCTGCCACTTGCCCTCGCCGCGCTCGCCCGCGCGTTTCATGGGGTAGCGAATTCGGTCGGGTTCATACATGGCCTGGGAATGGATGGCGCCTTTCTGGCAACCGCGCGGATTAGTGTCTGGAATGTTATCGGCTATTTGCGGGTATTGGGCTAGTTGTTCTTCGCGTACCACGATACCGTCTTTGGCGATGATCTTGAAAGCACAGTTGCCGTGACAGTTGACGCAGTGGGCAGCGAATCCTACCACGTCGTGTTCGTATTCCTTGCGGTAGGCGTCCTCCCAGCCCCGGTAGGGGTAGTCGGTCTTCAAAGTATTGTGGATGGGTTCGAGGGAACTTAGAGACCAGGCCTGATTGGCGCTAAGCACTCCAATACCGGTGATAGTGGAAGCCTTGAGAAAATCACGGCGGTCGAGCTTTTTCATTTTACGTCCCCTGTGGTTAGCGTAAGTTTCCCTG
The DNA here is from genome assembly GCA_036960375.1 of Pseudomonadales bacterium. Taxonomy (GTDB): domain Bacteria; phylum Pseudomonadota; class Gammaproteobacteria; order Pseudomonadales; family CAWVSB01; genus CAWVSB01. Next base: position 2,843 of record JBALVY010000002.1, read on the forward strand.
CTTGATTCCCATTCGTTTGCAGGTGTTTTGTAGTCAAGCACGGCTCTGCCAACCGATCCTTTTTGAGCGCTTCCTCGGTAGCCGGGTCAACCGGTTTGCGAATATCCAGGGTCTTGTTGGCGGCTTGTGCTAAGAAGGATCTTAAATCTGCTTGGCAGTATTTCATCTCACTCACTCAAGGTAATGGATTGGACGTCGCAGTTTATGGCACCAGTTAGGGTATTGTAGTGCAGGCAGTCACCATTGACAAATTTATCATTGACAATTAACATAATTATCATTAAATTCTATATCTTATAAGATTTAAAGGCTGCCTGCGGAGATATGGTTTCGCAGTTTTCCGAGTCATTATCAGAGGAGAATATAAATTGTTGGGATTAATGCAGGATTTTCCACTGATTATTCCGCGCTTGCTGACGTATGCGGAAAAATTTCACCGCCATACAGAAATTGTCTCGCGGCGGTTAGAAGGCGATATCCACCGCTACACCATAGGCGATATGGGGCGACGTTCGCGCCAGTTGGCTAATGCCCTGGCTAGACTGGGCGTTGAGCCGGGTCAGGTAGTGGGTACCATTGCATGGAATGGTTACCGGCATATGGAGTTGTACTACGCCTTGCCGGGTAGCCAGGCGCTCTATCACACCATCAATCCGCGCCTGTCGTCCCAGCAGTTGAGCTACGTCATCAGCCATGCGGAAGATCAATATATATTCGTAGAGGCCATGTTTGTGCCCTTACTGGAAAATGTGCTTAAGGATATACCGGCAGTGAAGGGCTTCGTCGTACTGTGTGATGAAGATGCAATGCCCGACACGTCTTTACCTAATGCGCACTGTTACGAAACACTGCTGGCCGCCGAGAGTGATGACTACCAATGGCAGGATTTCGACGAGAATACCGCCGCAGGAATTTGTTATACCTCTGGTACAACGGGCAATCCCAAGGGCGTGGTCTATTCTCATCGTGCTCTTATATTACAGGCCATGAATTCGGCCATCCACATGGAGATCACTGCGCGGGATTCTGTTCTGCCCATAGTCCCTATGTTCCATGTCAACGGCTGGACTCTTCCCTATACAGCGCTGGTTATGGGGATAAAGTTGGTGTTGCCAGGGAAGGATCTGGATGGCGCCAGTGTCTTTGAGTTACTGGATGCCGAGAAAGTCAGTTTCTCCGCAGGCGTACCCACAGTCTGGCAGATGTTGTTTGACCACCTGGAGGAATCTGGCCAGAAGTTGCCCTATCTGAATAAAATTGTTATCGGCGGCTCGGCAGCGGCGCGCTCCATGCTGGAGACTTTTCGCGATAAGTACGATGTCGAACCCCTGCATGCCTGGGGTATGACGGAAACCAGTTCAATCGGCTCTACCCCTACGATGACAAGCCATGTTGCCTGCCAGGGAGAGGAGGCGATTATGCGCTCAAAAATGACCCAGGGTAGAGGAATATTTGGCGCTGAGCTGAAAATTGTAGGTGAAGACGGCGCCGAATTGCCTATGGACGGTAAGTCAGCGGGCACACTCTGTATTCGCGGTTGGGCGGTTTCCAGTGCCTACCTGAAGGCCGAGAGCAACAAGGAATTCACCGAAGACGGTTGGTTTGATACAGGAGACCTGGCGACGCTAAACGAGTACGGCTACCTGCAATTGACGGACCGCGCCAAGGATATGATCAAGTCCGGCGGCGAGTGGATCAGTTCCATTGATCTTGAAAATGCCGCCAGCGGACATCCTGACTTGGCCGCGGCAGCCGTGATCGGTATTCACCACCCCAAGTGGGAAGAGCGTCCCTTGCTGGTGGTGGTGTTGAAGCCAGGCCATTCACTCGATAAAACGAGTGTGCTGCAATACCTTGAAGGCAAGGTGGCCAAATGGTGGCTACCCGACGATATTGTCACAGCAGACGCTTTACCCCTGGGTGCCACCGGCAAAGTGCAAAAGAATGAATTGCGCGAGCAGTTCAAAAGCTACAGTTTTCCCGGCGTCTGAAATGAACAGCCAGGAAAAACTGATCCAGCAGGTTTTGGAAGAGCACCCGGAACCTACGGTCGCGCTGAATCCATTGACGGGTTTTCACATCGACGACATGCGGCAGATTGCCGCTAAAGCAGCTCTGCAGGGTATGCGCCAGCCGCTGATTCTGGGCAAGCACCTTGCGAGTCATGCACGAAAATTGGTGGACATACGCGCCAATAAAGCGAATTACAAACCCGCGGTACGCGATCGACGATTTCAAGATGAAGTGTGGCAGGACAGCGCTTTTTACCAGCGATTGATGCAACGATATTTCGCCCTGAACGAATCTTTGGAAGAGTGGGTAGATGATCTGGATCTGAACACCGTGGACAAGCTACGCGCAGAATTTCTGTTGCGCATAGTAGGGGACTCCATTGCACCAACCAATACATGGTTGGGTAACCCCCAAGCGCTACGCAAAGCGCGCCAGACCCGAGGCAAGAGCGTGCTTAAAGGTCTGAAAAACCTGCTGGGAGATGTCCGCAACAACCATGGCATACCGGCCCAGGTGAAAAGTGATAATTTTGAACTGGGAAAAAACCTGGCGACGACCCCTGGCGCGGTAGTTTTCAAAAATGAGGTGCTGGAGTTAATTCAGTACCAACCGGCGACAGAGCAGGTCCATCGACGACCGCTGTTATTCGTGCCGGCCATGGTTAACAAATACTACGTGCTCGACCTAAGCCCGGATCGCAGTATGCTCAAGTTTGCAGTAGACAGCGGCCTACAGGTATTTATGGTGAGTTGGCGCAATCCTGGTATCGAACAGTCGACCTGGGGAGTGGAGAAGTATGCCCTGGCGTTGATGGAGGCGATTACGGCGGTGAAAACCATTACCCGCAGCAAGGACCTGAATCTATATACCCTTTGTTCCGGCGCGATGATGACTCTGGCCATGGCTTCTGCCATGAAGGGGCGGGGTGATAATTCCATTCACTCGATGACCATCGGTGTGTGCATGCTGGATCTTCAGAGAACGGATATGGAGATGACTGCTCTGGCGGGCCCCCAGGTCTATGAAAAGGTGAAGAAGCGCTCCCGCAAGGCGGGAATACTTAATGGACATGAGCTGGCTACATCCATGTTGTGGCTAAGACCTCAGGATTTGATCTGGGGCAATGTGGTTAACAACTACCTGCTGGGCAATGAACCACCTGAATTTGACCTGCTTTTCTGGAACAACGATTGGACTAACCTTCCGGCACAACTTCACTGCGATGTGATTGATATGTTCCATAAGGGAACGTTGACGTCTGCAGGTGCCCTGTCTATTGATGGCGCTCCGGTAGACCTCGCTAACCTGGATTGTGATAAGTACATTGTCGGCGGAACGTCGGATCACATTACGCCTTGGAAGGCGTGTTATCGCGGTGTTCACGTCTATGGTGGCAATACTGAATTTGTGCTGTCCAATAGTGGCCATATGCAGACCTTACTCAATTCACCGACCAAGAAGCGTGCTAGTTTTTTCCTAAACAAAGATCTGCCTGTTGCGGCGGATGAGTGGTTGAAGGGCGCAGAACTAGAGCAGGGTTCCTGGTGGTTGCACTGGCGAGATTGGTTATCCGAAAGGTCTCTTGGCAAGAAATCAGCGCCGCGAAAATTGGGCAACAAGGTATATCCTGCCGGGGTGGCCGCTCCCGGCGAATACGTTTATGAGCAATCCGAATGAATAAACCAGACCGAGTAACGAATACAACAGACAGTTGGATCAATATCGACTGGCATGAATTTCGTGGCATGCGAATACGTTATGGCCTTAGGCCTGGCAAGGCCGGCACTGTCCCGCTGTTGATCTTCAATGGTGTAGGCCAGAGTATCGAGGTGTTGCAGCCCCTGATTGACGAGCTGAAGGATGTGACGATTGTTGTATATGACGTGCCGGGCACGGGTCTTTCGGATACGCCCATACTGCCATGGCGTTACCGGCAACATGCAGCCGTAGCCGGTTCCCTCCTGAATTACCTCGGCTATGAGCAGGTTATTGCCATGGGCATATCCTGGGGCGGCCCGCTTGCACAGCAGTTTACAAAGCAGTATCCCGAGCTGGTGCAGAAGCTGATTCTTACGGTGTCGCCACCGGGTAACCTGATGGTGCCGGGTAAACCGGGCGTCTACTGGCGCATGGCCCATGTTAAGCGATTTTCAGACCCCAGCTATGCGCGCAGCATCGCGGGTGAAATTTATGGCGGCAGTATTCGCGAAGATGCCTATCCTGTCGACGCCCATATGGCAAGACTGAAGCCGCCGAATCCGCGTGGCTATCTCTATCAGGTATTGGCAATGTGGGGATGGACCAGCGTTACCTGGCTGCGTCGTTTGACCCAACCTACTTTAATTATCCAAGGAGAAGATGACCCCATGGTGCCTAACATCAATGCGCATGCATTGGCTTGGCTGATCCCTAATTCACAACTGCAATTTATAGATTGTGGTCATATGTTGATACTGACCAGGGTTCCCGAACTGTCTCGGCTGGTCAAAAAATTTATGGTGGCCTGAAGCTATGATTGCAGAAAACATAAATAACACTACAGCCTCGCTGGCATCCTATCTTGAACAGCACATAGACGGCTTTCGTGGCCCAGTGAGCTTGGAGGCGTTTGACCAGGGGCAATCCAACCCAACATTTCTGTTAAAGGCTCGAAGCGGAAATTATGTATTGCGGCGCAAACCACCGGGTGAATTACTTGCCTCAGCACATGCGGTAGATCGTGAATACCGGGTGCTGACGGCGCTTGCGGATACTGAAGTACCAGTGGCGCGCGCTTATCATTTGTGCGAAGACGACTCTATTATCGGTTCCATGTTTTATGTCATGAGCTTTGAAGAGGGGCGAATCTTCTGGGATCCCGCGCTGCCCGAATTGGATCCAGCGCGGCGGCGCTCCATCCTGGAGGCACAGGTGGGAGCATTGGCAGCCATACATAATATCAATGTGGATGCGGTTGGCCTGGGTGATTACGGCTCCACAGGGAATTACTACGAGAGACAGATTTCTCGCTGGAGTAAGCAGTATAGATCCGCCGAAACGGAAAGCATCCCCGCTATGGAAGCGCTGATGCAGTGGCTACCTGCCAATTTGCCGGAAGATGACGGCAAGCGCTGTTTGATTCACGGAGACTACCGCCTTGACAACCTAATTTATCACCCTACAGAACCGCGCGTGTTGGCGGTATTGGACTGGGAGTTATCGACCCTGGGTCACCCTCTGGCCGACTTGGCTTACCTGTGCATGTGTATGCGCCTGCCGGAAGTGGGACCACTGAAGGGAATTGGCGGCAAAGACCCACTGCAATTGGGCGTGCCCACAGAAGCCGAGATGATGTCTCTCTATTGCCAGCTTCGCGATATTGGAAGTATCGATAACTGGACGTTTTACCTCGCCTTCAGTTACTTCCGAGTGGCCTCCATTTTGCAGGGAGTATACAAACGTGCGCAGATGGGCAATGCATCTGACCCTTCGGCAATTTCCCGAGACAACTCGGCGCCGGCCCTGGCCAACATGGCTGCAGAATTAATGAATTGAGGAGTTTAGCGATGACGAGAGATTTGTTTGATCTAACAGGAAAAACGGCATTGGTAACCGGCGCCAGTCGGGGTATCGGAGAGGAAATTGCTTACATACTGGCCCGCTACGGTGCACATGTCATTGTGTCCAGTCGCAAGCGGGAAGGATGTCAAAGCGTGGTGGATGCCATCACTGAGGCAGGCGGTAGCGCCGAAGCCTTTCCCTGCCATATCGGAAATATGGAAGACATAGCGGCAATTTTTTCCCACATCCGCAATGGCGTTGGCAAGTTGGACATCCTGGTCAACAATGCCGCGACCAACCCATACTACGGCGACATACTCGATACTGATCTGTCGTCTTATCAGAAAACCGTGGATGTTAACGTGCGCGGCTTTTTCTTCATGTGTATTGAGGCCGGCAAGTTGATGCGCGACCATGACGGAGGTGCGATCGTGAACACCGCCTCGGTTAATGGCCTGCAACCCATGCCTGGGCAGGGAATATACGGCGTCACCAAAGCTGCGGTCATCAATATGACGGCCGCTTTCGCGGGAGAATGTGGCAAGCACAACATCAGGGTAAATGCCCTGTTGCCCGGTTTGACAAAAACCAACTTCGCCGGGGCGCTTTTTGATAAGCCTGAATTCTACGACGAAGCGGTGCGCGGCATCCCGCTAAAGCGCCACGCCGTTCCCAGTGAAATGGCTGGGGTTGTACTGATGATGGTTTCCGATGCCGGTAGCTACCTCAACGGTGAGTGCATAACGGTCGATGGTGGCCTTTCTTCCACACGATTGTAAATAGATCAACAACACATACACAACAACGAGAGAGAAAATTATGAACCCTGCAAATAAACTGCAACATTATTTAGCAACTTTGGCTACCGATTTTGAAGCCTCAATGGAGCTACTGGCTGATGACATACTTTGGATTAATATGCTTCCCCAACACGTTCCGTTTGGGGGTGTTTTCAATGGAAAACAGGAGGTGCTAGGGTACTTTGGCGCGCTGGCTGAAACGTTTGTTATCGGCGAACATCCCTGGGATGAATTTGAAGCTATCGAGTCTGGAAATACCGTCGTTCTGGTCGGCTATGAGAAAGATGGCAAGGCGATTCCTACTGGCAAGGTCTTCGATCTACCTTTCGTTTGGGTGGTTAAGTTCAACGATGACGGGAAAATAAGCTATCTGCGGGAGCACAACGACACTGCAGCAATTGGCGATGCTTTTAACTCTTGAATATACGCTTGGAGGTATCGTAATGAAATGTTCAAAAATGCTATTTTTGTTGTTGGGTCTTTGCTCTATAGCTATGCAGTCAGTGGCGCAAGAGGAATTACCCATACAACACGATGATGAGCACTATGTACTTTTAGCTCAAAATGAAAATAATTGGGCGTTGGACGATAAGGCTGTTGATCGAAAACTAGCGGAAATCCGAGCGAATAATGGCGGAAGTGCTCCCAATATCATTTATATACTGCTGGATGATGTTGGCTTCGGAGAGCTCGGCTCCAAGCGCCTGAACTATTACAACGGATATAAAACGCCCAATATAAATCGTCTGGCAGATGAGGGGGCCTCCTTTCTTCGAATGTACAGTGAATCTGTTTGTACACCGACACGCGTCGCCTTTAGCACAGGCCGCTATCCGGTTCGAACTGGCATAGGGGCGGCAAAGGTCAGTCTTACGGGTGGTGGATTGTCTGCTGACGAGGTGACCATTGCCGAAGTGCTGTCAGAGGCTGGCTATAATACGGTGCATATTGGTAAATGGCATTTGGGTGACATTGAGCAAGCATGGCCACATAAGCAGGGTTTTGACTATGCCGAGTTCCCGATACACCAGCAGGCTCAACTAGCACTCATGACGAGGGACGCGGAAGACGCCAATGTCGTTGCGGGTCAGGCCTGGAAGTCGCGCGGTAACGATTTTGTTCTTGATAAAGATTTTCGCTTCAATCCGGCGCATATGGTGGTTGGTGTTGAAGCCAAAAAGGGCGGCGAGGCCACTGAGGTTGGTATTAAAGCAGGTGAGAACTGGACACAAGCGAAATATCGAGAGATGAATTTGCGCTACCAAGCCAGTGTGATGAAACAACTGGATCAACTAGCCCCAAAGGACGAGCCTTTTTTCCTGAATTACTGGCCCCTATACCCCCTCACGTTTGTGCGTTCCGGTATCGACGAGTTCGAGAGCCGTAATGGCGGTACGATGGCGGAAAGCATGCAGGAAGTTGACGCATGGATTGGGGACATTGTGGACAAGGTTGATGAGCTGGGTATCGCCGAAAACACGCTTATTGTCGTGATGGGTGATAATGGCCCATTTCTGGCCTATATGGGTGTCACCGGTCAAGCTGAGCGCCTTCACCGAGGTGGTAAAGGTGATCATTTGGAAGGCGGCATTCACGTTGATGCCTTCGCACGCTGGAAAGGTGTTATCGACGCCGGTAGCTTTATTGGCGACATGATCTATGTTGGTGACCTGTATACAACCTTTGCTCGTATTGGTGGTGCGACGGACTATATACCGCGCGATCGGATAGTTGATGGTGTTGATCAAACACCCTCGCTGCTGCTGGGTGAGCAACATGGTCGCCGAGATTACCTGTTTGTTTACGAGGGTCCGGTTCTTAAGTCAGTAATTAAGGAGCACTACAAATTGCATCTGGCACCTCCGGGTAAAAATCCGCTTCTCTCCGAGTTTTTTAATTTGTTACAGGACCCCCGCGAGGAAAAGGGGCACATTAAATCGGAGTCGTTTAAATCGGCGATCTGGTCCTTTCCTACGTTTGGCAATATGATGAAAGGTCATATGCTGGCACAGAAACAGTACCCTAATCGTCCTCAGGTACATGCCGAGCCTTATACCGGAATCGTCAATCTCCGGCCAGAAACGCTAGTGCTGAAGAAGGACTTTATGGAAAATACGAAGAGGCAAATGTCGTATCTAAAGAGCATGCAATGACAGATGGATTCCATAACATTATTCCTGACAGTGGGAGTACTTATGCAGACAAGTATCAGTATTTTCACAGCCATTGGCAGGGTCATGTGGGCGCCAGCCGCGAGGCAATATTACAGGGAGCTGCTCAGGCAACGGGGAGCAGCGTAACCATACTCGGCGCCGGAGATTGCAAGGAAATTCCTCTTGTTGAGCTACTGCACAGGTTTGAATTTGTCAATCTGGTTGATGTGGATGAGCCGAGCCTTGCCCGGGTCATCGCCACACTCTCTACCGAGCAACAGCAACGTGTCCGCATAATCATCAAAGACCTTACCGGTGGTGCGATGCAGACTTTGACCGAAGCGGCAGTTGGAATTATTGAGCGTTCATCGGCTGCAGGGCAGGCTTGCCAAGGTCTGATCGAGTTGTATGAGACGATCGAGCTGAAAGATTCCGTCGCGGATGATTGGAGGGATCTGCAGTCCGGCTATGTTGTTACTTCGGTAGTTGCTTCTCAGTTACTGCAACACCCGGAACATTGGATAGGGCAGCAATTCAAGGCAAAGTTTGACAAGTCTCCGGGTGAGCTGCAGGAGTATAAATATGCGAAGGCAAAGCTGGAGCTGCACCTACGCATGTTTGCTCAGCACGCTCGCCTGATAGCCTGGTTGGCGCAGGGGGGGCTGGCCTACTGGTCTTGCGATGTAAGGCAGGAACTGGTGATGGGCAAGCTGTCACCCCCTCATGCCCAGCAGTTGGGGCTGCAGATGACGGAGTATCTGCGTGGCATTGACTGGCGGGTGTTGAAGCCGAAACTGGCCGTTGATCCGCAGGCGGGAGGCCATTTCACCGCCTATCTAACCGCGCAGATAGGGAAACAGTTGTTGCCGGTATCCCTCGAGTTGGAGATTATCGAATACATGGTGAGCGCGGCACAGGCTCTGGACCCCGGGGTCACCCTGGACCTCGTTGGGGGTGAACTGGAAGGGTTCTTCGCCCCGGGACTTGAGCCTGTCGGAGAAAAATCGACCTGGTTGTGGCATATATATCCATCAAACTTTTATCGCGGTGGTGTGCATCAGGTAGAGGCGTGGTTGCTGCGTAGTCTTATTTAATCGCGTTCGATAGCAGAGTTGAGGAGTTGATCGCTGGGAATCGACACGAGTGAATCATGAAAAGTCCGAATACGTGTGCTACGAAATCCGATGTTTTCAACTATGCCCTCGGTTTCATCTACTTTTACCCAGTGGCCTATGCGAAAGGGTTTTTCAAACATAATAAGGAGTGAGCCCAGTAAATTGGCCAAACTGTCCTTGGCCGCCAGTGCAAACGCAATACCGCCCACACTCAGGCCGGCAATGACCGAGTAGGCGGGAATCCCTAGCTGCTGGGCACCGACTACTAGAATGGTGACGGACAGAACGGCAGCGACAAGTCGCAGAGTCAAACGGATCAATTGGCTGTCGATACTTTCTGTGAGCAGTTGTTGGAAAGTGACGATGCTTTCCGCTAATACCGAGCAAGCCAGCCACGCTGACCAGGTTAGGATGAGAGTGAAGGCCGCCCATAAGGATAAGGTCGCGATTTCGAGAAACAGACCACTGAACCTGAGGTTGACTGTCAGTACATAGATAACTAGCGGAATTAACAGCAGTAGGGACACCACCTGTATCAGGCGGGAGCAAAGCGTTCGAAGTTGGGAGTTCTCGGCACCACTCGCCCAGGTAAGCCCCGCGCGGTGAACCAGAAAAAATAATCCTGCAGCCATCAGGAAAACGATGATAACACCGATCCAGCGCCAAATCGGTTGTTCCAGTACCGGTTCTTTTGCCCAGTCGGGCATTGATCCCATCCACTTGAGGGGGATGATCGCGCGCAAACCTGCGCCGCCGTATCTATATCGTTCGTACCAGCCTGCAGTTGTATTACTACGATAGGGAAGGTGTTTGATTCGCTCATAAAACTCAGGTAGCCGCTCCACCGGTTCCGGCGAAAAAGACGACTCCGTAATGAGAATACTCCGTTTTGAATAGTTTCAGGCCGATAATTTGCGTTAAAGTCCATTTTCGCCGGAGTCTGATTAACCTGGCGATACAAAAATGAGTGGTGCTTTATGTACCTTTTCTATACCGTTGGAGTGAACGGACTATCGGCCACGTAAAGTAACTGAATATGTTCAACGTCGAGACACAAATAGCATATAGCTTTGAAGAACTATCTGCTTTTCAGTTTGGCTGGGATTTTGAGGCTCTCCAACTCAGCACAGCTAATGCAGAGTCTAGCGCTACTCTCTATAGGACCGCGAACGTAGGGTATACACGCTTTCTCTTCAGCACTGCATATGAGCAGCGTATTGTTGCACAAGATGGGTTTGTGAGTTTCGGTATTCTCGAACCCGATAATCCTCTCTGCCGGCTTCATGATCTGACCATACCCAACGACGGAATTGCGGTATTTCCACGTCACGAATATATAAAGGCTGTTTCGCCAGCGGGGCTGTGTGGTAACGGGATGCATTTTAGAGAAACTTTTCTAGAAGGTATTGCTGATCAGGTTTACCGACGTCCTCTTAGCACCTTACTGCCTGCTCCAGGTATGTATTTATCTACACCAAGAAAACTTGAAGCGCTGCGTGCAGAGTTGCTCAAGTGGCAAATCTTACAAACCCACTGCCCGGAGCGTCGTTTGCCTATAATCTCTCGTAGGGAGGAGAGCTTGGCCCTCGCTATTTTAGACTGCCTGGTCGATGCCGAATATGAAACGAAGGGTGAATTGAAAAAATCTCATCATTCGATGATTCGTGCGCTGGAAATTATTCACGAAAGTGAGCTTGAAAATATATCCACCAAAGATCTCTGTATACAAGTTGACTGCAGTCAGCGCACTCTGGAAACAATATTCCTGACGCGATTTGGTGTGACTCCAAAAAAATACATCAAGTGCTTGCGCTTAGCGCAAGTACATCAGGAACTGAAGCGGCCGAGATTGCACGATCATGAAAGAATCGTTGATCTAGCCGGCGCCCATGGGTTTTGGCATATGGGCCAGTTTGCCGCAGATTATCGTAAAATTTACGGTGAACTCCCAAGGGATACCTTGGGTCAACGCAGAGTGTCGATAGACTCTCTCGAACTATAGTGCCCACGGCCTCGTAGCGTGCGGACGATCGAGTAGCAAATTTCTCTATTCCTGTTTATTGCGTTTTTTTGATGTATGGTCAACCTTTAGCGGTGTATAACAGTGTTGGCTGGATCTTCTTGGAATTCTGGGGATGTCCTGAGCCAGTTTCTCTAACTCCTGGGTACTCGCATAGGATATGTTACAAATTACAGGGAATTGGGGTTTAGTAGCCGTAAATGTTATTGATCAGATGTATATAGAACTTCAAAAGGAGTAATCACGTGGTATCAAAAAAAATATTATTGACCCTGGGTACCGTTGGACTAATTGCACTTGCGGCTTCTAATCTCGATATACAAATTCGCACTAAGCAACTCTCAGCAGCAGCCACAGATGATGTGTCGTCGTCTGCAGCACCGACTCCCAATTTTGATGTTTACTACCCTGGCACCGAAGAATTAGATGCCGATGAGATGCGGATTGTGGCACTAGGAACGGGGATGCCGAGTCCGAGACCTAAGCAAGCGGCGGCATGCTGGCTTGTTGAGTTAGGTAATGGTGAGAAATTTTTCTTTGACCTCGGTGCAGGCTGTCACGAACGAATCTCCGCGCAGAAGATTTCGTACGATTATATTGATAAGGTCTTCATTAGCCACCTGCATGTGGATCACTACGGAGATCTGGCATCATTCTGGCTCGGTGGCACCACAATGAACCGATTGACACCACTGCGAATCTGGGGGCCTAGCGGACAAACACCCGAGTTTGGCACCGCATATGCAATGAAAAAGATGCAGGAAATGTATACCTGGGATATTGGTACGCGGGCGGGGTTTATCGATTTCAGGGGAGGGGAACTTGAAGTCAATGAGTTCCAGTATGACGCTGACAATGAAGTAATCTATAACGAAAACGGTGTCACCATTCGAAGTTTTCCTGCGATTCATGCGATTGATGGTGCAGTGAGTTTTATTCTTGAATGGAACGGTATGAAATTTGTTTACGGTGGTGATACTGCTCCAAACAAATGGTATGTCGAGTACGCGAAGGGCGCGGATGTCGCGATTCACGAGGCTTTTCTAGCCCCGTCCCTATTGGTTACAAAGCAAGGTTTTACCCCGCTTGAAGCACTGAATGTGGGGACTCAAGCGCATACGTCCCCCGCTCAATTTGGCAAGGTAATGTCGCTTGTCAAACCACGTATGGCCGTTGGATACCATTTTCAAAACGACTTTGATACAGAGCCGGTAGCACGGGAAGGTATTCGTACAACCTACCAAGGACCGCTGGCTCTTGCGCAGGATTACATGGTATTTAATGTTACTAAAGATGCTGTCAAGGTACGTATGTCGGCAATAGATGAGGATATTTTCCCGCCTGCAGCACTTAAGCCAAAGAAAGCGCCTGACGCTAGCAAGATGGTTCCTATGTCCGATTTCATCTCGTCGGGACGTCTGTCTTTTCCCGAAGTGGTTGGTCCCATTTATGAAAAAATGAATGAAGAATATGGTACCGAGTACAAGCCACCTGTTAAGGATTAGTAGTATCTTATGTACAGTAAGCCTTTAGAGCAAATTGAGAACAGGCGTGGTGGATTTTATCGGGCGGCAATTGTTGGTGGCACGGTTTTTCTGGCTAGCCTTTGTAGTCAAGTCTTTGCAGATAGCTCGGATGGATGGGGGTTCTCTCTTGCACCGATGTATCTCTGGGGGAAAAATATCGATGGCACCTCTACTATTGCCGGGATGGACGCGCCGCTGGACCTTGATTTCCAGGATGACATACTGAAAAACTTGGACGCGGCTCTCGCCTTTCATTTTGAGGCGAAGCATGGTGATATCGCCCTGTTTGTCGAATACAATTACGGTAAGCTCGACCCATCTTCAGTAACAAATGTTGGCTCAGAGACCATTGAGGTAAACATTGATTTTAAGGATGTGATGGGCGAACTGGGTGTTGCCTATACCTTTGCCGACTCAGGCTCAACACAATGGGAAGTGCTTGGCGGTGTTCGACAATTTGATCAGAAGATCGACGTGGATATCGGAACATCCATCGACGGCCCTGGCATATTGCCTGATAAGATTGCCGGTGGTGATGACTGGTGGCAAGGTTTCGGTGGCGTCCGAGTAAAGACAAAATTGTCCGCGCGGTGGAGCCTAGTCGGTCGGGCAGATATCGGTTATAAAAATACCAATAACAAGGCAGCCCATGCTATTGGTTTTTTTGATTATCGATTCCGTGACTGGGGCTCGTTCTTCGCTGGATATCGTTACTTGGATACCCATTACGATAATGGTAAGTCCGGCTATGATAGTTATGCTTTTGATGCCAAGCAGCAGGGTCCCATCCTTGGTCTGAATTTCTATTTCTAGGTTGGTTGGTTTTGCAGAGATGTTACATCCTGCTGCTATGGGACTCGTCGGTTGACCCTTCACCATTCGAGAAATACCGAGGCTAAATTCTTTACCTATCGCTAGAGATTGTTTTGTTGTTTCTTCGGTAGTTGCTTCTCAGTTACAGCAACACCCGGAACATTGGATAGGGCAGCAATTCAAGGCAAAGTTTGACAAGTCTCCGGGTGAGCTGCAGGAGTATAAATATGCGAAGGCAAAGCTGGAGCTGCACCTACGCATGTTTGCTCAGCACGCTCGCCTGATAGCCTGGTTGGCGCAGGGGGGGCTGGCCTACTGGTCTTGCGATGTAAGGCAGGAACTGGTGATGGGCAAGCTGTCACCCCCTCATGCCCAGCAGTTGGGGCTGCAGATGACGGAGTATCTGCGTGGCATTGACTGGCGGGTGTTGAAGCCGAAACTGGCCGTTGATCCGCAGGCGGGAGGCCATTTCACCGCCTATCTAACCGCGCAGATAGGGAAACAGTTGTTGCCGGTATCCCTCGAGTTGGAGATTATCGAATACATGGTGAGCGCGGCACAGGCTCTGGACCCCGGGGTCACCCTGGACCTCGTTGGGGGTGAACTGGAAGGGTTCTTCGCCCCGGGACTTGAGCCTGTCGGAGAAAAATCGACCTGGTTGTGGCATATATATCCATCAAACTTTTATCGCGGTGGTGTGCATCAGGTAGAGGCGTGGTTGCTGCGTAGTCTTATTTATTCGCGTTCGATGGCAGAATTGAGCAGTTGATCGCTGGGAATCGACACGAGTGAATCATTGGTTAGTTCGCCCACTTCATGCAATGTCATTTCGGTTTCTCTTCAATTTTAGACCTTCCGCAAGGATACATTGAATGTCTCAGCGTAGGCGAGAGCTGTTCCTGACATTATTGGCTTCGGACAAGCTAACTTATCAGGATTGTATCGGGTATTGTGCCCAAAATCGCGTGCCGCACATAGATATGCGGGCCAGCATGGTGGTTTGCCTTCACAGACCTAGTCTCAAAGCTAGGCGCGGTTCGATTTTTAGATGTGTTGATTCTGCGTAACGTGTATAAATCATTTTCTGGCATTATCCGGTAAGCGCGCTATTGTTAAAGCGCGAGGCGATTTTGACATATTGATTACAAAAACAGGCGGGTCTGGACCAATGACGAAACTAAGCTTACACGCAATGCTAATTGCCCTACTAATGGCAGTTACCCAAGTGAGTATGGGGCAAGCCAAGCGTGGTGAAATACAACACGATGCTGAACATTACATGCTCTTGGCTCAGCATGGAGATCGCTGGGCAGAGGAAGACAAAACTATTGAAGCCAAGTTGGCTGAGGTGCGTGCCACCAATGGCGGTAAACGTCCTAATATTCTTTTTGTCCTTATAGACGATGTGGGCTTTGGAGAGATGGGCGACCCTGTACTGAACCATGTGCGCGGTGCCACCACGCCAAGTATTAATGCTTTTGCTCGTGAGAGCCTGACATTCTCCCGCATGTACTCCGAGCCCACCTGCACACCAACGCGCACCGCACTGCTGACAGGACGCTTGCCGGTGCGCAGTCATATGCTGGAGCCCAAAATTGTGCCACCTGAAGGAACGGGCTTGCACAAAGATGAAGTGACCCTGGCGGAGCTTTTGAAGAAGGAAGGATATAACACTGCGCATATCGGTAAGTGGCATCAGGGCGACATCAAACAGGCTGCCCCTCACAATCAGGGTTTTGATACCGCTAGCTACCCCATGCACAATCAGGCGACTTTCAATTTCATGACCAACGAGTCAGAAGACGATCGTCTTTCGGATAACTATGCGAAACGCGAGACAGTGCCGAACTATCGTATGGATAAAAATTTCCGCCCCGCCGGTTGGGTATTGGGCGTTGATGCGGTTGCAGGTGAAGATGCACATGAGTGGGGTGTGGAAGCCGGAAAGCCGTTGGACTACGCTTACTACGACGCTTTAAACGCACGCTACAAGACGCAGGTGATAGAAAAGTTAAATCAGTTGGCTGCCAAGGATGAGCCATTTTTCCTCAACTACTGGCCACAAATCCCCGTCAATTTTACCCGCAGGAACCGGGAATTTACTACTGCGAATGGTGGCACCTGGGTTGAGAGCATGACCGATCTCGACAGTCACTTGGGTGAGCTGTTCGCAACACTGGAAAAAACCGGTGAGGCGGACAATACCGTGGTCGTGATGATGAGCGACAACGGTCCAATGTTTCAGGCCATGCCTGATTCCGGCTATTCTCAAATGATCTTTCGCGGCTTTAAGGGCGATACCCTGGAAGGCGGTGTTCGGGTAAATGCCTATGTTCGTTGGCCCAACGTCATACAAGCCGACACCTTTGCCGGCGATATAGTTTATGCCGGCGATTGGTATACCACGCTGGCGACTATCGCGCAGGCTGATCAGCATATTCCCCGTGATCGCGTAGTTGACGGTGTCAATCAGACTTCGCTGCTGCTGAATGGTGATGAATATGGCCGTCGTGACTACCATCATGTCTACGAAGGGCCGCATTTGAAGGCGACGATCAAAGAGCAGTTTAAGGCACATTGGCCCGCACCAGGGTCGCCCGGTTTCGCATTGCCTGTCTTCGATCTCTATAGAGACCTGAAGGAAACCAAGCCATTATTAGCCACTGGTATGTGGTCAGTGGCCTACTTCCCGGATATGCGTGAGCGTCACATGGCGCTGAAGAAGAAATTCCCTGATCGCAAGGAAACCCGAGCTGAGCCATATGAAGGCGTCGCAAATCTGCGTCCCGAGACTGAGGCCTTGCTTGAATATTACAATAAGGCCCGCAAGGCGGCGGAGTAATCACAGATGCTTAACCGTCGCCAATCACCAAAGCTCACTGGCGCGCTTGGCTTGGGTTTGCTCGCATCGCGGGCAGGCTCAACAACTGCTGGTACTAGCCAGCAAGTGATAAAAGCCGGAGGATCTTTGTGGTCGAAAGGTGGGCACACCAGATTATGGCTCTTGTTTCATCCAAGCACCATGAATCTAAAAGGTTAAATCAGCAGTCGATGATTATTCACGCGGAGGCCCTATTGTGTTGTTGAATGATCTGCCGCTATGGCTTGTGCTGTGCGGCACTATCGCGATGGTGTTGGCCGCATCAGAGTTGGGCTTCATTCTAGGAGTGCGACGGACACGACAAGCCAAGTCTGAAAGTGAGGTACAGGTGAGTTCGCTAACCGCGGCCCACCTTGGTTTATTGGCATTCATCATGGCTTTTTCCTTCAGTATGGCAGCGGGACATGCGGACAAGCGCAAAGGCTTGGTACTGGAAGAAGCGATAGTCATAGAAGATGCCTATTTGAAGGCCGGTTTACTCGCTACGTCCGAAGGTGCAGAAATTCAAAATGTTTTGCGCGACTACACACGCCTCAGAGCCACAATCGGGGAAACAGATGATGTTCCCGCTTTAATCAGAGAGTCGAAGGAGACCTTGACGCTACTGTGGAGTGGCATTAGTGTGCTTAGTGCGCAAGACCAGTTTGGTGAGTTGGAACATCTGGTGGTAGAGTCGGTTAGCAATGTGATAGCCATAAATGAGAGACGGGTGGCTGCCGGGGTGCGAACCAGAGTGCCGTTTGTTATTTGGTTGTCACTGTATCTTCTTCTTGTACTTTCTATGTTGGGCATGGGTTATTTTTCAGGTATTAAGGGCCAGCGCAGCCCTATAGCGAATACTGCGTTAAGTATTTCTTTTTCGGTGGTAATGTTCTTGATAGCCGACCTTGATCGGCCACGCGAAGGGCTGGTTAAACCAGACCAATCCCTGATTAAGGAGTTGAGCTTGCGAATGGGAAACATCCAAAATTAACGCGTGGAATAAGTAAATTACAGCGGAGAAACTATGACTAAATTCAAACTATATAAACGCATTACCCAAAAAGCAACGCTTCTGGGATTGATACTCTGTGCTCCAGTAATGGCAGAGGAAAAGAACCAAGCCTTGGAAATTCTGCAAAGCATGAGCGCTGAGATTGCTTCGCTGGAAAGTTTTGTTATCACCGGCGACGGCTATACCGACTCTCGTCTTGACGCCGGTCAACTGATTGAGAACTCAAGTGACGTGGTCCTGCGGGTTAAAAAGCCCGATGCCTTGCGTATAACCAATAACTCGGCCGAATCGACAGGCGAAGTATTCTTTAGTGAGGGTGTTCTGTCGGTATACAACGGCACACAAAATTTTTATGCACAAACTCCATTACCTGCAGGACTCGATGAGGCAGTGCGTTTCGCTGTAGATGAAGTTGGAATAGAAGCGCCGGTGCTCGATCTTATTTCCAGTGATGTTGCTTCTTATCTTATTGAGGGTGCTGAATCAGTTGACTACTTCGGGCTCAGTCAATTTCGGGGTAAAAGTCATCATCATATAGGCATTCGCACCGCCGATATTGACCTGCAGATATGGGTATTGGCCGAAGGAGCGCCTTTGCCTGCCAAAATGGCGATCAGCTCGAAGTGGGAAGGGGGTTCACCCCGTTCAGTCTTTTTCTTCAGCTGGAATACAGCGCCAGACATAGATCGTAGAAAATTGCGTTTTGAGCCACCAGCAGGGGCGATAAAAATTGAATTTGACCTGGAGGCTGAGCAATGAAAAACAATAACATGCAGCGTCGCAAATTTTTGAGCACACTCTTCACGCTAAGTGCCGGTGTAGTGGTAGCCGGATTGACAATTTCTGATTCCGCAGAAGCCAGACGGGGGCGGGGGCGGCCAGCCAGTCCGAGTAGCGTGGGGGGCGTTCGTCGCCGCACGCGACGTCGAACACGCCGCAGAGTCACCAGAAATCAGCGCCTGTACTCTCTACCTTATGGTTGTAATACCACTCGTATAAGAGGCGGCGTGTCATATTACTATTGTGGTGGAATCTGGTATCAACCTGCATATCAGGGTACTACGGTGATTTATATTGTTAATGATATAGAGGCAGGCGCTAATACCGATGTGGAATTTGAGGAAGACTAATAAATAGGCACAGCTGGCAATGAATTATTTTATACGACGCGTCACCTGCCTTGCTCTGGTGTTGCTCTGCTTTGGTATGATTCCTTCTGTTATGGCACAAGAAGATGCTGAGCCCGAAGAAAACGCTTCCAATCCTCTTTCGAAGGGGCGGAATACTGATCTTCGAGCGCAGTATTTCGACCTGGGAGATAATACAGACCGCCGCTCTTTCGATGTGGAAGGAGCCACCATGCTCTCCTCGCAGCTTAAGTTGAAGTACGAGCTGCACTTTTGGAATACCGACGTAACCGGCAGTCGAGAGCAGGCCATGGAGACTGTCAGTCTGAAGGCAATATATTATGCCAAAGACCGGCAGTGGCGTGGCTGGGGTGTTCGCCCGGCACTGGGTCTTGAGTGGATAAAAGATTTTGATAACGTGGATAAAGGAATTGGCGGCGGCAGTGACTTTTTGTCGCCTTTCGTTGGCTTGGCTTTCGCTCATCCTTCGGGGCTTTCTCTGGTGCCTCTGGTTCAGCATTATTCCGAGTACAGTGGCAACAAAGTCAATCTGACCGCCTTTCGCTTGATCGGCATAAAGTCTTTGAGCAAGGGTTATTGGTTCAAGCTTGATGCTAAAGTACCCTTCGACTGGGAAAATGACACGGTCCCAGCCAGTGCTGAAGTTCAGTTGGGTCGAACCTTTAGCCCTGGGCTGGCCGCATACCTTGACGGATTTGCCGGCTTAGGTAGCGATCGACCTTATGACTGGGGCCTGGGAATTGGGCTACGATTTGTCTATTAATTCTTGCTTTGCAAGCATAAATTCAGGCAGTGTCCTCTCGATACTAACGTAGTTTGCCCTTCGCCCCTGAAACCACATTCCTGTTGGTTTCGTTTGTGGCTGCCCCGCCTTGAAAAAAAGACTTTGTTGAACTAGGCTTGAGACTGATCAGTCGCCCAGGAATATTGAATGAAAACGTTTAAATTAGCCTGTAACTACACCCTCGGTATGGCTCTGGTTATGGCCAGTGGCACGCTTCTCGCTAGCGAATCTACTGGAGCTCCTCCAGCCGCCGACATGCAGTACTCTCCACCCGCTAATACGACTCATGCCACCGAAGTCTACTGGGGGGATTCTCACCTACATACGGGTCTGTCACTCGATGCGGGTTTATTCGGTAATACCCTGGGCCCTGATGAGGCATATCGTCTAGCCCGGGGGGAGAAAATCAACGCCTCCTCTGGCGTACCCGTACAGCTGGCTCGGCCGCTGGACTGGATGGTACTAACGGATCATTCCGACATGATGGGTATAGCTATTGATATTAAAAAAGGCACGCCAAATATTTTGGCGGACAAGAAGGGCAAGGAGTGGCACGAAGGCTTCAAAAAAGGCGGTCGCGCGGCCGGTGAAGCCGCCTTCGACTTGATTCAGAATTTTTCTCAAATGACCTTACCGGAGCAACTGGTTAAGGACTATAGCCCCGGCTCCAAGCCCTTTAAGGCAGTCTGGAAAGAGATTGTCGACAACGCTGAGCTTCACAATGAACCCGGTTTGTTTACTGCTTTTATTGGCTATGAGTGGACCTCGGTACCCAAGGGTTTTAACCTGCACCGCAACGTTATTTTCCGTGACAACGCTGACAAAGCTCTGCAGCTTGACCCGGCCACAACCCAGTTACCTTCCGGCAGCACCGACCCGAAATTCTTGTATAAATGGCTGGAGGACTATGAAAGAAAAACCGGTGGTCGCGTCTTTGCTTTTGCCCATAATGGCAACCTGTCGAATGGCTGGATGTTCCCCACTGAAACGACCTATCACGGCGGCGTGGTTGATAAGGAATACGTACTGCAGCGCGCCAAGTGGGAACCTCACTACGAAATTACGCAAATAAAGGGTGATGGCGAGGCACATCCTTTGTTGTCCCCCGAAGATGAGTTCGCCGACTATGAAAACTGGTCTGTCGGCAATCTCGATCTGAGCCAATTAAAGACTCCCGCTATGCTCAAAGGGGAGTATGGCCGCGAGGCCTTGAAGCTGGGTTTGCAGCTGGAGAAAAAGTTCGGTGTTAATCCCTATAAGTTCGGAATAGGGGGCGCTACCGATAGCCATACCGCATTGGCCACCGCAGACGAGGACAACTTCTTTGGTAAGTCTACCAGCGTTGAGCCCAATGCCGAGCGCGTCAACCACCCGTTTATCAAATCCGATCTCGGCGAAATTCCCGGCTACACTCTGGTAGCCTCTGGCTACACCGGTATCTGGGCTAATGAGAATACCCGGACCGCTCTGTTTGATGCCATGGAGCGAAAAGAAACCTACGCCACCACCGGTCCTCGTATGAGAGTTCGTTTTTTTGGCGGCTGGGACTTCAATGAGAAAGATCTATATGCCAGTAATTCGGTCGCTATTGGTTATGCCAAGGGCGTGCCCATGGGCGGAGATTTGAGTAATGCTAAAGCCGGCAAGGCCCCCAACTTCATGATTCAGGCCAGCAAGGACCCGCTGAGTGGCAATCTGGACCGAGTTCAGGTCATCAAAGGCTGGATAGATAAAAGTGGCGAGACCCATGAACGGGTCTACGATGTTGCTGTGTCAGATGGTCGTGTTATCGACAGCAATGGTCGCTGCAAGCAACCGGTTGGCAACACTGTTGATCTGGAAACCGCTACCTGGAGTAATTCCATCGGTGATGGCCAGATGGGCACTGTCTGGACTGATCCAAACTTCGATGCCAGTGAGTCGTCTTTCTACTATGTTCGAGTGATTGAAATTCCCACCCCGCGCTGGGTGCTCTATGACAAAGTGCGGCTGGGGGCGGTGATTCCTAAAGAGGCAGAACTCGTAGCTCAGGAGCGAGCTTACACGTCACCGATTTGGTATTCACCCAAGTAAAATAGCGCTTATGCAGGGCGTAGTTCCCTGCATAAGTCTCTTGTAGTTCACCTTTCGCCTTCCTCTACTTTCCAGCTAGTTTCCACATTGCCCTTCTTTTTTGTTGCCTCTGCTGAATAGGCGACAGTTGCCTTTGATGTATTTGTCTCAGCTAAGACCACAGTCTCTGTTCCTTTGGCGTCCTGGCAAATGGAAAGCACCTCTGCTCTCTTTAATACCGTCACGTGACCATCGTTTTTAATCTTCACGTTGGTCAGCGCAGCACCGCTGGAAAGCGCTCTGGCTAACATAGGAGAGGCTTTATCAATAGATTTGGTGATCGTGACCGGTTTGTGCTGGCGTTTGCCTGTGGGCAATCCCGAAGCAGCATCACGTTTACCAGTTGCCATTCCCGAGGCAGTATCACTCGGAGCCGTAGCTTGAGAAACGGACAGTACTTCAATCCATTCTCTGTGACCTTTATCTGTGGCCTCGCCGTCAACACCGTCAAATTTCAGGTAGGCAGCAGCGAATGATTGTGCGGAGAAAAAGGCAAAAGTAATCGATACAATCAGGAATTTGAATTTCATCGGATTATCTCCAGAATTCAGTATAGGGGGGGTTAAAGCTTAGGTCTGAAAATTGAATCTATCCACCTGGAGCAAGGACTTAATCTGGTAGTTCTGCCAGCTACATGTGTCGAATATAGGGCCGCCAACAGGTATTTTAACCGTGATGATGCGAATGTCGTTGATTGCTGTTGAGCTATCTCTTTGTTATATAAGGTGAATTACAATAGTAGAAATACCGCGACAATAATGGCTGTCGCACTTATCATCAAAGGCCAGTAAGAGCCGAATTCTAATACCATTTTGTTCTGAACGTTACGGGAGACTATCCGCCTCACGTTTTTGACTCAGGCTCTTTTTATAATAAGTCATCAGGAAACGCCATTATGAGTATTTTTAATCGATTCCGTCTGGACGGTCAGGTTGCCATTATCACTGGTGCAGGTCGCGGTATTGGAGCGGCTATTGCCAAGGCATTTGCAGAGGCTGGCGCGGATGTTGTATTGGCAGCGCGCACGCTGGAGCAGCTGGAGATCACTGCAAAGTCGGTACGGGGTTTTGGACGACGCTGTCTCATTGTACAAACCGATGTGATGGAGGATGAACAGTTACAACAACTGGCGGATAAAGCCATGGCTGAGTTTGGTCGTATTGATATTCTGGTTAATAACGCCGGGGGTTTTCCGCCAAAGCCTGCGCTGCAAACTAGCAGCCGCGATATTGAAAAAGCTTTCAAATTTAATGTTGTTAGCGCCTTCGAATTAACGCGTATTTGTGTGCCACTAATGGTGGCATCAGCGGGCGGTGGCTCGGTGATCAATATCTCCTCTGTTGCCGGTCAATGGCCTTCTGCTTGTTTTGCCGCATACGGTACAGCCAAGTCGTCCTTGTCATTTCTCACTCAAGAACTCGCGCAGGAATTTGCGCCCAAGGTGCGAGTGAATGCAATTGGTGTTGGCTCGACCAAAACTGAAGCACTGAATTCGGTGTTGTCGCCGGAAATCGAAAAGACCATGGTAGAACTAACGCCAATGGCAAGATTGGGTGAGGTAGAGGATATCGCATTGGGTGCCTTGTATCTGGCATCGCCGGCGGCGAGCTACATAACGGGAGAGATTCTGGGTATTAATGGTGGACTGACGCGACTCAATATGGATATGCCAAGGGCATTTTCCTAGTAGGAGCTGGCTAGTGGAGCGTATTGGAAATTAGTTGGCAGCTTACGAAGACCAAGGGCTTATCGCTTGTGCGTTAAGAACTATTCGGGGCTATTATGTGCCAGACATTAGATGATTTATGTTCTGAGCAGAATAATTAGAAAAGGAATTTGTAATGAGCTATTTCCCCGATTTTATTCGCCAGTCCATGATGACCGGCGGCCAGGGGGGTGGTGGCAGTCGCGGCGGCAGCCTTGATTTCGCTACACCAACAGACAATCTGTACGCCTTTGCCAAATTGTGGTCGACGCTTGATGCGCAACCCATGTTAAGTTCTTTTCATGGCACCATGTTTGCGATGGTAGGTAATCAAAAACTTCAGCCATTATTCGGTTATGCCGGCATCGGCAATTTCCAAGCGCGCATCGAACAAGACGGCGCCGTTCGTATGCGAGGCAAGGAGACGGGCTATTTTACCGATCTTGCAACGGGTGATGTATTGGAAACCTGGGACAATCCTTTTACCGGCGAAACAGTCGAAGTCTATAATTTTCTCAACGATCGCATTCGCGGTGTGCTGGGCGCTGAAATGCCCGTTTATAGTTTTGGCGAGGAAGGTGACGAACCAACACTGATGAATGAAACCTCGGGCTCAACTGACGGTGGTAGCGTGCCCTTTATACTGCCGTGGGAATTTTACGGTGATCGGGTGCATTTGGGTTGGGACTATACCCACCGCTACACCAATCCTTTGAGTCCAGACAAATACCCCAAGGCCTCTACCGGTAAATATATTAATCCGTCGGAACACTTTACCTTTACCACCTCTCTGGCAGAACTGAGTGATCGCAGCAAGCCGTATGCCCGATATACTGCAGGCTTCTCTCGGCTGTCACCTTGGTGGCCGTGGATGATGATGGGGCAGTCGGGGGTAGAAGGTGTATTGTTCGGTAGGATGACATCAGTAAAAGATCAGGGTCGCGCTGAAGACGTGCCGCGAAAAATTCTTGATTACACCGAAAAACATTACCCTCAGTATCTCGAGCCCTGTGATGACTGGGATGATGGAGGCCCCATTAGTACCTGGGAGGCGTATGCACGAGATATCTCACCGGAAATAAATGAGTAGATTGGAATATTTTTGATGATTAAGCGTTTTCTGAAAATAGTGGCCACAGTTGTTTTTATATTGGCAATATTGGGTTTTTGGTCCTATGCCAATATGGATGGTTTTAAGGAGCTAAAGCCTCTGGCACTGAATAATTGCTCGACTATTACAGGCCCTGCAGCGGCTGAAGATATGGTAGTCGATAGGGAAACCGGCCTGGCCTATTTGTCAGTGCTCGATCGAATGGCGGTAGTTAGGGGCGAAGTGAAATCGCCGGGCCAGATTGTTGTGCTGGATTTGAATAGCAATCCAGTAGGCTACGACTGGGGAGAGTCTGGGGTTCCAACCGATTTTTATCCGCATGGCATCAGCTTGGTAAATACCATAGAGGGTAAGTTTCTATTTGTGATTAATCATCGGGCAGACGGCCGAGAAACTATTGAGCGTTTTTCCGTTGATGGCGCCAGACTAATATACCTTGAAACGCTGTCCCATACAGCAATCACCCATCCCAATGATTTGGTTGCCGTAGGGCCCAGGAAGTTTTATGTGGGTAATGACTCCGGGGCCAGCAACGCGTTTGAAAAGCTTCAGGAAATGGTTTTCGGTGTGGGTTATTCCACCATTGTCTATATGGACGGTGAGAACGGTCGGGTGGCTGTGGAAGGATTTCCGTCCAGTAGTGGTATTAACGCAAGTCTCGATGGAAAGTTTGTCTACATCAGTGGCACATCGTCAAGACAGCTGCGTAGCTATAGGCGAGATATAGCCACCGGTGATCTGACTCCAATTGAAAATATCGCAACGGGTATGGGCACAGATAATATTGATGTCGATAGTGAGGGTACAGTGTGGGTGGCTGGCCACCCCAAGGTTATCGATTTGATCAAGCATTTTGCCAGTGGCGGTGTTAAGACAGCTCCGTCACAGATCATGCGTCTAAGCCCTGACGCAACTGGCCTGCTGGAATCGGCAGAGCGTGTTTATACCAGCATGGGCGATGATATCGGCGCCTCCAGCGTTGCTGTTAACTACGCCGGAAAGCTTTATATTGGTAGTATTACATCACCTTTCATTCTTACCTGCGATACCCCCTGACAGGAGCGACTATGACGGTTAAGCATATTCACCATATCAATTTTCTGGTACGTGATCTCGATGCCGCTGTCGAGAAATACACCATTATTTTAGGTCAGCCTAAAGATGCTGCGCAGTACAATGAGCTGCCTGGTCGAGGTGTGCGCATGGCGCGCTTTAAACTCGGCCAAACCTGGTTGGTATTGGTGCAACCGTTAGGCGATGAAGGTATTCCAGCACAGCATTTACGGGATCACGGTGAAGGTTTTTTCCTGATGTCATTAGATGTAGATGATGTCGTGGTTGCTGGAGAGCAGCTGCAAAGCAAGGGAGTTGTTATGGATGACATCGGTATTCGTCATGGTCTGGATGACTGGCAGGTATGGGATATAGACGCGGGCGCCACCTATGGCGCCCAGCTACAGTTGTGTCAGGATTCCTGAGTCTGACCAGCCGTTTTATCCCACCAGGCAGGGAAGTGCATATTAATAGCTGACACCATCAGCGCATAGGTCTGCAGCGCGACAAAAATGGCGATATTGCCAAATAAGGCTAAATGGATAAAACCCAATAGCAGGTTGGGTACATGGCACATGAGCACCTTCTTATTGTTCCATTCTTCAATATTGTGCTGCGGAGAAATATGGACATCCCAGAAGCGAAGCTGCCACTGTAAATTCAAAAACGAAATCACATTGAAACTAATAATGGCTACCCATAACGTGCCAAGCCCGGTGTACTCGACGAGGGCCCAAACCACCAAAAACATTTGTGCATGGCACAGACCCCACATAATGCCAAAAAAGGTAATCGGTATGGGCTCAAGTTTGCGGCCCTCGGTAAAGGTACCCCGCGGCCAGATGAAGGTATAGGCGATAAAAACCTGCAGTACCCAAAACCCCGTGAAAGCCCACCAAAGCCAATTGCTCAACTGTGCCTCTGTGACGACAGGTGTCTGCAGCAGGGTGCTAAGAACGCCAGTGAACTTGCTGATAAGCAAGGCTACACAAAAATAGATACCAGCTCGCAGCCAGGCAAGATCGGCGCGATAAGTGGTTATACCCCGGCGCGCTTTTATAAATAATAGGCATAAGACAATGAGCGTTGCGCCCAATATATAGACCAGTGGTTTTTCGATTGCGGACGGCTGGATGCCATTTTGGTAAAAAATTGCGTCGCTAAGCACGGTAATTCCTCGTTTTTATGCCAGTTCTTCTCGCTACAGGCTAACTATCAAGCTGGGGCAGTGGAAGCATTGGATGATATAAATAACCAGCATAGGAACCCGCGGCAGTGATCTGAACAAGTTTTTTCTGCGTAAAACTGGATATATCGCCAAACTTGGTCAAAACTAGGTAGTGTCGACCTAACTTCTTACTTTGTTAGGGATGGCTCATAATAATACACATTAGGGGATTGAATATGTTTCGCAAATCTGTGATTTCTATTGCTATGGTGGGTGTGGCTGCTACTTGGGCTGCTTCGTTATCCGCACCTGTACAGGCGCAAACGGCCACTCTTGAAGAGGTGGTAGTTACGGCACGTAAAAGATCAGAAAGTTTACAAGATGTGCCTATTGCGGTGGCCGCATTTACCGAGGCAACCATTCGCAATGCAGGTATCGACCGTCCGCAGGATTTTATTTCATTAACGCCAAACGTGACTATAGTTGATAGCGCGAATGTAGGTGATACTCAGGTCAGTATCCGCGGTATTGTGTCTACCCGTGACGCAGAATCAACCTTCGCCTATATCGTTGACGGTGTCTTGGCAACCAACCCTAACGCTTTCAATGAAGAATTGGTGGATGTAGCGCAGATTGAAATTCTGAAGGGCCCACAGGGCGCTCTGTATGGCCGCAATGCAGTGGCTGGTGCTATTTTGGTGACAACTAAAGAGCCTACCAATGAATTGGAAGGAAAGTTGAAAATTAGTGTGGGTAGTCAGAATCGAGAAAAAGCACAGTTCGTTGTAAGTGGCCCTCTGGTAAAAGATAAATTACTTGGACGCTTGACCCTTAGTCACTCTAAAACTGATGGTTTTTTCTCCAATGCATTTACTGGCGAAAGTGATTCGGTGGATTATTTGGATGACCGTACTGTTAGGGGGCGTTTAATTTGGAACGCCAATGAGGATCTGCGTTTTGATTTGAAGGCCGGTTATAGCGAGGTAAAAGGCGGAGCCATTAATTTCAATGCTGATTTCGCCATACCTGAATTTGCCGCCAATTTGGGCCCGGCATTTTTTGCTGATGTAAATAACCATGACTTTATTTTTGCCTTTAATGTCCCGGGAGAAAATAAGCAAGAGACCAAAGAGATCTCTTTAAAAATGGACTGGGATCTTGGTGGCATGAATTTGACCGCCATTTTGGCGCATAGTGATTTGGAAGAATATCTTTTGTCGGACGGTACCAGCGCGTCGTTTTACGGTTACGAAATTACTGACCAATGCCTTCAGGACCGTGCCACCTTAAATAACGCGCCTTGGGGGGCCGATCGTACCGATTTATTTGGCGAATTCTTTGCACCCTTTGGTGTGTTTCCGCCAGATACAAACTTTGCTGGAGTGTACGGGCCTTATACCCCTACTGCATGTGATGGATATCAGTATCAGGAGCGCAATCAGAAAGATACCAGTTTTGAACTGAGACTAGCTTCCAGTCAGGATCAATCCTTACGCTGGGTGGCCGGTGTCTACGGCGCTGATATAGAGCGCGAGGTCATCGTGACTTATGGCCAGGATAAGGGCGAAGGTTTCCTCCGTCAGTCCTTTGTTCCCAGTGCAGGTCCCAACCCAACTGATTTGATGTTCAGTGATATGTATGACACCGGTGTGTTATCCGCCTTTGGGCAGCTTGAATTTGATATCACGGAGTCATTGGAGCTGTCTTTGGCCGCTCGATATGATCAAGAAGATCGAGATGTCACTAATCAGGTGCCGGCGGTAGCACCACAAGGTGAGAATCTAAACTCCGGTCAATGGATTAACCCTGCCTTCAACGTCACCGGCGGGGAGCCCATTGAGAAACGAAGCAAGACGTTTAGCCAGTTCCAGCCCAAGGTAAGCTTGATGTGGAAGGCGACTGATACGGTCAATCTATATGTGGACTACGGCGTCGGTTTCCGCAGTGGCGGTTTTAACTCGGTGGGTAGTGAGGCTTTACTGGATTTTTGGTTCGGAGATACCTGCCCTTACTTCCTCGATAGCTGTGTTAATGGGCCAGGTGTGCCGGTTGATGCGGGTCTGAATGTTAAGGACGAATATGATAAAGAAGTGACCACGAGCTTTGAGATCGGAACCAAAATGGAGTTTTTGGATAGTCGTTTGAGGGTGAATGCAGCTATTTTTCAAACTCAGGTTGATGATAGTCAGTTCTTTGAATTCTTCGCCGGACCGTTTGGTTTATTAAGGGCTGTTACCACCGTAGATGAAGTTGAAATAAATGGCTTTGAGCTGGATTTCAATGCATTACTGATGGATAACTGGTCTTTATACGGTGGTGTAGGTTTACTTGAAAGCGAGATTAAGAAAAATGAAAATCGACCTCTGTCAGAGGGAAATAACGTTCCGCAAGCGCCAGAGCAGACCTTTAATTTGGGCACTCAGGTAGATTTTCCCATCGGCGACAGAATGAACCTGATGGCTCGTTTGGACTATCAATACATCGGTGACATGTGGTTTCACACACTTCAAGGTGAAGCAACTCCCAATGTTTGGCGGCTGTTTGACTTTACCGCTTTTGGTATCGTGCAGGAAGATATCATGTCTGATATGAGTAAGGCGAAACGTGATGCCTACGGAACTATTGATGGTCGCGTCTCTCTACGTGGGGATACTTGGAGCGTTACCGCATGGGGTCGCAATTTGACCGACGAGAATTATTTGCAGGAAGTGATTCCCGCACCTGAATTCGGCGGCTCGTTTATTCATCCCACCGGTGGTCGCTCGTACGGTGTCGATTTTGAACTGTTTTTCTAAATGTCAGACCTTGGTTTAAATTAAAGTGCTTATTAAGCCCCACCGAGATTTCATCTCGGTGGGGCTTTTTTGTGTAATACAGCTTTCATTCCTTCCATCGGCGATTTAATAGCTCGTGGTGTTTTAGGTGAGTCTGAATTGATTTGTAAGAGCACTGTTGCAAGCTCCCCAAACAGGCTATTATCCGGCATGTAGCCTACTCGTGGAGAAAGGTCATGAATTTATTAAAGATACTTCCTTTATTTATTCTTGTGGCGATGCCAATAAGTCTGCTGCACGCCCAGATTTACCAAAGCAAAGACGCCAATGGCAATACCGTGTTTTCTGATAAACCTTCTGCAGACGCGGCGGAGATCGATTTACAGCAAACTAATAGCGCAAATTCGGTGAAAGACTCACCCCGACCCGCGCCGCAAGCCGCACCTAGAGAACAAGGCCCCTCGGAGCAAGGGGGCGACAACGTGATTATCAATGAGTACAACGATGGATATGGTGGCCGGGGTCGAGCGATTTACGCAAACGAAAAGTATGATGATCGTAGAAGAGACGAACTCGAAGATAGAGACCGACTTCCAGAAAGAGAAGGTGATAGAGAGCATCGAACTCCTGGCATAAAAAACCCAGGCGGTGGTGGGGGAAATCCGGGTGGCCCGCGTCGCTAAACACTCATCTAAATAATTGTGTCAATACTGGCCCAACCTAGATCAGGAACAGACTATGAATAACAACGATGTATTACGTCGTTTACGCTATACCTTTGATTTTGACGACACAAAAATGATTGCTGTATTTGCGTCGGCTGAGCATGAAGTATCTCGAGCCCAGGTCAGCGATTTCTTAAAAAAGGAAGATGACCCAGCCTATCAGGAATGCCCTGACATAGAATTGGCTATATTCCTCAATGGCTTGATTAACGATAAACGTGGCAAAAAAGACGGGCCGCAGGCTGAACCTGAGTCGCGATTGACCAACAATATTCTGTTCACGAAATTAAAGATTGCGCTGAATCTGAAAGCAGAAGATGTACTGGAGATAATGGCGCTTGCCAATTTTAACATCAGCAAACATGAATTAAGCGCCTTTTTTCGCAAGTCGGATCACAAGCACTTTCGTAAATGTAATGACCAAATATTTCGTAAATTTCTTAAAGGTCTACAACTAAAATATCGCGGAACCCAAGACGAGAAAGTCATCTTTGAATGGAAGTAGTCTTTTGCTGGGCTGATTGGGATTCTCAGGCGGATAAACGTTTTTCGTAATATGACCCGCCATTTAAAAAGAGTGGCGGGCCATGTAGTGCCGTTTCCAGAGTGCTACAGTGCCGCTAGAACCGCTTCAGCGCTCGAAGCTTCCATCGCGCCAGCATCAACACCAATATATTCAACAACACCGTCGTTGGCGATCAAGGCAAAGCGCTTTGAACGACTACCCATGCCGAAGCCACTAGCGTCCAGCACAAGGTCTAAAGCGGCAGTCAATTCTCCGTTACCATCCGCCAGCATCAGCAGATTTTCAGCATTCTGCGCCTGACCCCAGGCACTCATAACAAAGGCGTCGTTTACTGACATACACACGATGGTATCAACACCTTTGGCTTTTAGTTCATCGGCATTAACAACGAAACCTGGTACGTGGGCATTAGAGCAAGTGGGGGTAAAGGCGCCGGGCACGGCAAACAGCACCACTTTTTTGCCGGCAAATATCTCGTCAGTGCTGATATCTGTAGGTCCGCTTTCACCCATAGTCTTGACTGTGATCGAGGGGATCTTGTCCCCAGTTTGAATGCTCATAATAGATCCTTGTAGTGGTCTTTCAGAAAAGAGTCATAGCATACGCGATCGGTATTCTTTTAAAACCCTCAGATTGTGTGGTTATTTAGGCCTCGAGTCATAAGAATCATTATATGTGGTGATTTCGGCAGGGCTAAAGAAGCGTAAAATTGACAAAAATTGGGCGCTAGGATGAAATGAATCGGGATAGAGACTGTGATCGCCTGACAGCGAAGCAGGATACTCAAGCGCGTGAAAAGTTGTGGCAGATCAGTGAGACGATGGCAGGTCTGGTATGCCCTGAATAGATAGAAGCAAATAGGAATAAGGCCCCATGAACCTGGAATATTTTCCTTTGATTGTCGGTACAGCTATGGCTTTGATGGCGGCAGTCTATAGTTTCAATTTTCGTCGACACCCAGCAGAACAGTATGTGCCAGCGGCGGCCTGGTTGCGGGCTGGTATCTATTTTTGTTTTTGCTATTTGTGCGCATGGTATAGCGGTGCATTAGAGGCAGCACTGTCTCGTCCTATTGCCACTGAGCAGCAAACTTACGATCCTATTTGGCGCGCCTGGGTTGCAGGGCTATTTGTTCTGGTGACTGTGGGATACTGGGTTATCTGGGCAAGGTTTACCATTCGGTTTGAGCGCAAGCTGGATCTATTGCCGCAGATAATATTTGGTTTGTTTTGGGGTTTGGCCGCCGGCTTTTTGTTTCTATCATTCTGGCATGTCGTGCGATTGCTCGGGCCGGAATTACCAGTGTGGGCGGTCTGGCTAATCTCCTATTTCGCCATCAGTATTTGGCAGTGGTTGTGGCAGGATTACGGCTGGGACGTCTATATATCACCTGAGCATGACTGCCCCTGGTCCATTATGGTTAAGGTGCCTGCCACTCATATCCCTAATGTCACCTTTTGCCTGATATTTTTTGCGATCTACGGCAATCACTGGATCTTTGTTGCGCTGCAAACCTGGGCGCTACTCGGTGCATCTATCGCCATGCGCATGCCTGCGCCCTGGAGTAAAGAATCGACCCCTGCGGCCCGTCGAGTGCCGGGTCTTTTTGGTGCTAGCAGAGCTAGAGCCTCAGGTTATCAAGTAGCCGACCCGACTACTGACCCCTATGTAAAATCCACTGGTTTGCCTGCGGGTACGGCTATCTGGGTGCTTGCCGCTCATTTGTTTACCATGCTGTGCCCGGTTATCTTGCTGGCGGTCGTTCAGCAGAACATGGTATATCTCGACTCGGTATTATATGAGCCACGCCTTCTTTTTGTGGGCGCCGGTTTGATAATGTTAGCTGGAGCCGTAGAAATAGCACAAAACAGTTTTCAGCATCACTGGTATTCTGAAGGAGGAACGCCGGGTTTTTTCGACTCTGTATTTGGAACGCTACTATGCCTGGCTATGGCGACAATGATTACTGCTAGCTTTGGGCAATCTGTGTGGTTGGTGATTTCAGTCTACTGCTTGGCGTTGGCCTATCCTGTACTACACTTAATCGGAAAAGCTCGAGGTATTGCTCGCGGTGCTTTGGGTATTCTTCTTGTGGTGGCAATGTATTATGCTTTTGGCGATCCGATAGTATTTATGTCTCTCATCGCGGTCTTCTTTACCCTCTATTTTTATCGTTTGCTGAACAAAACCAAGGCCCAGTCTTTTCATGGGTTTCTTGCCGGTGTGAGTGCCTTTGGAATGTTATGCATCCCCGTTGCCATCTATCATGGGTCCCAGGGAGTCTCTACACCGGCTTGGCAGGTTTTTGCTGCGGCAGCGGTAGTCCTTATTGCAGCACTTTTACTCTGGCCATGGTTGTCCAAATTGCAGCCGACACCTAATGATCATGGGCTGGTATCGGGTAGTTAGCGGCGAAGCGGTCCGTTATCAGTTTGGTTCGATTATCTTTCCTTATAGGTCGCTGATATGCTCGTTCATCTTGATTAAAAAGTGAAATGGTAATGTTAGACACTTCATCCATAAAAATTAAACCCTGGCGAGCAATACTGAATGAAATCGACCTGCCGGTGGGAACGGCGATATGGGTGCTGGCAGCGCATTTTTTTACGCTGATTTCTCCCTCTATTCTTATATGGTTCGTTTGGCGACATGAAGATTTTCTGGCACAAATACTGTACGAGCCACGCTTGTTTTATATCGGTGCGGTATTGATGATGGTGGGTAGTGCTTTTGAAATTGCCCAAAATGCCTTTGATCGCTGGTATCTGACAGAAATACCACCAAGCTTTTGTGATTGTCTATTTGGTTCTTTTATCTGTTTGGCTGTGGCTACCAATATTGTTGCTACAAGCGGCAGCGATGCCTGGGTCTGGTATCTGGCCTATGGTCTCGCTTTAGTGTTTCCGACTTTTTATCTGCTTGGCTGGCCCATGGATATCGCTCGAGGTTTGCTGGGAATCTGGTTCGCCGTAGCGTTCTATCAGTTGCTGGGCGAGTCAGTGATTTTTTTACCGTTTGTTTCGGTATTTTTGACGCTCTATTTTTTGGGATTATTGTTGGCTACTCATGCACAATCATTACATGGTTTTACCACGGGGGTTAACGCATTGGGCATGCTCTGTACCCCGTGGGCCATTAGTAATGCGGCAAATGCCAGTCCGGTCAGTTGGTTCACCACATCTGCCATTGCGTTTGTCGTTGTTGGTATCGCGTTAGCAGTTAAGCCGCGGCTGAAAAAATTGTCGGCGACTGCGCGAAGAGTAATAGAATAAATCGGCTATTTTCTTTTCAGTTTCTTCATGAATTTCCCCATGCCTGCCGATTCCGCTTGTTCGGATACTACCGCGGCAGTGACACGTTCATACTTGTGTTCGTTGGCATAATCCTCGACATTGCTACAGGCAAATTTGCGCACAAATTTGGGTGCCTGGCTGACCATTTCCATGGCGTCTTCATCCCATGGCATGGTGATTTTTAGGCCGTATTTCTCTTTGGCGACTTGGCTTGAGTCATCCTGACGTTGCGAGGCCTTTTCGGCTTTGGATTTTTGCCTCTCCCAGTAAATAGAGTCATCAGGTCGAGTGGCTTCGTAAATGCCTTTTACATCGGGAGTCTGGTCCAGGATATCAATTAAACTGTCTGCCCACTTTATGGGGATGATGACAAACATCTCGCTGTCTTTCAGTTTGTTATTCATTCGCCCACCCATGTCGCCGGGTGTTATCACCACGTTGTCGTTAAAGAAGGGGGTAACAAACAGGTCCGAGCAAAAGGAATTACCTGCCGCGGTGTCGGGGCGGGTGCCGTCTTTGACTGATCTTGCCGCCGCAATTTGCCCGGCCCAGCCGGGGGTGCAGACAACGGCAATCCAGTCGGGCTCAATGCCTTCGGGGATATTATCCAGCGGTGCGGCGCCGGCACCTTTGATAGTCCCCTGCGGTAAAATATACTCGCCTGAATTGAACTGATAAGCGGCATCGAGGTTGTAGGCAGGAATGTAGTCGGTCAGCAGTCGGCCGGATTGTATTTGCTCGTTCCCTTCATGCACACCGGTAATATACGCACCGTGTACGCAGTCCTGATTTTCTCGGTCAAAATAGACCGTTTTCCCGTCATCCATGGCATGGCGCAAGATCTGGCAGGGGTCCACCTTCATGCCTTCGTAAGATGAAGGGATTTCGTCCTTGAAAAGGGTAATGGCTACGGGCTTGCCGCGCACCTTTCCCTCCAGTACTTCGCAGACTTTTTGCAGGTTCGCCATGACTTTTGATCTCGCCTTTTTTGGGAGTAAATGTTATAAAGATAATCTATTAGGTCTTATGTTCCCATTGTAGCGGGAAATTGTCTACATAATACGCAGTAGGACCCAATAAAGGATCACTCAGGAAAATAAATATGAAGCTCTATAGTATGCCCCATTCGCCTTACGCGTCTCGCGTGCGGATCCAGATCTACCATAAAAACCTGGATATTGAGATTCTTGACCCGCCAGGTCTGCGAGAAGGCACTTTCAGCGACATTGTACCGACAGCGCAGGTTCCAGCCCTGGATACGGGTGCTACGGTACTAGCTGAGTCCAATGTGATAATGGATTACCTGGAAGATATTCACCCATCAAAGCCTATGCGTCCGGTCGACCCTGAGGCCAGAGCTATTACTTCTTTGCTGATGCGCGTCGCCGATGTGCGAATTGCACCTGCGCTGTTCCCACTGTTCAAAGAAGTGATGGTTAAATCGGGTGATCAACAGGCCATAACAGACAATATCGTGGCATTGAAAGCCCAGCTCAAACTGCTCGATGAGCTGTTTCAGTTCTATGGCTACAAGGCTCGGGATCTTAGCCTTGCCGACGCGGCCTTGGTGCCAACTATCTATTTTTGTCTTCAGGTGCCTGGCTGGTTTGGTGAAAAGGATATGCTGGCAGGTCTTGATACTTTATCTGCCTGGTGGCAGTGGGCGCAGCAGCAAGACGCGGTTGCCAAAGTTTTGCTAGAAATTGATGAAGGCCTGCAAGTGATGCTGGCCCGACTAAACGCTTAAATTAGGATCTAATTATTATGCATACGACTATTCGTGGAAAAATCTTATATACCAGTAATAAGCCTGAGCGCATGGGCGAGGAGCGAGGGCGGGAATATTTCACCCTAACTCACCAGGCCGATGATGTGCTGGTCATGCACGCCCATTGCGAAATTGACGATGCGCCCAACGTGATACGTGACGTGGTGCAGTCGCTGGATCCAAAAACTTCAAAGCCTTTTGATTGCAGCTCGCGTCTGTCGGTCGGGGATGTATTTGAAGGTACCGGCTGGATGCGTCTGACTGATACCTATGCAGAGCTAGAGAGTTACAACCGTCGTGACGGTCGTATTAGCCAGCGTATGGAGCTGGAAAAGCCCTGCACCTGGTTGCAGTCACATCCTATTGTGGGTGACGCCCTGTTGATGAAACTGTATGACCTGAGCCAAGGGCCTGGCAAACAGCGTTTTACCGATATGTTGCTGACTTCACCTGACCACCGCGGCGCAACTGGGCCACAACTATTTCCTTCTAAATTCAGCCTTCAGTACGTGGGCGAAGAAGAAATCACGGTTGTCGCAGGCACTTTCAATGCACGCCATTTTCAAGTGGTTGATACCGCAGAAGGTCTACCTGAAGAACACCCTCCCTACGATGTATGGTGTACTGCAGATGACGACTATATTTTGTTGCTAGCCAAGGTGGCCGGCTATATGAAAACTCACTATGAGTTGGTTGAATTGGTGCGAGATTAAGTGCCAAAAACAGCGCTAATAACGGGCAGTGCCAGTGGCATCGGCCTTGGCTTGGCTGGCGAGTTTTATAAGCGTGGTTATCAGGTGCTTATCACTGATATCAATGGCGAGGCAGCGATCGAAGCCGCGACAAAACTAGGCAGTTCAGATCCTTCTCGAGTATTGGCTGTCAGCTGCGATGTGACAGACCATATTGCTCTGGATGCATTGTGGCGGGTGGCCGTTGAGCGCTTTGGGCAGGTAGACATCTGGATAAATAACGCCGGTCGCAGCGGAACCCAGGCTCCCATTGCGGGTTCTGATCCGCAGGCCTTATGCGCGACCATTAGTGCCAACGTTAATGGTGTTGTACTGGGTACCCGTTGCGCAGTCATCGGTATGCGGGCTCAAGGTCATGGTGCTATCTACAATATGGCTGGCTTTGGTGTGGATGGGTTTATACGTCCAAATATGACCATTTACGGTACCAGTAAGCGGGCGGTAGGCTACTTTAGCAAGTGCGTCGCAAAAGAAGTTGAGGGTAGCGGTGTGACGCTGGGCTGGATTAACCCGGGCATGGTTATCACTCCGATGGTAATTGAAGGCGCCCATAATATGAGCGAAGAAGATTGGGCCGCTGGCCGTAAGGTGTGGAATCTGTTTGGTCAAACCGCCGAAGATACGGCAGTCGCCTTGGTTGACCGCATAGAGGCAGATAACAAGAACGGCACATTTATCAAATTGTTAAGTTCAGGCCGCATGCTGAGAGGCTTTCTGTTTGGCTTTATAAAAAAACGCGATGTGATGAGCCAATACGGCGTATAAACCGTATAGTCATACGGTTTAGATGAAAACAATAAGAGGCATGTGCATGGTCTGGATTACCCGCCCGCTGATATTTATTCTGACTATTGTTTCAGTGTATTTTCTGTGGGCGCTATATGCCTACAGAGATATACCCGTTGCCCAGCTGGAATCGCGATACGGTGGCACTGAATTACAGGTCATTGACGTAGATGGCGTACCCGTTCGCTACAAGATGCAGGGTAGTGGCCCAGCGGTTGTGCTTATTCATTCTCATTACTTTGATATGGGTATGTGGGACGCCTGGGTAGACGAGTTGGCGCAACATTATACCGTGCTGCGCTATGACATGAGCAGCCATGGCCTGACTGGACCAGACCCTTCAAATGATTATTCGATGGAGCGTAATATTGCTCTGTTAACCGGGCTGATGAATTCACAAGGCATCAACGCGGCACATATAGTGGGTTCTTCTTTAGGCGGTAATATCGCCTTTCATACGGCGGCTTTTCATCCTGAACGTGTTCGTTCACTGGTTTTGGTGAACTCGGGTGGTCTGCGCCGAAAAAATTCTCGTGGTGGGGGTGAAATACCGGACTGGATCGACACGGTTGCATACTTTGTTCCCACCGTGGCGTTTAGGGCTTTTCTGGAATGGATGATGTATGACGACACCCGAGTGAGCGCTGAGCTTGCCGAACGTTTTCACGAGATGTTTCGCAGGCAGGGTAATCGCACAGCAGAATTTGAGCGTATGCGTCAATTCGATGTTGGCGATCCCGATCAGGTATTGGCATTGGTGAAAGCACCGGTATTTATTCAGTGGGGCGAAGAGAACCCCCAGTTACCCAAAGAGCTGGCAGGTAAGATGGCCGACTCTTTGACGCAGGCCAAATCAGTAGAAACTAAAATTTATACAGCAGTCGGTCACGTGCTACCTGTGGAGAGGCCGGCCGAAAGTGTGCGTGATGTGATGAGTTTTTTCCGCTCAGTAGATGGTGGCAAATGAGGTCTTTTCTAAAGCTGACTGGCTTCCTGCTGCTTCTCGCTATATCGGCCTGCTCGACGGATCCCGCAGAAAAGCCCGAGGTTAAACCGCTCGCTGCAACAAATGCCGAACTCACCGCGCTATATGGTTTCAAGAAGGGCGACTATCGTTCACAGGTTTTTGAATCACAAATTGCGGCTACCCACAGAGAGCTACCTCTGCGAATTTACTCACCAAGCTCGGAGGGGCACTTTCCCGTTCTACTCTTTTCACACGGCAACTGGTCGGATAATACAAAATACGATGCCTTGCTTGAGCATTGGGTCAGTCACGGTTATATCGTGATTGCGCCTTACCACCTGGACGGTGGCGGTATGGCAAGGGGGATTTTTAATAGCCTGCGTTATGGCCAAATTGGGATGATCGAGGAACGCATTAAAGATATGAGCGCGGTACTCGATCAGCTAGAACTTATCGCAGTGGATGCCGGTTTGAGCGGCAAAATGGATACTGCTAACCTGGCGGCAACCGGTCATTCGTTCGGCGCTTTTACTGCGCAGCAGCTTATTGGAGCTCGCGCCTATGATACCGATACTCAGACCTATCGCTCGTATCGCGATGATCGGGTCAAGCTTGCCCTGGCCTTGTCGCCACCAGGCCCCATGTTTGAAGTAATTAACGAGAACAGTTGGAACGAAGTTAATTTACCGCAATTGGTGACCACAGGAACCTGGGACTCCAACCCCAGCTTCTGGCCAGATTGGCAGGCACACTTAATGTCTTTTGATAAAGCGATGGCGGGTCAAAATTTTTCTTTGGTAGTGCAGGGAGCTGATCATTATCTGGGTAACTTAATTTGTCGGCCAGAACGGGAAGAAGCACCGCAACAGGATGCGTTGAATATGGTGAATTCTGCCGCAGTGACTTTTTTGGATGCCAATTTAAAAAACAATTTGCTTGCGCAGAAGCAGATTAAAAATTCGGATATCAGCCGAATCAGCGTTCAATTTGCCGTGCTAAAGCGGCGCTAGGAATTTCATGCCAATACTGTTTTTGACCGTGCTTATCGATCTGATCGGTTTCGGAATCGTTATTCCTATTATGCCTTTTCTTATCCCTGATCTTGGCGGTAGTAAGATCGACGTGGCCCTGGTCATCGTTGTCTTCTCTGTTTGTGCGGGTTTAGTTGGTCCGCTTTGGGGGCAGTTGAGTGATCGTATAGGCCGCAAGCCGGTTATCCTGATTTGCCTGTCTGGTGTTTGTTTGTCTTATATTTTAATGGCCTTCGCCGAGACATTGCTGATGGTCTACGTGGCGCGTATTTTTGCCGGCTTTATGTCAGGTAACTTCGGCGTGGCCAGTGCCTACATAGCCGATATCACCCCACCGCAACAACGTGCACGACGCATGGGAGTTATAGGTGCTGCTTTTGGTTTAGGTATGGTCATTGGGCCATTTATGGGCGGCGTTCTGGCGGGCAATGACGGCAATTTTGAAATTCCTTTTTTGACTGCGGCAGCGATGTCGGCGTTGGCTATTATTGCTGGGTTCTTATTTCTCAAAGAAAGTTTACCCCCACAAAAGCGCGCCGAGCATGCAATACATCATGATGCACAGCCCAAACAATCAGTATTTGGTATGCTGCGCTCCTCGGGTAATACGTTGTTAGTAAGTCAGTATTGTCTTCACAGTACAGGGATAACAGTAGTTTCTTATCTGTTTCCACTCTGGGTAGCTGATTTGCTAGGCTGGGGACCAAAAGATGTGGGTTATGTATTTGGCATTCAGGGGCTAGCCATGGCCGTACTACAGGGTAAATTGCTCGGCCCGCTGGCTGAAAAACTTGGAGAATTTCGCATCCTTTTTGTGGGGGTATCATTAATGGCCGTGGGGTTTGTGCTGGCAATTATGGCTGGTAGCCAGTTCTGGATGTTGGCATCTTTTTATACCGTGGTAACCGGTGCAACGATGTGTGCACCTATCCTGAATTCGATTACCAGTAAACGTACCGACCCGCATATGATCGGCCGAATGATGGGTACAAGTAGTGCATTCGGCGCTATGGGCCGAGTAGTCGGTCCACTGATTGCCGGCCTGCTTTTAGCCGTGTTTGGTTATGGCGCAGCGTGGGCATTTGGCTTGTTTGTTGCTGTGTTATTTTTGAGTTGGGTGGTGATGCAATGGCGCTCGCACGGCGCCTTTGAACCTGATTAGGTCGCAGCTTAACCCGCCTCGTATTGCTCGCCCAGGGCCAATAAATCATCGGCGCCAACAAGCTTGTTAATATCAGAGAGCTCAAACATTGACTCACGCAAAGCCTCGGTATTGCCCTGTGTTTGTATGTGGCTTAACAGTTGCTGTGCCTGCGGGATAAACATATGCAGTAGTGCAGCGGGATACAAGGCTATTTTATACTTCAGGTCGGCCAGCTTTTCCAGGCTAGTAACGGGTGTTCCGCCTCCCTCCACAAGATTATGTACCAGTGGCAACTGTTCGCCAAAACCTTGGCCAATGATCTTCATCTGTTCCACGGTTTTAGGTGCCTCAATAAAAAGTACGTCGGCACCGGCTTCAACATAACGCTGCG
Source organism: Pseudomonadales bacterium (assembly GCA_036960375.1). Classification (GTDB taxonomy): domain Bacteria; phylum Pseudomonadota; class Gammaproteobacteria; order Pseudomonadales; family CAWVSB01; genus CAWVSB01. The sequence goes on from JBALVY010000002.1 coordinate 43,936, forward strand.
CGCGCTCCATGGCATCGTCAAAACCATTCACACCCAAGGCATCGGTACGGGCAATTATTATCGTGTCATCATTGTGTCTTGCATCCAGCGCTGCCTTGATTTTACCTACCATTTCATCACAGGAGATCACATTTTTACCTGCCATGTGGCCACAGCGCTTGGGCATGACCTGGTCTTCCATTTGTAGCGCAGACGCTCCGGCCCGTTCAAATAACCTGACCGTGCGCTGTACATTAAGCGCATTGCCAAAGCCGGTATCCATGTCTGCAATCAGCGGTGTATCCACCCGCTCACGAATAGCGCTTATAGTTTGTTCAACTTCAGTGGCAGTCACCAGACCCATATCGGGGCGTCCGTAACGAGCAAAGGCAATGCAGGCGCCGGATAGAAACAGCGTATCAAAGCCTGCTCGCTGGGCCAGCAAGGCGGTTAGGCCATCGTAAACCCCCGGTGCTTTGATAATGCCCGGTTGTTCGAACAGCGTCCGTAGTCTCTTGGCGTGGCCCATATGCAGTCTCTATAGTGGTAAAAGTTCTAGTGTTCAGCCAGTAATGAGCCAAAGCCGCGCACGCGATCCGGAATACCGTTGTTGCGCAGGGCGTGCCACAGGGTAATGGCGTTGATAGCCAGCACCGGTTTGTTGAGTTCTTTTTCCAGACTCGCAGCCAATTCAACAAAGTGCAGGTTAGTGCCCGCCTGCAGAATCAGGTCGATGTCGTCGCCATCCACTTGCCTGACAAGGTCGCGCGTTCTTAGGGAAGTTTCATGGGCAATCTCAATCGGCCCTGGCGAGCAGTGCCCATTAATGCGCACAACTTCATAGCCAATGTCGTCCAGGAACTTGACCACCATACTGTCACCTACTGGCATATAAGGTGTGACACAGGCGATTTTTTTAACCCCTGGGTAACAGGCCAGTGCATCCATAATAGCCTGCGCACCAAAGGTGATGTTGCAGTCGCCGACTTCCTGGGCAATATCGTTATAGCGTTTGAACTCACGATCTGAGCGCTCTTTACCGTCCCAGAATGTTTCTGCCGAATAACCGAAGATGACATGGTCAGGCCGGCAGGTTAGAGCGTCGCGCAGGCCTTGCTCTGTGGCCGCACCAATAGCCTCGACCATTGCCACAAATTCTTCTTCATTAGTGACTTTGAGCGGCGGTATCACACAGGCTCGGGTGGCCAGCGCAACACCGGTGGGTTTCATCATGTGGTATTCGGTTTCAACGGCAGTATTGGTAGAGGGAACCAATACTGCAAACTTCTTGCGGTAGCCATAATAATCCGTGCCGTATTCAAAGCTCATTTTTCTATCCTGTTCTGTCAAATATATAAAGATATAACATTATATCTTATAAGGTCCGGTATTGCTTCTGTAATCTTCTTTCGATGAAATGTATATCACCTTGTCTTATGTTCACCACGAGTGCTCGTCAGCTGAGCACCAGTGGCGTTCGAAGAGTTTAAGAATTGGCCGGCCAAATAACTGTGTTGAGATCGGTACTACGTACGACTCTGTTTGCATGTTCTACCGTCGGTGGCGAACTGGATGACATCGACTACCGCGTTCGATATACCTTCGCCAGTCAGACATATGTCGATGTGAATACCAAACACTACCTTCTGTCTCTGGTTCCAAATAAAAAAGGGGAGATAAAAATGGCGGGCGAATTCAAGATATTGCTCAGTAAGGAGGGGGCAAGTCAAAAGGATTTAGGTGTGCAAAAATACCTGGTAAGCAGTTATTCGGTTGCGGGCTGCCTGGTGGGCTCAAGGAATGGCGGCCAGTATTGGCTGAGATACGCCACAATCGCCTTATGTGTTTCCTTTGCGTAACCCCCCGTGACTTCCCCGTGGCGAATATAGGATGTCGCCCATAATGCCTCTAGCATGCGGATGGAGTTAAACAGTAAGTCTTCTGCAGGCGGGTTGGTGGGGAGCACGAAAAAGCGCTCGATGGCTTTGGCCATATCTTCAGCAATACGCTGGTCACCCTTTTCATCGGCCAAACGAGTGGCCCATGTCTGACCCGAACCCAAAATCATAATTATGGCGCCGGGAGTGCTGTTAATATAGTTGCGGGATTGCTCGGTCTGAAACCAGATGACATCCTGCCAGCTGTTCATCGTGCCGTGAGGCGCAGTTTGTACTAATTGCTGAAAGCGTGAGTCGTATCGCTCCACCAATGCAACCAGAACAGCGTGAGTGCTGGGGAAGAAGTGATACACGGACCCCACCGCGACACCCGCTTTCTCAGCGATGTCGTACAAGCTTAGATCGTCTGCCCCGTTTACGGCAACAATCTCATCAGCAGCATCCAGAATGCGGTCGAATTTTTCCTGGCCTCGGGCCTGTATTGGTCGCCGAAATTTATAATTCTCGTTGTCTAATGGCATAGGTTCTGGGTGAATTTTGGCCAAAATACTAATTCCCTTCGCAGCTTTTAGCCATTCTAGCAAACGAAGCAGGCTATGTTTATCTCTATATAAACTAGGGCACCGAAAGGTGCCCCACAAGAGTGAGTTTAACCTTCCTTTTGCCCCATGATAATGGCAATCATATCGTCAAATACACTGAGGAACTTGTCCAGGTCTTCATCGGTATGCTGTGGGCAAATCAGGAACATATTAAAGAATGGCATGATCAGCAAGCCGTGATACCAAAGATACGCATGGCTGAATTCGAACAGTCCGCCGAAGCCAACCTGCACCAAGCCTGCTAGCGGGTCGCGGGCCTGATCAGGAATAAAGTGGTAGCACAGGCGGTTACCCATCATTTCAGCGCGAAAGGGTGCAGCGTATTTCTCTAAGGTGGCGGTCATACCAGCCAGCACGCGGTCACAGTTGGCTAATAGAGGGGCGAATGTCTCAGGTGTCATGATTTCCTGCATAGTCACCTTTAGGGCGACTGTGGACATGGTGTTTCCTGTGAGTGCATTGCCCAGGAAGCCCAGGCCGGCGCCGGCAAAAAAACCGGCTTCATTCTGCCAGCCTTCGAGGGCATCGGCGATCTCGCGAGTCATACCAAAAACGGCACCGGGAATACCAGAAGATATGGCCTTGCCGCAGGACCACATATCGTACTCAAGACCTAGCGCACCTACCGAGCCGTTCCAGGCATGCCCCAGAGTGTGAGTCTCGTCGTAGCAGAGTAGTGTGCCGTACTTTTGAGTCAGCTCGCGAACACCGGCATGCCAGTCATCGTTCGGCCAGGCCCAGCCGAAATTCGACATGACGGGTTCCATCATAACGACGGCTACAGAACCATCTTTGAGGCACTCTTCGAGTGAGTCCAGATCATTCCAGACAAATACCTTGGTGCCATGATCGACTTCGCTGTGGTACAGGGGCATTTCGTGATAGCGCGAGATAACGCCGGGTTCTGGCATCATTTTTTGGGTTTCATCTATAGTGCCGTGATAAGTGAAGTTTGCGATCGCAATATTAGGACGACCGGTGACAGTGCGTGCGATAGAAAGCAGGTAACGGTTGGAGTCCGACGCAGTCAGGGCGTGCATCCATACCGGTAATTTAAAATGTTTTTCCAGCTCAGCAGCGGCTTCCGCTTGATCTGCAGTCCCCATCATGGGGTCGATTCCCGTGGTCATTAGCGATTCTGCAGCGGCGCGTATTGCGGGGTTTTCTGGCCCGTGACCAAACATGGAGGGTGTGTCGCCGAACTGAAGGTCAATATACTCATTGTCATCGACATCGGTCAGGTGGCCACCCATGCAGCTCTTGGCGAAGGGAAGAATAGGTGTTTCCCAGTCTTTTTGATAAGTACCAAAAATCCCCCATAGCATATTCTTGCGGCCTGCATCATGGAGCTTCTTGGATGTTGGCATCTTCTCCAGCCACATTCCCAGGTATTTTTCATAGAGCGCCAATAATTGTTCTTGCGGAAGAACTCCGCGCTCTTCGTGTTCAGGGAAAAATGTCTCGAGATTGTTGAAGTCGGCATTGGGAGCCCATTTGTGGGCTGCGGAATAATCAAAAGGTTTTTGCGAAGCCATAGCTGAGCGTTTGCGAAAAATACGCCCTCCACGCTCCCAGCCGGCATCGGTTTCACGGGCGGCGGTGTCGAAGTTCTCTTGGTTTACTGAAGATACAGGAGAGGTTTGAGTTTCGGCTTGTGTAGTCATATGGAGGGCCTCAATAAAATATATATTTAATAAGAGCGGGCATGATACTGCTACAAGAAAGTATTCGTCAAGTAAAAATATGTTTTTTTAGCGACTAAAGTAGTTAAAAAACTATATTATAAAGTGATAATCAGTATATTTAGTCAATAATTATCATTATTCCCGATATAAAGTAAATAAAAATTGACTTAAGTGAATAATTATTGTAAAAACGCACAAATCAGATAAATATTTAATAAGAGCGAGAAGTACTTATCTGATGACGAATACTAAATATCGATTTTTAGGGACCGCCGCTCCCCAGTGGGCGGCGCGAAAACGAGAGGTGGTATCCGACGAGAGGGGAGGCGCGTTGCGCTTCTCTTGTTAATTATTCACTAGGAGGAGAATTCCTATGAAAATGAAAAAACTAGCACGTTCAATAGCTGTGGTTTCGGCAGTGGCAGGCGGTACGTATATTTCCCAGGTCAATGCACAGATACTGGAGGAGGTTGTAGTAACAGCCCAGAAGCGCGCCCAGAGTGCGAACGATATAGGCGTTTCAATCAGCGCCTTTTCCAATGAGAATATGGAAGCCTTAGGCATTCATGATGCGGCTGACGTTATGAAATTTACGCCAGGAGCCACCGTCACGTCGGCAGGCCAGGGTATTCCGGTATATACCATTCGCGGCATTGGGTTTGATGATTACAACTCCAATAGTAGCTCTACTGTCGGAATTAACGTCGATGAAGTCGCGCTGCCCTATCCAATCATGACGCGTATTCCTCAATATGATATTGAGCGAATTGAAGTTCTTAAGGGGCCGCAGGGCACTTTGTACGGGCAGAACACCACTGGCGGCACGGTTAACTTCATCCGCAATCAGGCAGAGTTTGAAAACAGTGGCAGCGTTAAGCTTAAATACCAAGAGAACAGCCGCTATGGTCTGGAAGGTTATGGCAATGTGGCGTTGAGCGATAGTGTTGCAGCGCGCTTGTCATTCTTTAGCGACAATGGTGGTGAGTGGCAAGAGAATGCCGCGGTTGGTGGGGAAGGTCAGAAAAATGGTGATCAGGATGTTCAGGCGCTGCGCCTGCTAATGACCTTTGAACCCAGCGAAAGTGTGACAGTGAGCGTTGGGGCTGACTACCACAAGGATAATAGCGACAATATTGTGCCGCAGCATGCTCGTCTGTTCTTTATTAATCCCGACGCAGATGTGGGCGGTGATATTACCGGCTTCGTCACCGATGAAATTACTAATGCGGGTCTACCTGACCCCAAAGACCCTAATTCGGCTAGTTGGAACCCAGAGGGAAATACCTTTGGCGGTGATCACCCTAGAGGTAGCTTCGATCGCAACAACAGTGGTTTGTTGTTAAACCTCCGGGTGGATTGGGACTTGGAACATATGACTCTCACATCACTGACTTCGCACAATGATTATCAGCGCGATGAAGCCAACGGCTGGGACGGTGTGGCGACAGCAAACTGGGACTCTTACAACGACTCCGAGGTAGATGTTTGGAGTCAGGAGTTACGCCTAACATCCAATACAGATGGTCCATTCAGTTGGATTGCAGGTCTCTATGCCGCAAGCGATGAGTTGAAGGAAATTTCCACCGGCAGCGGAGTCGAAACTACTGCCAATGTCTATATCACTCCCGAAGATCTGGGTGAGGACCTTAATGGAGATGATGTTATTGATATTAAGGATGTCCAGGTCGCAGGCCTTAATTTTGACACATTTTCTACCCGCTATACGCAGGAAACAGATACCCTGGGCTTGTTTTTCCACACTGAATACGTTATCTCCGATGCATTTAGCCTGAACGTGGGCGCACGTTACACCCGCGACGAGCGTAAGATAATTGATTCTTGTACCTATGATATTGACGGCCTGTTGGCCAACTTTTTCAATAGGACTGTGTTTGAGATAGTGGACCCAGATGACTTCATTTACGCGCAGGGAGATTGCGTCACTTTGAATCCTGCAACGTTTGCATCGCTGCCATATAACGAAACGATTGAGTCCAACAATGTGTCCGGTAAAATAGGTCTGGACTGGCGTCCCACTGAAGACCTGTTGGTCTACGGAAACATCAGTACGGGTTACAAAATGGGTGGCTTTGGTGCTCCGGCAGCGGCTAGCTGGGATTCCCTCGCCTCTTATAAGGAAGAAGAGGTCACGTCCTACGAACTGGGTGTTAAGTCCACTTTGGCCGAAGGTAGACTTCAGCTAAACGCGGCTATCTTTCACTATGACTATAAGGACAAGCAGGTTTCCTCCTTTATCATTGACCCGGTATTTGGTTCATTGACTAAAATAGTTAATGCACCGGAGTCTACCGTGCGCGGTGCAGAGCTGGAGATCAACTGGCATGCGACTGACTCGACCTTAGTACGATTGAGTTCCTCTTATTTGGATACCCAATACGATGAGTTTGAAACCTACCTGTTCGGTCAGTCTCTGGCGGAGAATCCTGATCCAATTAATATCTCAGGCAGCCGTATCCAGAATACGCCGAAATTTCAGCACAACTTGATGGTGCATCATGAGTTTGATGTTTCAGACAACATGTATGTTTTTGTGGGTGGCGACTGGTCCTATAGTGACAAGTTTAATTCCTTGGTGGGCAACGACCCTGTCTTTGATGTAGATAGCTACCATGTGCTGAAGTTGCGTGCGGGTCTTGCTAGTGCCGACGACAGCTGGCGTGTCACTGCATGGGTTGATAATGCTACCGACGAGAACTATTACACAGCGGTATCGCCATCAAACGATTCCAATGTCAACATTCTCGGTCGTGAGCGCCTATTTGGGGTCTCTTTTCAATACAATTGGTGATAGGTAATTAGGAGTCGATTGCTCCGACAAAAAGGCTGGCCTCGCGCCAGCCTTTTTTTATGGGATCGAAATTCTGGTAACTTGTCTGGTATCCGTGACGTATTTTCTGTTGACGATATAGAAAGGCCTTCATATTCGCGCATTTGGCCAGTGGTGTAGATTGTTGAAAATGCATATTTCCCTTTCCAAACGGTGTGCGTTGACTACACTTGTTGGTAGTGCGATGGGGCGTTCATGTGTACGCGTCGAAATTACAATGGAGTATGATTATGTCTGTAGTTAGAAAAATAGTGATGTTGTCACTATGCTCAGCATTGATGACGGTGCTAGTGGCCTGTAGTGGCTCGACCTCAACAGAGAGCGGCATCCGTACCGGCGTACTGATTGGCGGCTTGGTCGATGGCTGGGAAGGCGCGGCTACTGGCGCGATATTGGGTGGCGCCGCGGGCTTGGCGGTAGATCATTCAGAGGACAAGAAGGAGCGACAGCGCATGGCAGAGCGCGAGGCGGCTGAACGTTCTCGCTTAAGACAAAGTGCAATTACCGCAGATGCAGCTACTGCCTACAGACCAAAACCCAGTAACCCTCTAGTGGGAAGTACCTGGCGCATGATTAGCTATGTAAATGACGACGATGCTGCAGTGCAATTCAAAAGCCTGCTAATCACTTTCTCTACTAATTCACGAGCGACGACCCTCCTAATTGATAAAGAGGGCAACGATGAGACCTATACCGAGCGCTATCAGGTAGTCGGAGATGCCTTGGTATTTACCGGTAAGGACTACGTGACAAATACCCAGTACTCGGTGAGTGATAAGCAGATGGTTGTTGTCGCACCCGGGATACGAGTCGTGCTCGAGGAAATAGAAGATTCCCTCTGAGTAAACGAGAGACTTTTATCGTTGCTATCTGGGTCAAGAGGTCGATTGCACTCGACCCAGATAGCATTACAGTAAGTCGGCTTTAACTAATGGCCTGCTAACTATGATGCTCGGCTTCTGGCGCAAGTTTTAGCGTTACCAGTGAAAGTACGATTGCAATGACGATAGCAAAAACCGAAATCAACATAGCATTGATCATGCCCTGACTTTCAATTAGTGAGCCCATTAGATCGCCAGATATTGCGGCACTAGACGCAAGTATAAATGCAATCATCACTGTAAAACGACCGGTATTATCCACTTCGGTGATGAGCCCCATTTGATAAGCGGCGACAAACTGAAGCAGTGCGTTAATAGTGCAGATGGCGATGGCGTAAGAGAGCATGCCCTGACCGTAGATTAACAATAGGATGGCAGCAATCATCGTAATCATGCCGCCAATCAAAGGCAGCTTTTGACCAAAATTCTGACCGATCCACGCACAAAGTAATGCACCGCCTATACCGGAGATTAGAGCCAAGGTTAACGTGGTGTTGATGCTAGCTTCGTCAATGCCATGCTCAGCGCCAATATGCGCGGCAAAACTCCAAACACCTGTATAGGCGCCGAAGAAAATAAACAAGCCAGCGGAGGCAAGAATAGCGGGTAAATTAACACCGCCGGCTTTTTGAGCGTCTACCTCCTCGCTCACTTTGCCTAGAAAGTTTTCGGGCAGCCAGAGCAGGCCAATGCCGGTTAACAGGTAAAGACACAATGCGCCATAAACGAAGCCCGCATAGCCGAATTCCCCGGCAATGATGTTGGCAACTACAAAAATTAAAATAGCCCCGAGTACCATTTCCGCGGTGAGCTTAAATCCAAATCCGCGATCGGGATCTTTAGCCGCCGAGATGATGCCTACACTGATAGTAAACAAGATACCGGAGCCCAGCCCCATAATGGCCATGGCGAATACAATCTGTTCTTTGGAAAATTGATTTAAGAGAAGTATGCCAATAGTCACCAAACAATAGGCCGCGATAGAGGATGATTTCCAGTTGACTCGTGGCATCCACAACGGTGCAAAGAGAGCAATCAGAGCAAAGGCACCCATATAGGCACTTATCAAAGAGCCAACGTCGGCTTCTCCCATTTCAAACTCTACGGCAATGGCGGTAAGTACTTGTGGAAAGGCATTAAATACCAGCGCTCCTGCAGCGGATAGCAAGCAGGCACTTAATATAGCTTTGTTATCAATGAGGTGGTGGATGCTCAAGGCAAGGCTCCTTAGCTATTATATATTTATTTAGTGTTGTCAGAATAACCGAATTAGAGGACGTTGTTAACGTTTATCTTGGCTGTATTTGATATCAAGTACTCGGTGAGAGGGAGCCTGTATTCGGTCGGTATGCAACTTTGGCGAAAGGCGATGTGGGTCATATGAATGAAGATGACAATGTCCTTTTTCATTACCGTAAGGGTGGTGGTATCCGGCGCATGCATGCGGTGCCAGACTGTGACGCTGGGGGTCAAGACTTGGTTTTTTTGTTAGGGTAAGCTGGTTAATTCATCAAAATACAGAGATCACCTGATGTCGACAAATAGCGCCGCAGATTTTAATGACAAAAAAGTGATCGCCTCCATTTTATTCTGTGGCGTTATAGCACTATTAACCTTTCTTCTTTTGCCCTTATATGTTGGAGCGATGGCAGATAAATACGGGTTTTCGGAAAGTCAGCTGGGTATTCTGGCCTCAATGGATTTAGGGGGCATTGCGCTGATGTCGTTGTCTGGTCCATTTTGGATAAAACGGCTCAACTGGCGCAAGGTGATGCGCTATTCATTGGTGTGGCTAACGATCTGGAATATGGTGACGGTGTATACCAGTGATTTTGGCTTGTTGTGCCTGGTTCGTTTTCTCGCGGGGCTTGGCGGGGGGCTGATGGCCTCTCTCGTTATTCAATCTATCTCTTACACCCTTAACCCGGATAGAGTTGCAGCGATTTATATCGTTTTACAGGTAGCCATACAATCTGCAGCATTTTTAGTTCTGCCTGGGCTAATTATTGACTTTGGCTTGCTGGGCTTTTTTGGTTTGTTGTCCATTATGGGAGTGCTTGCTCTTGCCGTTACTGGCTATTTTCCCTTGACCGGTCTTGACGACGATGTCGGGGATGACGCTAATGCCGAGAAGCGGGCGGGCGATTCGCCTATCAGTCCTCTTTTGATATTACTGGGTATGGCGTTTTTCTTTATAGCGCAGGTCGCGCTATTTTCATTTGTCGAGCGAATGGGAGTGGAAGCTGGTTTTTCCTCGCAGCAAATTGGTGACGCGTTAACTATCGCCGTTACCGTGGGGTTGGGGGGCGCTATTTTGGGAGCTGTTGTATCCGTACGGTATGGCCGGCTATTACCTATATTATTGGCAGGTATAGCGCAGCTAGCGTGCTTCATTTTTATGTCGCCCAATATAGATCTCCTTACTTACACATTGTTGATGTGTGGATTCCAGTTTTTCTGGAATCTACCTCTGGGCTACCATGTTGGCGTTCTGATAGGGGAAGACAAACATCATCGCTTTGTTTTGCTGATACCGTTTATTCAGGCTCTGGGTATTTCTATTGGTCCCTTCCTTGGTGGTTACGCGCTGGAGTTTGGCGGCTATGACGGTTTGATAGGCCTAGCCTGTGCCGCGTTGGTATTCTACTTGTTGCTATTTGTTCCCAAGGCCAGACGACAAGACAAAATCGGTTATGCCGGTCACGGGCAATAAATTATTACATTGGGCAATTGAGTGCAAAAGATGAAAAAATACGACTTCTATTACGAGTTTTCCGGTACCCACTATGAGCTGGGTTTGGCTCATGGCAAGGCTCTGGCCCCATTGATTCATTCCGCCATCGCTAAGTGGAAGGTGTTTCTGTCAGAAGGCACCGGAATGTCATTCGAAGATCTGCTATCGCGTTTTCTACGTGATACTGACTATCGATCCGCCATCGAAAAATGGACGCCTCATTTGTTGGACGAACTGCGCGGAATAAGTGTAGGTGCCGATATTGACGAAGAGCTGATTTACGCTTGGCAATTAGTCGATGAAGTTATTGATTATGTCGTGGAGTATATTTATATAGAAAAATGTTCAACTGTCGGTGGCTACGACCAGGGCGTGGAACGGGCCAAGGTGTTGGGTAAAACTCAGGATTTACCTCATTGTTATATAGGTGCGGCGGTGTTACTACGTACCCACAATACTGAAACCGGAAGGGATATTATGAACTCCACGGTGGCCGGTATCATCACCCAGGATGGTATGAGCAGAAATCTGGGAGTGTGTTTGAATCACATTGGCCAGTTGGACCGCAGCGCCGAAGGTCTACCGGTAACCTTTATTGCTCGATTATTGATGGAGCAGTGCGATAGTGTTGATGCTGCGCGGGTAATGCTCGGTAGTATTAATCATGCATCGGGCATGAACTATGGTTTGATCGACAAGAAGGAAGTTCGAACCTTTGAAGTGTCGAGTAATGACATTGCGGAGTTTTTACCCGCACCGAATCTGAAACGAATTTGGCACACAAATCATCCTTTGGCCAATACGAATTATTGCCGTGCCATCACCATGTGGAATGGCCTGCCGGATATTGAGGCGGGCAATACGGTCACCAGAATGAATTATCTGGATCGTGAAATGGCAGTAGCCGATAAGCCCATTACCGTGGCCAGAGCTCAAGAGCTGTTGTCTTCCCGTGAAGCACCGATTTCCAGCCAGGCAGAGGATGAATTCCCCACCGTTAATAGTATGGTGATGGAGTTTACCGATGTGCCGAAATTATATTTCGCTCCCGGTCCGCCCAGTCAGGTAGACTATGTTGGTTTCACTTTCGACTGAGCCACGATATATGCAAACATACGTTGCGAGAGACTACCTCAAATTCGTTTTGCCTTCGTTGTGTGGTGTATTTTTTTTCTTGCTGCCAGTTCACTATGACGACAAGTGGACTATCCCCATGGGAATTATGTCTGATGGATTGAGGGCGTGGGCTGGCGATGCTATGCATGTGGTGGTTTTGGTTATTGTGATAGCGTCTGCACTGGTGTCATTATTGGCTAGTGCATGGAAGCGCATAAACGGTGAGCGGCATCTGCCCGAGCTATGGCGAAGCTTTGATGTGTCAGCAGCCTGGTTGTTGTTGCGGCTGCTGGGGACTCTCGTTGCGGTGTGCATTTATTTTCAATTAGGGCCTGAATGGTTGTGGGGCTCGCGTACGGGGCATGTGGTTTTCTATGACTTGGCGGTGCCCATCGTTACCATCTTTATTTTTGCTTGTCTTTTATTACCCCTGTTAACCGATTACGGCCTGATGGAATTTGTCGGCAGCTTGCTGCGGAGGCCTTTTCAGTTCATTTTTGGATTGCCTGGAAGGTCTTCTATCGATTGTATGGCCTCTTGGATGTCAGCTTCGGCTGTTGGCGTTCTGCTTACTTCCCAGCAATATGATCGCGGCTATTACAGTGGTAGAGAGGCAGCAGTGATAGCGACAAATTTTTCTGTTGTGTCTCTGCCTTTCTGTTTGTTGGTTGCACAATTTGCGGGCTTGGGGCATATGTTTATTCAATTCTATTGCACTGTAGCGTTTGCTGGAATTATAGCAGCGATCATTGTGCCCCGCCTGCCGCCCCTTCGCGGGATTGCCGATAGCTACGCACCTGTGGGAAAGCAGATTCAGGAAGATCAACAAGCGGGCCAGCCAGTCTTCCAGGCTAGCTTGCGGGCTGCGCTTGCCAAAGCCAATACGGCCAGTGGTGTAAAAGGCTGGCTCAGGTCGGCGTTAGAGAACGTGACTGATATCTGGTTTGGCCTAATGCCACCGTTGATGATTATTGCTACCGCCGGCTTGGTGATCGCCGAATACACGCCTGTGATGCAGTGGCTATCGCTGCCATTTGTCCCTTTGCTTGAGCTACTGCAGTTGCCTGAAGCAGAAAAGGCTGCCCCCGCCATGGTGGTGGGTTTTGCTGAGATGTTTCTGCCAGCCGTTATTGCCTCCGGGATCGAAAGCGAGCTAACCCGGTTTGTCGTGATCAGTACCTCTATTGTGCAGCTTATCTACATGTCGGAAATGGGCGTGCTTATTCTGAAAACTAATCTTCCGCTGAATCTATGGCAGTTGATGTTTATCTTTTTGGTACGTACGTTGGTGACTTTGCCAGTCATTGCTGCTGTGGCGCATTTTTTGGTTTTCTAGGGGGCATTTCCTCCGGCTCCTGGTAGCTATTTAAGCTGCGGATCTTTATCCGGTTCAGCCAGCTGCAATATTGGCGACTTTTTCCTCTCCCTATGTATTCACCTTTCAGGTATCCGCCGCTTTAAGTACAATCTCCTTGACGACGTTCGCTAGTGATAGTCAATTCGGGGGCTTGGATGAATAAACATATGGTGGTGAGAAAGCCGATAGTTGATCATGTTTATCGTTATCTGCAGCGCCTGGGGATTGATACCGCAAGCCTCATTACGCGGTTTCGCTTCGATCCACCGGAGGTTGAGGGTCTTGATCCCGCCATTGCAATGGCGGATTTTTATCAGTTATTAGAGGAGGCGGTCAGGCTGACAGGTGACGGCAGTGTCGGCCTCAAAATCTATCAGAAAATTGACTCTGCGGATTTTGGGCTCTATGGCTACGCGATCCAGAATTCGTCTAGCATTCGCCACGCAATGGAGGTTAACGCTCGATACCATTACATGATGCAAAGCGACACGATGATGGAGCTGGAGGATGATGGTGAGGACAACCTGAGTTGTACTTATAAGCTACTGGATCATGAGGTCGGAGAATGTCGACATGATGTCGACCTGTCATTATCTGCAATTGTTTATACCGTTAGGCACTTGTCCGGTCAGCAAGAATGGGCACCATTGAGAGCGACATTTACCTTTGCGCAGCCTGAGGATATTTCCGCGTATCAGGAAATAATGGCCTGTCCACTGGAGTTCGGTGCGCCCAAATCTTCGGTGCTTATTAGCTCCGATATGGCCAAATCCCCCATCGAGATTGGGGGAGACGAGCGGCTGTTCGCAATTTTAGACAAGAATTTACAGCAAATTATGGATTCGGTCACCGAGGGGGCGGAAGTGGTAAAAACGGTGCGGCAGTTAGTGGTAAAAAGCCTGGGAGCAGGCTCACCTTCTATTGATGATATTGCCTCGCAACTCTGTATGAGTCGCCGATCATTACAACGCAGGCTGGAGGCAGAAGGTTTTAGTTTTAAAGAGTTGGTGGAAGATATTCGGCGACAGCTTGCCTCCCGCTATCTTGGTAACACTGAATACCCGCTAGTAGAGGTAGCTTTCTTGCTCGGGTATTCCGACCTAAGTGCATTTAGCCGGGCGTTTCGCCGTTGGTATGGTGAACCGCCACAATCCTACCGTAATAACCGACTAGCTATATAGCTGTTGTGATTTTTTTCTTGGTTTTTTAGTTGTCCATCGGTGCCATCATCGACACCAACTGGCAAGACGGGGAGTATTTTTGATATTAGACTGTGCTTTAGTTGTTCGATTTATCCTGCCACAGGAATTAACCATGAGCATGTCTAAGCTCAGATGCTATCGGTGTGCTGGGCGGTGGCTGCTGAAACAATGATCGGTATCAATGGCAATACTCTAGTCCAACGGCCGATCGGGAATTTTTTATGTTTCATAAGACGGCATGTTTAAAGCTAGCCCTGTGTATTTATGAAGTAAGAGTTGGCGAGTAAAATGTCGCCTGTGAAATAACCTCCTGACGAAAATGGAGTGATTGTAATATGTCTCGCAAAACTGAACTGGAAGATTTTTATAAAGCGACCAATATATTGGGCGAAATTTATGAGCCTGGAAAGACGGCCCGCTTTAGTGAAGTGCCCACCTTTATGCGGGTTCCCCATCGGCAGCAACTCGATGGCGTAGATATCGGTATTATTGGCATTCCCTATGATGGCGGTCTTACCTGTCGGACTGGCGCTCGCCATGGGCCGCGTGAGGTTCGTAATGCGTCCACCATGATGCGGGCTATCAATGTGGCAACCGGTGTTCGGCCATACGATTTGGCTCGTATCGCCGATATAGGCGATGTGCAATACCGCGATATGTTTAACCTGGACAATGCCTATAAGGATATTGAGCGGTACTACGATGCAATTGCCGAGGCTGGTGTTATTCCCTTGGGTATCGGAGGAGATCACTCAGTGACCTATCCCATTCTGAAGGCGCTGGCAGCCAAGCAGGACGAACCTCTGGCGATAATTCATTTTGATGCGCATACCGATACTTGGCCGGAATATCAGGGCTCCAAGTTTCACCATGGTGCGCCTTTTCGCTTAGCTACTGACGAGGGCCTGATTAATCCCCAAAAGACGATTCAGATTGGCATTCGCGGTGGTCAGAATATGGCCGATGGTCTTGACTATTCCCGTGATAATGGGATGCGAGTGGTAACCATAGAGGAGTTTGATGACCTCGGTTGGAAGGCCGTGGCGCAGGAAGCCAGAGAGTTGGTAGGCAATAGTCCCGTATACCTGACTTTCGATATTGATTGCCTCGATCCGGCCTATGCACCGGGGACCGGCACACCCGAAGCGGGCGGCATGACCATGCGTGAAACCCAGCGACTATTGCGTGAACTCGACGGTCTTAACTATGTGGGTGCGGATATGGTAGAGGTGGCGCCGCCCTTTGATGTGGGCGGAATGACGGCACTAAATGGTGCTACTATTGCCTTTGAAATCTTGTGTCTGCTGGCAAAAAAGGTGGGCAGAGAAAACTAACTCCGAATGGAGGAAATTCTATCTGTTCCCATTGTATGGGGCTTAGCTTCTGTCGTATACCTTGCGCTCTTGCAACGAGGTTGGCACCTCATCTACGGGAACTAAAAACTGCTTATACCATTGCCTTAAGCGAGTGACCGATCCGTCGCCATCACCGGCTAGGATTTTATCCGTGCTTTTTCCGGAATTTTGTCGGCACGCTGCTAAATTCGTAGTCAGCGCCTATGCAAAACTACCCTCTAGGATGGCGATCTGGCAAGGTGCCTTCGATAACATAGGTGTCCGGTCCCCGACTCATTGTGTTCTCCGTCATATCCAACTGATGGTTCTAATTTATCGCATATGGCCTCAGTCTTCTGCCGCAACTCTTGTTAATGCCGGGTCACCAGGGCGAATATCAGCGTATGGATTAATACCAAACCAGGCAGACATAGTTTTCGCTAATTGTTTATTGCCTTGCGCAGCAATTTTCTCGTTATTTAATGCGCTCTGCAATGGCAGATCTCCTTCCCAGACTTCGACCATCGTGCGCAGTGAACTACGGATATAAAGATCAACGTCCAAACCCGGGTTTTCCGTGCACAGGTCAACATTGTCGTCACGCACGATGACCCACCAGCTGTGGTAGCGTTCGATGTCGCTAAAAATAAAGCAGAGTATTGTTTCGCCATCTGGCAGTTTGTCGGTCTGTACGCGACGTTGAACGTCCCACATAAGGAATTCAACATCAAGCTCTTCACCACGCAACTGTCCACGTGCCCAGCGCATACCCCACACCGCGAGGTTTTCCATCAGTGGTTTGAGATCCTTGCCTGCGGGGGTCAGATAGTATTCATGTCCGCTGCCGCCGTGTCGTATCTTGCGTACGATAATACCGGCTTGTTCGAGCTGTTTCAGACGCTTGGTCAGCAATGAGGGTGATATGCGTGACAGTCCTCGTTGAAGCTCGCTGTAGCGATGCGAACCGAGGAATAGTTCACGCAGAATAAGTAACATCCAGCGCTCTCCGAGTAATTCGGTTGCCTTGGCAATTGGACAGAACTGTCCATAGTCCATATGTCACTCCCAGCTAAGAATCGCTAAACAACGCCGAATAGTTTACTACAGATTTTGTAGCCGTTTACTACATTCCAAGACGTATCAGTATAAACGGTGTTTGCATAAACTTTATCCATCGGCTCAAAACGTCGATTTTAATACCCCATTATCTTAGGAGAATACATCATGACTAATACAGCAGAAAAGCTTAACTACCTCGTAAACGGCGTTGATACAGACCGCATTGTAGAGCTGGCTACCAACATGTCACAGGACGAGAACTTCGGTAAGTTCCGTTTTCGAGCCGATAATCACTGGATCGATGGTAGTCGCAGCCGTACTTCAATCAAGAACTTTTATGCCGGAAACAATGAGCGAACCGAACGTTCACAATCTCTGCCCGTGGCTGCCGACCAGCCTGTTTTTCTAGGGGGGCAGAACACCGCGCCGAATGCAGTGGAACATTATCTTAACTCCCTGGTTAGCTGTCTAACCACTACAATTGTTGCGCACGCTTCGGTACAAAGTATTCCAATCGAAGCATTTGATGTCTGCGCTGAGGGCGAAATGGATGCACGCGGCTTCTTTGGCGTTTCTGATGATGTTAACCGAGGCTACAATAAGATTAGCGTAGAAATCAATGCAAGGACTTCGGCGGATGAAGAAACCTTGAGAAAGCTGATGAGCTATTCTCCAGTTTACGAGATGGTATCCAAGGCTGTTCCGGTTGCGGTCAAAATAATCATCGAGTCATAACAATCAGGCAGTGTCGTAGAGCGGTTAGTGACAATTATGTGCAATGTGCAATTGTCACCAACCGCGTTTACTGTCGATTCTAGACCACGAGATCTACTGTAACAACATTAGAGTCTTGTTAATCAACTTCTAACATCGGATAGGCTTCGGTGTAAATCCAGTCCCTATCTTTTGCTGGTACGTGGCATCCCAGGCAATCTGTTTGAAAATTGGTCGCGACATTCTTGTTCTGATTGTCAGGTTTATACAGAGCCCAACCCCAGCCTTCACCCCACAGGGGGTTGTCCGCAAAGCGATCTTTGCTGTCCTTGATCATGACAAACCATTGTTTGAGTTCACTGGTCGCATAACTCACACCTTGCCCTGTGGTGAAATCTCCCGTTTGTGCTGCCCGTAGTTCCTTAACGACGGTTGCGCCGTCGGGAAATTCTCCGGTTTGACGATAGGCTTCGACAGATTCCTTCTCTGTGTAGACATCGTGAAAACCGCTGGCACCACCTTCAGGAACAAACCAGGATCCCAGGTGTACCATTGAGGTGCGGAAATCATCCGGAAAGCTGATATTGCCGTTGGCATCGACGTAGGGCGAAAATCGCTCTTCCGCTTGAAGCGTGGTTGAGCTGAGGCCAAATGTGAATAGCACAAGCAGGCCAGCGACAATATTGTTTAAACGTCTCATGCTCAATTGTCCTCTGCAAGCTTAGAGTGCATGCCGCCGGTAGCACCTTCGCCCTTAGCTTTGCCGCCGCGTAAGACCGGGTAATATTGGGTGAACACCCAGTCATCAGCAGCCGCGCCTGCATGGCAACTGTTACATGACTCTGTAGGGAAGGCTTTGGCCGAGGTTTTCAGGGTCTTTAGATCAGAATTCGAGAAACTGAAGTAGGACCAGTTTCCGGGCTCATCGGGGAAGTGCCTTTTACTCTTGATGGTGGCTTCCAAACCTATAAAATCACCCTGAAAGTAGCCTTTGCCACTGACGGCCGCTTTGCTTCCGACACTTACCAGCTCTTTCATTAGAATAGTGCCGTCGCGAAACTCTCCGGTTTTCTTCCAGTGCGCCCAACTCTTGGGATCAATATAGACATTGTGATGTTCAGGAAAGGCGGCTTTACCATCGTTGAGGTCGTTTGGTGTTACCGGAGTACCGACATAAATCCATTCGCGGAAGCCCGTTGGGCGTTCAAGCTCGCCGTTTTTAATGGTAAAGTATTCCTCGGCGTAGACCCCGTTGCTAATGAGAACAGCCGCTATTCCGAGTAGCAGGCTACAGCATAACGATAATTTGCTAATAGTTTTGATCATGGTTACTCTCCGCGTGTTGACGGTCAGGGCCATTATGCCTCGTCCGTTTAATTAGTAGTGGTATTATAAGATCGTGATCTACAAATCCTCGTGCCCCGGAGAATCACAAAAGTGCCCGAACGGCTCAATAACGTCACTGGTTTCGATGTGCTCGGCGATGTGCTGGATACATTGCGTCTGCGCGGGTCCATATTTTTTCAATCTGAACTGGCGGCACCTTGGGGTATGCAACTCGAAACTATGGGGGTTCCCCGGTTTCATGTCGCCTTGGCGGGAGAGTGTTTTGTTGGCGGTGAAGATAATAAAGCCGTCAAGATCGAGGAGATGGGCATTGTCATGCTACCGGCCGGAAACTCGCACTGGATAGCTGACCAACCGGGTCGAAAATTGATTTCGAGTGCGCGTGCCGGCGAAGCCTGTGAGCTTGGCGACCCTTTATTTCAGCAGGGTAAAATCACTAATCGCCTGATGTGTGGGATAGTCCACTATGATCGGGAGTCTCCACATCCCTTGCTGGATTCCTTCCCTGAGATACTGAATTTCCCAAAATTTGAATCCGGCGATCCGATTTGGTCGACCGTGACTCTGATTGATGCCGAAATGCGGCGTGCCGAGGGCCGTGGAAGAACCATCGTTGATCGGCTAACCGAGGTGCTATTCCTGCAGCTGCTGAATTATTACGCTGAGCAAAATCAAGAATCGACCGGTTTTCTGGTTGCACTGCGCGATCGGCGCCTGCAGCGTGCGCTCAGCCTGATTCATGCGGCTCCTGAATTTGACTGGACGCTGTCAACACTTGGAGAGCAGGTAGGCATGTCGCGGGCGACACTGGTACGGCATTTTCGCGAGGCTATCGGCGTTGCGCCCATAACGTACATCCTGAACTGGCGGCTGATGAAAGCGTATAACCTGACCAAGTATACATCGACGCCATTGGAGCAGATCGCAGAGTCGGTAGGTTTCGGATCAGCCCGGACATTAAGCAAGGCATTTCATCGGTATTACGATTGCACACCGCATGAACTAAGGCGTCGTACAGGCTCGGCAGATTCCGCCGAGTAACATCAAACTATTTATGATCTGCCTGCGTTGAAGCGAGTCTTATGACTTTAGCATGGGGCGCTCTAAGTGCGTTCAGCTGAAGGTGAATGTCGTCAAATTCGTAATGTGTTTTGTATCTGCCACATCAACTGCTTTTTCTATAGCTGTAAATAAAATACGCTATGGTAGAAAAGAAGGTCACAGGTAGCGCTAGAGCCATAAAAAATCCGCCAAATTGTTCCTTTTTCTGGTAGTTGGCCAGAGCTGAAATGGTGGCGCTAGTGGCCTCTTTTGCGTCAACTAATTTTTGAGCATCGAGATAGACTGCTTGAAGAATATCGCCATCGGCAATAATTAGAGAGCCAATAAATATACTTACAAATGAATACAAAAGAATCATAGTTGAAACAAGAACTATATTGAGTTTTTGAGCGGCTATGTGGGCAACAACAATAAGACCAAAAGAGATACTGACCCAAAACTGAATCATAGACCAAAGGTGGCCAGTAGTTTCAGACCAGGCAAATACTAAATCAAATTCGTTCATAGGTTCTCTCTATAGGTTGGCGTCGTAATTTGAGCGCATATGTTATTTAACATCCGCCGCGGACATCGTCCGCATATCAGTGGCCGGAGCGCCACCAGCGTTAAGTAGTACGATATCACTTCTTTGTCGGGCATCTATGCCAGTGTGCCCAATAGTGTTGCTTTAAAATTCAACGGAATTACCTCCGCATACTTTGATAGAGATCGATCATTGGCTGTTGGTTCACCGAGATCAAGCCTTCTCCGGCCCGGTCGAGATCAAATGCGAGAACCATCACTAATGCGAATGTGACTGCCAGAGCCAGGTTGGCGGCGTGAATGCGTTGATTGCCGCCAATTCCGAACTGAAAGCCTACCGCAAACATTGCCACGCTGGAGGCGAGAATCAGCGCCAGCCACATGGCAGACGGGATACGATAGTAGGCGCCTAAAACAACCCGTTTGGTATGCATATTAAACACATCATTTAGGGACCGGATAAACAATATGTTAACACCGGTTTCACCTTGTTTCTCTACCAGAGTTTCCACGTGCGACCACATCAGATCCTGCAATACATTAGCGCGCTGTTGCACTAGTCGAAGAGTGTCAGGCTGACCGTAGGCATAGACTATGCCTGCCCGCGCTTGCACATAGTCCCGCAGCAGGCTGCGCACGGTGGTACGCTGTGGTTCAGGTGTGAGGTTGGCACGAAGATAAGCCGTCTGTATGGCACTCACATCCTCGAGCAACGCGGCCTTGCGGGCGTCGAACCGGGTATTTGCCGACCCAAAAGTCAGTGCGATAACAAAAGCCATCATCGCCAGAACCGCACCTACCACTGTAGCAATAGGTGTCACCTGTTCCGCCCTAATATTTTTTCTGTTCCTTTTTCCTAGTAGGAAACCCGATTCAATTGCCAGCAAGGCCAGTAAAATCATCGCAGCAAATACGCCAAGAAGTGGCGCTGTATACAGATCGAAGATGTAGTTCTCATTGATTGCTAGATTGTCATCTGTCGATGGCAGAATGACCTGAATTTCCTTGTACTGATTGTTGGCGACAAGCTCCATCGCGGTGTCTAACAAGCCGGTGTCTACGGCATCCGAGACTTGAATGGATCCCTCGCCGGAATCCCGAGCCCAGGCGGCTGCAGCTTCGAGTGTGGCTAAATACTCTGGTGTTAGTTCCAGACTTACCTCGTTCAGCGAGCTTGCAGAAAAATTAGTATCCAGCCTTGCAGATACAAGTGATTCTGGTGAGTAGTCCAGCCGAGCGTCATCAATATACCACTCCATAACCCGGTCCGGGTGGCGCGAGAAAAAATCCCACGACCTCATCAGGGCCACCAGTAGTTGAGAAACGGCTTGAGGATGGTCGTCGATGAATGCTTCAGAAACGGCAACTACGCCCAGGTATCGTCCCGATGTAATGCTGCGTGCAAGGCCTTCCTGTTTGAAACGCGAAAGTATCGGATCCCAAACCAGTGCCGCATCAACACCATTCCAGCTTCCGTTTCCTCCAGCCTGCACTTGGTTGCGGATTTCAAGAATATCCAGATTTTTGTTCACTACGTCCTTGTGCGGGTCCAAACCGGCAGCCTCCTGCTCCATGAACGCATCGCGATGCGCAACTGAACCAAAAGCACTGGCCACCGTTTTTCCCTTGAGATCCTGGACATTCTGGATTGGCGAATTGGGCGGTACGATAATGCCTAAACCGTCATCAAAAAGGCGGGCGACAATCTTCCACCTTCCGCCCCGGGCTATCAAGTTAATGGCTGGCTGGTCGCCGGAAAAGAAAACATCAAGCTTACCGGCAAAAGCCGCTTCTACCTGTGGCCCACCGTAACTGAATGGTACGAAGCTTGGTTCCAGACCATGAGCTTCCAGTACACTGGTTCGTTTTAAAACCTGGAGGACCTGACCTTGTGTGGCAGCAGGAATTTGCCAGCCGATACGTATTGGCACACCCGCCTCGACAGTATCCTCCCCCCGAAGATTGAGAGATTGCAACATGAGTAACGCGAACAACCCAGTAGATAAAAGCTTCGGAATAAGCCGTAGCATCAAGTATTTCCCCTTTGCTTGTTAGGCGCTAGTCTCCCCTGCCTTGTTTGGAAAAGATACCTCTAATACAAGACAACCCGATTCAGTTTTAAAGGGGCCATGAAACTCTCCAGGTGGCCTACTAGCATAATGGCCTGATTCTAGCCACAGACCAAAGGCCTCATCATAGAGACGACCACTCACAATAAATACTTCTTCGGGATATGCATGATTTTCGCAATGTAGTTCTCTGAGCATGGAAAACCCAGTGCGTTAAGCTCTTCGATAATTCGAGGTGCTCGTAGATTGCTTCGAACTCCTCGAGCGTGTCTTTCACGCGTTTAGTGTCGGCAGATTTGCGTTGCGATCGAGCGCTATCAGGCCGGCGTAGCCACTTATTGAATCCAGAGCGCGACACCTGGTTTCTCCGGTCGCTTAACCGCTTCTCTACGTAAATCCTCTGTGTATACTTGGTTTTTTCTTCTTCCCATTTTATCCGCCTCTATATGAGTCAATGGACCGCGTTGCTGGTGAATAAGGAACATATTTTTATACATCCTTACTTAACCATAAAATAGATTCCAATACCAAACGCCACCAAGAATGAAGGAATAAAGCCGGCGCCACCTAACCTCATGGCCGGATCTGTAGAAATCATTCCATCAATGTCACCGGAAACTGCATAGCCCTTGCGCTTAAAGACAGCATAAACGCAAACGCCATTAAATATTATGGCCAACACACCAAAAATCACTTTATAAAGAAACAGGCCCGCCAGGTGCTTCTCAGTTATCATAAATGCGCCTGTGACAAAAACAACGACAAAGGCCGGTATTTCAACCCAAATATCTGTCAAGTAATGTAGCTTCGATGCCTTTATGAGCGACGGAGAATCTTTAAGTCCATCAAATTCAATAGCAAATTCAGCAGCGACTACTCCAATCCAAATTCCTATCGCTAGTAAATGTATTGAAAGCAATATATTCATACGGACTCTCTGATAGATGCATAGACATAATGATTCCTTCAAGGGGTGCTAACCCCCAATACGTGGGTTAGCCGAAACCAGAGCCATACTATATGCGTAAGACCATATAATCTGGAGGCTAGCACTATGAAAAACGATAGCATAATTTACATCGGATTAGATACCCACAAAGAATTTACCGAAGTCGTCTACACTGGCTGTGCTCGGGGGGCTGACTTCGTGCATTTAGAGA
Organism: Pseudomonadales bacterium; assembly: GCA_036960375.1. GTDB lineage: Bacteria > Pseudomonadota > Gammaproteobacteria > Pseudomonadales > CAWVSB01 > CAWVSB01. The sequence goes on from JBALVY010000002.1 coordinate 67,505, forward strand.
AGATAAAAACCACCAAACAAGGGTTGGTTAAACAAACCCGGCAACTACAATCGAAACACCCTAAGGCAACACTCCACTTCGTCTACGAAGCGGGCCCCTGTGGTTATTGGGTCTATCGGTTACTGACAAGTCTAGGGCACCCTTGCTATGTTGTGGCCCCGTCACTCATACCCAAGAAGCCCGGTAATAAAATTAAAACCGATAAGCGCGATGCTCAGGAGTTGGCACGGCTACTCCAGAGTGGTGACCTTAATGATGCGAAATATCAACTCAAAGCCCTACTATTTGAAACACTATCCAGTATGCGGACACAGCCAACTGGTCACTCAAACATCTGCGCTGGTTGACGGAAATAATACTCCCGCACCCCTCACAGCAGTTTGTTCTTCAGGAAATGATACAGACCATTTCTGAACGTCCGGCCCGGGTTAAGCGGCTGGACAGTGAGCTTAGCTACCCAATAAAAAACTGGCGTTACTACCCCGTCGTGAAAGCTATACAGGCACTGCGAGGCGTACGCTTATTGGTGGCAGCCGGGGTGGTGTCAGAGCTGGGAGGCCTGACGCGGTTTGACACCGAGTGAACACTCCAGCGGTGGCAGGCGAAGGCTGGGAGCGATTACTAAATGTGGTAACGGGCGAGCACGGCGCCTGCTGATTGAAAGCGCTCACAGTTATCGCTATCCGGCGAATATCTCGACCGACATGCAAAAGCGCCAGGAGGGTTTGCCTAAAGAGATAGTTGATATCGCCTGGTAAGCGCAACAGCGCCTATTTCGTCGCTATCAGCGATTGATACACAAGGGGAAAAACCGCAATGTAGTGACAACAGCGATAGCGAGAGAAATAATTGCGTACATCTGGTCGATATCAAGAGAGGTAGCATTACCGCGAGTTGATGAAAGAAAGCGATTAGCGCGAGTACCGACATGAAAAGTTTAGAGTTAGCGTATGGAATCAAGCAGCGGCAGTGGTGTAATCACCAAAGGCGTTAGGTAGGCAATAGACTCCGGCTTATTGATCCCCGAGCATAGACTGAAGACAGGCACCACGACGGAACAAGTAAGGTTGGATAGGTCATTGGCAACAATGGCAACCCACGGATACCAGCAAGATAACCGACGAACTTACTGACTTCATTTGGTGCGCTAACTCGCTCTTAGCTAAATTAAAAAGCTCTGAAACAATGGGCCAGTATTTTTACGCGCCTATTGACAGAAGGAATCATACCAACGTTGGTGTAACCGGATTGTTTGGAGCGCAGCGGAGAACGATTCCGCGTTTATACCCTTGTTAAGCATTACTCGTATAGAAACATATTTTATTATTGTCTAAATCTCTTACATAGGCCGAATGCATATTAGAACGTATTCTAGGCTCACCTTCACTCACACCTCCTATATCAAGGGCTTTTTTATGTAATCGATTAACCTCTTCAATTGAATCAACATGGAAGCCAAGCATAGTACCATTTCCGTTCGACGCTGGGTTTTCATCGAACGGCTCCGCTATGGCAAACATAAATTCCTCGTTCCCCCATAGCGTCATTCGCCCCTGTCCTTGCATTTTATTTAATCCACACCCATAAAATAATTCATCATAAAACGTAACTGCCTTTTCTTTATTATTTGTTCCAAACACAAAATAATTCATTTTCATGGTAAATACTCTAATTAGGTAACTATGATGCTTAACGCTTAGATTTGGGGCGGGCTACGCAGTAAGCCGTCCCAGCAGGCGTAGCTTGCGCTAACAGCGTCTTGTTATGTTTTTCACTCACATTAATTCTCGCACAAAGACGATCAAGTGTCGTAATTTTCAGAACTGAAAACCCCGTAACCCTTAAAATTCGGGTACCGATCCAGCCACAGGATTACAGCGCTTTCAAATCTCGGCCAACGCTTCAGCTCGAAGATAACGTCCTGGCTCGCGGAAGAGTAAAAATCTTTATCAATCTGTCCGTTATCGTAAGCTGTCTGACAGATAGCCCACGTGTTGCAGTACATATTGGCATACGTATAGAGCTGCTCGTTTTCATCAGCGGTTAGCTCAGTGGTTTTATTCAAGACCTGCCTTAGCGAAGGGTCAGATACGACCATTTTATTCAGGTTGTCGAAAGAAGCCATTATGTCTTTTGTGGTGTTGAATCTCGAAATTCCATTTGTCTGCTTTATCTGTCTAGCCAAATAGGCAAGTGTAAGGAAAACCGCTCCCGCCCCAATGATTTCCCCTATAGAACCAATCGCACCCCAGTTTAATTCCATATTTCGTCCTCTTTGTAGAATTTTCTAACTATCGGATTGATCCGGACATACAGCTCACTACATGGTTCAGATGAAAACATAACGCCGCTGTAACCCGCCCAAATTATGGAGCAGTTTTGTGCGATAATGGGCGCAGCGCATTGCACAAAATCGCGTAGTAATTTGGGTCAGGTTGACAGCTTTGTTATGTGCAAGATTTAAAATGGGCTTGGACTACCACTGATTACGACTCGATAACCATCTAGATCCTGAAAGGTATGAGCCCCTTCATCCCAATAGGGGTTAAACGAACTCACCTCTTTAAAACCTGACGACCTAATTCTTAAAATGGATTGTTCGTATTCACTTTGGTCTGGAACATAAAATACCAACAAATTATCAAGGCTAGGTGCACTCCCAGCAGATTGAGTTGTATGACTCGTAAATTCTAGGTGATACGGATGGTCAGGATGACCAACCATCCTCCCACTAAAATCTCCATGGTTATCAAATCCGCCTATAACCTCGAACCCGAGACCGTCAACATACATTTTAGTGATTTGTTCTAAATTATCAGTGGGGCGACCGACCCGCATCACCGTATTCCGCGGGACCATATCTGTTCTCCTTAAGGTTGCAATTAGAGTGACTATTTAACCTAATTTATTCAACCAAATATACTAAACGTTTTATATCAAACCAATAGTTTAATCAAATGGATGTGGATACGTTTTTACATAACGCCTCGCACACTGGCACGCTTTAGTGTGTCCGAGCAGCGAAGCTGCGTTGTGCTGCGACTTGTTATATTTTTTCATTATCATTAATTTCTGATGGTCTAAGAGCAAGATATAGCAGAGGCCCAATAGACACAAATACCAATGTAATGAAGGAAAACAAGGCCCAATAACCCAGCGGTTTATTTATGCGCTTTGTGTCTTGATACATCCAAGCAATAGCAAGGAAAGCCATGATGTAGAGATCAAAAACCACTTGCGCAGTATCTGGGCTTGATAGGAGCTGATAGCCAAATGCTAATAGGGATTGGTCGGCTATAGACATCGTGTAGATCGTAAAAGCCGTGAACGATACTAATGAAAATATGACTATTCCCTTACTCAAACCCTAACTCCCTAATTTGCTACTTATAAATATAACAGTTTATTCTTTTGCCTAAGGCTTATATTTGTCAGGCAGTTTATTGTTAATCGATCAAGTCTAACTCTCCTGAACAAATAATTCAAAATCAACCACTTGGACTCAAAAAACCAGTGCTACTCATCTCTGCTATCACGCCTTTAGCGGGCGATGGGGCATTAATATCGCAAAGGCAGATTTATATATCGTCAATGAATTCAATCACTTATGACCCGTAAATTCAAAATGGCATATTCGTAGTAATGGGCTTGCTTACACTACAGAGAAGACTTACATAGCCTACGCCACAGTTTTGCGACTCATTTACTTGAATCGGGTTACGACATTCGTACAATTCAGGAGTTGCTGGGGCATTCTAATGTTGAGACAACGCAAATCTATACTCACGTAGTAAACCGGGGCAATAAGGGTGTATTAAGTCCTATGGATAGGCTGAATCAGATTTCAGAACGAGAAGCGGTCGATTAAGGCGAAATAGGCACTGTCTGTTCCCGATTGTTGCGAGAGCCCGTACGAATTTCATTACCTCGGACGATCAGCCCTACCACTGCGACTAGCCCGTTAGCGCCGGCAATAGTATAGAACGGAGCATGAGGACCAAATGTATCGTAGAGGCGGCCGCCAATGGAGGATAGAAGTAATATTCCAATGGCGCCAAACACCGCCTGCATACCAAATGCGGAACCACGTATATCGGCTGGGGCTTCCTGGCCGAGTATGACGTTGGCGGCGAGGATGGTGCTGGATTGACCGATGCCCATGCAGAGTAGTGCCGGAATTGCCGCAGTTGAAAGGATATCCTCTTGTGTTCCGATCCAGAAGTAGCCAATTGCCGCCAGGCTGAAGCCGAAGATGAGCAAGCTAAGCCGGTCAATACGATCGGCAATAACACCAAATAGCGGGGCCCAGAATATACCGATAGCCTGGGCTATGCCTACGGTCATGCCTGCTTTGGCGGCTGCTTGCGCCGCACTCATGCCTGCGCCGACACTGGCGTTTTGAACCCATAAAATAAGGAAGAGAGTAATAATGGCCATGTCGGCACGTGCGGCCAATGAGCTGAGGTAGGACACAGCAATACGCGGGTTGCGTCCCGCCTTGAAACCTTCGGCCATTAGTGTGCTAACCGGTACGTGTTTCTTATTGGCTTTTACGTTGTCTGGTCGACCGGGTTTTAATCCGAACATAACGATCGAGGCAATCAATGCAATGCTCGCTACCGTCAAATAGGCGTAGCGCCCGGCCCACAGTTCTGATGCACCATTGCCTGCGTAAATTTCTGGTAATTTGGTCAGGAACATAAAAAATATTACGGCACCCAATCCGTTCAACAAGAAGGATAGGCCGGTAAATTTACCGCGTGATTCTTCGGCAGGGTAATCGGCACCCACAGCAGACAACAACGCCGATATGGCGGCAATACCAAAAGCGAATAAGAGCCGAAAGGCGAGTAGCTGAGGTACGCTGGTGGCAAAAGCGTAAATACTGTAAGCGACAACCAGAATAGCAAATCCGACAATGTAAATAGACCGTCGACCGAAACGGTCTGACATTGCGCCCCACCAGCCAATAACGCTAAGCGCGACGAGTTCGTGCCAAAACTGTAAATCACCGGAGACTCGTCCAAAGCTGCCTTGATCCAAACCTAGATTTACCCGCAATATATAGGGCGTCATCGCAGTGAGATAAGTGAACATGCCAATGCTGACAAAGCAGGCAAAAAAGTAGGTGTAGACGTGACGGGGCAGTACCCCGTCAGCGAGTTTAAGAGGGCCTATGCTGTGGGCCATTGGATGGTTTCTCCTGGTCTTTTTATCTTTATTGCCAGACCTGTTGTGCGTTACTTTGTCTCGCGTAACAGGCGCATTCCATTCAGCGTTACCAGTAGTGTAGCACCTACGTCGGCCATTACAGCCATCCATAATGTCGCAAAGCCAGGTATGGCCAAACCAAGGAATGCCAATTTAAGACCGAGGCTCAGGGCGATATTTTGTTTGATTATCCGACGCGATTTACGGGCAACGCGCAGCGCCATCGGTACGTCAGACAAATCATCTTGCATCAAGACGACATCGGCGGTTTCCATCGCCTGTGCCGAGCCTTCAGCGCCCATCGCGATTCCGATATCGGCGGTAGCAAGGGCAGGGGCATCGTTGATGCCATCGCCCACCATGGCCACTGGTCCGTGTTGTTGACGAATCAATTTAATGGCTTCGAGTTTATCGGCTGGCAGTAAGCTCGCTTTTACCTCGTCAATAGAGTCGAGCGTATCGGCAACGCGTTTAGCGGCCATCTCATGATCGCCCGTAAGCATGACCTTATAAATGCCCATCTCACCCAGTTGTTGTAGTGCTGTGCGTGAAATGTCGCGTACTTCGTCTTGCACGCCTATATAGCCAATGACTGCATCGTTTTGGGCTACATACATAATGGTGTTGCCATTGCTGCGAGAGTCTTCGGCATGCCGGGATATACCGCCCCAACCATTCATTGATGAATTAAACAGGTCACCCGTACCAACAACCACTTTTCTACCGCCGCTGAGCTCGCCACTGACGCCCTTGCCGGGATGGGCTAGTACTGAGTCGGCGTGGGCTAGTGCGCCCACACCGGGTCGCTGCTCGGCGGACTGAACGATAGCGTGTGCCACCGGGTGCTCTGAGGAGCGCTCAACTGAGGCAGCGATAGTTACCAGCTCATCACAGCTAAGGCAATCTTCATCGTTGCCTGCCGGGTGCGAACAATCCTCCGTAGCGATATGGGTCACACGAGGTTTGCCGTGCGTTAGTGTGCCGGTTTTATCAAAGGCGATGGCTTCAATGGTCGCGAGCGTGTCTAGTTGAGCTCCGCCTTTTACCAGAACCCCCAAGTTTGCCAGACGCGTCAGCCCACTGACTACGGTAACTGGGATACTAATAACGAGTGCGCAGGGGCAGGCAATAATTAACATCGCCAGACCGCGATAAAGCCAGCCAGTAGTACCGTCAAGCTGGGTCAGCAGTGGCTGGCCAAAACCGTATACAGGAATAAGCACAACCAGAGCGGCAAGTGCCACAACGGCGGGTGTATACCAGCGGGCAAAGCGGTCAATAAAACGTTCTGCTGGGCTGCGCTGAGCCTGTGCTTGCTCTACCAGTTTGGCGATACGTGCGATGGTGCCGTCACTGGCAAGCCGGGTGGTGCGCACCTCCAGTGCGGCTTCGCCGTTGACGGTGCCAGCCATGACTTCGTCACCGACTTGTTTAACAACCGGTACACTTTCTCCGGTCACCGGTGCTTGGTTGATAGAAGAGATGCCCTTGATTATTTCGCCATCGACGGCAATGCGTTCGCCTGGTCGCACTAATACCCGATCGCCAATGGCAACCTGTTCAATGGGCAGGATTACGGTGTGATCATGTTCTTCATGGGCGTGTTTGTGATCATCACGATCGTTACAGCTAGATCCGCAGTCCTTTTTCTCATCACTGTGTTGATCATCGTGACTGTCGTCGTGAGCCTGCAGTACTGTGGCTTCCTGTGGCTGTAGCGACATTAAGCTGCGTAGTGAGTCTCTGGCTCGCTCGGCGCTATAGGCCTCCAGGCCCTCACCGAGCATAAACAGCAGCATTACGGTAACGGCCTCGCCAGTGGCTCCAATGGCCAGTGCGCCAATCGAGGCAATGATCATCAGCAGGTCGATGGTAATACGATGGGCAAAGATGATGGCTCTCATGCCTTTGATAAAAACCGGGGCTCCTGCTATTAGTACGGCAGCTGTGAACAGAATATCCAGCGGTTCTATGCCCAGAACAGCTTGCAAACCCGAGAGTAGGGGCAGGCCGACAAGTACGGCTAGCGTAACAAACAGCGATACCCGAAGCTGGGTCTGCTCCCAGACGAAATGCATAAAACCTACAGCGCCACGGTGCTCTGCTACTGCAGTTTTCACTGGCTCGTCGTTGCTGGCTAGCTTGTAGCCCAGTTCTTTCAGCCGCGACTCAATCTGCTCAATGCCGACATCGCCGGTGACTTCCATGCTTTCAGTGGTAAAGCTGACAGAGGCCTGTTGCACGCCCGGCAGTTTGCGGATGCTGTCCTCTATCGTGATGGCGCAGCTCCCACAGTCCATTCCCCTGATTTTAACTTTCATAGGGTCAGTCGGGATTTGCTTAGCGCTTTGATTCATGTATGCCTCTTAAGCCTGATTTCCTGATTTGAGCGCATAATGACCCTTAAAGTCAGGTTTAAGGTCAAGCGCCAATTTCAAGCCAGGCAAAAGAACTGTGTGATACCCCGTAAAGACGTATTTAGGCCTACAATGTGAGTTGTTGACTTTAAACCCTGCTTTAAGGTTTATCTTCCGTGACAGATACACGCAGAGTGCTGTTTCGTATATTAGCGAAGCCAATAAAAATGCAACAAATCGGAGCTATCGAATGATAGGTGTTGATGACAGATTAGTTACACCGGGAACCATGAGGTGGGTCAAAATAGGCTTGGGTGCCGGTCTGGCAACCATCCCCACAACAATTTTGCTCTACTACGTACTTGGCTTGGCAGTAGATTCCGCCTTCCAGGGCAGTAATATGCTGCGCGACTGGATGGGTTTGTTTGTTGGCTTGGTTTTGCTCAAAGCCTTATTGGCCTGGGTATTTCGAACTGGGCAATTTCGTGCCTCCAGTGAAGCCAAGCTCAATGTGCGCGACCAAATTTACAAGCAGGTGGTTAAGCTGGGGCCAGGTTTACTTGGCAAACGCCGTACCGGAGAAATTGCCAATACCGCCACTGAGGGGGTGGAATACCTCGATTATTACTTCAGTGTCTATTTTGTCCAAATCTGGGTGGCTATCGCCATTCCCATCTTTTTGTGTGCAGCCATATTTTGGATTGATTGGGTGGTTGGCCTGTGGATGTTGGCCGGTGTGCCCTTAACGCCCTTATTTGTGGGGTCTTCTGCACGTGGCTTTAGGCGTATTAGTGCCGCTAACGAAGATGTAAAGAACCGAAATAGCTCGCAGTATCTCGATTCTATTCAGGGTATGTCGACGCTGAAAATGTTTAATCAGGATGTACGTCGCGGCCAACAAATGGAGGCCGACAATGAGGTGCAGCGCAAGACGACAATGAAGTTGTTGTTGGTAGCGCAAGCACAGTTTATCTTCCTGGAGCTGGGTTTTGCGCTGTTCTCTACCGCAGTGGCTATGGGGGTTTCATTGTACCGTTATAGTGGCGGTTTTATCTCTCCTGGTGAAGTAGTCGCCATCGTATTTATGAGTCTGGAGTTTAGCCGCACATTGTTATTGATCGGAGAGTTCTTTTTTGCCGGTGCACTGGGTCGTGAAGTGGCGGCTAAAATAGTGACGTTTCTGGACGAAAAAGCACCGGTTACCAGCACTGAAGGTGCACGACTGGAGAGTGAAAACGGCGAAGCCATCAGTATTGAATTTAAGGGGGTAAGTTTTACCTATCCAGGTGCCGATGAGGCATCTATTAAGGAGCTTAACCTGAAGCTTGAGCCCAATGAAACAGTTGCACTAATTGGGAAAAGTGGCTCGGGTAAAACCACCGTAACCAATTTAATGCTAAGAACACTCGACCCTCAGCAAGGCCAGATACTTTATAAAGGCGTGCCAGAAGAAGAACTTTCCCTAGAGTGGATTCGCGAGCAAATCGCGTTGGTACCCCAGGATCCCTTCCTGTTTTTTGGCACCATTGCAGACAATCTGCGAGTCGCCAAGGAGCATGCATCGGATGAAGAACTACTCGCTGTTTTGAAATCAGCTGAGCTGTTGGATTTTATTGAGTCCAGCCCCGCTGGTTTAAATACTATGGTGGGCGACCAGGGCATGGCGCTGAGTGGTGGTCAGGCTCAACGTTTGGCGATTGCGCGCGCTCTTTTGAAGAATGCGCCTATCGTTATATTGGATGAGCCAACCTCCCAGATAGACGTAGAGACAGAACATCTTCTTAACCGTGCACTAGAGCGCCTAACTGCTAGCAAGACAGTGCTGCTGATCGCTCACCGTTTAAGCACTATTGAGCAGGCCGACCGCATTATCGTTATGGATCATGGTGCGCAGGTTGAATCGGGTACACGGGATGAATTACTAGCACTGGATGGTCTATACGCGAAGATGATAAGCACTAAAAAATCCATTGAATCCGGTGGTATCGTGGCAGGGGGTTCAGTATGAATACTACACAAGCAACAGCGGCACCGAAGCAAACAAATGGACAGATCATTCTGCGTTTGCTCGAATTCATGTCACCCTTTAACAAAATTATGATTACTTCATTGGTGGCCAGAGTCATCAAGTTTTGTGGTCAGGCCGCGGTGTTGGGCATCGCCAGTGCAAGCGTGGGCCTTTATATCTACTCCGCGGAGCCTGGTGTCGTAAATTGGGATGTTATCTGGAGTCAGGTGCGATGGATTGCGCTATTTGGAACGATTGTCGGCTTTAGCTCCTATATCGAAAACTACACCGGCCACTATGTCGCCTTTAGAATTTTGGCTTCATTCAGGGACCGGTTCTACTACGCTATGTTGCCATTGGCACCTGCCCGCACCGCGAAACTGCAATCCGGTGATGCGGTAAGTCGAGTGATGACAGACTGTGAACGGGTCGAGCCATTTTATGCTCATACTGTAGCGCCGGCCATCGCAGCAATTTTTGTGCCCATGATTCTATTGGCCTGGTGCTGGACGATACACCCTAGTCTGGTTTATGTATTGGCGCCATTTTATATTGCTAATACGGTACTTCTGCCGTGGTTGGTATCCAGGCTGGGCGGTGATGGCGTTGAATATCGCGAGCAAATAGGCCTTGTGAATGCCTTTGTATCTGACAGTATTCAGGGTGTACGTGACACGGTAGCGTTTGGCTATGAAGATCATCGTGCGCGCCAGTTGTTTGCTATGGGCGCCAGCATGCAAGAAGGCCAGGACAAACTGTATGGCGCTGATGCATGGCAGAGAGCGTTGGCTGAAGTCTTTATTACCATTGGTATTTTGGCTGCTGCCTGGTGGGGTATCGAGCTCGCCTTAGCTGGTCAGATTGATCCGTTGGTCGAGTTGCCTGCGGTTATTGCCGTATCGGTGGTGGGTTTCTATTTGTCTGTTGGTTTGGCGAATAATTATACCGATTTCAGGGTGTCAATTATTGCAGCGCGACGTTTGTTTGCCATGATGGATGAAGTGCCAGCGGTAACGGAAACCGCGACTGCGCCCGTTACTGGCGAGGTCGAGTCATCGTTGAATTTTGAAGATGTGGGTTTTGAGTACGATGCCGGAGACTCCGCATGGAGCAGAAACAAAAAAATCTTTGACGGTTTCGAGTTTAATATTCAGCCTGGTAGGCACATTGCCTTGGTTGGTCCGAGCGGTACGGGCAAGTCGACGGTTGTGAATTTACTGTTACGGCAGTGGGACCCTCAGAGAGGAAAAATATCTTTAGGTGGTCGACCGCTCACAGATTTCCCGCTAGCCGATTTACAAGCTTATTTTGCCGTAGTATCCCAGCGCAGCTTTATCTTCAATGATACGGTAAAAGAAAATATCCGCATGGGGCGCTATGACGCCAGCGATGCGGATATTCAGGCCGCTGCTGAGCAGGCTGGTTTGGGGCAATGGTTGGCCAGTACGCCCGATGGGCTCGAAACCGATGCAGGTGAGCGCGGTAGCAAAATTTCCGGTGGTCAACGTCAACGGGTCGCGATTGCCAGAGCCATTCTCAAAGACGCGCCCATTGTTTTGTTGGATGAAGCGACCTCAAGCCTGGACGTTGAAACAGAACGTAGTGTTATGGACGCCTTGAAGAAATTGACCGAGGGGAGAACAACGCTGACTATCGCACATCGCTTGTCTACCGTGGTCGACAGCGATGAGATCATGGTGATGCTGGAAGGACGTATTGCTGAGCGCGGTACTCATGCGGAACTAATGGCTCTAGATGGATGGTATTCGAAAATGTTTACCATGCAGCTCGACGAGGTTGATGTGACTTTGGTAGAAGCCTAAGCGGTAGTGTCTATCTGGAGTCAGAGCTCCAGATACTGCTGCGGTTTCTGCCATTTCGTTTGGACTGATAAAGCGCGCTGTCCGCCTGGTTGATGAGCTGGCCAGCGTCTAGTGTTTCGTCATCCTGCATGCAGCTAACACCGGTACTCATGGTTAATGCTATTTGTGTGCCGCTGGGTAATATCACCCGATGTTGCTGCACCAACTTACGAAGCCTTTCTGCAGTGGCAAAAGCCATTTTAGCCTCAACTTTAGGCATCAGTATTGCAAATTCCTCACCACCATAGCGCGCAAATATGTCGACGCTGCGTAATTCTTTTTGGCATAGGCTGGCGATCTCTATCAGTGCCTGATCTCCAGCCGTATGGCCATGGCTATCGTTCACGTCCTTGAAATGGTCGATGTCTAGCAGTATTAAGCTTAGCGGGCTGCCCGCTCGCACCACGTGGGTGGTCTCATCGGCAATGGCCTGGTTAAAAAATCCGCGATTATATATTTTAGTTAGTGCGTCGGTTACTGCGGCTATTTCCAGCTTGCTGGCTCTAGCCGCTTCGTACTCGGCCTGTTTGCGTGCAGTGATGTCACGCATGTTGCCCTGCATTCCACACAGATCTCCATTATCGTCAAAACGTACATTCGCTGTCACCTGCGCAGGAAATATCTCTCCGTTTTTTCGCCGAAGCCGGGTTTCAAAATCATTGATAAAACCGTCCACGGATAGCTGAGCAAGAAAACGGTCACGTTCGCTGGGGTCAACAACCAGATCCATAATCGGTTTGGCCCGCAATTCCTCTGCTGTGTAACCGAGAATGTGTTCACAGGCAGGGTTAACGTCCTCTGCGCATTCATCTGTTCCCATAATGAAAATGATATCGCGGGACTCGTTAAAGAGTTTACGGTATTTGGACTCGCTTTCTTTCAAGTGAATATTACTGCTCTCAAGGTCGGTCGAAAGTGCCTTTATGTTGGAAAACGAACGCGAAAATTGCGAGGAAAGCATAATTGCCTGAACGAAGAGGAAAACGAGAAAGGCATAAATGAAACTATTGCCCGCGTCTACCAAATTGGCTAAATGTGCTATTTCGAGGATCATCCCTATAGCGAGAATACCGGAGGCAAAGACGATGTATTTTGCTCCTTCTCTTTCGCGTCTTAATAGCCTGTGCAGTATGTAGACAATAGATATAAGCCATAGACCCAGGAATATCTGATAGGCAGGGATTACATGACTTAGACTTATGGTATTAGTGCTCACAGTCAGCCCACTAAGGATCAGACTGACCGCGACAGTGACTCTTCTTAACCAGAGTGGAATATCCTTTGGGTACAAAGATGACAGGAAAAGTACGTAGACCGGTGCAGCAATAAAAAGCATTATATATTCGATGCGCAGGCCGAGTGACCAATCCAGGTTGGGGAAAATGAAGTTGGCTATATTGGGGTCGATTAAACCTTGCCTGATAGCGAGAGAAAAACAACCGAGCCCGAAATATAAGGCGGCTTTTTCTTCTCTTCGATAGGCAAAAAGAAAAATGTGGTACATACCCATGATAAACAAAATACCTGCTACGAAGGACCCCGTGAACCAGCTTTGAAGATGTTCGTTTTTTATGTCCTCGGGGGCGCCTAGCCTTAGCGCGTTTCTGAAGCCCGCTTTGCGGTGATGAAAGTTAGATATTTGAACGACAAACTCAGCGGTTTTATTGTCTGTTTGGAAGTAAGCCGTGCTGGGCCATTTGTCCGCTTTCATAGTCTCCTTGCTAGTACCAACTTTGCCGACTTCCCCAGCCAGGCGTCCGTCAATCCATAAACTAAATGCTGAGCCTTGATTAACCAACGGTATGGCAAGAATCTGCCGGCCATCGGGAAGTACAACAGTTAAGCGAAATGTGGCATAGCCTTCTGGCCCCAGTTCACCCAACTCGTCTATAGTGTATTTGGTCCATTTTCCCGGCACCGCCACGGTGTATTTCGAAGACTGCCTGGCGTCAATTTCTGATGGTGACAGCAGGGCGTTCCAATAAAACTCCCATTCTCCGGCAAGAGCAACTGGACCGTCCTTTTCCGGGTCCCATTGGCTGAGGTCCACTACGCCAGATGTGGCAGTATTGGGAGCGTAGTCTTCGGCCAAGGCTTCACAAGCTGAGAGGGCAAGGCTCAATATTAGTATTAGAAGAGTTGTGACTTTGAGCATAGTGGCAGTTTACTTCAACTTTACATTAAGGTCACGATTGATATGTAATGGGTATATAAGGCAATAGTCATTCTTTGGCACTGCCACAAAGGGGTAAAAAACATGGTCATGAGATCTCGCTCTATCTTGCTGGCGATAATATCTCTCGTATTTGTCTCCATGTTTGTTGTTGATTCCTCGTGGGAAGTTGAGCATCGAATAGAAATTTCTGCGAGAAAGTCTACAATTTGGACGTTGCTGTCTGAATTAGAAAACTATTCTCAATGGAATCGATATTCTCCATCGGTCGAGGGTGAGCTTGCGGTTGGGGAGGTTGTTTGGGTGGAGGCGCACCTGGATAACGAAATTCAACGAGTGCAGAACATAGTGCTTACCGTGGAGCCAGAGCAGGAACTTTGTTGGCAGTCGGCTGATTGGTATGGATCGATGGCAAGAGGTACCCGTTGTCGAAATCTGTATCCTCAAGGCCAAGGCACAACCTTGCTTGTCCATCACGAGATAATGGAAGGACCATTGGCTTGGTTGATTGAATTGATATATCGTGAGCGCATTGAACGAGGCATCAAACTGGTTGATGAGTCGTTGGCGCAGCGTGCTGAGCTTATAACAACTGGTGGCAGTGGGGGGTTTACCGAGCATGAAAAAGATAAAAAATGAAGCTGAGCTGGTTAACGAGGCTTTGCGTATTGGGGCAATCTATATAGCAAAAAGAGGGGTGGGTGAATTCGAATCCAGTGATTCCTCAAAGGATAAAGTCACCTATCTATATCGCTTATTGGCTCATGACAAACTTATTCAGCCCTTGGCTCAAGGTCAGGAAAACGGGCCGAATATGAAACATAAGCTGGCGCTATGGATCTCAAGGAAATTGCCTGAGGGGCATCCTCTACTGAAGTAGTGTTTTCCCAGGTATTATGCCTCGGCGGACTCTAATGCCAGAAATAGCTGCGCAAATAAAAACGCATTGTCGCCTTTTGCTCTAAATATATAGCCCTTTTCGGTGTCATTTACTTCTGGCTGACTATGCGCTTCGCAGTTAGATTCCCCTGCGGCGATCAGCTCTAATGCCTTTTTGATGCTAGATTTTTTTGAGGAAAAGCGAATAAGGTATTCGTCTTCCTCACGCCATATATGTACGTGTTGCCCTCTAAGCTTTGAAAAAACAGCTTCCCATTCGCCGGAAGCCAAATTGCAATTTAGTCGTTGCACCAGTTTACTTAACGAGGTCTTTTTATTGTCATGATTGTCGTGGCCGCAGACCTCATCAACCAGCTTGCGGTAGCGCTGCCCGACTTCTTTGCCCGCACTGCTGTCGACCAGGTCAGTCAGATCATCGAGAAATAGCTCTAATTCGTGGCGCATTACCAGCATTTCGGTGACTCGCCGTTCGATTTCGAGGAATCGATGCTGGGCAATGTCCATGATATCGATACCTGCTCCGTTATCGGCAACGTCGACTCCCACTATCAGTTTGATGTCACTCAGGGAGAAGCCATAGCGCTGGGCATTGCGTATAAAACGCAGCGTGCGTTCGGAATCTTCTGAATAAAGTCTATAGCCAGAGTCGGTTCGGCCGGTTGGTAGCAGAAGCTTTTCTTTTTCATAGTAGCGTAACAAGGAAGTTGAGACCTTGCAGCGTTTGGCTAGTTCACCAATGGTTAGAGCTTGACTGGACATAATATGATTTGATTTGTGAAATATAGGCTCAATGTAGCAGAATCAGGCTATGACGGCCTATGTTTCTTCAGTGTATATCGATAGCGCACTAGGTGCTCTTATTGGCGTAACGCATCAGTCGCCATACCAGCCCGGGTGAAATTCGCCTCAGTATATACATGATTTTTGCTTCCATCCCTGGTCTGAGAATACGGGTGCCGCGGCTCAGCGCTTTATCAATCTCATCGACAATAAACTGCGGGCTGACAAAGCGCTTGTGTTGTTTAGAATCAATTAGAATTTGTGGGTTAGAGGTCGCGGCCGGTTGTTGTAGCAAAGGAGTGTCTACCAGTGGGGGGCACACCAGCATGATGTGAACCCTGCTGGCACGGTTTTCTTCTATCAAAATTTCAGCGTAGGTATTAGTGGCGGCTTTGGATACACAGTAAGCGCCACATTCTGGCACTAGCGCATAGCCACCGGAAGAGCCAAATATAATTATCTCTCCATAGTCTTGCTTCAGCATGCTTGGCAATACTGCGGAGACCGTATTGACCGTGCCTCCGTAGTTAATGTTCATTACTCTGTTGACGATTTCGGGGTCTTCACTGGCCAAATAAGCTGTAGGCATTATGGCTGGGCAGTGAACCAGTCTGCTGATTTGGCCCAGCTCGGTTACGAGGGAGGCAAAGGTATCGACTAGTTGTTGGTTGTTGGCCACATCGCAGTGGTAAGTCTGTATCTCCGGGCGCTGCTCTTTTAGTGACTGTAGTTGCGCTTTATCCTGGTCAACTACGGCAACGAGCTGTGATTCACTCGCATGTTTGAGCGCATAGGCCTTGCCCATTCCACTGGCACCGCCAGTGACTACGATTACAGACGGATTATTCAGAGGGGTTCTCCAGCAGTGCAGGTGCACTCATTGTAAAATCAAGTTGTCCCATCCAGCCGGATAGCAGTGGCTTTTTAGGCAGGCCCAGTTCTCGTAGCGGCTGCATAAGAGGGTGGTCCGATATCACGAGTTTTCCCCCGCCAGGTCGATAACCCGCTTGGGAGAACTTCTGCATCAGGTAACCCACCTGAGGCTGGCCCTCATAGACAGAATATACCGGCGCCGGACTCTCTTTGGTTTCGCTTTTTCCCTTGGCTTTGACTGAATAGCTGAGGATTTTTTCGCCGTCTCGGTGTAATGCGATCTCAGCGGTTTGGTCGGCCTGAGAAAAACGCAGGTCTTCAATGGTTTTGGGATAGCCCCACATTTGAATGCCACACTGTTGCGCCAGAGTTGATGTGACCGGCAGATACCAGGTGTAACTGGGTAGTTTACCTTTTGCAAGCAGACGCAAATTGTACAGGCTGGAGCGAGAACCTGTTGCCGGGTGTTCCTCAACAAAGAAGGCAAAGGCCAGTTCTTCGTATTGTTCGCAGGCGCTATCGGTATAGTGTACGCCGGTAATAATGAGCCCGGCTTTGCCCGGCAGTAATCGAGCTGCTTTGAATCCGCTTGCTGCGATGATCTTGTTAGCGGCATCTAGCGGCACCAAAAAAATGCCCAGCAAAGAGCTGCCTTCCCAAAACCGGGTAGGGTAGCTGAGTTCTCTGCCTTCAATTGTAAACTGTGTCTTCTTGGCCATGGTTTTTATCCATTTTTGGCCAGTGTAAGGCTATCGCTCGGTTTTGTGGCTTACCGATCGGTCATCTCTTTAGTTACATCGCTAGTACTACTCGAAAGGTGCTGGCTCACTGCTAATAATTAGAGTAAAAATCTAAGGATATAATAAGAGATGTGATATAGCATTATTGGCGCAATAATATCGTGCATATAGAAGAGAGGGATTGGGTGATGCGTAAGCGCGTATTTGTGAGTCATCAGTTACCGGGCGATGGTTTGGCAAAATTAGCCGAACACTGTGAGCTTGATGTCTGGCAGGGAGAAGGCAAGGTGCCCAGAGACTATCTGCTTGAGCATGCCGCCAAGGCAGATGGTTTGGTATGCTTGTTGACTGAGAAAATTGATAGAGCGCTATTGAATGTCTGTCCTCGTTTATCCGCGGTGTCGAGCATGTCGGTAGGAGTGGATCATGTTGATGTTAGCGCACTCAATGAAAAAAAGATTCCTCTGGGGAATACCCCCGGCGTACTGGTTGATGCAACGGCTGATCTGGCTTTTGCCTTGTTGCTGGCAGTAGCTCGGCGGATTCCCGAAGGCGATCAGTTTGTCCGCAGCGGTGAATGGGAGGGGGTTAGTTGGTCGCCCACCCTATTTTTGGGGCACAGCGTGGCCGGAAAAACTCTGGGTATCGTCGGCCTGGGCGAGATTGGCCAGGCGGTGGCGCGAAGAGCACAGGGCTTTGGCATGAAGGTGCTAGGCTGGAGCCGGTCGCAGCGTGATATTCCGGGTATTAGGTATTGCAGCTTCGATGAGGTGTTGGCTAGGTCAGATTTTGTCAGTATCAACGTCGCATTAGCCGAGCAAACAAGAAATTTATTTGACCAGAAAGCTTTGGCAAGGATGAAGCCCGGCGCAATTTTGGTCAATACGGCGCGCGGAGGTATTGTGGATGAGTCCGCGCTTGCAGCAAGTTTGGAGACTGGTCATTTAGCTGGCGCTGCTTTTGATGTTTTCGAGCGGGAGCCTACTTCGCGCAACAACCCTCTACTGCATGCGCCCAATTTTGTGGCCGCCCCGCATACAGGCAGTGCTACTCTGGATGCAAGAACCGCTATGGCAGATATAGCCCTTGAAAATATATTGGCGGCAATGACGGGCAGGCCGATGCCGCATTGTTTTAACCCAGAGGTTTATGCATAAAATGAACGAAGTATCTGATCTGATTATCGGTTTGCGTCACGTGGGTATTGTTAGCCAAAACCTGCCGGAAACCGTAGCGCGATTGCAGCAAATATTCGGTGTCGCCGATGACGAAGTGGAGATTATTCCCGCTCAGGGGGAACCCGCTGAAACCCGTTTCGCTTTTTTCAGCATCGGTGGTACGCCGTATGAAGTCATAGAGCCCGTGTCGGACTATTTTAAGGGCATTCTGTTGAAGACTAACTTAGGCACAAACCACGTGTGTTATAACGTGACAGATCTGGATGCCGCTGTAGCAGCGATGGAAGCAAAAGGAGTGCGTTTAGGCCATGTTACCGCTAGTGGTATAGTCGAACTTCCCAGCTTTAAAATGGCCTATTTTAACCCCGAGGATACGGCTGGGATTTTGATAGAGTTTGTGCAGCAAAAATGAGATCTTCATTACAGGGTTTATAAGTGCGGATCAGTAAAGCTAAACACCTGAGACGTCTTGTGCCAAATTTTAAGGTGATATCTAGTGAGCGACGGTTTTCATCCAGCGGCCGGATCTAAAACGCGCTAGCAGCACAATATTCTTAACCGCATAATCGGCGATAAGCGTGGCATATACAAGATATAGCGGAGCGTCAAAATACAGCAGCACAGATGCCAGGCCAAAACGAAAAACCACTAGTCCAATAATGGCTGAGACCAGAGGAAAGCGTGTGTCCCCGGCGCCGCGCAAAGCACCGGTTAAGGCGAAGTCGAGACCCATAAATGGCTGAGCAATACACAGTACGTACAAAAACGTGATGGTGTGCTCTGCGACAGGCCCCGGCCCTACCAGCCATTCGGCCAGATAGCGGGAAAAGGGCGCAATTAATATCCCAAATAGTGTGAGGCTGATAACGGATTGCTGTATAGCCCGCCAAGCTGCGCGTTTGGCTTCCTCCGGCTGATTGGCACCCAAGTTCTGGCCAACCAGAATACTGCCGGCCATGGAGAAACCCAGGCCTATTACCATGGTCAGTGAGAGTAAGCTGACGCCGGTGCCATAGGCGGCATAGGCGGCCGTGCCAAAGTGTCCGACAACCCAAAGAAAACCGATGAAACCTATTTGCATAACACCTTGTTCCAGCATGGTTGGCAGACCAATGCGCCAGATATTACGCAAATCAATTAACAGTTTTTCGCTGACAAAACGAAATTTGAGAGAAAATCGGCCTCGCCACCAGGACATAAATGCGGCTAACATCACTAGCAAGTTGGCCATGCCGCTACCAATTGCTGTGCCGATGATACCGCCGCCGGGAAACAGGCGGGTTCCGTAGGTAAATAGCTGAACGTTGATGACAATCAGTATCGCCATTGCCACGGCGTAGATCATGGGTTTACGCGCATCGCCTGCGGCTCGCAGGCCTGTCGCCAGCACCATGTAGACTGCTATCGGAAAGTAAAAAAGGCTGAAATAACGGAGGAAATCGATGGATAGCGCACTGGCCTCATTATTGAGACCGAACAGGCCGACCAGTAATGGAGCCGTTGGCCAGATTATCAGCGATACCAGAGCGCCGGCTAAGGCTGCACAGACAGCGGCGGCGGTCATCGTTCTGCTGGCGGCTTCGCGATCCCCGGCACCCCAGTGTCGCGCTACCAGTGCGAGTGTGCCGGTGCTTAAGCCGGCAATCGCTGCTGCAAAAATATTGTATAGGCGTTGGCCTGTTGTGACTGCGGCAATAGCGTCCGGGCCCAAGTCAGCGACAATCTTAATAGTTGCCAGATTGGCCAGCGTGAAAAAGAAGAAGACGGCACCCGAGGGGATGGCCAATGACCAGACTGTGCGCCAATCGCTGAGTGGCTTGTGGGTGGTATTTGGCATTCTATTCCCCTAGTGAGACGCTATTCTCAGCCTTGATGCCTTGGAAAACAATTGCCAGTGGCAAAAATGTGACTTCAAGAGATGACAAGCGATAGGGTCTTGGCATAACCTGCGTGGCATCAGCCATTAGTGTTTTGTTGCCAGCATGGAGAATATAGATGCAATTTGCCAAAGTTTTTTGGGTTCGAGTTTTACTGGTTTTAAGTTTGTTTATCAGTATTGATGTGCTAGCAGCAGATAAAACACTGCGGGTAGGGTTTAACCCACTGTACAAACCAATAGCCTATAAAGAAAACGGTGAGTTAACGGGCATTGAATATGCGATGGCCCGAACGGTGGGTGATCTGTTAGGCATGAAGGTTCAGTTTGTTGAATTACCTACGGAGGATCTTATCTCGGCTTTAGTGAATGATCAGATTGATGTTGTTATGTCTGGTATGAGTATTACCGAGAATCGTAAGAAATTAGTATCATTTACCGACAGTTATATGGAAGTGGGGCAAATGGCCATTATTCATGCGGATAAGGTAGTGCCGCTAGCCTTGCCCAGAGCAATGTACCGCCCTGGTATGAGAGTCGGTGTTGAGCCGACTACCACGGGTGCCGACTATGCCCGCGATTTTTTATCAGAAGCAGTGGTAAGTTTCTACGACGGTCAGGAAGCGGCCTTTGATGCACTGGAAAAGGATCTTATTGATTATTATATTCATGATGCGCCTACTAGCTGGAATCTCAGCATGGGCAAACAGACGGATACATTTTTGCCCTTGTACCGCATGCTGACCCGCGAGCAATTAGCCTGGGCGGTACGCAAAGAGGACACCATGTTGCTGGCTAGACTCAATGGAGCCTTGGCGGACATGAAAGCCTCGCGGACCCTGAATCAAATTCTGGATTACTGGCTACCAGTAAAAGTTGAGTTGGAATAAACGGGAGGCTTGCCGCAGCACGATACTGCGGCAACTATTAGCTTATCTAGCGGCCATCATTTGGCTTTTGCCCATACGTAAATTCAGCATGTTATCAACTTCACCTTCGCCGAATACTTGAACCGCCAGCTTGTTCATGGGGTCCAGTTCGTAGCCCAAGCGACGCACGGTAAAATCATACTCCTGTTGTGCCGCTCTCTGGGCTTCAGGTACGGGCTGTGCATTGTCCAACCAGCCAAGCCAGGTATCCAGCATGCCGTAGGCGTAGTCTTCCAGTATTGAAATATTGCTGTCGTTCAAATCTCCCATCAAGCTTTGCGTTGACGGGTTAGTCAGTGAGCGCATATAGCTACCGTGACTGACAGACCACTGAAAATTAGTATTGCCGCGCAGTGCCAGGTAGCGTTCGTTGATGGGCTCGTAATACTTTGCCAGATAATCCGGGTTAACCATCAAGTTACAGCGTGGAGTGAAATCGAAGTAGAAAAACAGTTTTGGGATGGTGCCGAATACCATCACAAAATGCGGTACGTCGGTTTCTTGCCCCAGCCAGGCTGTGGCGTTCATATCGAGGATGGAAGCTTTTCTGTTGCCCAGCCAAGAGCTGACCAGCCAATCCATGCCGGGCCCGTTCCAGGCTTTAAAGGATCCTTCAAATTCTCCATTAGGTGATTTGTAATATTCCCGTCCCGCGCATTCGGGGTGTAGTTGCAGGCCGGTATAACGGCTGGCGATTTTTTCTTTCACGTCAGTGAGAATTCCCCAGCAGCGCTCCCAGGCATTGCTGACATCTACATCGGGGTTTTCAGCCAGAAATTGATCAATCGTTTTTGTGTCTGCAGTCATGTTTCTTCCTAAATTCCGAATCGTTCAAATTGATCAGCGCGTGGTTTGATACGCGCCATCATCATACGTTTTGCAATTTTTCCACCATTCAACCAGCGAATCTTGGTGCCGCTTTTTTCCGTGGCCAGTATTTTATCGACCAGAAAGGGTGATACAGTTTCAACCTGGTCAACCAGATTGTTCATTATTTTGCGGCTTTTGGCGAAGCTCTCAGGGTCTTCTTTGGCTTCTCGAATGACGGCTTCAGTGATAACCATGCCGGGGCGAATCTTGCCGATTATGATGCCACTGTCTTTCAGCTCTTTTACCAGCGCGTTGGTGAAATAGTCCAACCCGCGTTTGGTGGTGCCGTAGATCCCCATGCCGGGAAAATACTCACCGTCGCTGCCGCCACCCATCATGTTAAATATTTTGCCCTTACCCTGTGCCGACATGCCTTTGGCTGCGACTCGTGAGCCGTTAATAGTGCCCAGCATATTGATAGTCATCATGGCCTCTATCTCGCTCTGAGGAATATCCATGATTAGCCATGTGGTGCGGGCCAGACCGGCATTATTAATCCAGATGTCGACACTGCCAAATTGCTCTACCGCATGGTCCCATAGAGCCTGAACATCTTCATGTTTTGATACTTCGCAGGGCAGGCCAGTCACTTTACTCTTGATGCCGGCAGACTGGAGCTGCCCGATAGCCTGATTAACAGTTTCCTCTGAGCGTCCGGCAATGGCAACCTGGTGTCCGCGTTGGGCAAACTCTTGCGCCAGACCAAAACCAATACCCTTGGTAGAGCCTGTAATAACGACATTTAGCATAATCGTATTCCTAGGATGCGCGCTGGTTTACCCGGTCGACTATTTCAGCGTTAGGGTCGCCATGGACCACTCGGTAGCCAGTGTCATAGATTTTTTGCGCCGAAATTTTACGATTGGGTGCTTTGATATGATTGAGAAACTCGAGCCTGGTGAGGTCCTCTTCTTCACAGATCGCATCAAATACCTGTTGGTTGGTATACGGCAAATTCTCGTTGTCGCACACGTTGTAGATACCGTGCAGGTCATTTTCCAGCGCATGTATTACTGAATCCACCACGTCTTCAAAGTGAATGGCATAGAGCGGTGCGTCTGCGCCAAAGATAGTTTTTCCACCAAAGTACTCGTGCGCCAGTTTCACGCGCTCAGGAAAACTCATGTCGCCGGGGGCACCATACATATCGGGAAAACGCAGTGCGCAGCTGCTGGCGTTTTTCAATATTTGCTGTTCTGCGCGGTTATAGTACTTGGCGGACGGCTCTTCCTGGTTGGAGACCAGTGTTTCTTCAGTGATGGAGTCTTCACCGTCACCGCCGTCGCCATAGACAGAAAACGAAGACAGAAAAATCACCTTGTCGCAAGCAGCCGCAGCACTGGCGCAGCTTTTTTCCAATACCTCGTGATAGTGAATCTCTCGTTCTTCTTTACTGCGAGTTTTCTTAACATTGGGGGCTACGGTGACAATGATAGCGTCACAGCCAGCTGCAGCGGCTTTGACTTTGTCGGCCTGATCGCCGGTTAAAACTTCTACCTGGTCAGCTGCCGTTTTAAGCTCTTCTACTTTGCCCGGGGTTGTCGTTGTACCAACAACCTGATGACCGTTGCTGCGTAAATGTAGAGCCAGCGCCTTGCCGACATGACCCATGCCGAGGATAAGAATCTTCATAAATATATCTCTGTTGTAGTTATTGGATAGCTATTGAGTAGATATTAGATAGGATCGTGGCCCAATCTTTCCAATAGATGGTAGTACATATTTTCACTACGCATGTTAAACCGATATGCAGTTTCCTGCATATGCAGATTTAATGTGTGTTTGTGGATGCCGTTAAAGCGGGGCAGACGCTGGCTGGCATACTGCCAGAAACTATCCAGTACAAGGTGTTCTGCAGTGCTGATATTAGGACGGCGTTTTGGTCGCGAGCACTGTGTTCCCACTAAGGCCTGTGCTGTACCCAGGCTGCGCCAGTTGTTCAGGTCTCCCACTGCCGTGGCTGAATGGAGTAGGACTTCCAGACCGGAATGTAGCCGTGATGCCTTCACGCCTATTTTTTGTTCCTGCACATGAAGCGTAAAGACTTCAGCGCAGTTCGTTGTATCGCTGGCGCTAACATTCGAGAGCGAGCGGCGCAGTTTCAGATATATTGAGTTAACTGAGCGTACGCTTATGCCGGTGATACCGGCAGCTTCAGTCGCCGTCAGGTCATCAGAAAAGCAACGTAAAATCTGACAAAATGCGTCTTCAGAGATACGAGAATGGCGATAATATCGGTTCTTTGCACGATGTCGGCCAGGGCTTGTCAGCAGATTCTGGTCAAAACCAGAAACATAGCCCGATGGGGTGTATTGATCAGTACGGTTACTATCCAGAAACGACATATTATTATGTAAGTCCGTTCATTTGACCTAAAGACCTAACAATATAACAATTGATTCTCGATATCCAGTCCTGATACAGTGGTTTGGGTATATTTTTGGTCACAATAGGAACAATTTATGTCTAACCCAGTGCGTGTCGCCGCTCTGCAGTTTGCCTCAGGTACTGATGTCGATGCCAATTTGGCAACCTGTTTACGGATGATTGATGAGGCGGCCAAGCAGCTGCCAGAGCTGATGGTTTTACCCGAGTTCTGTAACCATATCTCCTGGTATGACGATGACGCCCATGCCTGGGAGGTTGCGGTCGCTATCGATGGGGGGTTTCTGGCGCAAGTGGCCGCGCTGGCAGCTCGTCATAGCTGCTATATCGACATCAACGTATCGCTGCGTCGCGAGTATCCGGCCATTACAGTGACCAGCCTGCTGTACGGCCCTGATGGTAGCTTGATCTCATGGGCCGATAAACAAACCTTGATGGGGCACGAAAACGACTTTTTTGTCAGGGCAGATACTTGTTCACCTGTGGTTGATACGCCTTTAGGCAAGCTGGGGATTTTTCCTTGCCGCGACGGAGTCACATTTGAGACCCCCAGGGGCTTGGCTTTGCATGGCGCGCAGTTATTTTGTGATTCCCTCAATTCATTTGCGATTGATGAGGCCTCCCTGCATGTGCCAGCCAGGGCCCCAGAAAATAAGGTATTCCTGGTGTCGGCCAATAAGGTGGGTCCGTTGATACCGGAGCAACAACTTGAGGCAGTTAGTGCGGCAACCTTAATCCCGGTGGAATTCCTAATGGGCGCAGGGGAAAGCCAGATAGTACACCCCGATGGCACTGTATTGGCGATGGCTCCAGCGCAAGGGGAGGCAGTTATTGTTGCTGATATAGACCTTGATGAGGCAAATGATAAACGTAGACCCGATGGTACTGACTTGTTTGCGATAAGACGCCCTGAGCTCTATGGTTTGATAACTCAGCCTCCAGCAGGCCCTTATTGCGAAGGCGGTGCAGAGAGCGTAGAAGTGGCAATTGCGGCACCTGTAGATCTTGCTCAACTAGAAGAT
This sequence comes from Pseudomonadales bacterium, assembly GCA_036960375.1. Taxonomy (GTDB): domain Bacteria; phylum Pseudomonadota; class Gammaproteobacteria; order Pseudomonadales; family CAWVSB01; genus CAWVSB01. The sequence continues at coordinate 92,669 of JBALVY010000002.1, forward strand.
TTTATGGCTGAACTAGCGGATAGCGTGCAACTGTTGGTATTGCCCGAGCTTGTGACTATTTCTGAGGATCCAAATAGTGACAGCGCCGGTCTTATTGCCAGCTCACAAGCTGTACTTGCTGCTATTCAGGCGGCTTGTCAGGGCAGATCTCTACATGTTTGTACCTCTTTGGCAGAGCGTATCGACGAGGCGTTGCAGCACAATGTCGTGCTGATCGATGCTGCGGGTATTGTGGCAAGGCAGCCGCAATTACATCACAGCGAGAGGCATCGATGGGCAAGCCTGGGTGATGCCGTGAGTGTATTTGATCTGCCCTGGGCTAAAGTGGCCATGTTAAGCAGTGATGACGCGGCCATTCCTGAGTCGGCCAAATTGGCCGCCTTGCAGGGCGCGCATGTTTTACTGGTGCCCGGTAACTATCAGGAAGACTGGGAGTCTCGTTATGGCTTGCTGTCGCGAGCGGCGGAAAACAGAATGTGTCTGGTGACAGCGAACCGCAGCGATGTTGGAGAGGGTATGGTTGCCAGTCTAGAGCGTGACTTCACCATTATGACGCCTTGGCAGTCGCGAATTTTCGACGGAAAAATAAATCATCCTCTGGTTAGCACGCAAAAGGAGAGAGCAACGACAGTGGCAGAGATTCACCCAATCGCCGCAAGCAATAAGCTGATGTCGGCCAATACCGATTTATTGCAGCAACGACCCTGGCGCTTGAGTGAAGATATCACAGACCCTACACTGGGCCGCTAGCAAAGATACGCTGGCGATAAAACGATAAAAACAGTGAGTAAAAAATGAAGCAAAAAACCTTCCTTGGTGTGTCGTTGGCGGACGGTGTCAGCCGGGGTAATTTATTATCCTATTTGTATATCGCGCTAATCTCGTCGGGCTATGCCGGCCTTCTGGCAATGCTTGAGCCGGGCCTGTTGCAAGAGATGGACGTGCCCTACGAAGAACAGGGAACTTTGACCGGTAATTTACGGGTAGCGCAGGAATTCGTCTATATCATTATGTTGGCGGTTTACGGCTCGCTGGCCGATAAGCTGGGCCGTCGTCCCATTTATGTCTGGGGTCTGGTGGTCAACTCACTGGGTTGGTGTTTGTATCCTTTTGCCACCACTGTTCCCGAGCTATACCTGTATCGCTTGCTCATTGCGCTGGGCGGTGCGGCCGTTATTGGCATGATGGTCACGGTAGTGGCAGATTATACGCGTGATGAAACTCGGGGCCGCGCCAATGGCTTGCAAGGTGCTGTTGCGACTCTGGGGGCATTTATTCCTCCGATTTTAGGTTTTATGCCGCAACTGTTTGTTGGTCAGGGCCTTAGCCAGATAGAAGCATTACAGGCGACTTTTGCATTAGCCGCGGTATTGGGCTTTTCCGCCGCTGCGGTGGCCTGGGGCGGCTTGGCTAAAGCTGTCGGTAAACAAATTAATGAAGCGCGCGAGTCACTAATGTCGACGCTCAAGGGCGGTTTGTCGGAAGCCAAAGACCCGGGTATTGCGTTGTCTTATGGTGCGGCATTTATTTCCCGCGGTGACCTGGCAGTGACCGGTGCGTTTATGGGCTTGTGGCTGGTGCAATGGGGCAAGATCGAACTGGGTATGGAGACCTCCCAGGCGATGTTTGAATTGGCCGCGCCACGCGTGATGGTTACAGTGTGCGGGGCGTTTGTTGGTGCACTGTTGATGGGTTATATCAGTGACAAAATTAGCCGTGTGATGGCAGTCACTATTGCGTCTGGCTTGGCTTCTATCGTGTATTTGGCTATGTACTTTGTCGGTGACCCAACAGAAAGCTGGGTCATGGTTTTATTACTGATTATGGGCATAGCGGAAATTTCAGCTTTTGTGAGTTCGCAGGCGCTAGTCGGTCAGCAGGCATCAAGTCGGCGCCGTGGTGCAGTGATCGGATTCTTCGGTGTGGCTGGCGCTTTTGGTATTCTACTTGGCAGTGGGGGTGGTGGCTGGTTGTTCCGCCATGTGGGTCCATCGGCACCCTTTGTATTATTTGGGGCCCTTAACCTGATGGTATTTATCTGGTCGTTGTTGGTGCGCTCCAAGGTCATAGAGAAGCAACCTGGCGATATTGATTCAGTCCAAGCGCTGGTTTAATTATTGGCTTGCTTCTCTTTGGTATTCGGTTAATACGGTATCCCAGCAGGTATCGGCATCTTGCTGCCAGCGATATTGTAGCAGCGTATTGTCGTCATCCAGCCAAAATAATGAGCCTGGTTGATATTCGCCGCCGGTATATTCATAGCAATTACACTCTGCGGCGCCCCAGTTGAATTCAAGGTTTTCACGCTGGCTAAATACAGCGCTGCGCGCACTCTTTAGTGGTTCATAAATCCGTTGGGTGTCATCCGGATCGCGAATCCAGGGCACTAGCACCTCTGCGGTGCCTCCTTGTGATATGAGCTTTTGAATCACCGCGCCGGTATAAATGCGCATCAAAGGAGAGCTGACGGTATTGTCAGAGATAGCCTCTTTGTAGTCGTCCTGTCGTTCGCCGTCGGCAGTGCGGAAAACCTCCAAAAATCCCTCTTCGTAGAAGTAACTGGCGTTGACTCTGTGTGATATGTCACCTGACTGATACAGCCAGACTAGCTCAATCCTGACTATCTCATTGTCTTTGCTGAGTGACTCTACCTGAATGGTCGTACCATAGTCGGGAGCGAGGCGGGTGGAGCGAGTCAGCGTCATATCCATGAATTGGTGAATAGTCCAGTTTTCACTGATATTCATCAGCTCGCCATTGCGCAGGTAGCTATAGCAGCCTTGGGCTACCAGCTGCTCTTGTGGAAACGCCGGCAATAATTGATTCATTGTGCTTCACCATGATTGATAGTCTCCCAGCTTAGGGTGCAAGGCCCGCTGCGTCAAAACCCCGGATTCCCAAGCTAGAGGTCCAGTGGGGGTGGGTTGTCATTACGTCATCAGATTTACGTTGACGTTAACGTTAACTAGGTGATAATATTGCCTTCCTTTGTATGGAGGTGAGCTGGTGAGTAAGCAGCGACGTTTCACAATATCTGAACTGGCGAGTGAATTTGAGATTACTACTCGCACCATTCGCTTCTATGAAGAGAAGGGTTTACTGGTGCCATCGCGTAAGGGGCAGCAGCGTATCTATAGCGCGGCAGACCGGGTGCGATTGCAGTTAATTTTGCGCGGCAAACGTATTGGCCTGTCTTTGGATGAGAGCCGCGAAATTATCGATATGTACGACCCCACAAGTGATAATTCAGAACAATACCTATTTCTATTGGAAAAAATTAACGCCAAACAAGGTCAGTTTGAACGCCAGATCGAAGATATTCAGCACCTTTTGCTAGACCTGCAGGAGGTTAGAGATAAATGTGAGAGCGCATTACAAATAGCACTGGCTGATGAAGCCGCCAACCAGTAAATAGGAGATTCCCATGGCAATTGTTTACCCTACTCTGAATTTTGACCTCGGTGAAGACATCGATATGTTGCGCGATGCAGTGCAGAAGTTTTGTGATGACGAGTTGGCGCCGCGTGCGCATGATATTGATGCCAATAACGAATTCCCCATGGATATGTGGAAGAAATTTGGCGATATGGGTTTGCTAGGCATGACCGTCGCGGAAGAGTACGGTGGCACAAATATGGGTTATTTGGGGCATACGGTGGTGATGGAAGAGATATCTCGTGCATCGGCTTCAGTAGGTTTGTCTTACGGTGCGCATTCTAATCTATGTGTGAACCAGATTCACAAAAATGGCACACATGAGCAAAAACTGAAATACCTGCCCAAGTTGTGTTCCGGTGACCATATTGGTGCCTTGGCTATGTCTGAGCCCAATGCCGGCTCGGATGTAGTGAGTATGAAACTCAAGGCTGAAAAGAGGGGCGATAAATACATCCTGAACGGCAACAAAATGTGGATCACCAACGGCCCGGATGCCAATACCTATGTGATCTACGCCAAGACTGATATCAATGCCGGTTCAAAAGGTATGACCGCATTTATAGTCGAGCGTGATTATCCCGGTTTTTCACGTAGCCAGAAACTCGACAAATTGGGTATGCGTGGATCCAATACCTGCGAGCTGGTATTTGAGGACTGTGAAGTACCCGCTGAAAATATATTGGGCCAGGAAGGCCGCGGCGTTGCCGTATTGATGAGTGGTCTGGATTTTGAACGTACAGTTCTCTCAGGCGGGCCTACGGGCATCATGCAGGCCTGTATGGATCAGATCATTCCCTATCTTCACGACCGAAAACAATTTGGTCAATCGATTGGTGAATTTCAGCTGATTCAGGGAAAAGTCGCTGATATGTATGCAGGTATGAATGCCTCCAAGGCCTATCTTTATGCTGTAGCCAAGGCCTGTGACCGCGGTGAAGAAAGCCGTAAAGACGCGGCGGCAGTCATTTTGTATACCGCTGAAATGGCCACCAAAATGGCATTGGATGTCATTCAGATTTTTGGTGGCAATGGCTATATTAATGAGTTCCCCGCCGGTCGTTTATTACGCGATGCCAAGTTATACGAGATTGGAGCGGGTACCTCTGAAATTCGTCGTATGCTTATCGGTCGCGAATTGTTTAACGAGACTCACTGAGTTTTAGCAGTAATTACTTTGATTAAACTCTCTGGCCGCTGCTATATACGGTCAGTACGAAGGGATTAAAGATGGCAAATATTACATCGAAGATTAATATCCGCACTGCGGATTTCCTTGAAAATTCCGAGCATATGCAAGCTCAGGTTGATGACTTGCATGCAAAGCTGGAAGATATTAAAAAAGGTGGCGGTGAAAAATCTTGTGCTCGTCACGTATCGCGCGGCAAATTACTGCCGCGTGACCGCGTCGCTGGATTGCTGGACCCTGGCTCTCCTTTTTTAGAGTTCTCACAGATGGCCGGCTATGAAATGTACGGCAAAGACATTGTCAACGCCGGCGGCGTAATTACCGGTATTGGCCGCGTCAGTGGTCAGGAATGCATCATTGTTGCAAATGACGCAACCATCAAAGGCGGCACGTATTTCCCGATCACGGTTAAGAAGCATTTACGAGCTCAAACTATAGCGGCGGAAAATAACTTGCCCTGTGTATATTTGGTGGACTCAGGTGGCGCAAATTTGCCGCATCAGGATGAAATATTTCCTGATCGCGATCATTTTGGACATATCTTTTTTAACCAGGCAAATATGTCAGCCAAAAACATCCCACAGATAGCCGTGGTAATGGGCTCTTGTACCGCTGGTGGCGCTTATGTGCCTGCGATGGCAGACGAGTCTATTATTGTTAAAGAGCAGGGTACGATATTCCTAGCCGGTCCCCCTCTGGTAAAAGCCGCAACTGGTGAAGAGGTTACTGCAGAGGAATTGGGTGGTGCCGATGTGCATACACGCATTTCTGGTGTGGCCGATCATCTCGCACAAAATGACCATCACGCACTGCAGTTGGCGCGTCAGGCTGTGAGCCGTTTAAATCGCGTAAAAAACGTCGGCTGTGATGTGCGCGATACCGTTGAACCTGCCTACGATACGAAAGAAATCTATGGCGTTATCCCCAAGGATTCGCGTCAGCCATATGATGTGCACGAGGTCATCGCACGCATTGTTGACGGCTCAGAATTTGATGAGTTTAAGGCCAACTACGGCACTAGTCTGGTATGCGGTTTTGCTCGTATTCACGGTTACCCTGTGGGCATTGTGGCCAACAACGGGATTTTATTTGGCGAGTCAGCACAAAAAGGGGCGCATTTTGTTGAGCTTTGCGGTCAGCGCAAAATTCCGCTGGTTTTCCTGCAGAATATCACTGGATTTATGGTCGGCAAGCAATACGAACATGGCGGTATTGCAAAACATGGCGCCAAGATGGTGACCGCGGTGTCCACAGTTCAGGTGCCCAAGTTTACCGTGTTAATTGGTGGCTCGTTTGGTGCGGGCAACTATGGCATGTGCGGTCGAGCCTATGACCCCCGATTTATGTTTATGTGGCCCAACGCGCGAATTTCTGTCATGGGTGGTGAGCAAGCCGCCGGTGTTTTGGCAACCATTAAGCGCGATCAAATTCAGCGCAGCGGAGATGAGTGGAGTGAGGAGGACGAAGCTGCATTCAAACAACCTATTATAGATAACTATGAACATCAGGGGCACCCATATTACGCTTCGGCGCGTTTGTGGGATGACGGTGTAATTGATCCAGCTGAAACACGTCAGGTACTAGGTTTGGCTATTTCCGCCAGTCTCAATAAAGACATTGAAGAGACTAAGTTTGGCGTATTCAGAATGTGATATCAGGTTGTTGAATGTAAGCAGGAATAGTTCGAATATAGCAGGAGTTAGGAATGACGGGACAATTTGTAACAACGGATATTGATGCACGTGGTGTGGCCACTGTGACGCTGAATAATCCGGATAAACATAATGCCTTTGACGATATTATTATCGGCCAGTTGGCAGAGTCTTTTGCGACCCTCGATAATAGCCCTGAGGTGCGGCTTATGGTACTGGCGTCAAGCGGTAAGAGCTTTTCTGCTGGTGCCGACCTAGCCTGGATGAAGCGCATGGCAACCTATACACGCGAGCAAAATCTTGCCGATTCAGTGGCATTGGCCAATATGCTAAAGACATTGAATTTTATGGCTATGCCGACTATTGCTCGTGTGCATGGTGCGGCCTTTGGTGGCGCGGTGGGTTTGGTTAGCTGCTGTGACATGGCGGTTGCCACCGAACGCGCCAGCTTTAGCCTGAGTGAAGTGAAAATTGGCATGATGCCCGCAACGATAAGCCCTTATGTTGTTGCTGCGATTGGCCAGCGTGCATCACGGCGCTATTTTACAACGGCTGAGCGATTTAAAGCAGAAGAAGCATTGCGCCTGGGTCTGGTATCCCAGCTTGTAGCTGAAGAGCAGTTGGACGCGGCCATCGAGCTACTGGTAGAGAGCATTCTTGCCAACAGTCCTTTGGCGGTCAAGGCTGCCAAACAATTGGTATTTGATGTCGCCGAGCGTGAAATAACTGATGAATTGATAGCCGACACCTGTCGTCGTATCGCTGATATTCGTGTATCTCCGGAGGGTCAGGAGGGCTTAGCTGCCTTCCTTGAAAAACGCTCTCCGTCCTGGATTAACTAAGTAGGTAAACCTCTATGTCGATTCAACACTTTAACAAAATCCTGGTTGCCAATCGTGGTGAAATTGCCTGTCGTGTGATTCGCACGGCACGCAAATTGGGTATTCGAACTGTTGCAGTCTATAGCGACGCGGATAAGGACGCTCTGCACGTCAGTATGGCTGATGAAGCAGTTCACATTGGTGGTGCACCGTCACGCGAATCGTATTTGGTTTATCAGCGCGTTATCGATGCCGCAATTAAAACAGGTGCCGAGGCAATTCACCCTGGCTACGGTTTTTTGTCAGAGAATTCGGAGTTTTGTAAAGCCTGTAAAGACAATAACATCGTTTTTATTGGTCCTCCGGTCAGTGCCATTGAGGCAATGGGTTCCAAGTCGGCCGCTAAGACCATTATGGAGAAGGCCAATGTACCGTTGGTGCCTGGTTATCACGGCGCAGACCAAAGTCGCGATATTCTGAAGCAAGCCTCTGATGATATGGGTTATCCGGTATTGTTGAAAGCAGTCGCCGGCGGCGGTGGCAAAGGTATGCGGCAGGTATGGAAAGAAGAAGAATTTGACGAGGCGCTGGCCGCAGCCAAACGCGAAGCGATGAATGGATTTGGCAACGACGACATGCTGGTTGAGAAATATTTGACCCAGCCCCGTCATGTTGAGATTCAAGTGTTTTGTGATCAGCACGGCAATGCAGTGTATTTGTTTGAGCGCGATTGTTCGGTACAGCGTCGTCATCAGAAAGTGATCGAAGAGGCGCCAGCGCCGGGCATGAGTGAAGAGTTACGCGCTGCCATGGGTGAGGCCGCTATACGCTGCGCTCAAGCCATCAATTATGAAGGTGCGGGCACAGTAGAGTTTCTGTTAGACAGTGACGGCTCTTTCTATTTTATGGAAATGAATACCCGTCTACAGGTTGAGCACCCGGTAACAGAAATGATTACTGGCCAGGATTTGGTTGAATGGCAGTTGCGTGTTGCCGCAGGTGAAATATTGCCCGCTACACAGGACGAGCTGACCTTAACCGGTCATGCTTTTGAGGCGCGAATATACGCTGAAGACCCGGAAAATGACTTTCTCCCGGTTACGGGGACTTTATCCTTTTTACAGCCGCCTGAAACCTCCGCCAATGTGCGGGTAGATACCGGCGTTATGCAGGGTGATGAAGTCAGCGTTTTTTATGACCCGATGATAGCCAAACTTATTGTATGGGATGAAAATCGTGATAAGGCATTACAGCGTTTAACCAAGGCGCTGAAGGAATATCGCATCAGCGGTATGACGACCAATATCGATTTTCTCTACAATCTGGCTAACAGCAAATCATTTCGTGAGGCTGACCTTGATACGGGTTTTATCGAAAAACACCACAGCGAGATTTTCCATGACAGTGAAGCTGATCTGGAAAAAGAGCTGCCTCTGGCGGCGCTGTTTCTTTTGCTTCAGCAGGAGCGGCAGGCGCAGATCATCCGTCAAAACTCCAGGGATGCAAATTCTCCATGGTTTGATTCCAGCGCTTGGCGTTTGAATGAGGCGCATGTGCATCATTTTGAACTGAAAATTCACGAGCAGGTGTTTGTGGTTGCCGCCGAGCAACTGGGCAAAGGCTCAGACAGGCGCTATGCCATCACAGTGAATGATCATACTGTACAGGCACAGGGCACATTGGATGGCAGTGAGTTGTCTGCCAGCCTTGATGGCTATCTATTACGCGCTTCCGTGGCGGAGCATGATGGCAACTACAGTCTTTATACGCAGAATAGCGCACTCAGCTTCAGTCAAGTGACGCCTGACTTGGGTGAAGTCGACGAGGGTGCCGGCAGCGGCGGTTTACTCGCGCCCATGAACGGCACCATGGTTACCTTGCTGGTTGAGGTTGGTAGCGAAGTTAAACAGGGTGATGCTTTACTAGTGATGGAAGCGATGAAGATGGAACACACCATTCGAGCGCCTAAAGACGGTAAGGTCATCGAGTTTTATTATGGTGCAGGTGATTTGGTAGATGGTGGCGCCGAGTTGGTTGATTTTGAAACAGCTGAGGTTTGATCAGCTCAGTGGAGAGTATAATAAAATGAGTTTCCCCGAGAAGGTACGCATAGTTGAAGTCGGCCCTCGCGATGGTCTGCAGAATGAAAAGCGACCGATAGAGGCAGCGGTAAAAATAGAGCTTATTGAGCGTCTTGTTGGCGCGGGGCTTTGCTATATTGAATCCGGCAGTTTTGTGAACCCCAAATGGGTGCCACAGATGGCGGGCAGTGAAGAAGTATTTGCCGGTATCTCGCGTAAGCCGGGTATTACTTATGCTGCCCTCACTCCCAACCTTAAGGGTTATGAGCGCGCGCTTGCCGTGAACGCTAGTGAGGTGGCAGTTTTTGCTGCCGCTTCTGAAGCGTTTAGTCAAAAAAACACCAACTGCAGTATCGAGGAGAGCCTGCTGCGGGCAAAGGTACTAATTGATGCAGCAAAGTCAGCCGGTGTTCCTGTGCGCGGCTATGTCTCCTGTGTTGTTGGTTGTCCCTATGAAGGTGACATAGCGGCATCGAAGGTGGCGCATGTGGCTGGGCAGTTACTGGCAATGGGTTGTTATGAAGTATCACTGGGTGACACTATCGGCATAGGCACGCCTGCCAGCGTGTCGGCCATGTTGGAGACCGTTATGGCAGTGGTGCCAGCCGGTAAACTCGCCGTCCATTTGCACGATACCTATGGTCAGGCCCTGGCCAATATTTATGCCGCGCTGCAACTTGGAGTAGCGGTAATTGATAGCTCCGTCGCTGGTCTGGGTGGCTGTCCTTACGCTAAAGGGGCATCGGGTAACGTCGCCACGGAAGACCTGGTCTATATGCTTAATGGTTTAGGCATAGAGCACGGTGTTGATCTCGACAAATTGATTGGTGCGGGGAATTTCATTTGCGATGTGCTGGGCAGGCCTTCAGGCTCCAAGGTGGCTCTGGCTATCACCGCCAAATCATCGTAAGTCTTAATCCCATCAATTCCTTTTTTGAGATTGGCCGAACTGCATGATTGCTTAGCGGGGATGCCTGAACCATAATGCCTGTCGTTCATGCCGACAGTCTTATCGGCTATGGTTTTCATCTCACAGGGTTTAGTGGAGTCTCACTTGCAATCATTTCGGATTATCTGTTCTTTTATTGTGCTTCTACTGGTGGCCAGTTGCGCCAATATGAACGTCAATTTACCACCTGTTACCGATACGCCGACCGACGCACGGCTGGCGGGTAAGATCATATGGCACGACTTAATTACTGATACGCCTGAAGAGTCCAAGCGATTCTATGGCGAATTATTCGGTTGGGAGTTTGAAGACCTTGGTGTGGGAGGATCTTTCAGCTCAGTAAACTATACCCTTATTCGACATAATGGCCGCTTAATTGGCGGCCTGGTTGACCAAAATTTGCTGAGCACAGACGCTGATATCTCGCAGTGGGTTGTAGTGATGTCGGTTGACGATATTGAGTTGGCGAGTAAAACGCTGGTCGAAGGCGGAGGGACTTTATTTAACCCACCTACAAATCTTGCCGACCGGGGTACCATTGCCATAGCCGCTGACCCACAGGGTGCATTATTTGCCTTGCTGCAAACCAAAACAGGTGACCCGCTCGATACCGACAATAAAGAGGTTGGTGGTTTTTTATGGGATGAATTGTGGACCAGTGATGTCGAAGCAGCCACGAAGTTCTATCAAAGTCTGGCGCCTTTTGAGATTGAAGATCGGGAGGTGGAAAAGGATGAACAGCAGAAGACCTACCGATTGCTTAGCACGGGAGATAAACCTCGCGTAGGGTTTTTACCTAATCCGATACCTGATCTGGCGCCTATTTGGGCCACCTATATTCGAGTACAAGACGCAGCGGCATTGGATGCCATAGTTGCCCGTGTTGAGGATCTGGGCGGTAGTCTTCTTTTGGCACCCCAAGACCGGGCGATAGGCGGACGAGTGGCTTTAATCGCCGATCCCTCTGGTGCAGGTATCGCGATACAGACCTGGTCCGAATCTCGGCAAGCTAACACCGGCGAGGCACAATAATGAAAATATTTTATAGAATGACTAAATTGATGGCGCTCATTGTTCTCACAATGCAGTTGACCAGTTGCAGCGACCCACAAGTTTACGGCAGTGTTGGTGTCTCGAGTGGATACAGCTCCTACGGTGGCTATCACGGTGGTTCAGGCTCCCGTATGCGCGGCAGTATCTCGGTTGGTGGGCGGATTCGTTAAGCACCAAGTTAACAAACATCAGCTTGCTAGTTAATGTGGGCCCCTAAAATCCGGGGCTCTGTTAACCGTGATTTTCCTGCATTGAGCAAATTGTGCCCGCTGCACAGCTTATAGCCGTGGCATTGGTATAGCCTAGTCTCTGAAGCTGCTCTACAGCTAGTGATGCTCGAATACCGCTAGCGCAGTGAACAAATATTCGACTATCAGCCTGCGGGCATAGATCCCGAATCTTCATTTCTAATACACCTCTGGGAATATTAATCGAGCCACTAATAGGCTGCCCGGCGGCCTCTGCCGGCTCGCGCACATCAACAAAAACGGCTGGCTCGTCTCGAAGGCTTTTGTATGCTTCTTCTGCAGTAGTCTTGCGCACCGAGGGGCCGACTTCGGCCATCAATTCTGGAATGGTTTTTAGCATTTAATACTCCTTAGTTCTTCAGACCGGCTTTGCCGAGAATTGTCATCATTGGGCACTTACAGATGTGGTTAGCCATAACCAGTTTATGTTAACGGTCACGGCCAGGGTAATTGAAAGTAATACCATAATGCCTGCGATAAGGCGCAGCGCTTCGTTAATTGTCATGGCGATATTCCTCCGATTTGTCATCTGGTGTTAATAATACATTAGAATAATCTAAATTAGCAATAACTAATTTAATTGGTTATAATCCGGCTATATCTGATTGGAGTGTGGTAATGGACGTGGAAGTAATGCTGAAACAAGTCCCCTTGGTAGAGGACTTTCTCAAGCGAATGGCAAACAAAAATCGCTTGATGATTCTCTGTTCTTTACTGGAAGGGGAGATGTCGGTGCGTGAACTGAATGACTGCGTGCCATTGTCCCAATCTGCTTTGTCACAGCATCTTGCGGTCTTGCGTGAGACCGGTTTGGTGGCAACACGGCGCGATGGTCAAACCATTTACTACACGCTGGGAAGCCCCGATGTAGAGCTTATGCTCAATACATTGCACCATATGTTTTGCACCAGTTAAGGGGGGAGTGCCTGTGTCTCATAACAAAGGATTGATAGAGCGTATCGTGGGTGCTTCCCTTGGCGGGACCTTGCCTATCTTTATATTTGTTGCCGCTATTGCTGCGGGGGTATTGGCACTGCAGCTGACGCCCAGGGAAGAAGAGCCTCAGATTGTAGTGCCCATGCTTGATGTATTAGTTGATGCAGCTGGTCTTAGTGCACAACAGATGGAGCGTCAGGTCACCATCCCGCTGGAGAAATTGTTAGCGCAAATCCCAGGCGTTGAGCATGTCTATTCGTCTTCCATGACGGGGCAGGCCTCGGTTACGCTGCGTTTTTTTGTCGGTGAAGACCGCGAGAAGTCGATTCTTAATACCTATAACAAGCTATATTCCAATCAGGACAAAATGCCTCCTGTGGTCGGCCGGTGGATGGTAAGCCCGGTGGAGGTCGACGACGTACCGATAGTCCTGTTGGGTCTATGGAGCGATGACCCGTTACGTTACAGCGATTTTGAATTGCGTCGCATGGCAGATGAAGTGTCGACACATTTGCAGGCAATACCTGATACCAGCGTTGTCGAGGTGACGGGTGGCCGCCCGCGCACCTTGCGAATCCTGCTCGACCCGGAAAGCATGGGAGCACGAAAAACCACCGCATCTGACATTATCAATGCGCTGCACGTTTCCAATGTCTTACAAAGTGCCGGAGACTGGTCAATCGGTAATAAGTCCGTTGTATTAGAGGGCGGTGATGTATTTCGCAGTGTTGAAGAGCTTCGTACTACGGTTGTGAATGTTATCGACGGCGTGCCGGTGTATTTACTTGAAGTGGCCAGTATTGAAGATGGTCCGGCAGAGCCGACGTCTTATAACTGGATCGGTTTTGCAAATCAGAATAGCGACTCCGCAGGTGACAAACCTATGGTGTCCATCAGTGTGGCGAAACAGGCGGGCAGCAATGCGGTGCAAGTGGCCGAGAATGTTCACATTCGTATAGCGGAGCTCAAACAGGAGTTGTTACCGCCGGAAGTTCATATAGAAACCTTGCGCGACTACGGGCAGACCGCAAACGATAAAGTTAATCAGCTGACCTCTAGCCTGGCCTTTGCGGTGTTGACGGTGGTGATTTTTATTGGCGTCTTCCTGGGCTGGCGTCCCGCGTTGGTGGTCGGCTTGGCAGTGCCAATTTGTTATGGCATCACGCTGGCTCTCGATCTGGCGATGGGCTATACCATTAATCGCGTGACCCTGTTTGCACTTATTCTTTCTCTCGGCCTGCTGGTGGATGATCCTATTACCGGCGTAGATAACATTGAGCGACATCTCGAAAAGGCCAAGGGTAGTATCGGCGACAGTATTGTCGCGGCTATCAATGAAATAAGAATTCCGCTGTTAATGTCAACTTTGACCATTATTCTCGCTTTTGTGCCTTTGGCATTTATTACCGGCATGATGGGCCCCTATATGGCTCCCATGGCGTTTAATGTGCCCATCAGCGTTACCGCCTCAACTGTGGTGGCATTTTTAGTGACGCCATGGCTTGCCAAAAAAATACTTAAAACACGTGTTGTAAAAGACGAGCCGCAGGAGCAGGAAAAAGCCGGGCTTCTGGTATTTTATCGTCGAGTATTAACACCGATGCTGGACGACCGGCGTAAAGCCAAGTGGGTTCTGTGGAGTGTGCTTGGGTTATTTATCGTGGCCGCATTATTGCCCGTTTTTCGTTTGGTACCCTTAAAATTGCTGCCTTTTGATAATAAAAGCGAAGTGCAAATAGTTATCGATATGCCTGAAGGGACAACGCTTGAGCAAACCGCATCAATGGCACGTACTATCTCCCAGGAAATACAACGGGTACCCGAGGTAAACGCTGTAGCGGCTTTTGTAGGCGAACCCTCTGCCATCGATTTTAACGGCATGGTACGGCGTTACTATCAACGCATTGGCCCCCATATGGCCGACTTGCGAGTGACTCTGGTAGATAAAAGTGAACGTGAGCATCAGTCTCACGCAGTAGTATTGCGGATACGAGAATTACTCTCGCCACTGGCGGTAGACGATATTAAAATTCGTGTGGTTGAGGTGCCGCCGGGGCCGCCGGTAATGAGTACGCTGGTGGCTGAAATATATGCCGATACGCTAGTGCCTTACGCGGCTCAGCAGCAAGCCGCCGCTTTAGTGATGGAGCGTTTGGCTCGCGAGCCTCATGTGGTAGAAATAGACTCCAGTGTCGGTGGTGATCAAGAGCGTCTGCGCTTTATTACCGACAAACAAAAAGCCGCCTTATCCGGTATATCAACTGAGGATGTCAATAGCGCACTGCTGGTCGCTAACCAGGGTTATATTGCGGGTTTTCTACATCTGGATAGAGAAACTGTTCCTCTTCCTATTGAGCTGCGCCTGCCTGTAAATGAAAGAACGTCTAGCAGTGATATGTTGCGACTGCAGGTAAAAGGAAGGCCGGGTATTGTTAAGCAAAGTAGCGCCAATGGTTTGGAAACGGCTCCGCAGCCTTTGGTGGCTTTGGGTGAGTTGGGTCAGTTTGAAAGCGAGTTAGCTGACAAACCCATTTTGCATAAAGACTTAAAACCCGTGGTTTATGTTATGGCGGAATTATCCGGACGTACACCAGCCGAGATCGTAGCCGATGTGCATGCCGATTTAGGCGCTCCTCAAGGAGCTGCTGATGACTGGCAGGGGAGAAACTTTCTGTTTGCTGGCAGTGGCGATGGCTGGGAATTGCCGCAAGGGGTCAACCTGATTTGGGGCGGGGAGGGCGAGTGGAAGATCACCGTCAGAGTCTTTAGAGATATGGGTCTGGCCTTTGCTTTTGCGCTGGTGGCGATATTTTTGGTACTGCGTGTGCAGACTGCATCCAGTGCGATGTCCCTGATTATTATGTCATCAATACCCTTAACTATTATCGGTATCATGCCAGGATTTTGGCTGCTGAATCAGTTCGGGGAGCGCGAGATAGCCAGCGCTCCCGAGCCGATATTGTTCACCGCTACCGCCATGGTTGGCATGATCGCGTTGGCGGGCATAGTGGTAAGAAACTCGCTTATTCTGGTGGAGTTTATCGGTCAGGCCAGAGAGCGTGGTATGGCCATGAAAGAGGCGTTGATACAGGCGGGTGCGGTGCGCATGCGGCCAGTCTTGTTAACCGCAGGCACTACAATGTTAGGGAATTTGGTCATTACACTGGACCCTGTCTTTAGCGGTCTGGCTTTGGCTATCATCTTCGGCATTGTGGCCTCCACCTTATTTACCCTGCTAGTTGTTCCAGTAGTTTACCTGCTGGTGTTTGATAAACCTGAAACCGCGGAGGCTTGATACGATGTCTGGCTCAGTGAAAAAAATTGCTATACCGGTATTAACTGTCGTACTGCTGATATTGATGGTGGTGTGGATGGCCGGCACCTTTGATGATCGGGTTGCCCCAGGCTTGTCTGAACCCCAGGGTACTAGTAATTCGGATGTGTTTACCGTGACCACGGTTGAGAGTGAATTATATGAACCGGTAGCGGCCACTTTGTGGGCAAAACAAGGCACGGTTATTTCATCGCGTATTATGGCGCGTATTACCAGTATCCATGTACGTTCAGGCGATACGGTCAGTAAAGGTCAGTTACTGATTGATCTTGAGCGCAGCGATTTGGAATCGAGAGAGTCGCAAGCAGCCGAACAGGTAAAATCTATTTCTGCGCGGGCTAAGGAAGCAAAGAGTAATCTGAATCGTGCGGTTACTCTGCAAAAAGACGGCCTTATCGCGATTGCTGATGTCGACAAGGCGCGCGCCAATAATGATGCGCTGTCGGCTGATCTTGCCACGGCGCGCAAGGCGCTGCAGGAAGCCGGTACGGCGGTCAGCTTTTCCGAGATTCGCTCGCCTATTGATGGTCGCGTAGTTGACCGATTTGCCGAGCCAGGGGATACCGTATCTCCAGGAGGTAAATTGCTGTCGGTGTATAATCCATTAACATTGCGCGTAGAAGCGCGAGTGCGCGAGCAGCTTGCACTCGGCCTGCAAATTGGCCAGCAGCTAGAGGTGGAAATCCCAGCCTTTAATAAAAATGTCTCTGCGGTCATTGAAGAGCTTGTGCCAGCGGCTGATCCCGGTTCACGCAGTTTTTTGATTAAGGCTAGTATAGATTTTGACAGCGCATTATTACCCGGCATGTATGCGCGTCTGCAAGTTCCCGCAGGTAGGTCGCAACGCGTGATGGTACCTCAAAAACTGATAGCTCAGGTAGGGCAGCTCGATATGGTTTGGGTGGCTGGTAAAAATGGCCCCCAGGCCCGGTACGTGCGTATTGGTAAATCAGATGGGGCTGGGATGGTAGAAGTTATCAGCGGCTTGAAAGATGGAGAGAAATTACTGCCTATTCCGTCGGTATAGCATTTGTGTGGGACATGCCACGGTTTAGGGCGACTAGTCCGGCGATCACGCTAGGGGGCTTGTCAGTCATTAGGATCGTGAGGGATAGACAAACGCTCACGGCTAAGCCCCGTCAGCATCCTTACCTCGACTTTGAATAAACTCACTAACCGGATACAAGGTTTGCCCCATATATGACGATGGAAGCTTCTTTGTTGTACCGTACTCTGCTGGCCAAAAATCTCCGGGTAGATGCATCGTCTTAAACATCCAATCAAACAAAATTGTATGCGCTGAATAGTTAGTATCTATCGCTGGTTTCTCTGAACTGTGATGCCAATGATGAAACTGAGGCGTAACGATAATGTATTTAAGATAGCCAAAGGGAACGTCGAGATTGCAGTGAATTAGGACTGCTTGTAATGCAGCGATAGCCACATAGATATTTAGTGCAGTCTCGTCGACGCCTAGTAAATAGAGCGGGATCATTACCATTGCGCGTTCGGAGAAAACCTGGATAAAGTGCCCGCGCGAGCCGGCCAACCAGTCGAGATTTTCAACAGAGTGGTGTACTGCGTGAATTGGCCACAGAGCCTTCACCTCATGATATAAACGGTGTTCCCAATAAAGTACAAAGTCGGCGGCTAATATGACTAACACCACCTGTAAAAATATGGGTGTCGATTGTATTGCTGATTGCAGCGGTTGATATACCGCCCACTCGAAGTGACTCACGTGGTAGTTTACAAAAATTAGTATCGCAGAAATTGCCAAATGATTAAAACAAAAGTAAAAAAGGTCTAAACCCCATTCCTTTCTTAAAATAACCTGATTTCGATATTTCGGGAATAGTTTCTCTAGTATCATGAATAAGAAAGCCGAAGCAAGAAACGCAATAATAAGCCAGTCGACACCTAGCGACAGGCTCTTTGGTTTCACGTCGCCGACGGGTATATTGTAACCCCCCAAAAAAAACGCCAGTAATGTTAAGGCTATTCCGACGCTACCCATAGATCGGTATTTCTTTAGAAAAAATGTTAGAACGCCGAAAAATAGCGAGAAATACATACCGTACTTTAGGATATTCTGTAAGAAAGTAGCATCGTATACTTGACGAAGCTCATTTGTGGTCAAATATGACGGATATAAATAGGCTAAGACGGCTAATAGACTTAGCGCACCAAGCATCACTGAGCAATACCCACTAATCCTTCCATCACCTAAGCGAAACTGCTTTCCCGTATCAAGATCTACTTGCCTGTCTCTATATTCGTAATCTTCGTTCATGACTATTCTCTTTGATAATGATTATGGTCTTCGATACTGCAAAAAATCTCTGTGAACGTTCCGTTAGCGCTATTCTAACCTGAGCTTTCTCTGTCTGTCACAGCTGCTCCGGTAATAATCAAGGTGAAGGCATGAATTTATTTCCTAGGGATGGCTAGCGGCTGCTACCCATCCCTTCTACATAGTATTTGTGAGTGAGGCTGCCCTGACATACCATGGTCGAGGAATTATGTAGACTCAGGCAGGTAAAGTGACGGCAGCGATTATTCAAATAGCGATATCTGAACTGGCAAAGGCGAGAGCGACGAATTCGCGTGGCCTAATGGTTCTTACGGGTAGCAAGGGCTGGGTTTCTCTACAGGCGCAAGCAGTCTATACCGAGCTGGGTCATAGTTCGCTATGGCTGGGTGAAGCTACTTCCGGTGTTGATAGTACTATTGTCGCTAGCAAAGCCCGCAGTCTATTGGGTAGTGAATACCAACTGGTAGTGATTGATGCCTTTAGCGGATTGCACCCCGATGCGCTGGCAGCGATTACCGGTACGGTGACAGGCGGTGGATTATTGGTATTGTTGAGCCCTCCGCTGAACCAATGGGAAGCGTTCGACGACCCTGACTATGCGCGATTGGCTATACATGGCCACGAGATCTCTCATCATTTTTTTCTTAAGCGCATTGCTAAGCTCTTACTCGATAGCCCTTTCCCGGCAATTATAGAAGAGGATAAGGAATTACCCTCTTCAGAGCCGGTGACATTGGCTGCGGTAGAAAAGCCACCGTTCTCGATAACGCATTGTCAGAAAAAAGCGCTCGATGCAATTGAAAAAGTCGTTAATGGGCACCGTAAACGTCCCCTGGTTATCACTGCTGATCGAGGTCGGGGCAAGTCGACCGCTCTGGGTATTGCCAGTGCCAGCTTAATGGCGGAAGCTACTGTTGAAATCATTATTTGTGCCTCTCATGTCAGTTCGGTAGAACCGGTATTTGAGCATGCCCAACGAATATTAGGCGATGCTCAGCGAGTGGCAAACGTTCTATCATTTAATCAAAGCCGTCTTGTATTTATGCCGCCTGATGAATTGCTCAGAAGAAACCCCAAAGCCACCTTACTGCTAGTGGACGAGGCCGCAGCGATACCCGTGTCAATGTTAGGCTCGATGGTCAGGCGGTATCCACGTATTGTCTATTCGACCACGGTGCATGGTTACGAAGGTCATGGGCGAGGTTTTACTGTTAAATTTCAGGCTCTGTTAGACCAAGTGACGCCGCAATGGAAGAGTGTGGAGATGACCGAGCCGGTTCGTTGGTCCAGCGACGATAAGCTTGAACCCTTATTGTCAGACTTATTGTTATTAGCTGCTGAGCCAGCAGAGATCAATGTCTCTGATGTTGCTTCTATTAGTTATCGGTTTATCAGTCAGGAGACTCTATTAGAGCGACCGGATTGGCTAAGCCAGATTTTCGGATTGCTGGTACATGCGCATTATCGAACAAGCCCAGATGATCTGCGGATTTTACTTGATGGCCCCAATATTAAGTTGCTGATTGCTCTACAAGATGAGCGGGTTGCCGGCAGTGTATTGATCGCGGCAGAGGGTGGCCTTGAGGACGAATTGACTCAGCCGGTGGCCATGGGCTCACGGCGTGTTGCAGGCCATCTGGTGCCGCAAATCATGGCTTCACAAGCCGGTGTATTGGAGATGCTAGGGCAGACGGTGTGGCGCATCGTACGTATCGCTGTTCACCCACAATGTCGACGGCAAGGCGTCGGTATCCAGCTGTTAGCCAATGTGGAGATGCAGGCAAAAATGGAGTACGTTGACTGTGTAGCGTCTAGTTTCGCGATGTCATCCGACCTGCTGGATTTTTGGCATCGTGCCGGTCTTATGCCGTTGCATATAGGCACACGCCGCGACAGTGTGAGCGGAGCCTATGCCGTTGTGGTGGGCAAGGCGCTGAACGATAGGGCAAGTGCCGTTCTGCATAATGCCAGAGAAAAGCTGAAGCGAAGTTTTGCTTATCGGCTGCAAAGTCATTTGTCAGAGGTAGACCCGCTTACGATAATTTCACTGGCGCAGCGATTGCCGATCACTGATACTCCATCGCCTGAAGATTATCGTGACCTTGCCGCTTTTGTCTTTGGTCATCGATTATATGAAAGCGTGGCTTCTGTGCTGGCTAGCGTACTGCACTTTCATTTAACTGATGAAGCGTGGTGTGAGGCTTTACCATCGGTGGAACTGGAGTTGATGGTTGCGCGGGTTTTACAGCAGCAATCAGTTAGTGATTGTGCTGATCGTTACAGTTTGGCCGGTCGTGTGGCAGTAGAAAAAACAATAAAAAATAGTTTGGCGACCTTAGTGGAGATCAAACATGAAATGGTTTAAACGCATACTGGCGGCTATAGCCCTGTTGTTGACAGTGGTGGTTTTGGTGGCCTGGTATATTGGTTCGGCTAGCTGGTATACGCCCAAAGAGCTGCCCGCACCTATTGCTGCTGCTCGTCCCGTTTTGATATCTGATGCTAACAATACAGAGCAGCAATCGCGTATATTGTTTGGTGACTTGCATGTGCATACCAGTATTTCACTGGATGCTCATTTGTTTGGCAGCCCGCTGATGAAAAATTCCGGTACGTTTAGCGTTGCCGACGCCTGTGATTTTGCGCGCTATTGTTCCGCACTCGATTTCTGGAGCATTAATGATCACGCGGAAAGTATTTCGCCGCAGCAATGGCAATATACCCGCGATACAGTACGTGACTGCAATGCCAGCGCGGGCGACCCGAACAACCCCGATATGGTCACCTTTCTTGGCTGGGAATGGTCTCAGGATGGTATGTCAGGTGGAGAGCATTACGGACATAAAAATGTCATTGTGCGTGATATAGAAGAATCACGTGTGCCATTGCGGCCAATCGCCTCGGGTAAAACAGTCTGGTATCAAATTGCAGATGCGCCAACACCGCTGAGAGGCCTTGGTCTGCTTGCCGCCAGTGGCATCTCCGAGCTAGATGAGTTTGGCAGTCTGGCTGCTCATATGGCCGAAATGGATGCAGTGGTTGATTGCCCCGAAGGTGACGTTAATTCACTGCCCGGCGATTGTTATGAAATGGCCGAAAGCCCTGCTGAATTGTTCGCAAAACTGGATGAGTGGGGCTTGCCCGCACTGGTGATACCGCACGGTATGGCCTGGGGTACGACTAACCCTGCCAGTGCAGACTTTGCCAAACAGGCCGCGCAGCATAATTCGCGTTATCAGCGTTTGCTCGAAATTTATTCAGGCCACGGCAATTCAGAAGTCTACCGCGATATGCCCATTCCACAGATCGTTGACGATGAACCTTTGTGTCCGACGCCGAGCGATAATTATTTGCCCTGTTGTTGGCAGGCCGGTGAAATAATCGCCAGCCGTTGTGATCACGACGACCCAGTGGTGTGTGAGCAAAGAGCCGCCGAGGCAAGGTTGAATTACGTCTTGGCCGATACGGGTTCTACCGGTAGTCCTGCTCGTCTGATTGTGCCGGGAACTGCGCCGCAAGACTGGGCTGCCTGTGACCAGCTGACGGACAGTTTTCAGCCTGCACATAATTATCGGCCTAAACAATCAGCACAATATATCGCAACCTTGGGGACCGGCCAGCCACGTGATGGCAGTGATCGTGTTCGCATGGGTTTTATTGGCTCCAGTGATATTCATACGGGGCGTCCTGGTACGGGTTTTAAAGAACTAGAGCGCCCGCATTTTACTGATAGCAAAGGTACGCCGGTGAGCCTGCCTGCTCCAGAAGATGTGAGAGATGAATCTCTTTCAGCATCCGAGGTGTCAATGATTGATGCCTTCACCAAGGGCGATGAAAACGATTCCTTTTATTACACCGGTGGTCTGGTGGCGGTTCATGCGGCCAGTAACTCACGCACCGACTTATGGGATGCGCTATATGCTCGTAGCGTCTATGGCACATCCGGGCCGCGCATACAGTTGTGGTTCAACCTGATTCAGCGTGATGGCAGCAAGGCGCCTATGGGTAGTGAGGTGTGGTCTGTGGGTAATCCCCGTTTCAGCGTCAAGGCATTGGGTAGCCGGAAACAACGCCCGGGTTGTCCGCAATACAGCGAGGCGGCATTAGGCGAAGAGCGCTTGCAGCGACTATGCCGCAATGAATGTTACTACCCGGGAGATGAACGCTACGCCATCGATCGAATTGAAATAGTGCGTATGATACCTGCTCTGGCGGATAACAAAGATACACAATCACTGATTCAGGACCCCTGGCGGGTGATTGATTGCAGTGCTAGTGGCTCAGTATGCGAGGCGGAGTTTGAAGACCCCGAATTTGGCAGTCAGGGCAGGGAAATAGCGTATTACGCCCGCGTGATTCAGGAGCCCAGACCGACCATAAATGGCGACCCTTTACGCTGCGAGATGGACGATGCTGGGCAGTGTATAACGCGGGATTACTGTATCAACCGTGATGAAAGTGACGACTGCCTGAGCCCCGTCGGCCCGCGCGCCTGGTCGTCTCCTATCTATGTGTCTTTTGCAGGGGAATAGGTTCGCCTATGGCCTATAAGATATCCGTCTAAGCGAGCGGCGTGATCCTGGCCTATACTCGCAGAACAACTGGCGATTAAGCACGGGAGATACCACATGAGTAACGACGTCGTTATAGAAGCCTGGAATACCGTACTATTCGAAAAGTTTTCTCGTTTCAAATACCTGTTTATTGAGGGTTACGCCTCTATCAGCGAAGAAGTTCTCAAAAGACAACCATACCCACAAGGAGCTCACGTATTAGATGTGGGCTGCGGCTTTGGCGATTGCACCATCGAAATAGCGAAATCTGTTGGGGCAAGCGGCGTCGCGACGGGAGTGGATTGTGCCAGTAATTTTATTGCCGAATGCGATCAAACAGCTGCCGAAGAAGGAATTACCAACACCCGTTTTTTAGTGGCCGATGTTGAAGTAGATGATCTTGGTGGCCCCTATGATGAGGCGTTTGCACGTTTTGGGACTATGTTTTTTAATTTTCCTGGCGCTGCAATGAAAAACATTCGTTCTGCCCTAAAACCCGGCGGCAAGTTCACTCAGGTCGTATGGCGTAAACGTGAAGATAACCCATGGCTACACGATGCAGAGCTTTGTGTAAGCAGTATCGTGCCTGTTGTATCCCACGATGACACCGATGCCGTCCACTGTGGCCCGGGACCCTTTTCTATGGCTGGCCCTGATATGGTAAGCGACATGCTACAGGCAGTTGGGTTTGAGCGGGTTCAGTTTGAACGTTTTGATTCCTATATCTGTATTGGGCGCAACATACAAGAGGCTAGAGAGTTCGCGATGGAAATTGGGCCTGCTGGTGAAATTATTCGTTTAGCGGCGGAAGAAGGCGAACGACTAAGAGGTGAGGTGAATATTGCGCTGGAAGAAGTGCTGGGTAAATATGCCAGAGAGGATGGTACTATTTGGGCTCCCTCAAGTGCCTGGTTTGTGACCGCTTACAATCCCGAATAATAACGCGTAGAAATCAGGCATAAAAAAGCCCCGCTTTGCGGGGCATATTGAAGTTAAACGCTAGAAGCGATAGTCCACACTGATACCGTAAGTTCTTGGAGGGCTATACAAATCTCCGGTAATACCAAAGAACCCCACGATAAAAGATTGCTCCAGTACGGCTTCGTCCGTCAGGTTCTTACCCCAAATCGAAACATTCCAGTCTTCATTGGCAGATAACAGAGATGCTCTGGCGTTAACAATGGTGGCGTCATCTGAGGCCGCCAATGGGTCATTAGTGGCTTCGCGGAATACGCCATCGCTGTATTTGAAATCGGTCTGTAGCGCTATACGCAAGCCGTCGCTCACAGGGAAGTCGTAGCGCGCTACACCGGTGTATTGAAGACGGGCAGCATTTGGCAGATCATTGCCATCCAGCGCAGGGTCGTTCATTTCCGAGTCTAGCCAGCCGACACTGCCTCGCAACATCAAACCTTCGGTTGGTGTCCATGCCACATCAAGTTCCAGACCTTTGATGGTGGCTTTTTCTGCATTGGTAAAAAATAAACCGAATTCACTGGGAACCAGGGTTTGGATATCTTTGTAATCGTAATAAAAGGCAGCACCGTTAAATTGTGCCGCGCCGTCTGCCAGCGTGCCCTTAAAACCTGCCTCATAAGAGATTATCTCTTCTGGTTCAAGAGGGCCTTGCTCTTCGGGTGCGAAGGTAATGTCACTGAAAACTATACCGCTTTTATAGCCAGTAGATACGGTGCCGTATAATAACCAATCGTTATTTGGGCGATACTCAAGACCAATTTTTCCCGATGTGTTTTTGCTGCTTTGGGATATATCAGTGTCTGCGGTCAGGCTGTAAACAATCGGTTCGCCATCATCGTCAACCGTAGGGATATCCGACAAAATAAGAATTAGACTTGCTCCATAGGGATTTAGGTCTGTGGTGCCACCTTTGTATTCCAGCTTCTCTGACGTGTAACGAATACCGCCGATCACACTGAGAGTATCAGTGAGCATCCAGTCAATATTGAAGAAGGCAGCAGCAGTGGTAGTATCTTGATCGTAAGATACATCATAAAAGGTCGCCAGAGTGTCTGTGGCGTTTATAAGGGTGGAAGCTTCGACATTGTCGGCTGAGTAGAACGCACCCGCGATCCATTTGACAGAATCGCCCTCGGATGAGATACGAATTTCTTGTGAAAACTGCGACACTTCATCTTTGCGGTTAGAGTCAAAATAGTGGTAGCCCTGCAGGCTGCCAAATACGGAATCAGCATACTCGCGATCAATGCTGGCATAACCTGTCACGGCGGTAAGTGCCAATGTATCGTTAATGTCCCAATCGATACGCAAAACTGACAGATTACTGTCTACCTCCGTTTTGGGCGTGTCTATCTCGTAGTGGGCCTGGTAAGGGTCCTGATCGGGAAATGCTTCGACATCACCTGCGAAATCGTTTGCGGCGAATACACCTGAAACACAGGAGAAATCGGTTTGATCCGGGTTACCGGTTACGGCTGTTGGGCAAATGTCGGTTTCAAAATTGCCATTAATATCAAAAAATCCACGGTTTTTATAAGCTTGGAACGCCTGCTCTTGATGGCCAAATGTGGTGGCAAAATTGATTTGTACCGAATCACTGGGATCGAAAGCCAATTGGCCGCGCACAGAGTACATATTGCTATCGCCAAAATCTTCGCCTGTAGCCGTGTTGGTCATATAGGTTTCGCCCTGGCTGGTATATTTACCACTGACACGCCCGGCAACTCTTTCTCCCAGTGCGCCACCAACCGCGCCTTCAACCTCGGCGGTTTTGTAATTGCCTGCGCCGACTATGACATAACCCTCGGTTTCATAAGATGGCTTGGTAGAGTGGAAGTTAATTGCGCCGCCGTTGCTGTTACGACCGTAAAGCGTACCTTGTGGCCCCTTTAGTACCTCAACACGTTCCGTGTCAAAGCTTGTGAAACTCAGCATACCGGGTGAAGACAGGAATACTTCGTCAACATAGATGCCAACAGAGGGGCTATTGTTAGCGTTGAAGTCATTCAGGCCCACGCCGCGGACAGTTATCGCAGGGTTAACACCACCGAGAGTATTCTTGATGTCAACATTAGGTACGATGTTGGCGATATCCTGAGCCGACTCGATACGCATGGATTTAAGCTCGTCGGAGCCGATGGCAACCATGGCAATACTGACGTCATTCACTGATTGAGCCCGCTTTTGGGCCGTAACAACAACCTCCTCTAGGATTTGTGCTTGTAGGCCAGGTACCTGTAAGGCGAGGGCTACACTTGTGGCCAGCAGAGTTTTTTTAAGGTCACAATTATGTCGATTGAATTTCATATAATCCCCTATCACGTTATGTTGGTGGCTTTATTAGTTCGCTCAGTGTCATGCATAAGGTTTTTTAGGGACATACCCACAAGTGGTTAAGGTCGGTTTTACCTATTTTAGGGTATGTACAGTCGGGGAGAATTGTACGATAAATGACGCTTGAAAAACGGCATTCGTCTATTATTAGCGTACCTAAGAGGATTTATACATGACAGAACGATCTGGCTCAGTATTTGATATGTCGCTTTATTGTGATGCCACATTACGTATGGATATGAGAATAGAGTTTGCGGGCAAAAGCGCCGCGGAAGTTTTCGAGATTATGGGCGATCCTAACTATATTCCGGACTGGTATCTACTGGCCAAAACCATACATCATCATCATCCGGCTGTTGCTGATCAGGAAGCTAGTTTTAACGTGGAATTCACCTTTTTTGGTGATGTATTCGAGGAGATTCTTCACTGGGATCCGCCTGCCCGCTATGTCTACAAAGCCACGGGCCAAGACTTTCCAATCAAAGATTATTACGCCATGATCGAAGTGACTGATGATGGTGAAACGGGCTTAATGCGTTGGACACAATGGTTTGATCAGGTCGAGGGTGAGAGCTACCAGAAAATATTACCGGCGATGTTGCCAGCTATTAATCGCGCAAGTCTGGATAAACTGGCGCTGCTAATAGGTGGTACCAAAGTATCCATGGAAACCTATTGGTAGCTTGAGCGTCTGGAGTGTTGCCGCGCACCGATAACAATGACTACTGAGGTAAGTAGGACTATCGAGACTACGATCGTTCCGGCAAGTATCAGTCGTCCATTTTCCAATGGGGTAGATAACAGTAGCGGTCCAATGCCGACACCAAGAGCCATGACGCCAGGAATCATACCCACTAAGCGCCCCGAATGATCGCTGATGGCTACCCAATTAAAGTGGTAGGAGTTGCAGAATATCCACGCCCCTTGCAACAGGCATACGCCAGCAAAAAATATGATCTGATTACTGCTGAACACCAGGACGGTGGCGATAACCAGAAAGATATGGCTGATAATCATCGGGCGAATATTTCCCAGCTTTGAAGCCAGCCATACCGCGCAAAGCGCACCGGTGAGGCCGCTCAACATGGCAAAACTGAATGCGGATCCGCGTATTGAGTCCTCAATTCCCTGAGTATTGCCAATCACATCGGCGAAGGTCCATAGGCCACCCATGGCCGCCACTTCCAGAAACAGTGCAAACATAGCGAGCCAGCCTAGCGCATTGGCTTTAAACAGCGATGGCATCTTCTGTTCGGTCTGCAGGTTCATGCCCAGCTGATTATAGTCGCGGGGGATCAGCCTGTAGCACAGGCTGGGAATGAGGTAGGCGCAGGCATACAAAGCCATGATGCCAGTAAATCCGTAGGTGCTGAGTATCCAAATACTGAGTAGGCCGCTGAAGATAGAGCCGGATAACAACTCCGCCGCGAGCTTTAAGCCAAACACCCTATCAGCTTCACTGGAATTGCTGACGATGGCATATGACACAGGTGTGACTATGCCATTCGCCAGCCCTAGTAGCGCTATGGCCATAAAGGCGTGCTCTTTTGTGGTGCTAATAGACAAAAGCCAACAGCTAACAATGGCCAACACAGTGGCGCCAGCAGATAAGCGCTTCCATGAAAAGCGCGGTAGCCAGAACACGGAAATTAAAGCGACCAGAGCATAGGCAGCTAAGTAGCTGGAAGCCAGTAGGCCTAGATCTTGCTCGCCCCAGCCAAAATGTGATTGAGCCTCACCGATAAGCAGAGGCATGGTGTTAAATATCACCATGCCAGTCATAGACGTGAGTAAAGTAGCAACTAATTGTGGTTTGCTCAGTGACTGGGTCATGGCGATACCGATTGTCTTTTTTATAGAAACACAAGCTTACAATAGCTACAGCGAAACATCGCCCCTTGTAACCAACAGTGGGTAATGGCGATTTAGTGCTACTTTGCGATAATCAATCCGACATTTAAACTTATGGTGAAGGCAGACAATGATCCATGATCAATTACGTTTGGATAAGCCGGTAGCAATAGTAACCGGTGGTGGTTCTGGTTTCGGCCTTGCGGCAGTGAGTCATATCTCCATAAAAGGGTCAAAAGCATGAAACTCAATCGTATTTTAGAAATCAAACAGGGAAGGACTCGAATCCTGGAACGGCCGGTAGCGGAGCCGGCAACGGGTTTCGTTCTTGTTCGCCAGACGATTGCGCCCAATTGTATTGAGCACCGAATATTTGAAACCGGTTTTTATGAGTTTCACGAAGGTCCGTGCCATGCGGGTCATGAAGGCGTTGGTGTGATTGATGCTGTGGGCGACGGCGTTACTCGCTGGAAAGTTGGTCAGCGAGTGGTGGTCTTCCAAGGTTGGGCGTGCGGTGAATGCTATGTGTGTGAAAATGGATTGGGTTCCACTCATTGCATTAATCTAAAACTGCCTACCGATGTAGAGGAATATAATTCGAGTCAATCCGGGGGTAATGGTTTTTGTCAGTACCGCTTGGTACCACAGAATATGTTAGAACTGATACCCGAGGAGTTAGATGATAAATATGCATCGGCTGCTAACTGTCTTATCGGTTGCACCTATTCAGGCATTCGAGACCTGAATATTGGGCCTGAAGATGTCTGCTTGGTAGGAGGTGTTGGTTTTATTGGATTGGCGACTATCGTAAATCTTAAGTATCGAGGAGCTAAGGTCATTGTGCTCGGACGTGATAAAAAACGTATGAAAGCTGCCTTTGATATCGCCGAAGCCGATCACTACGTCAATCCAGAAGATCACGATTGGATGGAGCAGGTTAAGGCCTTTACGCCACAAGGGCGAGGTGTAGATTTTAGCTTTGACTGCTGTGGTTATCCGTATTACCAACAAAAGTGTCTTGACGTGACCCGCCACTACGGCACGTTGATGATTCTGGGTTATGCCGCACATGAAGGTGAGGCGCTGCGTTGGGACATGCACACAGAAAGTGCTCTGTGTTGGGGTCATAAGAAGGTGACCGCCCACTTTGATGTGAACTTTAACCACCGCAAAGATATTTTGAATGTGTTGTGTGATCCGTGGATTCAATCCAAATTAGATAAACTGATCACTCACCAGTTTCCGATGTCGCAAGCGGATGAAGCTTTTAAGATGCTTATCAATCGTAAGGAAGGAGATGAATTTATTGGGAAGGTCCAATTCATTCCTGGAAAATAGGAGGCACAATCGGCAGAAAGTTAAGTGGATTATACAAGAATACCGGCGTATTCAATCAGTGCGGAAGGGCTTAATTCAGCCTGCCAATGGTACTAGCGCCGGCCATATCAGTATAAACGATTTTCGACCGTGGTTTTCTATATTAAGCGGTAGCTGCAGCCAAACATCGCCCCCTGTAACCAACAGTGGGTAATGGTGAATTAGTGCTACTCTGTGATAATCAATCCAACATTCAATCTAATGGTGCAGGCAGACAATGACGTATGATCTATTTCGTTTAGACGGACAGGTAGCAATAGTCACCGGTGGCGGTTCAGGTATTGGCTTGGCAACAGTGAAGCGTTTATTAGCGTCAGGGGCCTCCGTAGTGTTGGCAGATCTGGTTGATGCCAGTGAGTTGACAGAAGAGTTGGGCGCGGTCTATTGCCATTGTGATGTGTCGAATGAACAGTCAGTCAAAGACCTGATGAGTTTCACCATTCAGCGCTTTGGTCGGCTTGATATCTTGGTTAACAATGCCGGTGTCTTTGCGCCCTATAAGAAGCTGACAGAAACCGACGAGTCAGATTTTGACTTCTGCTTTAATATAAATTTGAAGGGCGTGGCTTTTGGTATCAAACATGCAGCGCCCGTCATGGAGAATGGTGGCCGTATTGTGAATACGGCGTCTGCTGCGGGGCTAACCGGGGCGCTTGACCTGTCTTCTTATGTGGCGTCTAAACATGCCGTGGTTGGCCTTACCAAATCCGCGGCGCTTGAATTAGGCTCACGTAATATTCGAGTAAACTGTGTATGCCCAACCACGGTTAATACCCCCATGGCTCACGCTGATGGGGGCGAATTTATGATCGAAGGCGAAAAGCTCACGGTGCCGCTGGGTAGAATTTGTGAAGCCGAAGATGTCGCCGCGCTAATCCATTTTCTGGCCAGTAATGACTGTGGTTTTGTCAATGGCGCGGCGATTGCGGTAGATGGTGGTATGAGTGCAGGAATTACCGAAGCCGCTTTTTCCAAACTCATGTCCTGAGGTTCCTCGACTAGCAAAAGCCTGATTTTGTGGATATGCTCAGTTGTATATCATTATTGGTTGAGAGGCTGCATTGCGTTATTACGAAGACTTTGAAGTGGGAAGCAAAAAAGGATTTGATGCTGGCTATGAATTTACCGAAGAAGAAATTATAGAATTTGCCAAGCGCTGGGATCCTCAACCCTCAATAAATTGTAAGGGGCGGGTTGATGCGTAGTAGTGAGCTTCAAACTCTTATCGATATCATTCCTGACAATTTCGCCGATCCTGGCGCGGATTATCAGGCGGTGGGAGAGATGATGGCTCCCTTTCATGGCCATCCTTTGCTGGAGGGGACAACGGCTGAAACTCTCTCTTTGGACGGTGTAAAAACCGGTCATATTTGGGATGCTGGCAGCCAGGATAGTCACGCCATCATTCTGCACTTTCATGGTGGGGCTTTTGTCTCATGCTCACTTGATGCCTATCTTTTTTACGGAGAAATTATTACTCAACGTCTGGGTGCTCAGGTGATGATTCCGGATTATCGGCTGGCACCGGAACAACCTTATCCTGCGGCGCATGACGACTGCTTTAACGCTTATAAAGGTTTGATTGAAAGTGGGATAGACCCAGCGCGAATCTGCGTGATGGGCGAGTCTTGCGGGGGTAGCCTTGCTATCGGTACGTTATTGCAAGCGCGAGACCAGGGTTTAGCTATGCCCGCGTGTTTTGTGTCGCTGACCGGCTGGTTCGACCTGTCGGTGTCGGGTCAGGAGTTCGAAGAGCGTGATCCATTCCTCACTGCCGATTGGGTAAGGAATCGGGCTACAGATTATCTGGCAGGGAAGGTCGATCATAGAGACCAAAGAGTTTCTCCCGCCTTTGCGGACTTAACAGGTTTGCCGCCCATGTACTTGCAGCTCGCACAATACGATACGGTGCGAGAAGGTGTGATTCAGTTGGCCGCTAATGCTGTGCGCGATGGGGTTGAGGTGACTTTGGAGTCCTGGCCTGGTTTGATTCACGGTTGGCATGGTCTGGTGAACGCGGGCGTGCCTGAGGCCGAGCTGGCATGGACGCGCATTAGAGCTTATGTTGAACGCCGCTGTAATAAAAGAGATAGCACAAAGAGTACAGCTAATGATTGACTGGTATTACGATCGTTTGCCCGGTAGCGAATTTTCAGACTCTTTGCATGGTTTGCGTGAGAGAGGGCAGGTGGTTGCGGCTACTGCTTTAAACGGGGCTACGCCTAATAGCGCGCTGAGAATTGTGACCGAACGATTTCCCAATTTACGTTTAAAAGATAGCAGCCCGGTACCCGAAGGCATTCTCCTAAGAGGTACGCCCGGTTTGCCGGTCATACTGGCGAGTTAGCGAACGTAGCATTACTAGGCGCTCTGGCTGGCAAAGTCCTGTCTTAGTGATTCTTCCGTCAATCCGTGACGTCCGGCAATGGTTTCAAAGAACGGTTGCCAGTGGTTGGTGAGTACTTCGACGTTATCTTGATCGTTTTTTAAGCTTTGATAGCCATTTTCTCCGGGAATACGAATTGACTGACCCGGGCGTGTTTTAGAGGTTTTGATCTTGTTGATATAAGCGTCGGATTTTTGTTTTACGGCGTCTATTGAGCCAAAGCGGGCGGGGTTTATACACATGAAATAGCTGCCACCTACGCTGGGGCGCATATCACCCGATGCTACATCTTCAATGGTAGGCATCTCGGTCGAGGGCACGCCAAGTGGATTGATAATGGCAGTCATACCCTCGTTCCACATATTTAGGGCATATGTGCGTGGTGTTTCAATCTGTCCGCCACAAGTGTAATCCCAGACTCTACCGTAACCCGGTATTGGGCGAGCATAGGGCTTGGCGTCATCGGTTAACTCCCCTGTTTGCGGGTCTATCAGCCATTTGCCTTTCATAGGTTTGTCCTGTAATACGGCTTCGGCGATATCGGCATCGTAGAATTCAGCAAATTTAAGGCTGGCCCAGATCGGAGTTTCATCGCCACCGGGAATAATGGCATCAAAGGGGCAACATGAGAGCAGGTTTTCCATACCGCCCATGGGTGCGGCCAGTGGTACAGAATTATTGGAGGCGATGCCTACCATGTCCTGCTGGTAAGCCTTGTGAACATAATAGGCAAAGCTGCCGGCATCAAAGTGATTACCGCCGTAAACAATGGCGATACCCGAATCGCGGGCAAGTTCGATGGCTTTTTCTGCCATTAAGCTAACGGTGTAATAACCGCTTGAGCCGTTGCCGTCGAATACAGCGAAGGCGGGTCCCTCGGAGATGAGTCTGGGCTCTTTACTCGGATCCATAGCGCCTACAGCAATAACCAGATCAATACATTCGTAGACGCCCAGCCCCTAGTTGAGTTTGCCCTGTCTGTGGGCAAAGGTGATGCCCTTTGCGATGCAGTCGGCATGTTTTTCTGAGGTGCCTGATGCCATGGCAACACGCTTGATGGCATATTCCAGAAAATGAACGTTCTCGGTGCGGGTTTCGGTGCTTGTCATGGGTTTAGTTCCAGTTTGTCGAGTTGACTTGCCCTGTTTTTGCTTCGCGGCAATCGGCGAGCAGGCAGAGCAATTCAAAGTATAATGCTGCGGCGACCGTGCCACTCTTGCCGTCCGGGTCACGGTTTGGGTTGAGCTCTACCATGTCGGCGCCAATGATATTCAGGCCACGGGCACCGTGAATAATTTCACGCACCTGTCGTGGTTCCAGGCCAAAAGGCTCCGGCCCGGTTGTGCCCATCATGTAGTTGCTATCCAGCCCATCGACATCAAAAGAAAAATAGGTTTTTTCTTTGGTGCCGACAACCTCTCTGGCTTTGTCGATAACGTACTGCGTGCCTTTCTCAAAGACTTCGTCGGCAGGTATGACCGTCATGCCGCTGTCATGGGAAAATTCCCATAGGAAGTCGCTGCGGCCTCGTATACCAATTTGTACGGTGCGGCGTGGATCAATAAAACCGTGTAGAACGGCTTGGCGAAAAATGGAACCATCATTGACAGCGTCGCCGCCCCAGCTGGCCATAGTGTCTGAGTGGGCGTCGATATGGATAACGCCGAATGAATCGTTGTGGGCTTCCGAAAGACCTTTTAGTGCTCCAAAACTGGTGGTGTGTTCGCCACCGCAATTGAGCGTGTAGCAACCCGCATCGCCCAGGGTTTTAAACACCTCGTAAATGTCTTCCAGTCGTGCGGCAAGATCGGTCGATGACCACTCTACGTCGCCATAATCAATGACCGAACACTGTTCGAAGGGGATGTTGCCCGTGCGGTCGTTTATCGGGCCGTAATTACGCGACCATTCACGCACGTGTTTGGGGCCGTGCCTAGTGCCAGCCAGGCCAATGGCGCCCAGATCCAGGGGCGAGCCCACGATAGCGATATCTACGTTTTCCAGGTTTTTGCGATGAGGCGCTTGAAAGAAGCCCGGGTTAGCCAGGAATCCAGTGGTATCGAGGCTATAGCCCTGCGCCGCTGCACGTTCAAAGAACCGGGTCACTTTACTGTTCTCGTAGTCAAATGCCTCGCGGTCAAGTGCGCGAAAGTGTTTTAGTTCCTGTTCGGTAAGCTTTGCCATTAATCGGGCTCCTATCCTTGTTGTTAATAGAATATAGCAGTTAACAGAATTACAAATTACCCAAACTGGGTAATGCCTCTATGCAGCCTGAGCGGAGTTAGTGCCAATCACAAATGGCAGTACCGCGATACTGAGCGCTATAGCGGAAAATATCAGCAGGGCTTGGTAGTTATTGCCGGTAATTAGTGTGCCTGCCAGTGCTGGACCGCACATCGCGCCTAAAGCCTGAGCTGCGGGCATCAGAACGGTGCTGCGTTTCGACTGATCATTGTTGGCAATCATGCCCATTTGATAGGCTAGTACAAAATTCCATGCAGCAGACAGTAGCATTACCGCGAGCGTGAAAATGGATAATTCCAAACTGCCATTAAGCAAGAAAAATACCCAGTAGAATATGACCGTTGCCAGCAGAATGGGCATAACTCGACCAAACTTTGAGCCTGTAACCGCGGCCAATAGACCGCCAGCGACGCCGCCGATCATTGAGATGGCCAGTGCGTTGGCGATCTCAGAAGGGCTTAATAGTGCTCCGTCCCCCATTCTTTCTACAAAGGCCCAGACGCCGGATAGGGCGGCGAAATAGATCATCAGACCGGCTAGGCAGATCCATATGTGTAGACTTGGGTGGGCGGGAGACTGTTGGTCTATCTGGGCTTGTCTGTCGGCGACGGGAACCCAGCGCTGGAAGACAACGAGCACTCCCAATATGACTGCTAGAGCGAAGCACAGGCCGCCATAGCCCCATGGGGCTATCACCAAGGCAGGCAGAGAAAAATATAGCCCGGCAGCGACGAGTTGTTGGGTGACCAGTACCAGGCCAAAATTACGATCCGTTTTTTGGCTGAGGGAAATAATACTGACCCCAAGGGCAAACAAAATGCCGGCGCCAAGGCCAGAAACAAAAAGCCCGGCTTGCATGAGCGAATAGTTTTGGCTGAGCCCGCTGATCGCAAGGCCCAGGCTGAGTAAGATATAGGAGGCGATACTGGTGGTAGGCCAGTGGGCGCGATGTAGCCAAAAATAGGCTGATACACCAGCTAACATATAGCTGGCGAAATAGCTGCTGGCCAGCCAGCCCGCTTGCTCGGTGTTGAGCCCCCGATCGCTGATACTGGTGCCAACAATTAGCGGCAGTAACAGGAATATCGCGGCACCTGCAGCCGACATTAAGCAGCCGCTGGCTATAGATGTCGGATGGTTGTAATTCGCCCTCATAGGCCCGGTGACATACCGCCGGCTACCGGCAAAGCAATACCGGTGACATAAGCCGCTTGATCACTGACCAAATATACAACGGCATCACCTATGGCTTCTGGCTGGGCCGAGTATCCCAAAGGAATACTTTCAGCCTCAATTTTAGCTGCTTGTTCCAGGCTGACATTATTAGCATCAGCGATAAGCTGTAAAGTGGAGTCGTACATCTGGGTGACGATGGAGCCGGGGCACACAGCGTTGACCCGAATGCCGGAAGCTGCGTAGTTGGCAGCGAGTTGTTTGGTTAGCCCGGTGACTGCAAATTTGGATGCCGTATAACACGCAGGTATCGCCTCGATGGCGCCAATACCGGCCAGTGAGGCCATGTTCACGATGCGCCCACTTTGGCGTTCCAGCATATGTGGGATAACCGCCTGGCAGCCGTTGGCAACGCCACGCACATTGACCGCCAATGTGAGATCCCAATCTTTTTCGCTCAGCCCCAGGAAGTCGCTGCTGCCCAGACCTACACCGGCATTGTTGACCAAAATGTCCAGCTTACCGTATTTCTCTATGATAGCTGATACCACGGATTGCCAATTATCAGGCTGAGTAACGTCCAGCGCGGCCGCACTCACGTTGTCGCCAAGTTGAGTCAATTCACCGTCGGCAGCATCCATTCCTATGTCACTGGCGATAACGATTGCACCTTGCTGCGCGAGCCGCCGGCAAATGGCGCGGCCTATTCCGCGAGGGTGACCTGCCCCGGTGACTAGCGCTACTTGTCCTGCCAACCCGGTATTCATGAATTTTTGCTCTCTTCTTTGGCCATGATCTCTACGGCGCTCAGTAGCCATTTAGGCGCGGTTTCTTCGTCACCGACTCCGCCATAACTCAATATGCCTTCTTCTACCACTTTACCGGCTACGATGTCTGCCGTCACTTCCCTAAGATCGCTAACAAATTGCTGCAGATAGTCATCTTCCATGACATCCAGCGTGAGATGGATTGCTGGCGGATTATTAACACCCAGTAAACGCCAACCACGCTGCTCCATGCCGCCGACCAATAGTTGCACGTTGTAGTCGTCGCTGGCGATCATCAGTAGCGGGCCATGGGTTTTCCAGGTTTTAAAGCCTTCGATTTCAGCGATGGTTGCTTCAACGGTTTTCTTGACATGCAGCACCCGCGCGGCATTTTTTAAATAGCCTTCTTTGCCCCAGTAATGCATCAGTGCCCAGGCGCCGGCCACCGGCCCCAGTGTTCTGCTACCGACAAAACCCTGAGACAAGTATAGGCCACAGGCCCATTCGGTAATTGGCATATAGTGATAAGACTGTTCTTCCTGACTGCGCCAAATGACGGTTGAGCAGGGCTTCGGCGCGTAACCGTATTTATGCAAGTCAGCGCTGATAGAGCGTACACCGGGCACGGAGAAATCGTAGGAGGGAACGTCTTCGCCGAGCTCTTTAAAGAAAGGTAATATGTAACCGCCGACGCAGGCATCAACGTGTAACCAAAGATTATGCTTGATCGCCAGTTGGCCAAACTCCTCAATGGGGTCAACCGTACCATAGGGCCAATTGGGTGCAGAGCCGATAATCCCTATGGTGTTCGGTCCAATGGCTCGGGCGATACCCTCAACGTCGGCTGACAGATCATCTAACTGGGGCACAGTTACTACCTTGATATCCAGATAGCGCGCCGTTTTGTGAATAGTGGAGTGAGTAGAGTAGGGCGCTACTACCTCCGGCTGTGTAATCTCTGCTTTGTGCTCCCGTGACCAACGACGCATAGCGTGTAATGCATTAAAATTACTTTCGGTGCCACCGCTGGTCAGGTTGGCCAGGCTTTTCTCTCCTCCGCCAAACATGCCAACGCAAATGTCGAGAATTTCATTCTCCATTTTTGCCGCACTGGCTTCCTGAAACGTGAATAAGCCGTTCCATTCCAGAAACTCTGCGTAGGCCTCATGGGTAACCTGGAACATTTCTTCCTGGCCCTGAAAGGTGGTGCTGGCCAGTTTGCCGCGTTGGCCGGGTGTCATATCGGCTCTTAACTTGCGTACCTTGCCCAGTACCTGATCTTTGCTTTCCCCTTTCTCGGGAAGCCTATACAGTTCGCTTTTAGTCATTCCCGTCTCCGTTGTTGTTCGCCAGTATATCTTTTATTTTGCCAATTCAATCGCTGCTACCTGAATGCTTTCCTCTAGCACATCGATAATATGCAGGCATTGTTGTTCGGTTAATATCAGAGGTGGTGATATTACTAGCAGGTTACCAATAGGTCGCACGATGACACCGAGTTCCATACATCGATTATAGACCCGCATTGCCGCACCTGCAGCGGCATCAAAACCTGCTTTGGTTTCTTTGTCTGCGACAAGCTCAATGCCAAGCATAAGATGTGAGCCTCGAACGTCGCCAACTATGGGCAGATTGAGCAAGCGTTGAGCGGCTTCCTGTAATTTGGGTCCAACCTCTTTGACGTGGTCGAGAATATTTTCTCGCTCAAGTATCTCGATATTTTTGAGGGCTGCCGCGCAAGCGACTGCGTGCCCAGAGTAGGTAAAACCCAGTGTGAGCGCACCGCCCTCACATTGTGGTTGACTAATGACTTCATAGATTTCATCGGAGATGAGTGTCGCGCCCAAGGGGATATAGCCAGAAGTTAAACCTTTGGCGATATTGATTATGTCCGGTTGAATGCCGTTGATGCTCTCAGATGCGAACCATTCACCCAAGCGGCCAAATGCCGTCACGACTTCATCTGCGATATACAGCATGTCATATTGTTTACAGACGTCAAAAATACGTTTGTGGTAGCCGCTGGGGGCTACTAATACACCACCTGCTCCCATAATGGGTTCGGCGATAAAAGCGGCCACATTGTCTTCACCGAGTTGCAAAATTCTATTTTCGAACTCCTCGACTAGAAAATCACAATATTGTTGTTCGTTCATGCCGTTCGGGCGTCGGTACATATTGGCGGCAGATACATGTTCGGCCAGGCCCGGTAGAGAATCGAATTCGATTTTAGTGCCATGAATGCCAGTGAGGGTCGCAGCGACATAGGTTGAGCCGTGGTAGCCGTCAATGCGGGAAATGATTTTCTTTTTGTTGGGTTTGCCGCGCAGGTTGTTGTAATAGTGAATTAGCCGCACGGCGGTATCGTTGGCGACACTGCCACCACAACCGTAGAATACGTGGTTCAGATTGGCTGGCGCCAACTCAGCCAGTTTGGCTGATAGGCGAGCCGCGGGTTCATTGGTACAGCTACCAAAGGGGTTGAAGTATTGCATCTGGGTAACTTGTTGGGCAATGGCGTCGGCCATTTCTTTGCGGCCGTGGCCAATGTTGACACACCATAGGCCTCCTATCGCATCGAGGTACTCCTTGCCGTCGCTATCGATAACATTGCTGCCTGCAGCCTGGCTGATTATTTGGCTGCCATCTTTGTGAAAAGTGGAGAAATCAGTATACGGGTGTATGAAGTGATCGCGGTCCATTTCCCACACGGTTTTGGATGAAGGCATGTCTTTTTCTCCGGTCGTTCGACGATTCTACTAATTGGGCTCTATGAGAACACTGCCAGCTCATTAGAAAAACTACCCATAGTGGGTACAAAGTGCGCTCGTATTAGGCTATTGTGAAACATTGTATTTTCAAAAGGTACGATGACCTTGCCTGAAGATTTCCTGCATACACAAGACTGGTATGATGTTCTGGCTGATTTGGCGGGTGCTGTATCTGGTGATGATTTTCCTCGTAAGTTGGCGCAGGCTTATCAGGGTGTGACTACCTATAATAGCTCACTTATTGTTGCCTATACTGGAAATCACAGCCCGCTTTACTTATTCGATAATCTGCCAGAAGAAGAAAAGCAGCGTACTCTCAAGCCCTACTTTGATGGGGCGTATCTTCTGGATCCCTTTTATGATTTATATCGTAATGGGGCAGAAGACGGCATCTATCAGCTAAGCGAAATAGCACCCGATGAGTTTTACCAAAGTGAGTATTACCAGACCTATTATTCGGCGACACATTTGCGCGATGAAGCCACCATTCTTGTCGCCGTAAATGACAAATTACACTTATTGATATCCTTGGGTCAGCGCGGTTCAGGTAGTCAACTGTCAGATGCAGAATTTGCGCGTTTAAAGCGAATTACACCGTTGATGATCGCGCTATGCCGTAAACACTGGAGTGATGTAGGCTTGCCTGGTGTCGGCGATGGTGCGCAAATATTGGGTGGGCCTTTGGATAAAGCGTTCCGAAATTTTGGTCGCAGTTATTTGAGTGATCGAGAGTGTGAGGTTATCCATCTTATTCTTAAGGGTCATTCCAGTAAGTCTATTGCGCGCCTACTGGGTATTAGTCCTGACACGGTAAAAGTTCATCGCAAACGCTTTCATAGCAAGCTTGAGATTACTTCCGCGGCAGAGCTCTTCTCGTTATTTCTGGAAGCCATATCTCTAGTGCCGCTCGATAGCGAAGAAGACCCATTAACATATTACTATGCACAAACGACGAGTCACTGATTCAGGCCTTTGCCATAGCTAGCATGCTCTGCAGTAGGACGTTTGCGCCCGCTGCAATGTCGTCGGACGAGGCGAACTCTTCCGGGTTATGTGAAATGCCGCCTTCACAGGGAATGAAAATCATCGATGTAGGCACAACTCGCGCGATTTGCACTGCGTCATGTCCTGCCCCTGAAAACATATCCATATTGCTATAACCCAGGCCGTTTACTGCTTCACGGACAGCGTCGATACACTGTGTATCAAATTGAATAGGTGGTGATAGCCAGTCGTCGTCCAGTTCATAGTCGATACCCGCTGCGGCACATTCCTCTGCAATGATCTCGCGCATTTGGCTGGCAATAGCGCTTAGGGTTGCGTCTTCCGGATGGCGTATATCTATAGCCAGTGTGACCACCTCCGGCACCGTATTGCGCGAGCCCGGTTGTGCGCTAATATCACCAAAGGTGACGCGCGCCCAGTCGTCGCATTCCTTAACGATGGTATATAACCTATGAAGTATACCCGGCAGAGCCATAAAAGGATCTATGCGTCCGGTCATCGGAGTAGGGCCTGCATGCACAGGCTTGCCGAATAGTTTGAGCGTGAGCCAGTTAATGCCTTGCGCGCCAGAGACAATGCCAATTTGTTTTTCTTCTTGCTCAAGAATAGGGCCTTGTTCAATATGCAACTCAAAGGCCGCTTTGACGGGTTTTACTCTACAAGCCTTGTCTCCTTTAAAGCCGGTATCAATAAGCGCCTGCTCAATGGTAATGCCCTCTTTGTCTGCTCGTGACAGACCGTAATCCAGCGTGAAAATATCCGCCCAAACACCAGAGCCAATCATAGCCGGCGCAAATCGAGCGCCTTCTTCGTTGGTCCAGACAACAATCTCCAACGGGTGATCAGTGACGATATCGTGTTCATTCAATGTGCGTATAACTTCCAGACCGGCCAGGACGCCGTATACCCCATCGAATTTTCCTCCAGTGGGTTGGGTGTCCAAATGAGAGCCGGTTATAACCGGGGGTAGTTCATCGTTTTTTCCCGCACGGCGAAAAAATAGATTGCCCATGGTATCGATACTTAAAGAGCAGCCTGCTTGGCTACACCACTCGCTAAACAGGTCTCTACCGGCTTTATCGGCCTTTGTAAGCGCTACACGGGTATATCCATGGTCGACTAGTTGCCCAGTGTCGCCCATTTGCATCAGACTATCCCATAGCCTTTGCTGATTTATTCTAATGTTGCCCACGGTAGCTTTTCCTCGAAATAGAGATTATGCATTCAGGGTAACCCTGATTCGGAAAAAACCTGCTACCCAATAAGGGGTACTGCAAATCATACTATAGCCGGTATTCTGTGCTGGAGTTGTAAGGTTATCGTAGTCAACAGGCATAGTTTACACCTCCATTGACTACCACCATTTTGTAGATATAAAACTATTATTAACGAGATGTTGGCAGATAAAATATTGATAACTCTAAAAATATATTATTTTAATAGATATATAATTAACAATTAATTGATTGTACGAAAAACTTGTGCATAATACCCTTGCGTAATAGTTATATGTCTACTATTTTTAGCTTATGCATTAGCAGATGTTTAGTTGTAGTCATGAGGTGTTTAGTTGCGGGTAACTGTTAAGACAAGTGCTAGAAGTTATAAAAAATAATTAAATCAAAAATTAAATTTGACCAATCAAACTAAGGGGTTTACCTATGAATATAGCAAAACGACCCATCGCGGCAGTCATTGCTCTTGTATCTATAACGGGCATTAATGTTGCAAAAGCAGACGGCCTTGTACTAGAGGAAGTAACTGTAACGGCAACTCGACGCGCCCAAAGCGTCAACGAGATTCCGTATAACATTACGGCAATAACAAGCGATGACTTAGACCGGTCTGGCATAACGAATATGGCCGGGGTGATGAACTCTGTTCCGGGTATTGTTTATGCTGACCAGGGGCCGCGAGCCAATTCGGCCAATAGCGGTATCGTATTGCGTGGTTTGAGTGTGCAGTCGCAGGCCGTTGGCGGCGTGTTTGGAAATCTTACTGTGCCGACAGTATCCAGTTACATGGATGACACGCCCATCTTTATGAGCCTGCAGCTCACCGATATTGAACGGGTGGAAGTATTGCGCGGCCCGCAGGGTACCCTGTATGGCTCCGGTTCCTTAGCCGGTACGGTACGATTTATTCACCACAGGCCCAGTGTTGATGCTATTGAAGGCAATATTGGTGGTTCGGTTGAGGCACTAGGTGAGTCCAGTGATTACACCTATGGTGCAGAGGGTATGTTCAATCTGCCAATGGGCGAAAAAGCCGCCCTGCGTATTGCAGGCACCTATGAAAATCGTGGTGGTGTCATTGATTATACCGATGTTGTTG
This sequence comes from Pseudomonadales bacterium, assembly GCA_036960375.1. Taxonomy (GTDB): domain Bacteria; phylum Pseudomonadota; class Gammaproteobacteria; order Pseudomonadales; family CAWVSB01; genus CAWVSB01. The sequence goes on from JBALVY010000002.1 coordinate 134,454, forward strand.
TTTATGACGACGGATATCCGGTGTTGGAAGATCCGGATGATTACCTCTACAGTCCAGCCGAAACCATGCGTGTAGATGATGCCGATAGCGCAAAATCATACAGTATACGCGGGTCACTATTATGGGAACCTACTGAATCATTGGGTTTTTTGTTGGTACATCACCGTCAGCACATGGAGGCCGACGGCGATAATTATCGCGATTTGGATAGTTCAGGTTATGAAAGCTCCGCAGCATTTATTAATCAGTTTGATAACGATGTCGAACTGACCAGTCTGGAAATTGATGTTGACCTAGGTTTTGCAACACTCACCTCCAGCACGTCTTTTTCCAAAAATGAAATAGAACAACAGCGGGATATTGGCTACTTACAGACCTATTTGGACGGTATCCCCATGCCTTATATTGTTCCCGGGCTTGGAGCATATGACCGTCCGGGTTGTGTGTTTTACGGTTGTTTTCCCCGGGTGACCTTACAAGGCGACGAGCCCGGCTCAAGAGAGGATACCACGCAGGAGTTCCGCCTGGTTTCCAATGGCGATAGTAATATCGACTGGTTGCTTGGCGCTTACTTCAACAAACAGGACACCGAGTTCACCTTCGATGACTGGATGCCAGGCTATGCTGAGTGGGCCAATTACCCCGACTCTGCTGCGCCTGTAGCATCTGCGCTTTACGATGAAGATTTTACCGAATTTTACGGATTAAGCTATTACGAAGCCTGGCAATATCCAGGCGGTGTTAAGCAGCCTGAAGTCGGCGTTCCCGTCTACCATTACGACCGTACGGTGGAGTTTGAAGATAGAGCGATCTACGGTGAACTGACCTGGCATGTCACAGATGACTGGCAAATTACCGGCGGACTTAGAACCTTCAAACAGGAATATACCGCTTCTGTACTGTCATTGTTTACTAACTGTGGAGTGCTTTGTTCGGATCCCGATTTGAGCGATGAGTTCTATGAGGATTTGAACGAAGCAGCGGGCAGAACCGACATAGACCCAACATGGGGCGTGGCAGCTTCCAATACCTCCAAAGATGAGTCGGATACGATATTTAAAATCAATACCTCGTATCAAGTGGGAGAGCAAAACATCTATTTCACCTGGGCAGAGGGCTTCCGCCATGGCGGTGCCAATGCGCTACCAGTGGGTTTTGGAGGCATTACCGAAGATGATATCGAGTATGAGGCTGATGTCACAACTAACTGGGAGATAGGTATTAAGGGCTATTTGATGGAGGGCCAGCTGCAGTATACCTTGGCAGCTTTCTTTATCGAATGGGATAAACCGCAGATTGACGCCTTTGTCAGTATTGCCGCATTGCCTGCTGTCATCAATGGCGAGGCGGCTGAGTCCAAGGGCTTAGAGGCAGCTTTAAACGGTAATATTACTGAAAATTTGTCCTTTAGCGTGAGCTATAACTATACCAATGCTGAGTTAACTGAGGATTTTGAAACTGCAGGCGTGGTTGGAATTGCCGGTTCGCCCTTGCCTGGTGTAGCCAAGAATATGGCCAATGGCGCCTTGGATTATAACTTGCCGCAAGTTATTGGTAGTTTTGACCTTACCCTGCATCTGGACGGCCGTTATAAAGGTAAGGCCAGAAACGATTTAGCGGGCGGGGTGAATGATGCCCCTCTGGACGCCTACTCTATGTGGAATGGGAGTATTGGGCTGGTAAATGATAGCTGGAATATTAATTTCTTTGTCAGCAATCTGTTGGATGAGCAAGATGGCGTAAACGCCAAAGCTTTGCAGGCAGGCACTAACTATGAGCAGATAGAGCGCCCCAGAAGTTATGGTTTGCGGGCCAAGTATTCTTTCTAATAGCTGGTTTTAATTTTAACGGGCCGCGCATGCGGCCCTTTTTATTGGTATTTTGTCATCCGGTGTATAATTCTGGATTGACTTTGAAAGAGTATCTTTTTTGAATAGACAAAATTCGGCAGGCCAGGTAGATCTTAATCAGCTACTAGCGCGAGGCCATAAACTGTTAGCAGCGAGCAAACTGAATGAAGCTGAAGACATCGCACTGAGCTTATTAAAAGCCAATGATACACACCCTGCCATATTGTCATTTTCTGCCAATGTGTTTATTGCCAAAGGTCAATGGATAAAGGCGGAGCGCTGCATGCGTAGAGCTTGTGATGCAGAGCCCGACAACCATGCCTTTGTTCAGACCCTGGCGGAAATTTTATCCTATATTAGAGGGTGTTTGGATGAGGCTGTTGAGCTTACCGAGCGCGCCATGACTATGGCCCCCAATAACGTGCAACTGTTAAAATCTGCTGGTTCGATCTACGGCCGTGCGGGTAAACACGAAAAAGCCTACCAAGTGTTTCAGCAAGGAGCTGAACTGAGCCCTGACGATGGCAAGATGAATTATATGGCCGCTACCTCGGCCAGATTTCTTGGGGAGTTAGAAGCGGCTGAAGCCTATGCCGATAAAGCCGTGCAACAGAACCCTGAGGATTATGAAGGTCTGTTTTTACGCTCAGATGTACGCAAACAAACGCCAGAACATAATCATGTTAAGGAGCTGGAAGAAAAAATCGCCAAGGGAGTACAGGGCCGGGAAAACCAATATCATCATCATTATGTTTTAGCCAAAGAGTATGAAGACTTGGGCGAGTATGCGAAGTCATTTGAGACCTTGCAAGAAGGTGCCAATATACGTCGTAAAGGCATGGCGTATAAGGCCGCTACTGATGTTGAAGTGATGAAAACGCTGCGCGAGGTATACAGCGCGGAATTTTTTGCAAATAATGAGCAGACCGGTTGCGAAGATAAAGGGCCGATATTTATTCTAGGTATGCCGCGAACCGGAACGACTCTGCTCGAACGCATGATAGCCAGCCATTCTGATGTGACAGCCGCGGGCGAGCTCAACGAGCTCAGTCAAATGATTAGCCAGATCGTCAAGCTAATCAATAAAGATCCCAAAATGTCCAAGATTGAGCTGGTGAAAAAATCCAGTCAGCTGGATTTCAAAAAGTTGGGCGAAACCTATATTCACGGTACTAAACAGTATGCTGAATCCTGTCCATTGTGGATTGACAAAATGCCTATCAATTTCTTGTATTGTGGCTTGATAAAGCTGTCTATGCCTAATGCAAAAATAATTAATTTGGTAAGACATCCTATTGATACCTGTTATGCCAATTACAAAATGTTGTTCAATGCGGGCGCGCCCTATTCGTATAGCCTAGAAGACCTTGGCGAGTATTACTCGGCTTATTATCAGCTAATGCAGCACTGGCATACGGTGATGCCCGGTTCTATCTTGAGTGTGTCTTATGAAGATATTACTGAAGACTTTGAACGAGAGGCGAGGCGAGCTCTAGAGTTCTGTGATCTGGAGTGGCAAGATCAGATTCTGGAATTCCATAAGAGTAAGGCAGCATCAACTACTGCCAGTGCGGCTCAGGTACGGCAGCCGGTATACCGATCGTCGGTGCAGCGTTGGAAACACTATGAAAAAGAGCTGCAACCTTTGCGAGAGATTCTCGAGAGGAACGGCGTGCCTTGTTGATATTTTAATATTGACCACATGAGGGTTGGTGATGAGAAAATCTATTAGATCCGCTTTTACAGTTCTAATTGTGTGTGTTTTAGCTGCCTGCGGTGAATCGGATAACCGTACTACGATATCGGAAGATCAGACAGCTCAGCTTGCAGGGGCTGATACGGTCTATATCAATGGAGATATTTATACGCTCAACTCGCAAATGGCGTGGGCTAAATCTCTGGCCGTTACGGGAAAAAATATCTCCTGTATTAGCGAGACCAACTCCTGTGTTGATACAAAAGACGAGAATACTCGTATCGTCGATTTAGCAGGAAAATTTATGCTGCCGGGTCTACATGATACGCACACACATATTATGTATGGCGGGACTCTAAGCTCTGGTGCCTGGCTGAACTTGTTTGATAGTCAAAGTGCTGAACAAACTTTGGCTATGATAGATGAATACGCTAGCGCTCTGGCACCAGATGAATGGTTAATAGCAAGCGGCTATAAATATGATCATTTTCCGTCCGGGGTTAATCGTCAGCAACTCGATGAGGTAACTCATGGACATCCAACGATAGTGTCTTCGGATACACAGCATACCGGTTGGTACAATACGCTGGCTTTGGCGCAGCTGGGTATCGACGCAAATACTCCAAACCCGGAGGGCGGTGAGTTTACTCGAGAGACGGATGGCTTTCCCTCAGGAGAGGCTAAAGAGATGGCTCATATGGGCACGGGCGCTCCTAGAATGTTGTCCTTATTAACTCAAGAAAAACGCAAGGCGGCGATTAAAGCTGGAACCGCGGTGTATAACTCTTTGGGTATTACTTCATACGTCAATGCGCTAACAGATATTGGCACTGAGGGTGATTTCCGCGATTTATCGGCAGCAGGGGAGTTAAATGCCAGAGTTAATCTTAATTTGTATTATCAGGTAGATAAAAGCCCTGAAGAAAATATTGCGAGTTTACAGCAGCGTGCATTTTCTGGTGATGAGATGTTGCGTGCCAATTCAGTAAAATTCGTAGGTGACGGTGTTATAGGCAGTACTGCAGCTATGGAACAGCCGTATGCGGACGGCAGTCTGGGCTTGCCCATTTATAGTGAGCAGCAGCTGATTGAAGCGGTAAAGGCGGTGTCAGCCAATGGTTATCGAATCTATCTACATTCTTGTGGTGATACACCTGTTAAGTGGGCTTTAGAGGGCATTCGTCAGGCGCAGGAAGCAGATCAGTATGATGCGAGCAAACGTCATACTTTCACTCACCTGGATTACATTAGCAATGATCAAATAGCTGCCATGGCAGAATACGACATTCAAGCCTCTGTATCTCCGGCCTGGGCGACTGAAAACTATTTTATGAATTTGGTAAAGCTGGCTATTCCCGATGAGCGCTATGATAACTTGTATAAGTTCAGGGAAATGATTGATGCCGGTGTGAATGTGTCTGGCGGAGCCGATTGGCCGACAACCCCCGATGTTGATCCCCTGGTATATATTCAGTCTGCAATAACTCGCGAGCACCCTATCGAGCAAGCCGGCAGTCTCGCTGGCGGCTTGTTAACACTGGATGAGGCACTGCGGATGTATACCATTAATGGTGCAATTCAGATGCAGCAGGAAGACATAACTGGCAGCCTTGAAGTGGGCAAACGTGCCGATTTGGTTGTACTGGATAAAAATCTTTTTAATATTGATGCTGCAGATATCTACACGGCCAAGGTGCAAATGACCGTGTTAAATGGCAATACGATTTATAGTTCGCATTAAACGCGACTATCTACTCATCTCAGAAGACATGCCGTCTGAACTGACAGGCTGTGTATTCATTTCACCCTGAGCAGGGCTGAGATCTGTTGCAGTACCGGCATCTGTAGTGGCTCCACCACCCGGGTTGGCGGCGGCCCTACTATCACAGGGTGGATTGCCCGCAACGCCGGTCTCGTTGCCCTCATCATCAAGTAAATACAGGCAGGGCGGGTCTGCGGGCTTCAATTTGGGGTATTTATATTTCTCGGCAAAAATGACACTTGAGCCGAGTGCTAGAAATATTATGAGCACTGCACTAATAGATTTTTTAGTCACGGTCTTTTACCTCTGTAAAATTATGGGACTCGAAAAATGCTTTTATGGATTTCTGCTGTCAGCGTTATGCTGCGGAACTAATCCTAGTATACGCTCTGTTAACCCGATATGAACAGTTGATGGATAAGGGCTGCTATTCCTTGGCTTCAATGGCTTCTTTCGCTTTGTACCAGGCTTTTATCATAGTACCCATGTTTTCGGGGTTGTAGGCATCTTCTTCGTAACTGAATAAGCCGTTTCCCGCATAGTGTAAAATAGTGATATTCGGCTCTTGATAAATTTTGCCGTCACCCAGGTCGCGCATGCGGTTCATTACTTCGGAAAATACCCAGCCTTTTTTAACATCAATCGAATACCAGGTTACCGGAAATGCCTGCATGTCTCTGAACTTGCCCATGGTATTGGTAATCCAGTTATATATGCGTTCCCGGCCCCACATGCGGCCGAAATGGTGTTCGAAATAGGTCACGTCTTCGGTGAAACAATCAGCCCAGTCTCTCCAGTCTCCGGTTGTTCCGCCTTTAAGAGCGGCTGCCTGGAATTTTTCAAAGGCTTCTTCTATTTCTTCTCTGCTAAAGCGTCCCATGGTTTCTCCTCGCTCAAAAAATAATCAGCCTGACGTGGCTTTGTAAGCTACAGAGTAATATAAACGGCTTATTGCTGCTGTTCGTTTTGCTGTTTTTGGAGTGAATTTTCAGTAACCTTTTCG